>DKGY01000016.1:24087-60003 GCA_002453475.1 Clostridium sp. UBA6758 | reverse complement strand
TTAAACAATACATCAGAAAACTTAACAGCAGCAGAATCAAGAGTAAGAGATGTTGATATGGCTAAAGAAATGATGAACTTCTCTAAAAATAATATTCTTAACCAAGCTGCACAAGCAATGCTTGCACAAGCTAATCAAGCACCACAAGGTGTTCTACAATTATTAAGATAGTAATTATTTAAAGAGGGGCTAAGGTCCCTCTTTAAAATTATAATTTTAAGGAGCAATACAATGGATAAAAAAAGGAATATTAAGGAATTGGATAGAAAAACAAAATATAAACTTAGTATATGTATGATAGTTAGAGATGAGGAAAAATTCCTTGACAACTGTTTAAGAAGTTTAAAGCCGTTAATAGATTCTAATTTAGCAGAATTGGTAATAGTTGACACAGGATCTATTGACAATACAGTAGAAATTGCTAAGAATTATACGGAACGGATATATTTTAAACAGTGGAATAATAATTTTTCGGAAGCAAGAAATTATAGTATATCTCTTGCTAGGGGCGAATACATATTTATAATGGACGCAGACCAGGAGATGGAGTATGTTGAGGTTGAAAAACTGATTAAACTTTTTAGTAGTAATGACTATAAAAAATTTAATACATATTCATTAGTTTATAAAAATTTTACTAATGAGGACTTAAATGAATATACATATTTTTCTTTAAACTTAATATTTAAAAATGATGGTTATTTCAAGTATGAAGGCAAAATTCATAATCAACCTTTATATAAAGGACCAGTAAAGAATTTAGAAATATATATGCTTCATTATGGATATATAATGACAGAAGATATAAAGGAAAAAAAATTTAAAAGAACAGCTACCTTATTAAAAAATGAAATAGAAAAAGATCCGAAAAATATTTATTATATATATCAGCTTAGTAGAAGCTATGAAATACATGGAGATACTAAAGATGCTGTAATTGAATTAGAAAATTATTTATCATTAATGGAAACAGAAAAAGTTAATGATAATTTTAAAATAAATTATTATCACAATGCTACAATTATATATTTTAATGCAAAAGAGTATGATAAATGTATTTATTATTGTGAAAGAATGAAAGAGTTAGATAATGAATTAATTGATTGCTATTATTTAAAAGGAAAATGCAATGTTATCGAAGGAAATATGGATGAAGCAATAGAAAATTTAAATTTGTATCTAAAATATTTAGAAAACTTCAAATATGAGAAATATGCAAGCACTAATGGGTTGGAAATATTTTCATATGGTCATAGGTACAGAGTAATTGGAGAGCTTTTAAGATTTAAAATAAAGATAAATCAATTAGAATGTATTGATAAGTATATTTATCTACTAATGGAAGATACGGATACATTTATGTTAATGTTAGGTGAAATATTGAAAGTATATATGATTCTTAAGGATTTTTCTTCTTTAGATAAAACAATTAATAAAGTGAAAGAAAGAAACGAAGAAATATTATTATTGTACTTACTTTCTAAGTCTATATGTGAAACAAATGATATAGACAAAGAATTAGTTATTAAAAAAATAAATGCACTAAGTAATGAAGAAAAGAAGTTATTAGATTTAAAAGTAAAAAAAGAAGAAAAAAATGCTTTTGAAAATTTGATTGATTTCATTGATGAAAGTGGAAAAGAAAGTAATAAAGTTATTAATATTGAAAATTGCGTTGTTCCATTAATTAATACATTAAATAGTTCGTCTATAGATGAAATTATTAGTTGCAATTTTAGAGATGATATGATTTATATTATTAAATATTTACTTAGTAAAAGTGATATGCTTATTAATGCATACTTAGTTGATAAATATAAAATAATCGAATTATTAAATAAATATGGATTGATTATTAAAAATTTAAATCAGGATAAATTTAAAGAAGACATGGATTTTGTAGATAATAGTGATGAATTTAGAAGATATATTGATAATGGAGAAGTGATTAAAGGGATTTCTAAGCTAAAGGAAGCTATTGAAATTAAAAGCGAGTTTAGTAATTTAGTTGCTATCATAAAAGATTCTATACTATTGCCAGACTGCAATGAATCTAATAATTTAGTTTTATATAATGATATAATTAAGATTAAAGAAAATCTGATGACGTTAATTAATAGTAATATGATTAGAGAAGCCATGGAGTTATTTGCTCAATTAGAAGAGTTGTATAATATAAAGGAAGATGTTGAGTTATTATCTATTAAGAGTACATTAAAGTTTTATAATAATGAAATATTCGAGGCTGAGAAATTATTAAAAGAAGGATTAAAATATTATCCTAGAAATATAGATTTATTATATAATTTAGGTTATATATATGAAACAAATAAGAAGTATTTATCTGCAATGAATACTTATATTGTTATATTAGAAATTGATTCAGAAAAGTTATACTCTAAAGGAATTAATGATAATATGGATAGGTTAAGAAATTTAGTACCGATAATATAATTTAAAATAAAAGGAGTTTAATCTCCTTTTTATTGTAAAAGGAAGAAAAAATATGAATAAAAATATTTTATTAAGCATTTGTATGATAGTAAAAAATGAAGAAGAAAACATAGAAAAATGTTTAAAGAGCATGATGCCTTTAATTAATGAGGATAGTATAGAATTAATAATAGTTGATACGGGCTCAATAGATAAAACTGTGGATATCTGTAAAAAGTATACAAAGCATGTTTATAATAAACAATGGAATGATGATTTTTCTGAGGCAAGAAATTATAGTATTTCTATAGCAAAGGGAGAGTACATTTTTATTCAGGATGCGGATCAGACTATAGATGAAAAGAGTGTAGATAGACTTATAAATTTGTTTAAAAATAAAGAGTACAGAAATTACAACACTATATATATAAAATTAAGAAATTATTTGAATGAAAAGTTAGATAAATTTTCTGAACTTAGATTTCCATTAATATTTAAGAATGATGGAGATTTTAAATATACGGGGGCTGTGCATAACCAACCAATATTTAAGAAGCCTATAATGTATTCAGACATACAAATAAATCATTATGGATATATTATGAATGAAGAAAAGAGACTTGCCAAATTTAATAGAACAGCTACTATATTAAAAAAAGAGCTAGAAAGAGAACCAGATAATTACTATTATAGATTTCAATTAGCAAAAAGTTATAATTCTATAGGTGATTATAATAATGCTATGATTCAAGTTGATTATTACATGAAATATATTATAGATAGTAAGAATCATAGTAAAGATGATTTGAAATATTATAGAACTGCTGCGCAAACTTATTATATAAATGATAATTTTGATAAAACCATATATATATGCAATAGAGTATTAGATGGTTTTCCCAATTTTTTAGACTTTATATACTTAAAGGGTCTATCACTTGGGAAAAAAGAAATTTATGAAGAAAGCAATAAGGAACTAAGTAACTATTTGAAGGTTTTAGATAGAGGACTATATCTAGAAAATAATGAAGTAGAGATGTTTTCAATTTCATCTAGAGATAATGCTGTAAAAACTATAGAAAAAAATAGAAGAGAAATGGAATTTAGTAATCATATACTTGCTATTAAGAGTAATTTAAAAGTTTTAATGGAAACCAATATTGAAGAAGCTGTTAAAATTATAGAGGAACTCAAAAAAATGGAAAAATATAACAATATAAAGGATTTAGAGTTTTTCTCTATTACATCGGTTATATACTTTTTAAATATGAATTATGAGAAAGCATTAGAAGAAGTAGATAAAGGTCTGAGTATGGATAATAATTCATTTGATTTGGTATACAATAAAGCGTGTATATTAGAAGGTGAGGGGAACTTTAAAGAAGCCATAAAATGTTATGATTTGGCTAGAAGATTGTGCAATGATACTGAATTATTATTAATTATTAATAATAAATTAAAAGAATCCAAGTAGATATAAGTGCATTGAGGTGTTGCTATTATGAATGATATATTAAGATATTCAAAAGATATCTGCGAATTAGAAGATATGATAAACACTATCAAATTGGAAAAGAATAGACTTTTTAATTTGGTGAATGATTTGGCAAATTTTTTGGATAATAATAAAGTAAGATATCAAAGCTTTAATACGTATATAAAATTACTAGAAGAGTTGGTTATGTTCATTAAATGGTGTAATTCTAATAAATATAGTGAAGATGAAGTTAATTTACATGTCAATAATATTGCATTGTGTATGGAAGAATTTTTATATGAATTGAAGAGTAAATATAGATATAATTTTATATTTAAAATAGATGATAGACTAGACTTTTTAGACGGATTTAAAGATTATAATAATATGAATAATAATTATATTGGCAACAAAATTTTCAATATAGTAATTTGCTATGAAAAAGATATAGAGAAATACAAGATTGAGGAGAAATACAATTATGTTATTTCTTATGAATATATAAGCAAGCATTTGTTTGAAACATTTACTGAGAAGTATTATTTAAATTACCAATCATATTTTTTAAAAAATAGTATAGATAGGTCAAAAAAAAGTGATATCGAATCAATTTCAGTAGGTTTGTCATATGGTATGTTTGGAATAGATGAAAGAGTTTTAAAAGAAAATTGTAAAAATTTATGTCTAAGTAGCCAAGATTTATTTTATTCCTATATGATTTCAAAAGATATAATTGAAGATAATCTTTCAGTGAAAAAATGCTATATATGTTTAGGATATTATTCTTTATATTTTGATTTATCAAAAAGTGTAAATGAAAGAAGTAAGATTGAAAATGTTTATTATCCAATAACACATGAAAAACATAATTATGTAGAATGTAAATCTAAAGATATTTTTGATTTAAGTTTTATTGAGGATTGTGTGTTAAGATGTATAATTAAATTTATTGATCTCCAAATGCATTTTTATAGGATTATATATAAATGTGGAAATGAAGTGTATTTTAATGAATTCAATAATAGAAAATCTAATATACTACCAGATGGAGTGGAATTTAGGAATATAAATTTAAATACCAATATTGAATATGGTAAAATTAGAGCTAATCAACATAATCAGTTAATAAAATATTATAAAACAAGAAAAGAAAATATAGAGATATTAGAGAGTTTTATTAAATATTTAAATAGTAAAAGTATATTAACAAACATAATAATACTTCCTTGTACTAAGTATTATACAAATTATATAGATGAAAATTTTCAAGTTGATCTTTATAATGTCCTTGATTGTATTAAGAAAAAAGGCTTTAAATTTAAGGTGCTAGATTTAAGTTATGATTCAGAATTTGATGATAATGATTTTATTGATTATGATCATCTAAGTGAATTAGGAGCTATAAAAGCCACAGAAAAAATATATGATATGGAATTTACTAAATTATATTAAAGATTAGTGAAAACCTTCCGAAAATACTTAAGGTAGCTTAGATAATTAGCTACCTATTTTCAATATAGAAGATAAATGTATAGTGATTAAAGACTATTTAGGAGGAATTATTTATGAAGATATCTTTAGCTATGATAGCTAAAAATGAAGAGGAAGTTTTAACAGAATGTATTAATAGTGTTAAAGATATTGTAGATGAAGTTGTATTGGTAGATACTGGCTCAGAAGATAACACTATGAGTATAGCTGAAGAAATGGGAGTTAAGTTATACGGATTTAAATGGCAGGATGATTTTTCATTAGCGAGAAATTTTGCTGCTGAAAAATGTAGTGGTGATTGGATATTAGTTTTAGATGCTGATGAAATAGTTGAATTTGGAAGTAGAGAAACTTTAATAGAATTTGCAACTAATAATCCTAATAGTATAGGGAAGATAGAAATTTATAGTAAATTTATGGAGGGTAATGAAATAAATTTTTCTAAAGAGTATGTATCTAGGTTTTATCCTAAAGGGATACTTTATAAAGGAGGTATTCACGAACAGTTAGAAACAAACAGATGTCGTATTAATATGGAATTTAAGGTAAATCATAGTGGATATTTTAAGAGAGATAAATCAGAGAGAAATTTACGACTTTTACTTAAAGAGTTAGAAAACAATCCTACAGATCATTATATACTATATCAAATAGCGAGAACTTTGCATGTAGCTAAAAGGTATTTAGAAGCAGATGAATATTTTGAAAAATATTATAAACTTACTAAAGGTGAGTATGCATATACAAGAAATTTTATAACTTTATATATATATAATACATTAAACACAGAAAAATTTTCTGTTGGACTAAGTATTATTGAAGAATATAGAGAAAAGTATTTTAATAATACAGACTTTAATTTTGCTTGTGGGATATTTTATATGAATTTGATTTTATCGGATGTCAGTTCTTATGGTCAACATCTTTATCTTATAGAGAAATCTTATTTACGATGTTTAGAAATTGGAGAAGATTTAGAAGATACTGTAGTAGGGCTTGGAACATTTAAGGCAGCATATAATTTAGGTGTGTATTATGAGACTACAGGGGATATAGATAATGCACTATATTACTATAATTTATCTGCAACATATGGATATAGACTAGCCATAGAAAGAATAGATAATATTGATGTCTAGTACATAATTAATTGTAAAATAGAATAATAATTTATTTGTTAATCTAAACTCTATTAAGATTTTTTAAATAAAAACGATAATTATACTATAAAATTTAAAGCAAGTGAGGAAAATTAAATGAATAATTGTAATAAAGAACTAGTTGAATTATTAAGCACTATGGATGAATATATAAATTATGGTAAGGAGAGATTAGAGAGTTCTAAATTTAATGAAGAATTTAATGATGGAATGAATGCTTTTATAGAAGGTTTCATTATGGCAGAAAAAGTAATACAAGCACATTCTGGAAAACTGAATGAAATAACATTAAAAGAAAAGAATAAGCTCGCTGAAGGATTGGAGTTAAGTATAGAGAAAATTAATGGCAAACAAGAATATTATTTAAATGAGTATTCAAAGAATATCATAGAACCATTTATAAATTGGAAAAATTTAATATTAAATAATATTGAATTAGCATCATAAATTTAAATATTAAATGTTGAGGTATAAGTTATATTAATATATAGAGTAAAGAAAGAATAAGGTGAACTATGGTAAGTGATAATATAGTAAATGTCAAAAAGAGAATAGAGAATTTAATTAATAATAACTATTGCAATGAAGCAATAAAAGTACTAAAAGAATTAATCATATCTTTACCAGAAGATCTGGATATATATTCAATGTATACAGTGGCATTATCTATGGTAGGAAGGTTTGAAGAGGCAATAGATATATGTAAGAAAGGGTTAGAAATAGAATTTAATAATTTCGATTTAAACTATAATTTAGCATATATATATGAATCTATGGGTGAATATTCAAAAGCTCTTTCTTTATATAATACATCTATCACATATTGTAATGATGAAAAATTAATAGAATCAATTAAAGAGATAACAAAAAATATACATTATACAAGAAAAGTAAATGAATTTAATAAAATTATAGTATTTGTAAAAAAAGATATGGACTCTTTTTTGGGAGACATTATAAATGGATTAGAAAAAGAGTTTATAGTTGTAAAGGTTGTAGTTAACAATTATAATCAAATTGACTTAGGGATGGAGTGGGCTGATATATGTTGGTTTGAGTGGTGTGACGAACTTATAGAATATGGAAGTAGACATAGATTAGCTGAGGAAAAGAAGTTAATTTGCAGATTACATAGTTATGAGGCTTTTACGAATTATATTCTAAATATAAATTGGGATAATGTTGATAAAATTATATTTGTTGCACATCATATTAAAGAGCATGCATTGAGCAAAATAGATATAGATTTATCTAAAGTTGAAGTCATTCATAATGGAGTTGATGTCAATAAATATAATCTCATAGAAAGAAATCCAGGATTTAATATTGCTTATGTTGGATATATAAATTATAAAAAGGGTCCTATGCTGCTATTGCATACTTTTAAGGCTATATATGATAAAGATAATAGATATAAGCTTCATATAGCAGGGGATTTTCAAGATGAAAGGTATATTTTATATTTTGACCAAAAGATAAAAGAATTTGGACTAGAGAATAATGTTATTTATCATGGATGGCAAGATAATATTTCAAAATGGCTAGAAGATAAAAATTNNGGAATAAAACCTATAATTCATAGTTTTGTAGGAGCAAAGCAATTATACCCTGAAGAATATATATGGGACACTATAGATGAAGCAGTTAACATAGTTCTTAAAGATGACTATGATTCTAATAAGTATAGAAGTTATATAGAAAAGAATTTTAGCATAGAACTTCAATTGGAAAAAATAAAGAAGGTGATTGAGAGTATGATTTTAAAAAAAAATATAGATGATTCATATATAAAGGGTATTAATGCAATTAATTTTCATAGTTATTTATCAGGTGATAAGTTTTCATCAGGATTAAAAGTATATGTAGAAAATAATAATATGAAAATTGTTGATAGAATATCTTATTTAGTAGAAGTTTGTAAAAATAAAAATGTAATACATTTAGGATGTGCAGATCATTTAGAGTTAATTGATTCTAAAAGACAAAACAATTTATGGTTACATGATTTATTAACTAATGTTTCTCAAAAATGTATTGGGTTTGATATAAATGAAGAAGCAATAGATTATATAAATAAAGAGCTAAAAATTTCTAATGTATTTTATGAAAATATTATAAGCAAGAAATGTGATATGATATGTAATAGCAATTGGGATATCATGGTGATTGGTGAAATTTTAGAACATGTAAATAATCCAGTTGAATTTTTGAGCAAAATTAAAACCTTATATAAAGGCTCTTTGCAAAAGTTGGTTATAACTGTACCAAATGCATTAAGGTTAGAAAATTATATATTTTCTCAGAGTGGTTACGAATGTATAAATTCTGATCACAGATATTGGTTTACGCCATATACAATTAGTAAGGTAGTATATGAATCAGGTTTAAAAGTAGAAGAAATATTTATGACTACTGGATATAAAGTGGAGGATGAAAATATTAAAAACGTTCTTATGAAAAATAATATTTTAATGGATACTATAGCGGTAATTGTTAAATTATAATGTTGTATTTTAAATTATGTAATTTGGCCTATTGACATCATGATTGAAGTATAAAATAATATACTGACTTCTATATGATTGAAAAGAAGGATGGTTAAATAATGTGTTTATACTTATATTTGTAAAAAAAGGTAATATAGTAAATTTGAATAAAAGATAAATTAAGAATAAGCTATGGATTTTATGAATCTCTTACTCATTGTGAAAATATATAGTTACTATGTGGTATGATACCACACCCGACATTCATTAAGAGGTGATAATTTCGCATTATAAACTAAATACATTATATTTTAGTGCTACACATACAACTAAGAAAGTAACATCTGGTATAGCAGAAGGATTTTCAAAAGCGATGATCATAAAGGAAAACATAAATAATATCGACTTTACATTGCCAAAGACAAGGGAAAAATCAGTATCTTTTTCTAAAAATGATATTGTTATTGTAGGAGTTCCAGTTTATGCAGGGCGAGTGCCTAAGGTGCTTTTAAAGTATTTAAATTCTATTAAGGGTAAAGGAGCTTTAGCGGTTGCAGTGGTGGTTTATGGAAATAGAAATTATGATGATGCTTTAATAGAATTAAGAGATATATTAGAGCTGGTAGTCATCGGATAAAAATAATTGTTAAAAGCATTAATGGCTAAATATAGCTGTTAATGCTTTTTAAAAACCATAAAGTTATTATTATAAATATCGATAATTTAAGTAATTTTAATTTTAAATATATATTGCTAAAATTTTGTGACAGGGGGGATTAAATTTATGAAAAGCTTAAAATGGAAAATAACTACTATTACTCTTACTATTATTATAATTATTTCGTTGTCTATGATGTTTATGGGACTTTTCAAGTCATTTAACGTTACTAAAAATATTATCAACAAACAGTACGAAGAAACAATAAATTCAGGGTATAATATGTTGGATATTTATCTTAGGAAGCAGTTTGGAACATTAAGTCTTAATAGTGAAGGAAAACTAGCAGACTCTTCTGGTAAGCCAATTGATGGAAGATTTGAGTATATTGATGAATTAGCAGAGGGTTCTAACATTGTTGCCACTGTTTTTGCTAAGTCGGGCGATGACTATGTAAGAGTTTTGACTACAATTAGAGATGAAAAAGGAGACCGAATTATTGGAACAAAATTGGATTCCAATGGGGAAGCCTACAAAGAGATTTCAAATGGAAATGCATATTTGGGTGATGCTGATATTTTAGGTGAAAAGTATATGACAAAGTACGCTCCTATTATAGGAGATAATAAAGAAGTTATAGGTATTTATTATGTTGGGAAATCTATAGAATCTATTATGGATATATATAATGAAGGGGTAGTATCTACACTTAAATCAGTAGTTATAATAATTATTATTGGATTACTTATATCTATTGCTATAAGCTATGGTTTAGGACTATCAATTACAAAACCTATAGTTGCTTTAACTACGACTATAAAAAAACAATCAAATTTAGATTTTAAACTTGATGAAAAAGATGAGGTATTAAAATATATAAAAAGAAAAAATGAAATAGGTATAATGGTAAGTTCTCTTAAGATTATGGAGAAAAATGTAAGAGAGTTTGTTTTAAAAACTTCAGAAGGTGCAGAAAAGGTAGTTGCAACTTCGCAGGAATTAACAGCAACATCAGAGCAATCAGCTATAGCTTCTGAAGAGATATCAAGAACTATAGAAAATATAGCTAGTGGAGCAAGTAGCCAAGCTCAAGATACAGGGGAAGCAGCTTTAAGTGTAGAAGAAATGGGCAATTTATTAGAAGAAAATAAGGAATATACAAAGGAAGTAAATAAAGCTGCAAAAGATATAGAAAAAGAAAAAGAAGAAGGCTTTATTATATTAAAAGATTTGGTATCAAAAACGGAAGAAAGTAATAATGCTTCTAAAGATGTATATGAAATTATAATAAGTAATAATGAAAGTGCAGAAAAAATAGAAAAGGCAAGTTCAATGATTCAATCCATATCTGCACAAACAAATCTTCTTGCTTTAAATGCAGCTATTGAAGCAGCAAGAGCTGGTGAGCATGGAAGAGGTTTTGCAGTAGTAGCGGAAGAAATAAGAAAACTTGCAGAAGAATCTAATAATTTTACAGGAGAAATTAAAACTGTAATGGAAGAATTAAAATTAAAATCTGAAAATGCAGTAAATAGAATGCAAGAAGTGAAAAGCATAATAGATTTACAATCTAAAAGCGTAGAGAAAACAGAAGAAAAATTTCATAGGATAGCAAATTCTATAGAAATAACTAATAATGTCATAGACAAGCTTAATGAATCAGCAGAAAAAATGAATGAAAATAAAGAAAAGCTCGTAGATCTAATGCAAAATTTATCAGCAATAGCGGAAGAAAATGCGGCTGGAACTGAGGAAGCTTCAGCAGCCATAGAAGAACAATCAGCAAGTATAGAAGAAATAGCAAATGGCAGCGAAGGATTAGTAAACATTATAGATGAGCTACAAGGTATTATTAATAAATTTACAGTTTAGTTAAGGAGTCTGACCCCACAGTAACTAAAGTATATTCACGACACTTCGATAATAAGAATATAAAAAGTTTGGTGGGGATTTGGCCCACATAGGGAGTGAGATAATGAGATTAAGTAGAAATATGGCCTCTGTAAGGATATTAAATAGTTATACTAAAAATTTAGCAGCTCAATCTAAGTCTTATAGCAGTATTAGCTCAGGACTTAAAATACAGACTTATAGAGACAATCCTAATGCTAAGGCTAAGAGCGAAAAGTTGAAGTTAGAGATTAGAGGGCTTCAAATGGCTACTAGAAACATTCAAGATAGTGTAAGTCTTATGCAAACTATGGATGGTGGTATGCAAAATATAAGTGAGTCTTTACAAAGAGCTAGAGAACTTATGGTTCAAGCTGGAGGAGCTACTACGGAGGAAGATAGAGCCATTATTCAAAAGGAAATAGACCAAAATCTAGAACATATAACTTTTACCGCTAATAATACAGAAATGAATGGTGTAAAGCTGTTAGCAGATAAAAATAATCCAGGTGATACAGTTGATCTACTTATTGGAGCAACTAGTGGAGAGGTAATTAAACTACCAACACGTAATTTTACATCTTCAGGATTAGGACTTGTGAATGCTGATGGTAGCAATAAGATAAGTGTGGACAACATAGATGATAGTTTAAATCGCTTAGATGATGCCATAAATAAGTTGAATTCTGGAAGAGGAAAATATGGAGCTCTAAGTAATAGAATGGAGTCTACAGTGGATTATGCCAATGACATATCTGGTAAAATCGAGGGAGCAGAAGCTACCATTACTGGAACTGATGTAGCGTTTGAAATGATTGAGTATTCTAAAAATTCAATTCTGGTAGAATCTGGTATGGCAATGATGGCTCAAACGAACCAATTTCCAAAGGATATTTTGCAAATATTAAGCAATGTATATCCTAATAAATAAAAAAAGTAATTTCATGTAGCAAATAAGGAATTTTAAGCAAAAAATAAATAATTTTAAGTATAAATGTTGAATGAAAGAAAAATATAGTATATAATGCAAATATGTGAAAAATTTAATACGCAAAACTCACGAAAGTTAGTGACGCAAAGCTATAGGGGCTAAGCCTTAGGGGATGCCAGCCAGTTGCCAAAGAGTAAGTACACTTTTTGTTTTAGGTATTATAGAAGTAAATAATACTTTTATTCTAACCTTTTGTAATTTAAAGCTACTCTTTTTGAGTAGCTTTTTATTGTGTGAAATTTCTGATTTTTCATAAGAATTGCAATAAATTTTATGGAGCATATTATATTGTAAACATTTACTGGATTTGCATTTTACAATTAATATTTATATAAAGTTATATGCAACCAATATTATTTAAAGTTTATAAGTATATGTTTTACTAATGATGAAATTTGTAGAAGTATTTCTATTAAAAGTAAGGTTAAAGTATGTAAGAATAAATAATAATTCGTGTAACTAACAAAAAAAGAAGGGAATTTAAAGTTTATGTCTAATTTATAAACAATAAGTATGTTCTTATAGGATGTGGAGGTATAAAATGTCGCAAAATGAAGTATATGGGTTGCTAAAAAAATCTATGAACGTAACCGTTGAGGCTAATAAGGTTATTGCTAATAATATAGCAAATGTAAATATGAAAGATTATAAAAGGTATTATGTTCCCTTTGAACAGGTTATGGAAGAGTCAACAGCTAGTGATAAGTTAAAAATTACAAATGAAAAACATATAGGAATGAGAAGTAAGGATGTACAAGTTAAAAGAGATGACAGTACGTCTATGAGAGAAGATGGAAATAACGTGGATATTGAAACTGAAATGACAAGTCAAGCTTCTAATACCATGATGTATGAATCGTTAGTTAGATTTGCCAGTGGAAAAATAAACAGTACAAGTAGAGTTATAAAAGGAGGGAACTAAAAATGGAGGCATTTAGGGGGTTAAGAATTTCAGCTAGTGGGCTTACAGCAGAAAGATTAAGAATGGACACTATATCATCTAATATTGTTAATGCAGGGACTACTAGAGGAGAAGATGGAAAACCCTATGTAAGAAAAATAGCTGTTTTTCAAGAAAATTTAAAGGAAGCTTACAATAGAAGCACTGGAAAAGTAGAGAATAAGCTAAATGGCATTAAAGCAGTAGGCATTGAAGATGATGAATCAGAGCTTACTAAAGTATATAATCCAAGTCATCCAGATGCTGATGAAGAAGGATTTGTAACTATGCCTAATGTAAATATCTCAAATGAAATGGTAGAGTTAATTGCATCAAGTAGAGCTTATGAAGCAAATGTTAATGCAATGAATGCACAAAAGAGTATGTTTTTAAAAACTTTAGAAATAGGTAAATAATAGGATAGGAGTAGTACTTTATGATAAACAGTTACATACCAAACGCAACAATTTTTCAAAATGAATTACAACAAATTTATGGGGTAAAAGAAAAGGATACTGAGGAGAATAGCTCTTCAAATGGCACAGGTTTTGCAGCTATAATGAAGGATGAGTTACAAAAAGTGAACGATTTGCAGGTGGAAGCAGATAATAATATAAAAGGATATATTGCTGGAGAAAAAAGTATCAATGAAGTAGTGTTAGCCACAGAAGAAGCATCTATGTCCTTAGAGCTTGCTATTCAAATAAGAAATAAGCTGGTTGATGCTTATAAGGAATTTAATAATATGCAAGTATAATGGAGGTAAGGATTAGATGAGTAAGCTATCGGAGCTAATGAAGAAGATAAAAGATAAGTGGAATTCCATGTCGAAAACTAGAAAGATAGCTTTAGTGATAATTTCAGTGGTGACAGTTTTAGCAATAGGAACCCTACTTTATGTATCACTTAAACCAAAGTATACAGTTTTATTTTCAAATATGGATTCCCAAGATTCAGGAAAGATTATAGCCAATTTAGAAGGCAAAGGAACTAAGTACAAAATAGAAGGAAATTCAATCTTAGTTGAAAAGTCTCAAGTAGACAAATTGAGAATGGAAATGCTGTCAGAGGTGCAAATAACAGAAGGAAGTCAAGGATTTGAACTTTTTGATAAAGGTAGCATAGGAGCTACAGATGAAGAGTCAAGAATAATGTATCAAAGAGCACTTTCTGGAGAATTAGAAAGAACTATAAAGGGATTTGAGGAAGTTGAAGCAGCAAAGGTAAATTTAGTTTTACCTAATAACTCAGCCTTTGTAACTAAACCAGCTCCTGCCAGTGCTTCAGTAACGGTAAAGTTAGTACCAGGAAATGAACTTTCACCAGAACAAGTTAAGGCTATTGTGCACCTAGTAACAGGCAGTGTGGAAAACTTAGATAAGGAAGATGTTACAATAGTATCAGACAATTTAAAGTTATTAACAGAAGGTTTATTTGATAATGAAAAAGGAACTCAGGCTACTAGCACAGAAAACCAAATTGATTCAACTAAAAAAGTTGAAAAAGAATATGAAAAGAAAATTTTAAATGTACTAGAGCCAATTTACAAAGATAATGTGAAAGTATCTGTAAATGCAGAGCTTAACTTTGATGCTGTAAAGCAGAATAATGTTACATATGATCCGAAAACTTCGGCGGTAGTAAGTGAACATATCGTTAAAGATGATAGTAAAGATACTGAAAATACTTCTGGAAGTACTGTAGATAACAATATGACTAATGCACAAGATGCAGAAAAAAACACTGAAAAAGCAGGTTATTCTGAAGAAACTAGAAACTTTAATAATTCTAAAAGTGAAGAAACAGTGGTAAAGGCTCCGGGGCAAGTAGAGAGAATTACCACATCTGTAGTTGTTAATGGAGATATAGATAATGCTACTAAAAATACTATAAAAAATTTAGTTTCTGATGCCATTGGTTTCGATAAAGATCGAGGTGATGGAATTTCAGTTGAAAGTTTAGATTTTAATGATGATTATAAAACTCAAGCGGAAGAAGAAATTAACGCTATGAAGGAAGCAGAAGCAAAATCTAGAAGGATTAAGCTTATTGCTTTAGGAGCAGGAGCAGTTATAGCACTTATACTTATTATTGTATTTATTTTTATTCTTAGAAATAAGAGAAAAGAAGAAGACGAAGAAGATGAAGAGGCTATAGAAGGACTAGATGTAGTTATAGGAGATGAAACTTTAGAAACAGTGGCAGATTTATATAAAGATTTAGATTTAGAAGCAGAAACTGAAAGAGAAAAAGTCATGAAAGAAGTTAAAAAATATGCAGAAAAGAAACCAGAACAGGTAGCTGATATTATAAAATCATGGATGACTGATGAAGAAGGGAGATAGTAATGGCTAAAACAGAAAAATTTACCGGTATTCAAAAAGCAGCAATATTATTTATCTCTTTGGGACCAGATGCATCTGCAGCAATAATAAAAAGATTAAATGAAAGAGATATACAAAAGGTAACCTATGAGATTGCTAATATGTCATCGGTTAAAGCTGAAGACAGACAAGCTGTTTTAGATGAGTTTATGGAATTAAATAAGGCTAAGGATTATATTCTTGAAGGTGGAGTAGAGTATGCTAGAAGCGTTTTATCTAAAGCTTTAGGGAGTCAAAAGGCCAATGATATTTTAGAGAGAGTTACAGAGTTTTCACAGCAGTTTAGACCTTTTTCTATTGCTAGAAAAGCTGATGCAACTCAGCTTATGAATGTAATTTCAGGAGAACATCCTCAAACTATAGCATTAATACTTTGTCATTTACAGCCGGATAAAGCGGGTCAGATAATGTCCGCACTTCCATCTGAATTGCAGAGTGAAGTTGCTTTTAGAGTTGCTACCATGAGTAACATATATCCGATAGTAGTGAAGGAAATTGAAGAGGTATTAAATAGTAAGTTATCTTCAGTGGTTACTAGTGAAAGCACTGTCATAGGAGGAGTTCAATCTTTAGTTAACATACTTAACCAAGTCGATAGGACTACAGAGAAAAATATTACAGAAGGTCTTGAAAGAGAAGATATGGAACTTGCAGATAAAGTTAAGGAATCTATGTTTGTATTTGAAGATATTATCACTATCAATGATGTGGAAATTCAAAGAATTTTACGTGAGGTTGATAATAAGGAGCTTTGTATGGCTCTAAAGGGTACTTCAGAACAAGTGATAGAAACTATATCAAGAAACCTTTCAAAACGTGCAGCAGCTACATTAAAGGAAGATATGGAATTCTTAGGACCTGTAAGACTTATGGATGTTGAAAAAGCTCAACAAAAAATTGTCGCATTAATTAGAAGACTAGATGAAGCTGGAGAAATAACAATTGTAAGAGGCGGAGACGATGCAGTCATCTTATAGGGTAATTAAAAGTGTTAATGTATGTGAAAGCGGAACTAAGGTAATAGATACAGAATTTTATATAGAGCCAGCTCCTATAGTAGAGGAGACCTTGGATTTAGAGGATTCTAGCCCCCTAAATATGGAGGAGTATCTAAAGCTAAAGAAAAAGGGTGAAGAAATAGTTAAAAATGCCCATATAGAAGCTGAAGATATTCTTGCTAATGCAAAGGAAAAAGTAGAAGAAATCATATATGAAGCCAAGGAAAATGGGTTTAATAAGGGTTATGAAGAAGGTCATGGCATTGGTTATAAAGAGGGTTATGATAAGGCTTATGATGAAGGTGTAAAAAAGGGTGAAGAAATAATTCAAAATGCAAATTTTATTCTTTATCAAGCTAAGGAAGAGTATGATAAGTTTCTTAAGTCCAAGGAAATGGGTATTAGAAAAATTATTATAAATGCTGTAGAAAATATGCTCAAAAAGGAATTGGAGAATAAGGATGCACTAAATGAATTATTATTCGATATCCTATCTGAAGAGAAGAATGCCAAGATGATAATTATAAGGGTATCAACTAACTATTTAGAAGAAATAGAGGCCAAGATAGAAGAATTCAAACATAGTATAGGCATCAGAGGAGAAATAGTGGTTTTACAAGATAATTATTTAGAAGATGGAACCCTAGTTGTTGATAAGGATGATGGAAAAACCACCTTTACTATTAAGGGAAGCATAGAGAAACTAAAGGAAATTCTCATGGAAGCATAGAGGAAGATGGTATTATGATTAATTTGAATATAGAAGACATCGATAAAAATATTAATAAAACAAATTTTAATCATATGGAAGGCGTAGTTAAAAACATAATTGGTCTTACCATTGAAGTAAAAGGAGTTAAGGGGTTTGTAGGAGAGATTTTCCATATATATAATGAAGAAAATAATACTATAGTCTGTGAAGTAGTAGGGTTTAAAGATGGTAATTTAATTCTTATGCCCCTTGGAAACCTAATAGGCATATCTCCAGGATGCAGAGTAGAGAGAACAGGAAAGCAGCTAAGTATAAAGTGTTCAGATGAACTTTTAGGAAGAGTTTTAGATGGAATTGGCAATCCTTTAGATGAAAAGGAATTAACTCTTTATAAGAATTATCCTTTGGAAGCTATGCCACCAGACCCATTGAAGAGAAGAAGGATCAAAGAAATCCTTCCTACAGGGGTAAGAGCCATTGATGGATTTCTTACTTGTGGTGAAGGACAAAGGATTGGTATCTTTGCTGGTTCAGGGGTAGGAAAAAGTACTACCCTTGGAATGATTGCAAGGGAAGCAAAGGCTGATGTAAATGTGATATCCCTAATAGGCGAAAGAGGGAGAGAGGTTTTAGATTTCATAGAAAAAGATCTAGGACCAGAAGGGTTAAAAAAATCCGTAGTAGTATGTGCTACTTCTGATCAACCAGCCCTTGTCAGGCTAAAGGGGGCATTTACAGCCACAGCTATTGCAGAATACTTTAGAGATAAAGGGTTAAAGGTTATTCTTATGATGGACTCAGTGACCCGTTTTGCTATGGCACAAAGGGAGATTGGTCTTGCTATAGGAGAGCCTCCAGCTACTAAAGGATATACTCCTTCGGTTTTTGCAATGTTACCAAAACTTCTTGAACGTAGTGGAATGTCTGACAAAGGATCTATTACAGCTTTTTATACTGTACTAGTTGATGGAGATGACTTTAATGAGCCCATCGCAGATGCAGTAAGAGGTATTTTAGATGGACATATTGTATTAAGTCGTGACCTAGCTACTAAAAATCATTATCCAGCTATTGATGTGCTTAAGAGCGTATCTAGGCTTATGCCAGAAATTGCTGAGGAAATTCATATAAAGGCAGCTTCTCTTGCTAGAGATTTAATGGCATCTTACAAAGACGCGGAAGATTTAATAAATCTAGGAGCTTATGTAAAGGGAAGTAATTCCAAAATAGATATGGCCATTGAGTATATAGATAGTATAAATGGATTTTTAACTCAAGAAATAAAAGAAGCTTGTGAACTTGAAGAAAGTAAAGATATGCTTATTAATATGTTTAAATAAAGGTGGTGTAGACTTTGGGACAAATTTATAAATTTAAATTGCAAAGGTTGTTGGACATAAGAGAGAAAGAAGAAGACAGTAGGAAAATAGTTTTTATGGAAGCTCTAAGGGAGAAGAACAAGGTAGAAGCAGAGCTTGAAGGTCTAGAAGATAACTTCCAAAGATATTCTACTGTGAATAATAACATGAGTGTAACTGAAAGAAAAATTCAGCATCATTATTTGAATCTATTAAATAGTACTATTAGTATAACAAAAGAAAAACTTAAAACTGATGAAGAAAGAGTAGAAACTACGAGAAAAGAGTTAGTTACTGCTCAAGTAAACAAAAAGATAGTAGGGATATTAAAAGATAAGGATCGAGCAGCATTTATAAAGGAAGAAAATAGGATAGAGCAAATTCATAATGATGAATTTGCACTATATGGATTTTTACGTGAAGGCGGGAGGCGATAAATTTGATGGAAATGGCACAAGTTAGTGTTGGAAATGACCTGTATAAAGGTAGTGGTATTGGTGAAAAAGTTAAAAAGTCTGAAGGAAATAATAATAAATATTTTAATGATGAATTTTCAAAAGAACTTAAAAACTACAGTAAAAACTATGAAAAGTATAAAACCGAAACTAAATCAGTAACTTCTAATGAACAGGGAAAAGTTAAAGAGCCTTCTAAGGATTACATAGTGAACTCTGAGGAAGTTGATCAAGGTGAAGAATTGAATACCTCAGAAGACATGCAGTCACTAATAAATTATATTTTAGCTCTTTTGAATAAGGAGAATACCGCTAACGCTGAATTAGATTCAACTAATATTATCAGTGGAACTAAAGCTAAAGGGGAAATTCAATCTTTATTAGAGATTTTAGGAAGTGAAGAAAAGGCAAATAATTTATTAGAACTATTAAATGAAGTATCACTAGATAGTGATAAGAAAAATAAACTTACAGAGTTACTCACTTTAATTAATGATGATTTCACAGGGTTAAAAAGTAATAGTGAAGCTCTCATGAAATTACTGACATCAGAGGAAGGCATAGAGCCTGATGACCTAGTAAGTCAGTTGCAGAAAATAGTTTCAATGAAGGATGTTAATAAAGAAGATGTTTCTTTAAATATACCTAGAAGAATAGGTATGGAAGCTGAAGTGATAGATAAAAGTAGGGTAGTAGCTGGAGCAGAAGACAATAAAGAAAGTAATGGTACAGATAGTAAGTTTTCAAAAGAAACAGCTATTTTGAACAAAGTAATTAATGGTGAAGAGAAGGACTCAAAGGTTGCAAGAGCTACTGATTTTATGTCATCATTTGAAAATAGTTTACTGAAATCTGGAGAAGTGTCTAGTGAGAAACCCATAGCTATTACAAAGAGTGAGCTAAATAATGATGTAATAAAAGCTTTATCATATATGGATAAGAATGGTGTTAAAGATTTAACTGTAAAAATTTATCCTAAAGAATTAGGTGAAATATCTATATCTGTAAGTATGGAGCAAGGTGCTTTGAAAGCAATGATTAAGGCTACGTCAAAGGAAACCGTAGAGATGCTAGCTTTAGGACTTAAGGATATAAATGAAAAGTTAAATGGAAATAACATAAAAATACAATCAGTAAATATAGGACTATATGAAGAGGATACTACCTATTTTACTCATGGAAATAACCAGGGTAAAGCTTATGAAAATGGTGGACAAGGTGGTAGTGAAAGTGGTAGACAAAGATCTCATGGGGATATAGTTGAAGAGGATGTTGCACCTGAAGCTAAGGGTAAAGCTTCCAATGAAATAGATTTACTAGTTTAGGAGATGATGAAATGCCAATATCAACCCATAATACAAAAGTAACATCAGAAGTTTTGGGAAATAAAACGGAAAATGGCACACCCATTGTAAAACCAGGGGCAGAGTTTGACAAAAACTCTTTCTTTAAAATATTAGCTGCAGAGCTTTCTAATCAGGATCCAACCCAAGCTCAAGACACTACTGCCTACATCTCACAGTTAGCACAATTTACAACCCTTGAACAGATGAGTTCATTAAATTCTACAATGACTCTTTCTTCAGCACAAGGATTAACTGGAAAATTTGTAGCTTTAGATGCTTTAGATTCTAATGGAGTACCACAGTGTGGCGTAGTTAGGGCTGTGTACAAACATAAGGGAGATGTATATGTGACTGTGGAAGGTGTAGATGGTAAATATACAGATTATGCATATAGTCAAGTTACTGATGTAATTGATTCTGGAGATCCGAACATGGATAACTTAACCTTCTCTAATGCAGTAACATTGATGGGTAAGATTGTTGAAATAGCATTACCATCAGATACAACGGAAGAGAAACCAGAGGGGGATGGAAAGAAAGAGAAAGAAGAGAAAACTAAGTCTATTACAGGTAAAGTTGTAGAAGTATATAGGGATGCAGAAGGCATTAAGCTTAAGGTTGAAGTTGAGGTTGATGGTAAAACCGAAATTAAAGATTACTTATTTGACTCTGTGATTGGAGTAAAAGGCTAATAAAATTATAGTAAAAAATAGAGAATCGGAGGGATAGTATAATATGTTAAATTCAATGTATTCAGGGATATCAGGTTTAGGAGCTAATCAAAAAAAGCTAGATGTAATAGGAAATAATGTGGCAAACTCAGGAACTACTTCCTTTAAATCATCTTCAGTTACTTTTCAAGATAGCATGTATCAAAGTTATAGAGGGGCATCAGGCCCAGGATTAAACTTAGGAGGAGTTAACCCTTCAAGAATTGGTATGGGAGTTTCTATACAAAGTATAGTTACAAATATGGCTCAAGGAAGTTTACAACCAACAGGAAGACCTTATGATGTAGCTGTAGATGGAACAGGATATTTTATAGTAGCTAAAGGACCAGAAGGTGGAACCATAACAGTTAATCCAAACCAAAGTATGGAATCTACAACTTTGGAAAGTTTCTATACAAGAGATGGTTCTTTTAAGGTAGATAGTAAAGGTAATCTTTTGAATTCTAATGGATATAGAATTATGGGTTATGCTATAAGTGATGGAACAGCAACATCTCCAGCAGGTGGAATAGTTAATTATGTAGATGGAGAATCAGCAAACTTAAATGCTAATCAAAATGAATTAGTACCACTTAAAATACCTGAAACTGTATCTAAGCTGGTAACTGATAAAGATGGAAATCCAGAAGTTGGTCCTGATGGAAAACCAACAGGAAGAAGAGAAGATGTTAGGATTCAAGGTTTCTCTATAGAAAATGATGGATTAATTAAAGCTGTTCTTGCTGATGGTAGTACTACTGTTCTTGGACAAGTTGCCATGGCATCATTTACTAACAATGAAGGTCTTGAGAAAGTTGGTAACAATCTATATACTCCTTCAGCAAACTCAGGTAATCCATTAGCTAGAGTTGGAAAGTATGCAAATGAAGCGGCTTTAGGTGGAAGAGAAGATAATGGAAAGGCATACGGAAAAGTTTTAAATGGATTTTTAGAGATGTCAAATGTAGATTTATCTGCACAATTCACAGATATGATAGTAGCTACTCGTTCTTTCCAAGCTTGTGGTAAAATTATCACAACTGCTGATGAAATATTACAAGAACTTGTAAATTTAAAAAGATAATTAGCTTAAATATATAAATGTGATTTTTCTTAGGCTAAGGACAAGAATCATATTGTTCTTAGCTTAAGTAAATCTACTATATCATAGGAGGTATAGGAGAATATGATAGAAGTTAATCCCTTAAATGGAAATAAGTTTATTCTTAATAGTAATCACATTGAAAAAATTGAGGAAATCCCAGAAACAGTTATTACCTTAATCAATGGGAAAAAGTATTTAGTTAAAGAAAGTTCTAAAGAAATAGTTGAAAAGGTTATAGAGTTTAAGCGAAAATACTGGGCAAATGTACGGTTGGAGGAAAGCAATGAAGAAGAATGATATGTTAACAGCTATAGGTTTTGTGATTGCAATTGTACTTGTATTTTATGGAATGGTAAGTGGAGGATCGTTAAAGTTATTCTATGATGTACCATCCTTAGCTATAACAATAGGAGGCTCCTTTGGAGCACTTTTAATGTCATACCCTTTTAATGAAATTAAAAGATTTATTAAGGTTGCAGCACAGGCATTTAAAGAAGATAGTGTATCTAAAATAGATAATATTGCATTATTTGTTAATTTATCTAAGAAGGCTAGAAGAGATGGACTACTTTCTTTAGAAGAAGATATACAAGAGATTAATAACGAATTTGTTAAAAAAGGTTTGAATATGATAGTTGATGGTATTGAACCTGAATCTATAAGAGAAATAATGACTTTAGAAATTAAAGAGTTAGAAAAAAGACACGAAGATGCAGCATCTATGTTTACAACTTGGGGTGCATATGCTCCAGCAATGGGTATGATTGGAACATTAATTGGACTTATACAAATGCTTGCTAACTTATCGGATGCGGACAACTTAGCATCAGGTATGGGTAAGGCTCTTATTACAACTTTTTATGGTTCTATGCTTGCTAATTTAGTTGTACTTCCTATAGCAGGAAAACTGAATTATAAAACAGCTAATGAAGTAAACCAAATGGAAATGATGATTGAAGGGGTGCTTTCTATACAGTCAGGAGTAAACCCAAGGGTAATTGAAGATAAAATGATAGTATATTTATCACCAGAGGATAGAGTAAAGTATTTAAGCGGTGTTAATCAAGGAGAGTAGGTGAGTAATTATGGCGAAGAGAGAAATAAAGACTGATGGTTGGCTAGCTACTTATGCAGATACTGTTACTTTGCTATTAACCTTCTTTGTTTTACTTTATTCATTATCAACTGTAGACTCACAAAAGCTTCAGCAGATAGCTGCAGCAATGCAAAGTGCTTTTAGTGGCAAGGCTGATAAATCAATACTTGAATTTAATTCAAGCAGTGGAGATGTACCTATAGTTGGAAAACCACAACTTACAGTGGAGGATGCTCAAGAAAATGAAAACTTGGAAATTGTAGAAGATGTTTTAACTTATATTAAAGAAAATGATTTAGAAAATGATGTTCAAATATATGAAGATGAAAAAGGTCTTAATATACAGATGAAGGATTCAGTGCTTTTTGATACTGGAAAGGCAGAGCTAAGGTCAGATAGTAAAAATGTATTAGATAAGGTTAGTGATTTAATAGGTAAGGTAGACAATAAAATTATAATTGAAGGTCATACAGATAATATACCAATTAATAAACCAGGTATGCCAAATAACTGGCACTTATCTTCTGATAGAGCATTAAGTGTATTAGACTATTTTTTAGATAATAATAAAGTTTTAAANNGCAAAAGTTTTAAATCCTAAGAGATTTTCAGCACAGGGATGTGGAGAGTATAAACCTATAGCTCCAAATGATACCAATGAAGGAAGAGCTAAAAATAGAAGAGTTAATATTATAGTTGTAACTAATGTAAAGGAGCAAGGAAATGAGCAAGAAAAATAGTAATGGTAATGAGTTAGAAAAAGAAAAGGGCGGAAGTTCTAAATTGGTTCTAATTATAGTAACCGCTATAGTAATATTTGCACTTATAACTGGAGCTGTGTNNGGTTGCAACAAAGCAGGCAGGTAAAAATAATAGTGGCGCTAGTGAAAGTAATCTATTAGAAAAAGAAGCTACTTTAGACTTAAAGGAGTTTTTAGTAAATTTAAGTGATGAGGAAAAATCTAAATTTGTTAAGGTTAATATATTCTTAGGCTCTGATGGAAAAAACAAAAAATTACAAAAAGAGTTAACAGCAAAAGTTCCGCAAATAAGAGATTGCATAAATAAGATCCTAAGAACTAAAAAGTCTACAGACTTCACAACAGAAGGAGAAGTTCTATTAAAAGAAGAGATAATCGTAAAGGCAAATGAACTTTTAAATAATGGCAAGATAGCTAATGTTTATTTCACAGATTTAATTGTTCAGTAGGTGAAATATGGATAGTCAGTTGATTATGACATTATTAAAACTAGTAATATTTTTTCCATTAGTTATAGGACTAATTCTTTGGTTAGGAAAGACAGTTGAGAAATATAGTCACATAAATAGGAAATCTACAATGAGAGTAATAGAGAGATTAACAATCAGCAAAGATAACTCTCTGCTCATTGTAAAGATAGGAGATAAATTTTATTTAGTTACTTCAGCTCAAGGTAAAATAGAAATTGTAGAAGAAGTTGAAGGAGAAAATTACAAAGAAATTGAAATGGTTCAATTAAAGAATAGTAGGGAGTTAAAGCAACTTTTTAAAGACAAGTATCTAAAATGGAGAAAGTAAAATATTATTTTAAGAATAAAGGGATAATACATATGAAAAAAATTGATCTAAAAAAGTTTATTAAACCAATAACATTAATACTACTGGTGTTTTGTGTTATTTCAATTAGTAGTAAAGTAGCTTATGCTACTGGAGACACCATGCCAATTCCAGATATAAATATATCCTTTGGAGATGGAAATACAAAAACTCCTACTGAATATGTGGACAATATAAAGTTATTATTAGTATTAACAGTACTTACAATACTTCCATCAATTCTTATAATGACCACAGGATTTATAAGAATTGTAACAGTACTTTCCTTTTTTAAGAGTGCTATAGGAGCTACATCAATTCCAAGACAAATAATCATTGGATTGTCCTTGTTTTTAACTTTCTTTGTAATGGCACCTACCTTTTCAGAAATTAATGAGAAGGCAGTTCAACCTTATATAAAAGAAGAAATAACTATGGATGTAGCTATAGATAAAGGTATTAAGCCCATGAGGGAATTTATGTTAAAACAAACTAGAGTAAAAGATTTAAAGCTTTTTCTTGAAGCAGGAAAAGTAGAGGATGCTGTTAAAGTAGATAAGGATGCAGAGGGTAAGGAGACATACAATTATGATGAAGTTCCGCTTTATGTAATTGTACCAGCTTTTGTTATAAGCGAATTAAGGACAGCCTTTGAAATAGGTTTTCTACTATTTATACCATTTATATTGGTGGACATTGTAACTGCTAGTGTGCTTATGTCTATGGGTATGTTTATGTTACCGCCGGCAATGATTTCACTGCCATTTAAATTACTTTTATTTGTATTAGTAGATGGATGGAACTTGTTAAGTCAATCCTTAATATTAGGATTTTAGAGAGGTGATATAATATGACACAGACTATGGTGGTTGCAATATTACAGGATATGGTGAAGACTGCGTTAATGGCAGCTGGTCCTATATTGCTTACGGCTACAGCAGTGGGACTTTTGATAAGTATATTTCAGGCCACAACTCAAATACAAGAACAAACCTTAACCTTTGTGCCTAAAATAATAGCTGTGGCTATAGTGGGAATAATTACTGCCACTTTTGTAGGAAATACAATTGTAGGGTTTACTCAAAGAATTTTTTCAATAATTTCTAATATAGGAGCTTAGGTGGGATAACGTTGGTAGATATTTTAATGTTCATAGCTTTTTTAATGATATTTATGAGGATAACATCCTTACTTTTTACAGTGCCAACCTTTTTCCCAACAGGAACACCAAGCATAGTGAAGATTGGTGTAGGACTTATTATATCCATGATTTTATCTCCAATAATTAGTACTGAAGCATTGCCAGAAATAAATAATATCTTTGTTTTTATAATGCTCATAGGTAAAGAGATAATGATAGGAATATGTCTAGGATATATAGTAAATTTACTGTTTAGTGTTGTACAGATGGCAGGACAAATTATGGACTTTTCCATAGGTTTTTCTATGATGAGCCTATTTGACCCAGTTGCAGGTGAAAACATATCA
Organism: Clostridium sp. UBA6758; assembly: GCA_002453475.1. Lineage (GTDB taxonomy): Bacteria > Bacillota > Clostridia > Clostridiales > Clostridiaceae > Clostridium_J > Clostridium_J subterminale. The sequence goes on along the minus strand of DKGY01000016.1, from coordinate 33,248 downwards.
GTAATAGGAAGGTTGATGTACTGGATTTGTCTTGCTGTATTTATGTTAGTTGATGGACATCTTATTTTAGTGCAGTGTCTTATAGATAGTTTTACATCAGTACCTATAGGATCTGTAACTTTTAATAAAGAAATTTTAGGATATATTATTCAGGTTATATTTGAATTTTTTACTATTGGGATTAAGATTGCAGTGCCAATAATGCTTATAATACTTATGACTGAAATTGTATTAGGCTTAGTTTCAAGGGTTATGCCGCAGCTTAATGCTATGATACTAGGAATGCCAATCAAGATTTTTGTTGGACTTGCAACCTTTGTAATTTCTATTCCTTTAATTATGAAAATTATAGCTTCAAATTTTGATGCTATTAAACATATATTCTCTGAAATCTTCACTATGATGCCTTTTATATTAATTTCGGCAGCTAATGATAGTGGAGATAAGACAGAAAAACCTACTCCTAAAAAGCTTCAAGATGCTAAGAAAAAAGGGCAGGTAGCTAAAAGTAAGGAGTTATCTTCTGCATTAACTCTTTTAGCAGCTACCTTAGTAATAGCTATTTTAAGTAGCTTTGTGCTAAATATCTTGAGAGATAGTATGAAAATGTATCTAGAGAGTTACTTAAATTTTCAATTAAGTCAGGAGAGTTTAGTGAGATTGCTAATAAAGGTTTTAATTGATATTTTTAAAATATTTATACCAGTGGCAGTTCCTATTATGGTTGTGGGAGTAATTGGAAATGTACTTCAAACAGGATTTATAAATACTACAGAACCTCTAAAACCACAGTTTAGTAAACTAAATCCTATAAGCGGATTTAAAAGAATGTTTTCAATAAGATCCTTAGTGGATTTAGTGAAGAACTTGTGTATTGTTTCTATTGTAGGATATATAGGATATAAGTTTGTGTTAGATAATTACTATAGTCTTTTAAATTTTGGAAACTATAAGACAGGAGTAATACTTACAGAATTAGCTGGTTTAATAATTAATGTTTTTATTAAAGTTGGTATAGCCTTACTAATAATAGGATGTATAGATTTTTTATATCAGAAATTCCAACATAATAAGGATTTAAAAATGACTAAACAAGAGATAAAGGAAGAATATAAACAACAAGAAGGAGACCCTGTAGTTAAGGGGAAAAGAAGACAGAAGCAAAGAGAAATGGCCATGAGAAGAATGATGCAATCAGTACCAGATGCTACTGTTGTAATTACAAACCCAACCCATATTGCAGTAGCTTTGAAATATGAAGAAAATAGTGGGAAAGCACCACTGGTTATAGCAAAGGGTAGTGAGTATGTAGCATTAAAGATTAAAGAAAAGGCTATTGAAAATAATGTACCAATTATAGAAAATAAACCATTAGCTAGACTCATGTTCAAAGAAGTTGAATTAGATAAAGAGATTCCATTTGATATGTATAAGGCAGTGGCAGAAATATTAGTATTAGTCTATAAAATGAAGAAATAATGTAAAAAGGATGATAATTATGCTTAAAGATAAGGGATTTAGTATTAAGAATAACTTAGATATAATAGTAGCATTTGGGGTAATTCTTATTGTACTAATGATAATTATACCATTGCCACCGGGAGTACTTGATATCTTCTTTGCCATTAATATTTCAATATCTATAGTTATAATGTTACTTACAATGTTTACTACAAATGTATTACAACTATCAGTATTTCCGACATTGTTACTTGTAACTACTCTATTTAGGTTGGCATTAAATGTATCTTCTACTAGGCTTATTCTAGGACAAGCAGATGCAGGAAAGATAGTACAAGCCTTTGGAGAGTTCGTAATTGGTGGTAACTATTTTGTAGGAATAATAATCTTTTTAATTATTGTTATTATACAATTTTTAGTTATAACTAGTGGTGCTGGAAGAGTATCAGAGGTTTCAGCTAGATTCACCTTAGATGCAATGCCAGGAAAGCAAATGAGTATAGATGCAGATCTAAATGCAGGAATGATTACTGAAGAAGATGCAAGAAAGAAAAGACTTGACCTACAAAGAGAAGCAGATTTTTATGGAGCTATGGATGGAGCATCTAAATTTGTTAAAGGTGATGCTATAGCAGGTATTATTATTACTATAATTAATATTTTGGGTGGTATTGTTATAGGAGTAGTAATGATGGATATGCCAATAGGTGAAGCTGCTGGTAAGTTTACACAACTTACTATAGGAGATGGACTTGTAAGCCAATTACCGGCACTGTTAATATCTACAGCATCAGGTATATTAGTTACTCGTTCAGGAAGTGATGACAACTTTGGAGCCCAAGTTACATCACAATTAACTGCATTCCCAGTAGTTATAGCCATAGCATCCATAGTATTATTTATACTAGGAATAATTCCAGGTATGCCTACACTTGTGTTTTTTGCTCTATCAGCAGCTGCTGGAACAAGTGCTTACCTAATGTATAAGGATGAAAAGCAGCAAGTTAAGCAGAAGATAGAAATAGAAGAAAAAGAAATTGTAGAGAGTGAGAGCAGAGAGCCAGAAAATGTGATGAATTTAATTTCAGTGGAGCCATTAGAGGTAGAAATAGGCTATGGACTTATTCCTATGGCAGATGAATCCTCAGGAGGAGATCTATTACAGAGAATTTCATCAGTAAGAAGACAATGTGCTATAGAGATGGGAATTGTGGTTCAGCCTATCAGAATTAGAGACAATCTACAAATTAAAAATAATGAATATGTAATAAAGATAAGAGGAACAGTAATAGCTAGAGCTGATATAATGCCAAGCATGTTTCTATGTATGAATCCTTCTGGAGAAGATATAAATATGCAGGGAATAAAGACTATAGAACCTACCTTTGGAATAGAAGCTATTTGGATAAATAAGGATCAAAGAGAAGATGCAGAGATAAAGGGACTTACTGTGGTAGATCCAACTACAGTTATGGTTACCCATCTTACAGAAACTATTAAAGTTCATTCTTATGAACTTCTTGGTCGCCAAGAAACTAAAGTGATTCTAGATTCTGTGAAGGAAAAATATCCTACAGTGGTAGAGGAACTTGTACCAGACCTTATGACTATAGGAGAAATTCAAAAGGTTTTGCAAGGGCTTTTAAAAGAAAAGGTATCTATAAAAGACATGGTAACTATATTAGAATGTCTTGCTGATAATTCGCGAAATACCAAGGATATAGAAATATTAACAGAATATGTAAGGTTTTCGCTAAGTAGAACCATATGCAATGACTTAGTGGATGAAGAACATAAAATTACAGCAGTAACTATATCTCCAGATATAGAAAAATTAATAGGAAGTAATATTCAAAAATCTATGCAGGGTTCTTTCCCAGCCATAAACCCAGATATTACAACTGAAATATTTAATAGTATTAAGGTAATGTTAGAAAGTACACACTTTCCAACTAATATACCTATAGTTCTAGTTTCGCCAAGAATTAGACCAGCTTTTAGAAAGCTTATAGAAATGGTATTTCCAGGTATTGTAGTATTATCTTTAAATGAAATACCTAATGATGTAGAGATAAGAACTGAAGGAGTTGTATCTATCTAATGATTATAAAGAAATATGTAGCTTCTAGTATGAAGGAAGCATTAAGTAAGATAGGTAAGGAATTAGGTAAAGATGCTGTAATTATAAGTCAAAGGGTTATAAGAAAGCCTGGTATTAAAGGTTTATTTTCTCCTAAAGTAGTGGAGATAACGGCAGCTGTTGAATCTAAATCTAATGACTTAAGTTGTGATGATAAAGAAATAAGCAATAAGAGTATTTTACCAGTGGAAATAGTGAAAAATGATGAATTGGAGCTAAGACAAGAAGTTGAAACAATGAAGAGTCTTATTGATTCCTATTTTTCTTCTCAAAATAATAATCCTATCAATGAGGAAATTAAATTAGAAGGTTCAAATAAAAACAATCAAGAAGAAAATCAATTGCAGCAAGAAAAGTGCAGCTCTAATGAAATTTATTTTAATGAGGCTAAGGAAAGACTTAGAGAATTGGATGTATCCAAGGATATAGTTGAAGAATTAATTGAAACTATTAAATTAAGTAAAAAAGTATCTTCCATTGATGAAATCATGAATGGAATTGTAGAGGAGCTTAAATCTAGTATAAAAATAGATTCAAGTGAAATAAATGGCATCGTGGCTTTAGTTGGTCCTACAGGAGTCGGGAAAACTACAACTATAGCAAAGCTAGCAGGGGATTTAGCCATTGTAAAAAAGAAAAAGGTAGGTTTAATAACTGTGGATACCTATAGAATAGGCGCAGTGGAGCAGTTAAAAACCTACGCAGATATTATGAATATAGATTTCAAAGTGGTATTTTCACTAACTGAGATGGAAGAAGCAATAAACTCAATGAAAGAATGTGATGTAATTCTATTAGATACTACTGGTAGAAGTAGTAAGAATACTATGCAAGTATTGGAACTAAAGGCTTTTTTAGATAAGGCAAAGGTAGATAATGCTTATTTAGTAGTAAGTGCTACTACTAAGAGTGGTGACATGGACATCATAGCTAAAGGATTTTCTAATATAAAATATAAGGGATTAATACTTACTAAGCTAGATGAAACTTCAACTTATGGTTCTATATTAAATATATGTAGAAGGACTCAGGTTCCTATTAAATTTATTACTCTAGGACAGAATGTACCAGATGATATAAAGGTGCCATTGGAGGCTGAGATAATAAAATTGGTGTTAGGGGAAAATAGTATATGTTAGACCAGGCTTCAAGATTAAGACAGATGGTATTTGAAGAGCAAGAGAATATTGAAGAAAACAATAAAAATACTAAAATTTTTACCATAACTTCCGGTAAGGGAGGAGTAGGTAAAAGTAACATGGTAATTAATTTAGCAATTTCTCTTAAAAAACTAGGGAAAAAGGTCTTAGTACTTGATGCAGACTTAGGTATGGGTAATGTAGATGTCTTAATAGGAACTATACCTAGATATACCATATTTGATATAATATTAAATAATAAATCCGTTAATGATGTAGTTATAAATGGGCCTTTAGGTATAAAAATTTTATGTGGAGGTACAGGGCTTTCTAGATTAGATGATTTAAATAAGGAGCAAAGAGAAGTATTAATTAATAAGCTAGGCGAAATTAAAGATTTCGACTATATATTAATTGATACAGGAGCTGGCATAAATAGGACAGTTATGGCTTTTATAGAATGTAGTCATGAAGTTTTTATTGTGACTACGCCAGAACCAACAGCATTAACTGATGCATACAGCTTACTAAAAACTATATGTAGTCATAATGTGAAAAATAGAGCCAAAGTTATTGTAAATAAGGTTTTAACTAAGGAAGAAGGAAATGATACTTTTAATAGACTTAATAGTTCAGCAAAGAGATTTCTAGATGCTAAATTAGTGCACTTAGGAAATGTAGCAGAAGATAAAAAATTAGTGCAGGCTGTTAGGATGCAAAGACCTGTGGTATTGTCCTTTCCTAAAAGTGAAGTAAGTGAAAACATTGAAGCTATTGCAAAGGAGTTAGAAGGTATAAACTATAATAAGGGCAATAGCATACAAGGTATATTTAAAAAAATGCTTAATATTTTTTCATAGGAGGAGAGCATGAAGGCTAATAATATGATGGAAATCAATAATAAAATAGAGATTTACACGAAAAATTGTGAATTAGCAAAATCTATAGTTCAAGATATGGATGAAGAAGGTATATATATAGCTATTGCTACACCTATATTAAATGGCATAAGTTATCCCTTAACCACTGGAGATACAATTACGTGTAATTATAATGATGGAAAAGGCAATATATATAGCTTCCAGGCTAAAGTCAAGGGAAGAAAGTTTGATAATATAGCTATGATTATCTTGGAAAGAGAAAGTGAACTAAAGAAGGTACAAAGAAGAGACTATGTAAGAATTCCATTTATGAACAAGGTAAAATATCTCCCTATAGATAAATATAATGAGAGCATGCTTAGAGATATTGAAAACTGTGATTATAGAGAAGGACAAACCCTAGACTTAAGTGGCGGAGGTATTAGAATAAAAGTAAAAGAAAGTCTTAATTTAGGACAACTAGTCATGCTGAATACTAAGATTAATAACCAAGACATTTTAGCATTAGGTAAAATAGTTAGAGATGAAACCCAAAATAAAAATGAACATATATATGGAGTAAAATTTAAATATATTGATGCTAAGGTAAGAGAAAGCATAATACAGTTTATTTTTCAGAATATGAGAAAGCTAATGAAAACAAAGTAGGAGGGAACTGATGTGTCTGTAGCTTGTGATCTAGATGTTAGGGAAGAGATAATTAAAAAGAATATACCACTTGTAAAGTATATTGCTTCTAAGATTATAGTAGGAAAGAATAAATATGTTGAATATGAAGACTTAATAAGTTATGGAATGATTGGGCTTATGGATGCAATAAATAAGTATGATGACACAAAGGGTATGAAGTTTTCCACATATGCTGCCATAAGAATAAATGGAAGTATTATAGATGAAATAAGAAAAAACAGCCCTATATCAAAAAGAGCAATCGATAAGCTTAATAGATATAATAAGGTAGTAGAAGAATTACAAAATAAGCTTTACAGAGAACCAAAGGATGCTGAAGTAGCTGAAAGGATGGAAATAAGTTTAAAGGAGCTTACAGATATACAGGGATATGTAAACTATATTTCAATGATGTCCTTAGAAACTATTTTATTTGGTGATGATGAGGAAATGTCTTTAATTAATTCCATAGAAGATACTAAAAGTCCGTCTCCACAAAGGTCATTGGAAGAAAAAGAAATGTTAGAATACTTAAGGAGAGGATTAGATAATCTAAAGGAAAGAGATAGACTTATATTAAATTTATACTACTTTGAAAAGCTTACTTTAAAACAAGTGGGAGAAGTATTAGAGGTATCAGAATCAAGGGTTTGTCAACTTCACAGTAGAGCAATTTTGAATTTAAGAAAAGAAATTGAAAAACTCCAATATGACATTAAGTCATAGAAGATAGGTGGGAATATGTATATTTTATTAATTATTATTGGAGTGGCTTTAATTGCTACAAATATAAGGGCTATAATAAGAGAAGAAAATAACTTTAAGAAAGCTATAATAGATGCAGAATCTAATATAGATGAAGTAGATATGAGACTCATTGAAATAAGAAGTGAGTTTGCTAAAACAATTACAGAATTACAAAGAGAAATAAGTGATTTGAAAAAAGAAAATTATACTGAATTTATTAAAGAAGAATTATTAGAAAAAAGCGATGATTCGAAAAAAAATATTAGTAATGATGAGTACATAAACACCTTGGTAGATAAGGTTGATTCATTAGATGATAATATACTTATTCAAGGGGAGAACATAGATGAATTAATGAATGACTTAAAAGAAGAAGAGAAAGACAGTAATCCTAAAAAAGATATAAGAGGTAATAGCTTAAAAGTAGAAGAGGTAAAAGAGCTATTAGGAGAGGGCTTAAGTGAAAATATCATAGCACAACGTCTGAATATAGGAAAGGGTGAAGTCTTATTAATAAAAGAATTATATCTAAAATAAAAAAGTTTATCAATGTTTTAAGTGATAGAAAAGTTTTGTTTGGTATAGGAATGGGTATAATTTTGGGAGTAATTTTTACTATACCTGCTAAAATAGATTATAAACTTAGTGATGGTGAAATTGAAATAAGAGCAAAAAAGTTAGGAATGAGTTATCCAGATCAGATTAAAATAGATATAAAGGCGGGTGCAAACAATGATTAGAGGGTTGTATACAGTAGCTTCTGGAATAATTACTAGTGAAAAGAATCAAAGTGCTATTATGAATAATCTAGCAAATATAAACACTACAGGATATAAGTCACAGATATTGTCAATGAAGAGTTTTGATGAGGTATATATTTCTAATAAAGATGGAAAAGATAATAAAAGAGTAACCATTGGATCTATGAGTAATGGAGTAGAAATAAATGATCGTACCACTAACTTTTCCCAAGGAAGTATAAAGGATACAGGAGTAACAACTGATTTCGCCCTTCAGGGAGAAGGATTTTTTGTAGTTCAAAGACAAACCGCTAATGGAGCTACAAATTATTATACAAGAGATGGTCATTTTGCTGTAGACACTTCAGGATATTTAGTGACTTCTAATGGAGATAGGGTACTTAGTAGGAGTGGAAATGGACTAGCACCGATATATATAGGTCAAGGAAGTATTTCTGCAGACGTTGCAGGAAATATATCTGTGGATGGAAGAGCAGCCGGTACATTAGCTGTGGTTAATTTCCCAAAGAATAACGAAGGTAAATATGAAAATCTTAATGAATTTACATACAACCTTTTTGAAGGAACAAATCCAACCTTTGTTAATAATCCTTATGTGGTTAATAAGTCCCTTGAAGGCTCTAATGTTAGCGTAGTTCAAGAAACTAGTAACATGATGACTGTAATGAGAAACTTTGAAAGTAATACAACTATTTTAAAGATCTTAGATTCTACTTTAGATAAGGCTGTCAATGAAATAGGTAATGCTAGATAAACAGAGTTCTTAGCTTCTTCGAAGGTTACTAACAGAATTATTAGTATCAGTATTTTCGATACTTAGAATTCGTTGTCCTTTAGGGGAAATCATTATCCAGGGACGTAGCAACTCTTTACTCCAACTTTGAAGAAGATGGGAGTATTANNAGCTGGTAGTCATCGGATAAAAGTAATAGAGAAAAAAATTTAAGGAGTGAGTTTATGTACGGTATGTTTTACACCAATAGAAGTGCAATGGAAGCACAACAGAATAAATTAGACCTAATATCAAACAATATAGCAAACACTGGTACTATTGGATATAAAAAAGTATCATCTACATTCCAGGATCTTTATACTAGTTCTTTAGAGAGACTAGGAGTACCTTGGTCTAAGGATGCAAATACTGAACTTTATGTTGGTACAGGAGTGAAATCTACTAATGAAGTTAGAATAAAAACTCAAGGAAGCTTAACTAATACAAAGCTATCTACAGATTTAGCCATAGATGGAGAAGGGTTATTTAAAGTATATAAGCAAGATGGAAGTGCAGCTTATACTAGAAATGGAAACTTCAAAGTGGATGCTGCGGGGATTTTAGTAGATAATAATGGATATAGATTATCTG
>DKGY01000016.1:0-24047 GCA_002453475.1 Clostridium sp. UBA6758 | reverse complement strand
TAAAGATAAGTTTTCTATAGATGCAAAAGGAGCGTTATCATTAGATAATGATGGAAATCCTATAAAAGTTGGAGACATTAAAACTTATAATACTATAGGTGATACAGATTTTATTTCTGCTGGACAAAGCTTATTTGTTCCAATAGAAGGAGCTACCGTAATAGAAACTACCAATAGAGATATTTATCAAGGATTTACGGAAAACTCCAATGTAGATGTATCTACTGAGATGACTGACATGATTGTAGCTCAAAGAGCCTTTCAGTTAAGTTCTTCTGCTTTAAAAACTGCAGATGATATGTGGGGAATGATAAATAATTTGAGATAGACATGTAAATAGAAAAGAATGAAAGACAGAGTTTTTCATTCTTTTTTTATGTTTTAAAACATATAATATAACATTAACAAAGGATGAACTTTAAATAAGAGGAGGGATATGATGGGGTAGGATATTTATTTGGATGTTTGTTAAGTATATTATTTTGGAAGTTTGATAGGCATGACTTAGCAATAAAAGTTAATGAGAAATTTAGTGTGAAAATAAGAGACAAAGCAGTATTACAATGGGTATATTTTATACTTATAATCATCTTAGGCGTAATTATAAGTATTATATCTGATAGTGAGATTGTTAATGCTATTGTAGCTTTCTTTGTTATTGAGATAAGTAATAGTGAGAGAAAAACTGTAATTAAAAAATCAACTGAAAAAAAGGAATTTTACAATACTTTATCTTTAATGAGTAAATCACTGATTTGTGGGTTTTTAGCACCTTTAATCTATATTCTACTTATAGGTAATACAGGTGGAGTAATATATACATTAATATATTATACCAGTGATGATGAAGGACTAAAGTTTATAAATAGTATTTTAAATATGCTAAATATTATTCCCACTCTAATAGGAGGAATGTTCTTATATATTGTCTATGTAATTAGAAATAAAACCTTTAAAATTAATTTTAAAGGAGATTTTTTTATAAATATATTTACTAATCCACTATTAAACATATATATTTTAGCTGCGTATATTGAATCAGTTAACTTTTACTATATACAAGATAAGGGAGTGCATTATCTAAAAAGCTATGGGGTGTACCAGGGAAAAATTGATGATTTATGTGTTAAGGATTTTTTAACGGTTATATATGGAGTATGTTTTATTTTCTTTGTTATTTTCTGGATTTATATGGTGAATAAGGGCTCAATGATAAAATTAATAGTCATTTAACTCAATAGAAAGAGGCTGTCTCCATAATTAATTTTAGGGGACAGCCTTCTTTAGAGCTATGGAACTACTTGATTTGGTTTATAACCTCTGAAAGAGGTGGAATAACTTGTTTCTTTCTAGAAACTATCTTATCAATATAAGCTGTTCCATTACTTAACTTCACATTAAAGGCTCTAGAGAATATTTCTTTGTGTTCACCACATACAATAAATAGAGAAGAACTTTTAAAGATGTCAGTAACCATAAGAATAATCATGTCAAATTTACCTTGAGTTAATTTTTCGTTCATTACAGTCTTTAAATCATTAATTAGCGGAGTAAATCCATCCATATAAGTAGTTGTTATTTGTCCAACTCCTACTTTGAAATTTCCCATATTAAAAATTTTAAAGTCTTGGTATAAAAGTTCTTTTGAACTTTTTCCTTCTAATGAAGTTCCAGCTTTAAACATCTCTTGTGCAAACTTTTCTATGTCTATATCTGCAATTTCAGATAATCTCTTTAGAATGATTTCATCTACAATAGTTGCTGTTGGAGATTTTAATAGTAGAGTATCGGAAATAATAGCTCCACATAAAAGTCCAGCCACTTTTTTAGATGGTCTAATTCCGTTTTCAAAGAATATATTAGCAACTATGGTAGAAGTACTTCCAACAGGCTCATTTCTAAAGTATATTGGTTGACCTGTTTGAATATCACCTATTCTGTGGTGGTCAATAATTTCTAAAATATTTGCATCCTCAAGACCATCTACAGACTGAGTCTTTTCATTATGATCCACTAAAATTACTTTCTTTCTTTGTTGTGTTATTAAGTGGTATCTAGAAACACTTCCAACTACGGAACCATCTTCGTCTAAAACTGGATAACTTCTATATCTAGTTTCTAGCATAATATCCTTAATATCCTCAATGAAGTCACTAGTAGAAAAGGTAATTACATTATTTTTAGTCATTACATATTCTATAGGAATACTTTGAGGTATTAACCTAGCAGCAGTAAATGAGTCATATGGAGTACTGATTATAGTACAGCCTTTTTCTTTAGCTAGGTCAATAATTTTTTCAGAAGGAGTAGTATTATTAGTAATTATCATTAATCTAGCATTACACTCCAATACAAATTCCTGAACTACCTCGCGGTCTCCGCAGATGCAAATATCTTCTGCTTCTATTAGATTTCTATCATTTGGTTCCATCATAGAAACTACAACTTTTCCCTTAAGTTCTAAGTTTTCATCTGATAAATAAACAATTTGAGCAGATAAAGTTTCTAAAATGTTACTAATACTTGTTTTACTTTTTGCTAAAACATAATTATCCCAAATGTCTAGATAGCTAGAAGCTAGATTTGATACTGAAACAATTCCAGCTAATTTCTCGTTAGGATATATAACTGGAAGAGTCTTAATATTTTTTTGCTTCATTATAGACCAAGCCATTTTTAATGATATGTCTGAAGCAATAGGAGCTACTGTATCTATTTTTAAATCCATAATTTGAGGTTTTACCGTTTGAACAAGTTGTGGTGGTTTAACTCCAAAGTAATCTAGAATAAATTGAGTTTCTCTACTAACATCTCCTAGTCTAATTGGAATAGCATTAATTCTTTGGGTTTTATTTTTAAACTCTGAATAGGCAATGGCTGCACATATAGAATCAGAGTCAGGATTTCTATGACCTGTTATGTATACCTTATTTATCATGAATAACCTTCCTTTATAATATCTATTTTATCCGATGACTACACACTATATACTCCTATCTAATTAAAAGTGGGAGTAAAGAGCTGTTGCGTCCCTGGGTAATGATTTCTAAAGCTTCAGAGAAGTTAAGAACTCTGTTAATCCGATGACTACACAGTGGGAGTAAAAACCTCCTCTGAAGCAAAGAACTCTGTTTATCTGATAATTAGTATTTTAAATGTTTATTTACTTTATGTAAAGTTAAAGTTTTCATATACTGGTAATATGCTACATATATTTAATAATAGATTATTTATAACTATAATAAAATAAATTGTTAAGGGGGAGAAAATGTGAGTGCTAAAGAATATAGAGGACTATCTACCAATGAAATAGAAGTTAGACTGAAAGAATACGGACTAAATGAGTTACAGAGTAAGAAAAGAGTGTCACCTATAAAAATATTTTTATCACAATTTAATGACTTGATTATTTGGATATTAATGGTGGCAACTGTTATATCGGGTTTTATGGGGGATAAAGCAGATGCTATAACTATTTTAATAATTATAGTAATGAATGGAATTTTAGGCTTTGTTCAAGAATATAAAACTGAAAAATCCTTAGAACAGTTAAAAAAACTATCATCACCTACAGCTAAGGTAATAAGAGATGGAAAAATTGAAGTTATAAATTCTATATATCTAGTGCCAGGAGATTTAGTTATATTAGAAAGTGGCGATAGGATACCTGCAGATAGTATTTTAATTGAGGGAAATAATCTTATGATGGATGAATCTCTTCTAACTGGTGAATCAGTAGGAGTACACAAGAGTCCAGAGGATAGTGAAAATAATATATATATGGGAACTATTGTTTTAACAGGTAGGGGTAAGGCAAAGGTATATGGAACTGGTATGAATACAGAAATGGGTAGAATAGCTCATATGCTTCATTCTATAGAAGATGAACCATCACCATTAAAGGAAAGATTAAATTCCCTTGGAAAAGTACTTGTAGTTCTTTGTCTAATTATATGTGCTGTAGTAACATTTTTAGGTATTTATAGAGGGGAAAATATCTATGACATGTTTTTATCTGGAGTTAGTTTAGCCGTTGCTGCTATTCCAGAAGGATTATCAGCTATAGTAACTGTTGCACTTGCTTTAGGGGTATCTAGAATGCTTAAGAGAAATGCCCTAGTAAGAAAGTTACCAGCGGTGGAAACCTTAGGATGTACCTCTGTAATATGTAGTGATAAAACAGGAACATTAACAGAAAATAGAATGACGGTAACAGCACTTCTTCATAATGGAAAAATTCATGATATTGATGAAGATAAAAGCTTTGACCATGACATTTTAAAAAAAATATTTGTGTATTGTAATGATTGTAACTATAATTATTCTTCTAATTCTATAGAAAAGGCTTTAATGGGAGATCCTACAGAAACTGCTTTAATAAAAGGATTCTTTAAAAAGGTCTCTGAAATAGAAACTTTTAATTGTAAAGTAGAGAGAATTTTTGATATCCCCTTTGATTCAACAAGAAAAATGATGACAGTAATTGTGAAGGATACCAATACTAGAAAGGACATATGTTATGTTAAAGGAGCTCCAGAGAGAGTGCTAGATAGATGTTCACACATATTAGTAAATGGAAGAGTAGAACCATTAACTATTCCTTATAGAAGAAGTGTAGAAAAGCTTATTGATGATATGTCTTTTAGAGCTCTTAGATGCATTGCAGGTGCATATAAAGAGGATAATTTAATTAAAGGAGATAAAGTGGAAAATGGCTTAGTTTTTGTAGGTGTAGCTGGGATTATAGACCCACCGAGAAAAGAAGTAAAAGATGCAGTTTTAAGATGTAGAGTTGCAGGAATAAGACCTGTTATGATTACTGGTGATCATAAAAATACAGCATTTGCCATAGGCAAAGATCTAAATATATGTAATGAAAGCAAGGAAGTAATTACAGGAGCTGAACTTGATAGAATAAGTGATAAAGAACTTGAAAAGTCCATAGATGATTATAGAATATTTGCAAGAGTTAGCCCTAAGCACAAATTAAGAATAGTAAAGGCTTTTAAAAACAGGGGTAATATTGTAGCCATGACTGGTGATGGAGTTAATGATGCACCTGCTATTAAAGAAGCCGACATTGGAATAGCTATGGGAATTTCAGGAACAGATGTAACTAAGGAAGCTGCATCCATGATATTATTAGATGATAACTTTGCTACCATTGTAACTGCTGTAGAAGAAGGTAGGGTTATATATGATAATATTAGAAAGTTTATAAGATATTTATTGTCTTGTAATTTAGGTGAAGTATTGACCATGTTCTTAGCTTCATTGTTTTATTTAGAAGTACCACTACTTCCTATTCAAATTTTGTTTGTAAATCTAGTTACAGATGGACTGCCAGCTATAGCTCTTGGTGTAGATCCTCCAAATAAAAACATAATGTATGAAAAGCCAAGAAAAAAAGGAGAAAGTGTTTTTGCAAGAGGATTAAAAGAAAAGATATTAATTAGAGGAGCTTTAATTGGTGTTTGTACAGTTCTCGCATTCTTAGCAGGTAAGTATTATGGATATGGCTTGGGAATTTGTAGAACCTTGGCCCTTGGAACTTTAATTTGCTCACAGTTAATTCACGTATTTGAATGTAGAAGTGAAAAGTATTCATTATTTGAAATTAATCCATTTACTAATATGTATCTAATAGGCTCTGTTGTTATTTCAGTGACAGCACTTTTATTAGTAATATATGTTCCTGTATTACAAGGTATATTCCATACCATGTCTATAGGTATTGGTCAGTGGGCAATCATTGTATTCTTCTCAGGAATAATATCCTTTATTAATAGCATTGCTACCTTTGTAGGAAATAGATCCTAGCAATGTTCGAAATTATATAAAAACAATACCCACGGATACCATTAAGGTGCCGTGGGTATTTTATCTTGTAGATTACTTCATTTTTAATCTATATAAAATTAGCAAATATGGAGGCACCAACTACTGTGAACAAACCTGCAACTGCTATTGCAAGACCACTCATAGCTCCTTCAATTTCTCCCATTTCCATTGCCTTTGCAGTTCCGATGGCATGGGAAGAGGTTCCTATGGCAATTCCTTTGGCAACAGGTTCATGGATATGAAATACCTTGCAAATCATTTCAGCAAGGATATTACCAATGATACCAGTTACAATAATAACAGCTACTGTAATTGTGACAATTCCATTTAGTTCTTCTGAAATTCCCATTCCTATAGCTGTGGTAATCGATTTTGGAAGCAAGGTTACATACTGTTCATGGGTAAACTGAAAAAGTAAAGCAAAGAGAAATACACTTATAAGACTAGCTGCTACTCCTGAAAAAATTCCTATTATAATAGCTTTAAAATTGTTTTTCAGTAAATCCAATTGTTCATATAAAGGGATTGCCAGACAAACTGTAGCAGGTGTTAACAAATAGCTTAAATATTTTGCTCCATCATTATAACTTTCAAAATCTACTCTAAAAATAACTAGAGCTATCATTACAAAAAGAATTGAAATAAGTAACGGATTAAAGATTCCCTTATTAAATTTTTTCTTTAAAAATAAACCTATCTCATAGCCTAGGACACTGACTACTACACCAAAAAATGCTGAATTACATAATAAATCCTTCAATTTTTATTCATCCTCTCTAATTTAATCATAAGCTGAGTAACCTTACCTGTCACTGTCATTACAATTACAGTGGTTAAAATGGTTATTATAATAATAGGAATATAAATATCCTTTAGTGATTCCCAAGAAACTAGTAAACCAACTGCTGCTGGTATAAACATTAGAGGCATAATTTCTATTAAAAAAGTTCCAGTTTCTTTTACTTGATCAAGGGAAATTATTTTTGATTTTAAAATTAAAAGCATGAGAATTAAACCATATATACTGGCAGGAATAGGTAATGGAATAATATATTTTAATATCTCTCCAATAAAAGTTATTGACAAAATAATTCCAAATTGACGAACATACTTCATACAAACATCCCTTTCTAAATTGGTACTACCAATTTAGAATTGTACCTCTTTTTTATATGCATGTCAAACGAAAAATAGTGGTTATTAACCACTATTTCTTATCATTTATTAATAATTTATCAATGACATTATAATGTTCATTGATTGCTTCAATACCTATGGACAAGTCTTTCTCTACTAGACTTTTAAATATTTTTTTATGCAAATTTATAAGGGTAGTTTTTTGATTATTTAATGTTCGACTTAGTATGTGTTCTATAAATTCTTGACATATCTCTGATAAGCCTTCCATAATACTTAGCATTAACTGGTTCTTAGATAGGGTCACAACAGCATAGTGAAATTCTTTATCTAAAATAGCTCGTTGTATTTCACTGCATTCATCCATTTCATCTAACAAAGTGTTAAGATTAGTTAAATCTTCTTCTGTAATTAGGTTCATAGCAAGGGATAGAGCCTGAATTTCAATTCCACGTCTCAATTGACTAATTTCAAGATAATCTACACGTTTCATCAACAACATCATAGATAAGGAGTCTGTAAAACTCCTACCGATATTTCCCACCAAATAATTGCCAGAACCTTGGCGACTTTCTATAATTCCCATGTTTTCCATCATTCTTATTGCTGCACGTATAGAATTCCTACTTATATTTAATTTTTCTGACAACTCACGTTCTGTGGGGAGTTTATCTCCCATACTTAATTGCTCACTTAAAAGTAATTGTTTTATGTACTGAATTACTTTTAAATAAGATCTATTTTCAATTCCCATAAACCTCACCTTACCATATATGGCTACTTTACTTAAAGATATGAATTTTTCAAATTTCATTCACTTAGAATTTATCGGAAAAAGCACAGGATAAAAGTGGTATCCTGTGCTAACTAAGAAGTTAAGTTTTCCTATTAAGCCCCAGCTAAGGGAGCTTCTTTACTTATTTAAATCTTCTATCTTGTTTTACTCTCTGTATCTTCTTTTGACCACCTTCAACAGGAACTAAGTCTCTCTTATTAGTAAGATTCATAACGTTCATTATGCTTATGTAGTCTTTGAATTTCTTTTTCTTCTTTTTCTTTTTAGAATAATCAGGCTTTAAACCTTGGATTAATAGAGAATGACCTTGAGATACAGGAATGAATTCTGGCTTTTTAAACCATCTCTTTTTCTTATAAACACAAGTTGCTATAGTTCTAGCACTATCTTGTTTTACTACAATAGTAACAATAATAGTATTTAAAATTCCAATAAAAGATTTTTCCTCTGTTTTAACAGATAAAGCTCTTCCTTGAACTTGCGTTATTCTATCGCCATATCTATTTATAAAAGCATTAGAATAACTTTGTGATAATTTGTCTTTGAATCCCATATGAATAACTCCTTTACATGAAGAATAAATAACTAAGTATAATATCTGACTGTATCCAAGTGTATAATATTACACAATATCATTATTATATAATAATTAAGTTGTTATAACAAGTTTATGTTTTATTTTTAAAAATTATATCATGAATTTTTATGTTTTTGTTCCAAAAGTCCTTTTATAAGAATACTAATATATTAAATGATTTTATTTGGGAGGACAGTATGAAAAGAGTTTTAAAACCCAGTGAAGTTTTGTATGATTTTGAAATTGTTGAAGATAGAGAAATAGAAGGCGAATTTATATTACCACAATATAAAGACGTATATAATAGAATAAAAACCTCACTTCTTTTAAATGGTGAAGGCTATAATATTTACTTAGTTGATGAATTTTGTAAAGATAGAGTAAAACATATTACTAGCTATGTGAAACATATATTAATGGATGGAAAGCCACCAAAGGATATATGTTATGTTATTAAAGGAAATGCAAAGGAACCTGTTCCTTTATCTGTTAATAATGGATATGGAAATAAGTTAAAAAAGATAGTAGATAAGATTCAAGAGTTTTATGCAGAGAGTATATTTAAATTTTATAATGGAATAGATAATAAAGAAAAAGAATATCTTATTAGTGCTATAAAAGACAGGCGTAGCAAAATAGTTGGTGATTTAATAAAACTTTCTAGAGAGCATGGCTTTGATATAAAAACTAGTGGAGATGGATTTACATTTATACCACTAGTTGATGGAAAAGAAATGACAGAGGAGGAATTTGATAATCTTAAAGAAGAAGAAAAATTTGATATATTAAATAAAGTGGATGAGTTAAAGATAAATGCTAATGATATATTAGAAAAGTTAAGAAATATGAAAAATGATGAGATAAATAGAATTAGAGAGATAATGGATAACTTTTTTAAAGAAGAAATTAAAGATTTAAATATTGTAATAGAAGAAGAATTTAAGGATGATAGTGAGGCTAAGGCTTATATACATTACTTAATTACTGAGATCAAGGGAAAACTTGAGGAAAACTATTCTATAAATTATGAGGATGATGAAGAAGGCATAAGAGATATTATATATAAATATGATGTAAATGTAATTGTTGATAATTCGGAGGTCACATATCCACCAGTAATCTTTGAAGAAGATCCTAGTGTATCTAACCTTTTTGGGTCTATAGATTATGAAAATCATAATAATATATATGTATCTACAGTAAAATCCATAAGAGCAGGAAGTTATGTAAGAGCTAACGGTGGATGTTTAGTTTTGAGAGCTAGTAGTTTATTAAGTAATTCTCAGTCCTATTATTATTTGAAAAGAGCTATAATATCAGAAAAGGTAGACTTAGATTACAACAGAGGATATATAGAACTCTTTACTTTAAGTAGTTTAAAACCAGTGCCTATGCCAATTAATACTAAAGTAATAATAATTGGTGATTGTGATATTTATGACGCTTTGTATAACTATGATAAAGAATTTAGAACAATATTTAAGACAAGGGCTGATTATAGAGGAATATTAAAAGCAGAAAATAAGGTTAAAACGGTATTATTAAAAGAGATAAATAGATTAGCTAAAGAAAATAAGGTTAAACCGATTACTTCAAGTGGCATAAGAGAAGTTGCAAAATTTTTGTCTAGAAAGGCAGAAAATAAAAATAAGATATACTTTGACCATGATGAATTGTCAAACCTTATAATACAAGCTAATTATAGAGCTGTAGAGGAGTCAAAGGAATTTATTGATGGAGATGATATAGAGAAGATTGCTTATAGAAAAGAAACCATAGAAAGAGAATATCTTGAGTTATATGATGAAAAAAAATTATTAATAGATGTTACAGGAAGCAAGGTGGGACAAATTAATGGGCTTTCTGTCATTGATACAGGATATACAAGTTTTGGAAAGCCTGTTAAAATAACCTGTACTTGTTTTAAAGGAGAGGGAAAAGTCATAGATGCTCAAAGAGAATCCAATCTTAGTGGTAAAATTCATACTAAAGGAATCAATATTTTAAAAGGATACATTAATAATATCAATGGAGGATATAAAACTTTACCAGTAGATTTTAATCTTAGCTTTGAGCAGTTATATGGAGTTATAGATGGCGATAGTGCCTCAGTAGCTGAAGCATTAGCTATAATATCTGCGCTATGTAAGATTCCTATTAAACAAAATATTGCAATAACTGGTTCTATAAATCAATTTGGTCAAGTACAGCCTATAGGTGGTGTAAATGAAAAAATTGAAGGGTTTTTTGAAGTGTGTAAAATAATGGATGATATCGAAGATAAGGGAGTTATTATTCCTTTATCAAATAAAGATAATTTAGTACTTTCAAGAGGAGTTGAGAGAGCAATATTTGAAGGGAAATTTAAAATATATACTATTGAAACTGTAGAAGATGCAATGGAGTTAATATTTGATGCTAAAGAAATTAGCATGGATAATATAATAGATTTAATAAGTAAACAGTGTATGGAATATGAGAAGAAGTAATGGTAAAACAAAGGTGGATAATCTCTGAAATCCGCATGAACAGAACAACTAGTTAACTAGTTAAATATTTCTATATATAAATATTTCAATATTTGTATAGGAATATAGGGATATAGGGATATAGGGATATAGGGATATAGCTAACTAGTTAAATATTTATAGTTATAATATTAAAAATAGGTATGAGCGAATTGCACTCATACCTATTTTATTAACTGTAGATTTATAAATAATCAATTATTTACATCATTATACATTGAATCTAAAGTTTACAACATCCCCATCTTGCATTATATATTCTTTTCCCTCAAGTCTGTAGAATCCTTTTTCTTTAGCTGCAACTTCAGAACCGCATTCAACTAACTTATCAAAGGAAATTACTTCTGCACGAATAAATCCACGTTCTATATCACTATGAATTTTACCAGCAGCAGCAGGAGCCTTTGTACCTATCTTAATTGTCCAAGCTCTCACCTCTTGAACACCAGCAGTTAAGTAACTCATTAGCCCAAGAAGTTTATAGCTAGCATGGATTAGTTTATCAAGACCAGATTCTTCAAGACCATACTCTGAAAGTAAGTCTTTCTTTTCTTCATCATCTAATGTAGATAACTCTTCTTCTAATTTAGCACAAACTATGATGATTTCAGATTTTTCATTAGCAGCATAGGCTTCAACTTCTTTTACCATATCATTTTCGCCGCCACACTCCATTAAATCATCTTCACTTACATTGCATGCGTATAATACAGGTTTAGAAGTTATTAAGAATAGAGATTTAACAAATTCTTCTTCTTCATCTGTAAACTCTAAAGTTCTAACAGGATTATTATCTTCTAAATGTTTTTTAACTTTTTCCATGATTGCATATTCAACTTTTGCAGTTTTATCACCTGAGCGTACTAGTTTTATTGATTTTTCCATTCTTCTTTCAAGCACTTCTAAATCAGAAAAAATTAACTCCAGATTAATAGTTTCAATATCTCTTATAGGTGATACAGATCCTTCTACATGAACAACATTGTCATCTTTAAAACATCTAACAGTATGAACTATTGAAGCTACTTCTCTTATATGAGATAAAAACTTATTTCCAAGTCCTTCACCTTTGCTTGCACCTTTAACTAATCCTGCTATGTCATAGAATTCTATGGCAGTATGTACTTGTTTTTTAGAGTTATATAAATTTTGTAATACATCAAGACGGCTGTCTGGTACACTAACAACTCCTACATTTGGCTCTATAGTACAAAATGGATAATTAGCAGACTCTGCTCCAGCTTTTGTAATGGCGTTAAATAATGTACTCTTTCCTACGTTAGGTAAACCTACTATTCCTAATTTCATATAATATTCGTCCTTTCTATGTAAACCCTGGGGCTTATTACTTAAAAATTTCATTCTTTTAAATTATACTCTACAGCAAAGGGAATTTCAATAATTCCAAGGGCTATATGTATTAAATAGAAAAAAGCTGTAGAAAAATAAGGTGTTAAGTTGAAACTATGTAATATAATTGAATTTTGTTGAGGAATTTTTATAAATATTCATAAATTTGTTTAAAAAAATTTTTTTATTTAGCCAATATTTAAAAGGAATTTATGTAAACTTATAGAATTATTTATGGTACAATGATAAGTGTATAAATGGGGTCTATGATTTATATTATATAAATGTGAGACAAAACAAAGGAGAATATATAATGGAATTTAAACACTTTTCAGTAATGTTAGAAGAATGTATAGAAATGCTAGATATTAAAGAGGATGGTATATATGTTGATTGTACTCTAGGTGGAGCAGGACATTCAATGGAAATTTTAAAGAGACTTTCACCAAAGGGAAGATTAATAGGAATAGACCAAGATTTAGATGCACTTAAGGCTGCAAAGGAAAAACTAAAGGAATTTAAAAATGTTACCTATGTACACAATAATTTTTATAATATTAAGGACATATTGGAGTCTTTAGAAATAGAAAAAGTTGATGGTATACTCATGGATTTAGGAGTTTCATCTTATCAGCTGGATCAAGGTGAAAGGGGCTTTAGCTATATGAAGGAAGCTGCATTAGATATGAGAATGAATAGGGAGGAACCTTTTTCAGCTTATAATGTAGTAAATGAATATGGTGAGGACGAACTCTTTAGAATTCTTAGAGATTTTGGAGAGGAGAAGTTTTCAAGAAGAATTGCTAACAGGATAGTAGAAAAAAGAAAAATAAAACCTATTGAAACTACTCTTGAACTTGTAAAAATTATAGATGAGTGTATACCTGCAAAGTTTAAAAGAGAAGGTGGACACCCTGCTAAAAGGACATTTCAAGGTATCAGAATAGAAGTAAACAGTGAATTGAGTATTTTAGATAGAGCTATAAGTGATGGCATAGAAGCTTTAAATAAGGATGGAGTTATGGCAATAATTACGTTCCATTCCTTAGAAGATAGAATAGTGAAAAATAAGTTTAGAGATTTAGTAGATCCATGTAAGTGTCCTAAGGACCTTCCGATGTGTGTCTGTGGGAAAAAGCCGATAATTAAATTAGTTAACAAAAAGCCTATAGAAGCTACTAAGGAAGAACTTGATAACAATTCAAGAAGTAAAAGTGCTAAGTTAAGGGGATGTAGAAAAATTTAGTTCTAAAAACTAGATGGGGGTAGTAAAATGGTAGTAGAAAATAGAAAAAATGCGGTAAGTGGGAATACAGCTTTAGCTTCTCAGGCAAATCCGTTACCTAGAGAAAGGGTAAAAGTTCCTACTAAACAAGGCCCAAATAAAGAAGAATTAAGAAAAATTAGGAAGCAAAAGATAGCAAAATTTTTAAAGCTTAATGGAAGTATAGTAGCAGCAGGATTAGTTGGGGCTATTATAGTATCTAGATATAGTGCTATATATCATAATCAAAAGGAAATAATAGCTCTTCAAGAACAAATGCAAATTGTAACAGAAGAGAGTGAAGATTTGAGGATAAAACTACTTAAGTTTAACAATATTTCCTACATAGAAGAAGTTGCCACTAAAGAATTAAAAATGATTGAACCAAAGAGTACTAATGCAATCTATTGTGATATTAATGCAGTTAAAGAGATAGCTACAAGTAGCGCTAATGAAGAAAAAGGGGAAAGTTTATTAAGTAAAATTAAGAACTTATTATTTAATTAGTTAGTGAGGTAATTGTAGGTGGCAAAGAAAAATTTTGTTGATAAGGTATTAATGAAAAAGAGAATGATAGTATCTATGCTGTTAGCTTTCTTAGTTTTCCTAGGATTAAGTATAAGATTAGGTTATATTATGTTTGTTAAAGAATCTACCTATAAGTCTTTAGCAACACAGCAATGGACCACTGATGTTAGGATAAATGCTAAAAGAGGCAGGATACTAGATAGAAATGGTAATGAGCTGGCAGTAAGTGGTGACGTTTATAGAGCGGACTTGGATTTGAATACTTTAAGGAAAGATATAGAAAATAATGGGATGACCATGGAACAAGTTGCAACAGCTCTAAGTGAAATAATTGGAGAAGAACAGGCTGATGTATTGCACATTTTAACTAATCCACTTCCAAATGGAAAGCCTAGAGGCTCTGCTATATTAAAGAGAAGAATAGAGAAAGATGTAACAGATGCCATAATAGAGTTTTGTAAAAATAATGACATACATGGTATACTAATATCACCTGATACGAAAAGGTATTATCCAAATGGTAATTTTGCAGCTCATATATTAGGTCATACTAATTCAGATGGAGAAGGACTTACAGGGTTAGAGCTTTATTATAACAAGTATCTAGCTGGAGTTCCAGGAATTAAAATCGCTGAAATTGATCAAAAGAGTGAGGGATTACCTTATACAATCTCAGAACTTACGGAACCTATTAATGGAAGAGATGTAGTTACTAGTATTGATGTGAATATACAAAATTTTGCAGAAAAGTTAGCAGAAGAGGCTTTGGTAGATAATGAGGCTAAAGCGGTATCTATTATGGTTATGGATCCTAATACAGGAGAAATATTAGCTTTAGCAAATAAGCCAGATTATGATCCTAATAATCCATGGGTAGAAGGAGTGTCTGACGAAGACATGCAGCAGATGTGGAGAAATAGATTAGTTAGTGATGCCTATGAACCGGGTTCTATCTTTAAGGTAGTTACAGCTACAGCAGCTATAGAAAAGGGGATTCTTACAGAAGGAGAAACCTTTAATTGTGGAGGATCACTTAATATTGGAGGAAGAAATATTCACTGTTGGAAAACTTCAGGTCACGGGCCTCAAACCTTCGAAGAAATATTAAAAAATTCTTGTAACGTTGGATTTATGGTTTTAGGAGAAAGATTAGGTGCGGCAAATCTTAACGAATATATTGAAAAGTTTGGATTAGGACATAAAACAGGAATTGATTTACCAGGTGAATCAGCCGGTATAGTTAAAGCAACGGAAGATATATCTGCAACAGACTTAGCAACTATATCTTTTGGACAAAGTAATACAACTACAGGAGTTCAATTTATGAGAGCTTTCAATGCTATTGCCAATGGTGGATATTTGATAACGCCTCATCTAATGAAGGAAGTAACTCATGAAGTAACTCATAATGGTAAAAAAAATGAGATAGTAGTTGATGAAACTTATAACATAGAAAAACAACAACGGTTTACACCAGAGGCTATGACTGAAATGAGACTTCATCTAGAACAAGTAGTTGGTACTGGTGGAGGATCAAAGGCTAAAATAGATGGATATAGAATTGCAGGTAAAACAGGTACAGCTCAAAAGGTAGATACTGTTAATGGTGGATATGCAAATGGTAAATATCTTTCATCCTTTGCAGGAATGGCTCCTGCTGACAATCCAAAATACACAGTATTTGTATCTATTGATGAACCAAACCCATCTTGGTACTATGCAGGACAAATTGCTGCTCCAGTTGGACAAAAGCTATTTAATGATTTATTTAATTATACGGAAATGAAACCTAATGGAAGCTATATGGAGGCTGATGAAAGCTTAAAAGCAGATGTAATTGTACCTGAGGTTAGAGGGTTATCAGTTTCAGATGCTAAAAAAGTAATAACTGATGCAGGATTAACGGTTAGAGTAGAAGGTAGTGGAGGCACTATTACAGATATAAATCCGAAACCAGGCTTCACCCTTAAGGAAGGTAAGGAAATAATCTTATATGCACGAGGAAGTAATGGAAGTACAGATACAGTTGTAATTCCTAATTTAAAGGGATTTACAAAGGAAAGTATTGAAAAGCTTTTTCAGGATTTAGGATTAAAGAGTGAATTNNGAAGGCCTAGTGGTAGAACAAAGTGTTGCACCAGACCAAGAGGTTAAAAAGGGAACAACAGTAACCTTCCACCTTGGTACCTTAGTAGATTAAATTATCCGGTAGTTACAGTTTGACTTGTGCTACCGGATTTTATATGCTATAGAGTATAAAAATTAAATTTTGGACAATGTTTTAATTAGTAAGAAAAGTATTTTAAGGATGTGATTAAGGTGAAAGTAGAAGATTTATTAAAGGGGTTAGCCTATAGAATATTAGGTGGAGATAAGAATATAGAAATTAATAATCCACAATATGATAGTAGAAAGATAAAACATGGAGATATGTTTTTCGCCATAGGGGGATTTAATGTAGATGGACATAATTTTATATCAAAGGCTATAGAAAACGGTGCTGAAGCAGTTGTAGTTGAAAAAGATGTGACTATCGTTGAAGGTATAACATATATAAAAGTTGAAAATGGTAGAAGGGCTTTAGCTGTAGCAGCTTCAAACTTTTATAACAATCCAAGCCAAAGGATGAAGATTATAGGTATAACTGGTACCAATGGAAAGACTACATCTGCCTTTATGTTAAAGGGAATATTAGAGTCTGGGGGTTATAAAGTTGGATTAATAGGTACTATAGCTAACTTTATAGGTGATAAAGAAATTCATACAGAAAAAACTACTCCTGAATCTTTAGAACTACAACAGCTCTTTAATGATATGGTAAAGAGTGATATAGATTATTGTGTTATGGAAGTCTCATCCCACTCTTTAGATTTGGACAGAGTTTATGGAATAGAGTTTTCACAGGGTATATTTACTAATTTAACTCAAGATCATTTAGATTTTCATAAAACCTTTGAGAATTATTTTAATGCAAAAAGCAAGTTGTTTAAAATGAGCAGACACTCTGTGGTAAATGTAGATGATGGGTATGGAATTAAGCTTCTTGAAAAAATAAATTCAAAAATAACTACTTATTCTATTGAAAAAGAAAGTGACTTAAAGGGAACTGATATAAATCTAGAATCTACAGGAATTATATTTAATTTAAAAGTAAATGAAAAAGTATATAAAGTTCAGTTGCCTATACCAGGTAGATATAATGTTTATAATGCACTAGGCTGCATTGGAGCAGCATTAGATGAAGGCATAGATATGAATACAATTATAGAAGGACTTTCTAAGGTAACTGTGCCTGGAAGATGTGAAAACTTAACTTTAGGGATGAACTTGGGTTTCCAGGTAATTAGGGATTATTCTCATACTCCAGATAGTTTAAAAAACATCTTAGAAAATCTTAGGGAATTGACTAGAGGTAAATTAATTTGCATCTTTGGATGTGGAGGAGATAGAGATAGAACCAAAAGACCTATTATGGGTGAAATAGGTACAGCATTAAGTGATATGGCCATAATAACCTCTGATAATCCAAGAAGTGAAGATCCGTATATGATATTAGAAGATATTAAGGCTGGGGTTAAGAAATCTAACTATAAACTTATTGAAAACAGAAGAGAAGCCATAAAAACAGCCTTACTCCTAGGTGAAAAAGATGATATTATAGTAAT
Organism: Clostridium sp. UBA6758; assembly: GCA_002453475.1. GTDB lineage: Bacteria > Bacillota > Clostridia > Clostridiales > Clostridiaceae > Clostridium_J > Clostridium_J subterminale. Next base: position 6,361 of record DKGY01000016.1, on the reverse strand, counting down.
TGCAGGAAAAGGACATGAAACTTATCAAATCCTTAAAAATGAAACTATTCATTTTGATGAAAAGGAAGTTGTATTAGAATTGATAGAGGAGTTGGAGCTTTAGATGGAAACTATAAGGTTAAAGGAAATAGCTGAGGCTATATCAGGGGAAATATTAGTTAGTGGAACTATTCAGGAGTTTTCTAGTGTAACCATAGATAGTAGAAATATTTCTACGGGAGATATTTTTATAGCAATAAAGGGAGAAAATTTTGATGGACATAAATTTGTAAAGGGAGCTATAGATTGTGGGGCTAAGCTTTGTATAGTACATGAAAGAGAAAAATATGAAGACTTAATTGAAAAAGATGTATCTATAATTTTAGTTAAGGATACTAAGAGAGCGCTTCTTGATTTAGCATCCTACTATATTAGTACCTTAGATATAAAGGTAGTAGGAATTACTGGTTCTACGGGGAAGACTTCAACTAAAGATTTAATGGCAGCAGCCCTTAGTAAAAAATATAATGTGTTTAAAACCCAAGGGAATTTTAATAATGATATCGGACTTCCTTTAATGATATTTAAATTAGATAAAACTTACCAAGTTGCAATTTTGGAAATGGGTATGAGTGACTTAGGAGAAATTGATACCTTAGCAAAAGTAGCAAAACCGTCTATAGGTGTCATAACTAATATAGGCACATCTCACTTAGAAAACTTAAAGACTAGAGAAAATATTTTAAAAGCTAAATTAGAAATAGCAAATAGTTTTACTGAAGAAAATGTGTTAATTATAAATGGAGATAATGATATGCTTCATGATTATAATACAAATAAACACAAAATTGTAAAAATTGGTGTAGATAGTGATTATAATTTTAAAGGTTGTAGAATAATTATAAATAAGGACAGTATAGAGTTTGGTGTAAAGGAAAATGGTAAGGATGTAAATGCTACTATAAAAGTACCAGTACCAGGAAAACATAATGTACTTAATTCATTATTGGCAATAGCTGTGGCAAGAGAGTTAAAGGTTACCTATGAAGAAATACAAGAAGGAATACAAAATTTAGAGTCTACATCTATGAGATTAGATGTCTTGAATTTAGATGACTACACCGTAATAAATGATGCTTATAATGCAAGTCCAGATTCTATGGAGGCTGCTCTAGAGGTTTTAAAGCAATATAGTGGAAGAAGAATCGCTGTTCTTGGAACCATGAAGGAACTAGGTGAGGACTCAGCTAGAGCTCATGAACAGGTAGGAGCTTATGCAAAAGCAAGTGGTGTAGACTTCTTATTTACCCTAGGAGAGTTCGATGAGAATTATAAAAAGGGATATGGCAGTGAAAATTTTATGACTTTTAATTCCATGGAAGAACTAATAGTAGAACTAAAGAAAAGTATAAAAATGAATGATACTTTATTAATAAAGGCATCTAGATCTATGAAATTTGAAAATATAATTAAAGAATTACAAAAGAAAAATATATAGGGAGGGATGGAATATGAATAAGTTAATATATTCTATTTTAGTAGCATTTATAATATCTTTTGCAATAGCACCACTTATAATACCGGGATTACACAAGTTAAAGTTTGGTCAGAACATTAGAGAAGATGGACCACAAAGCCATTTGAAAAAGCAGGGAACTCCAACCATGGGTGGAATAATATTTATTATTTCTACCTGCATTACTATGATATTAATGGTTAGAAATCCTCATGATGAAGCAATGCTTGCCCTTTATGCCCTTATTGCCTTTGGAGCTATTGGATTTTTAGATGATGCTCTAAAGATAATTAAAAAGAAAAATGAAGGATTAAAAAGCTATCAAAAAATGTTACTTTTAGTAATAGTATCTATAGTCTTTGGATATTATGCAAAGGACAAAATAGGAACTGATATTATGATACCTTTCCTAGGTACAGTAACTTGGGATTTAAAAGTGCTATTTATACCTTTTATAGTAGTATATTTTGCAGCAGTAACTAATGCGGTTAACCTTACAGATGGATTAGATGGTCTTTGTAGTTCTATCACACTTTTAATTATGACTTTCTTTGCGCTTGTAAGTTTTGGTATGGCATATTATACCTTAGCGATTTTCTGTGGAATTCTAGCTGGAGCTATTCTTGGATTCTTGAAGTATAACTCTTATCCTGCACAAGTTTTCATGGGAGATGGTGGTTCACTAGCTCTTGGTGGAGCTGTTGCAGCTATTGCCATGATATTAAAGCTAGAGCTTATAGTAATAATAGTAGGTGGGGTTTATCTAGTAGAAACTCTTTCAGTAATTATACAGGTTACTTCCTTTAAACTTACAGGAAAAAGAGTATTTAAGATGGCACCTCTACATCATCACTTTGAATTGAAGGGATGGCATGAAAGTAAGATAGTAACCGTGTTTTCAATCATAACAGTTATACTATGTTTAATAGGATTCCGTGCACTAACTTACTAAAATGGCATAGGAGGAATTTGATATGAAAAAACCCAAAATGAAATTGGGAGAAGTAGACTTTTTACTTTTTGCTGTAATTATTACATTAGTTACAGTAGGAGTTGTCATGGTGTATAGTGCTAGTTCATATTTTGCGGCCTTTAAGTATGATGATGCTGAATTCTTTCTATGGAAGCAGCTTCAATGGGCTGGACTTGGGCTTGTTGGAATGATTATTACACTAAATATCGATTATCATAAGTATAAAAAGTATACAGAGATTTTAATAATATTTACATTTATAGCCCTTTGCTTAGTTTTTTTATTTGCACCAGTAAAGGGAGCACAGCGTTGGATTAGGCTTGGACCATTATCATTCCAACCATCAGAAATTGCAAAGTACGTGGTGGTACTTTTTGTAGCAAAAAATATATCAAATAACACGCAAAATATAAAAAAGTTTTGGAAGGGAGTAGTTCCTAACCTTTTATTTGCAGGTTTCATAGCAGGGATGATTCTTCTTGAAAAAAATCTTAGTATTGCTACAGTTACCATGGTAGTTTGCTTGATAATGCTATTTGTAGCTGGAACTAGAGTTATTCATATGGGTGGTCTTATTGGAGCAGTAGGAGCTTTAGGAGCCACATTTATATTAGTAGAACCGTATAGAATGAGAAGATTGCTTAGCTTTACTAATCCTTGGAGTGATTCTCAAGGAGATGGATATCAATTAGTACAATCTCTATTAGCCTTAGGTTCCGGAGGACTTACTGGAGTTGGAATAGGTCAATCAAGACAAAAATGTTTTTATATTCCAGAGCCCCATAATGATTTCATATTAGCAGTTATAGGCGAAGAATTAGGCTTTATTGGCTGTGCCTTTATAATTATATTGTTTATACTATTTTTATGGAGAGGTGTTATTGCAGCTTCTAAGGCAAAGGATATGTACGGTTCATTACTAGCTACTGGAATAACCTCTGTAGTAATTATTCAAAGTTTAATCAATATTGCTGTTGTTACAGGTTCTATGCCGGTAACAGGAGTTCCTTTACCTTTCATAAGTTATGGTGGTTCCTCATTAGTAATTAATATGGTGTTTATGGGAATACTTCTTAATATAACTCGGCAAAACAATAAGAAAACTTCATAGAAATAATACGACTGAAGATACTTTATATTCTTCAGTCGTATTATTTTTGTATGGTATTTTATTAAAGTAATGAATATTTAATATTTTTGTAATGAATTTATAATGCAATGATGATATGATATAAGGTGTATTAATTTACTTTCATGTTCATATATTGTAATTTGGTGGTGAAGATGTGGCAAAAAAAACTAAACAGAGTTATGGTAATTATATTATAGATAATAAAGCAGACATACTAAAACGTAAGAAAAAAATAATTCAGTTAAAAAAGACTATATTATTACTTGTAGTAATGATTTCTATATTAATAACATTGGCGTTAACTTTACCTACTTTTAATTTATCAGAGATTTTAGTTAGTGGGTTGGTAAATTTATCAGAAGATAATGTTAAAACAACTACAAAGTTGGAGAAGGGTACTAATATATTCAAGATAAAAACAAAAAAGTTAGAAAAAGAGTTAGAAAAAAATCCTTACATATTAGATGCAACTATAAATAGAAAATATCCTAATAAACTCTCTATTGCTATCAATGAGAGAAAGATTGCTTTCTACACAGAAATATCAGGAGGTTTCTATATCATTGATGATAAGGGAGTAGTTTTAGAAAAAAAAGACTCTATTGAAGGCGTAGAAGCTTTGAGGATTGAAGGAATTGATGAAACAAATTTAAAAATAGGTGAACAAATTAAAAATATAGATGAAGATAAGATAAATGGAATTTGCAATATTTATAAATTTTTAAAAGAAAATAGTTTCTTTGAAAAATACACCATATTAAAATTAGAAGTTAATGATTTTATAGACTTAAAATTATACGTAAATAATTTATACATAAAACTTGGAACTATTGATGAAGTTAATAGTAAAGTTTCTAAGGGATTTAGCATAATAGAAAGTGCAACTCTTGGAGATATGAAAGGATATGTTGATGTAAGTTTTGAAGGAAATCCAGTTATTTATAAGGAAAAATAAAGATATATTAAAAGTTTAAATAATAAAAGCACCATAGGTTAAGAAAAATTTTATTGGGAGGTAGGGTAAGTGAAAAGTATTATTTCCAAGCTAAGTACCGGACTTATATTTTTAATGTTTGGATTCGTTATAATAACTCAGCTTAATACTATAGGGGATCAAAGTACAAATAAAGTTGAGAATTCTCCAAGTCCAGAAATATATTTAGAAAATGAACAATTAAAAAAACAAAAAGATGAATTACAAAAAACTGTGCAGGAACTTGAGGCGAAGGCTGCTGAATACGAAAAGGAAGCAGCAGAAGATACAAAGAATAAGAAAATGTTTGAAGACCTTAATAATACTAGACTTATGGCCGGATTAACTAACGTGGAGGGGCCAGGCATNNCTAAAGCTAGTTTATTTACATCTCAAGTAGAAGATATTCCTATACAAGATTATGAGCTACTAACTATAGTCAATGAATTATATGCTGCAGGTGCTGAAGCTGTATCTATTAATGATATAAGACTTATAGGAAACAGTAGTATAAGGGTAGCTGGAAATAGTATTAGAATTAATAATGAAAGAATTTCACCACAGGAGCGTATAGTTATAAAAGCTATAGGAGATAAAAAAATATTGGACGGGGCTATAGCATTTTCAGGGGCCATTCCTAATAGGGTAAAAAAGATCTGTGAGGTTACCTCTGAAACTAAGGATAATATTAAAATTAAAAAGGGAATTACAGCAGTAAAATTTGAATATGTGAAAGAAGTAAAAGAAGACTAAGAGTAGGAGTGATGAAATGATTGCATTAGTAGGACTTATAATAGGAATTATATTAGGAATAGCTTTCAACATAAATTTTCCACTTAAATTATCACCGTATATATCTGTTGCAATATTTGCTTGTATAGACTCAACTTTTGGTGCTATTAGAGCTACTTTAAATAAGGACTTTAGACCAGATATATTTATATCAGGATTCTTTGGAAATGCATTTCTAGCGGCAGGTATGGTTTATCTAGGGGATAAACTAGGTATACCAGTATATATTGCAGCAATTATAATATTTGGACAGAGGATATTTACAAACTTTGCTGTTATAAGAAGGCTATTGATGGATAGAATAAAAACACATCATTAAGGAGATATTTAAATGCGAGTTAATGAAGCTAATATATTTTTATTTATAGCTACCATTATCATTGGTATTTTAATAGCTATGAATGTAAATTTAGGAGGACAAACTAAATTTTTGGATGTAGAGCAATACCAAGAGGCATATGATAGTAGGACAAAGTTACAAAATGAAATAAGTAATTTAAAAGAGCAATATACTGAAATTAATAAAAAAATTAGTAGATATGAAAGAAGTAGCGAAACTGAGGATGAAGTTAGAAAAGAAATGAAAGAGGAGATAAATGAAAATAACCTTGCTTTAGGGCTTGTTCCTGTGGTAGGAGATGGTGTAAAGATTACTTTAAATGATGCACCGGCGGCTACCACTCTAGGAGAAAATGTGCAAGAGTTTATGCTTGTTCATGATTTAGATTTATTAATGGTTGTTAATGATTTAAAAGCTGCAGGTGCTGAGGCAATCTCTATAAATGGATATAGAATAATAGGATCAACAGATGGACTTTGTGCTGGACCAACTATAGAGATAGATGGAATAAAAATAATAGCTCCTTTTTACATCACAGCCATTGGAAACCAAGATGTAATAAAAAGCTTTCTAGATAATGAACAAAATCAAATTAAGAATTTAAAACTTAGAGGATGTTATGTAGAGATTGAATCTGTTTACGACGAAAAATTGCC
>DKGY01000015.1 GCA_002453475.1 Clostridium sp. UBA6758 | reverse complement strand
TTCAGTAATAGAATTCTTTTCTTCTATAATTTCTTTAGAACTTACTGCTACCTCTTCTATCTTAGGTACCATATCTAGAACTAAAGCTGCAATGTTTCTAAATGACTCTATAGCATTGTCCACAGTAATTAATCCTTTATTTAGTTCTCCATTTATATTATTGCTCTTAATTTCTATAGACTCACTTTCTTTAATAGCAGAATTTATAACATTGTAAATATTTTGAGTAGATTTCTTGCTCTGCTCTGCTAGCTTTCTAATCTCATCTGCTACAACTGAGAAACCTCTTCCAGCTTCTCCAGCTCTTGCAGCTTCTATTGCCGCATTTAAAGCTAAAAGATTTGTCTGTTCAGATATACTATTAATTATTTCTGTAATTTCTGTTACTGTTTCCATACTAGATTTCATATTTTCTATAGAACTATTAAATTCTTTAAAGGAATTACTTAATTCATTCATAGCCATAGCTAACTTTTCCATATCATCATTACTCATATCAGCCTTATGATTAACATTTTCTGCCATACTACTAATGTTGTATATCTCATTTATATTAGTAGAAAGTTTTTTATCAAACTCCTCAAGTTCTTTATTTACATTTTCCAATTCTTCCGTTTGCTTTTGCGTACTTGTAGCAGTTTCCTCTACACTTTCACTTATACTTTGAGCTCCTGCCACAAATTCTTCTGCTAAAGCAGCTAAAGATGAAGCCTCATTTTCAATAACCATGGAACTATCTTTAACATTTAGAATCATTCCACCTATTATTTCCTTGCTTTTTTCTACAGCCATATATATCTCTTTAATTTCATCATTTCTCATCTTAACTATATTATTTTTAGAGAAATCCCCCTTAGCCATGTTTTCTACAATATTACCTATACTTCCTAATCTTTTAGTCATAGATTTAGCTACTACATATCCAAATAATATACCTAGCACTATAAATATAACGCATACAGCTACTATTTTTTTCTGAAATTCAGGTATTTCTGCTAATAGATCCTTTCCACTGACTTCTACACCTACAGACCAACCTGTTGATTCTATAGGAGCAAATCCAAGATATTTTTCATTATTACCTAAAGCATAATCACCCGCTCCACTTTCTGTAGATGTCATTTTTTCTAAAATATGTTTCATATTTTCGGAACCTTTACTATCTTTTACTGTATCTAGCAATTTAGTTCCGATAAGTGAAGAGTCATTATGAGCTATGATATTTCCTTCTTTATTTATTAAGAAAGCATTTCCACTTTTACCTATAGATACATGCGATATTATTGCTGATAATTTACTAGCATCAATATATGTTATTAAAACACCTTTTATATCACCATTTTCTTTTATAGGTGTACTTATAGCTATTTCTAGCATACCATCAGTGGTACCCAAATATGGTTCACTGATAAATGTAAGTCCACTTAATGCATGTGAAAAATACTCCTTATCCTTAATATTAGTACTTTCTCCTGCAGTATCTATACAATTTCCTTCAGTATCTACCATAGCAACTTCTTTTAACTCTAATTTTTCTGATATAAATTTTAACTTCGTTAGCTTTTCTTTTGTTTTTATAGTATCATCTACTAAAAATTCATTTATGGCTATTTGATTTGCTATAGAGCCATAACTATCTGTCAATTGGTTCACTTCTCCTGACATAGATATAGCTACATTTTTTAGTAACTCCTTAGATTTCTCAGTGATAACCTTCTTATTCATAAACAGAGAAAAAGCTGATAGAAATGCTGCAACTAATACTATAACCAAGGTAAAGCTTACCATAAGTTGCATGCCTATTCCTCTAAATTTTTTTGATTTTCCATTTTTGTTGCTTTTAACTTTCTTATTTTTCAGTTCTTTCTTTGCTTTTTTCATGAGCTTCATAACTTCCCCACCTTACTTTATATAAATAAAATTTACAACTGTATATACACTCCATACATAAATATATTCGAAACAAAAAATTATTATCTTTACCATATAATATGGAATTTTTACTAAATTCTAAAAGTAAGTAATAATTTTAATATAAATTTAAGATTTATATGATAGAATTAAATAAAATAAGGTTATATTATCTAAAAATTTGTAATTTAAGAGGTGATGAGTTATGAAATTATTATTAGTTGAAGATGAAATACACCTTGCTGAAGCTTTAAAAGAAATACTTACTAAAAATAAATATATAGTGGATAGTGTTTATGATGGTGAAGCAGGTCTTGATTATGGACTTACAGGTATATATGATTTGATTATATTAGATATAATGCTACCAAAAGTTAATGGATTAGATATTTTAAAGGAGTTAAGGGCTAATAATATATCTACTCCTATTCTTCTTTTGACTGCCAAAGGAGAAATTCAAGATAAAGTTAAAGGATTAGATTATGGAGCGGATGACTATTTAGTGAAACCTTTCTCTCATGAAGAACTTCTTGCTAGATTAAGAGCTCTTAGCAGAAGAAAGGCTGAAGTTATAAATGATAATGCTCTTCACTTTAGTGACTTTTCCCTTAATCTTTCTACCTACGAACTTGAAGGAAATAGTGATTCTGTACGACTTACCTCAAAGGAATTTGAAATTCTAAAATACTTTATGGAAAGACCTATTTTAATAGTTACTAAAGATGATTTAATTACCAAGGTTTGGGGCTATGACTCAGATGCTGAATATAATAATATAGAGGTCTATATATCATTTTTAAGAAAAAAATTATCCTATATAGGCTCCAAATCCAAAATATCCACCCTTCGTGGTATTGGCTATAAATTGGAGGAGTAGTATGTTTAAAAAATTAAAATTTAAATTTATTATGATAAATATGTCTCTTTTAACCTTTGTATTTCTTTGTATATTTGGAGTCATATACTTTATAACTTGGAATAGTGGAGAAAGACAAATTAACTTTTCTCTTAATGCACTAATCCATGAACCTAACAATGGTGCACCCATTAAAGGTGGTCCCCTTAATAATGGTATACTAATAAATCTCGACCATAATTTAAACGTGATAAATATTATTACTCCATATAATGTTGATAAGGATATTCTTGTTGAATCAGCAGCTAATATTCTAACCATGGAAGATTCTTCAGGAGTTATAAAAGTTGAAGATACTGATTTTGCATACTTAAAAAGCTTAGATCGTAAAATTAATAAAATTGCTTTAATAAATAAGTCACCTCAGCAAAATCTATTAAAAAATCTTTTAAAGACTTTTTTCTTAACTGGTTTTATCAGTTTGATTATATTATTTACCATAAGCTATTACCTAGCTTATAAAACCATATCACCAATTAAAGATGTATTTGAAAAACAAAAACAGTTTATTGCAGATGCCTCCCATGAGCTTAGAACACCTATTGCTATTATTAAAACTAATTTAGCTTTAGTTTCATCTAATAAAGTTAAAACTGTTGAAAGTCAAAGCAAATGGATGAATTATATAAATCTACAAACTGATAGAATGTCTCATCTTATTGATGATATGCTTTCCTTAGCTAAGCTTGATGAAGATAAAAAAGTACTTAGCCTCCAACCTATAAACATAAATAAAATACTAGAAAATTTACTTATGTCCTTTGAAGCAGTTTTCTTTGAAAATAAAATAGAATTAAAAAACAATTTAAAAGATAACTTTTTTATAAATGGGGATTTAGAAGAAATTAAAAAGCTTTTTAACATTTTAATAGATAATGCTATTAAACATACTTTCCAAAATGGAACTATTACCATCTCTTCAAGTAAATTAAAATCTAAGATAGAAATTATTATTACTAATACTGGAGAAGGAATTCCTGACAAAGACCTAGAAAAAATTTTTGAAAGATTTTATCGTTCTGATGAATCTAGACAGCGTAAAACCGGTGGTTATGGCTTAGGCTTAGCCATTGCAAATGCCATAGTAACCAAGCATAAAGGAAATATTTATGCTAGAAGTAATTTAGGTAAATATACCTCCTTTATTGTTGAACTTCCTATTTTAGAATCAAAGAATTAATAATCAAACATAACAAAGCACTATAATATAAATTATATAAATTTAAAAGCTATCTTAGATAAATACTCTGAGATAGCTTTTAATATTTTATACATGGTATTTTTTTCTTTTAAACCTTAATACTACTATTATTGCTGCAATTATTCCTACAAGACATATGCCATAAACTATTAAATTAGATTTAATATTGGTATTATTGGATGTACTTCCACTCAAATCATTTTTTTGATTTTCTCCATTAATATTACCTTGATTATTTCCAGGCATAACATTATTCTTATGATTTCCTTTTTGAGGACTATTCATCAATTTATCTATCATAGCTTCATCAATGCCTAATTCTTCAAGTTGTTCTATTTCCTCTTCTGTTAATGAATCACTTGTAGAACTTTCAATTATCTCCATAGCCTTTTGCATATTTTCAAAATTAAAGTCTTGTGGCATAGCACCTTGAAATCCTTGAGGATTATTCTGCATATTGTTAGGTCCTTCTCCAGTACCCATCCCATTTTGTGTATTATTCTCCTGTTGTATATCTTGAGGAATATCATTTCCCTCTCTCTTACCTCCACCACCTTGACTTCCAAGGGCAGATAAATTTAAATTAGTAGATATATTGCCCGTAGATATAGAGGACTGTGTTCCAGAAAGTTGAGCAGATATACTCTTTGCTCTATCTACTCCATAGGTAATTAATTCAGGAATAGAAGCTACATATTCATCGTAGGTATAAAAGGCTGTAGCATCACTTTTTACATATTCACCAATTAAATCATCTATCTTATTAATTGTTTCAGTAAATACTCCGCTATTTATATAATCCTGAACTATTTCATTAAGGTACCCATGATATTTTTCTTTATACTCTTCTACTTCTAGAAGTTTTCCTATTAGTGGACTACTTTCTAAACTGTCTCCTACAGGATTATCAATGGGAAAATTTATAACACTACTAGCACTTCCTCCTTGAAATGCTCCAAAGGCTAAATTGTAATCCCAAGGAAGTATTGAACATACTCCATCTTGTTCATATAGATAATAATTATGCTTCATATTGGATGCATAACTATCTAAATTTACAATGAAAGTATTTACTGCAAAATATCTCAATACTTCATCTACATCTAAATATTTTTCTATATTATCAGTATCTTCATTAAGACTTTTTATCATGGCTATGATTTTATCATAATCTTCTTCATTTGTATAATCAAAAATGGCATTTTCAAATATAGTAGAATAATTAGATTGCTCATCTCCAGAATATACCAGATCTGCTCCACCGGCATTTTTCCCCATGGGTCCATTCATTCCTTTGCCTTGTCCCATAGGCATATTTTTATTTTCCATATTTCCTTGTCTACCTTGTTCTGGTGAACTATTCATTTCTGGATTTGATGGTAGGGTCATTAAATTTTCTTCATTAGTTAAATCAGGATTTTCATTAGATGTATTCGTTGTAGCCTTTGTTATAGCATCATTGTTAATTTCCATGCTACCCTTAGCTTCACCCATTCCTCCTGCCATATTAGTAGTTTCAGGTTTATATAAATTTCCATTTATTGTTCCATAGTATCTTTCAATATAACTCTCTTCCATAACTTCAAGAGCTAAGTATAAACCCCAAGGTTCTCCATTTAAGGTTATGCTAGCATACTGAAATTCCGGAGTGGAAATCCCCATTTTGTTTAATAAATCATAGGAAAGATATTCTTTCATATAAGTTGTATCCTGCATCATATTATTCAATGCTAATTTCTCAAGTCCCTTAAGAGTTTGTCCATCAATATATTCATCAAATTTAACTTTAAAACTATATCTATCTGTAGTATCATCATTAGCAATTTGTGATAATGTTGTATTTCCCTTAGCTCGAAGTCCAACATTATAGTAAGTTTCTCCGTTAATGGTTATATTTGCACTATAATATTCTTCGTTCATAGCATTATCTGCTAGTTCATTCCATTGTTCCTCATCAATATCTATATTAATTTCCATAATATCATCTTTGTTAAAAAGATTTGTTATATATTCTGGTTGAGTTATTTCACTTGTATCATTTACTTTAACTTTAGACATATCTACCGTTGCCATTACTCCAGCTAAAGCTATGCTTAATGTCATGATGATTGCTATAAAAATATTTATATACTTATTTGAAATCACTTCATACACCACCTAAATACTAAGACATGTATTCTCCGTTGTAACTTACTAACACTGCATTATTTACTCCTGATATACGGCTAATTTCGTTTACAAATTGAGTAGACATTTCTCTTAATCTTATTTCTACTGTTAATTCAATATTGCTCCCTGCAGAAACAGTTTTAGATTTCACCACATATTTTTTAACAGATTTATTTATATATTGTATGGCATTATTTTCACTGTTATCCCCTTGGCAACTTATAACTAAAATATAAGGATTATCAGTACTTTTCTTATTTGCAAATACCATAATCATAATTCCTATAAACACTGAACCAAATACCGCAAGTGGTATTAATCCTGCTCCTACAACAATTCCTACACTTATTGACCAAAATAAAAATGCAATATCCATAGGCTCTTTAACTGCTGTACGAAACCTTACAATTGATAAAGCACCAACCATACCAAGTGAAAGTACTACATTAGAAGTTATTGCAAGAATAATTAATGTTGTAACTAAACTCATTGCAATAAGTGAAACACCAAAACTTTCTGAGTACATTACTCCCTTGAAAGTTTTTTTATATACTAAAAATATGAAAAGTCCAATAGCAAGGGCTAATCCTAGTGCTATAGCTACATCTACAATTGAAAAACTAGATGCCTTTTCTAAAAAACTTGATTTTAAAATATCGTTAAAACTTAATGCTTTATCCATTTTTATTTCCTCCAAATAACTTAATTTTATTCGTAAATTCGGCAAGCCGCATATTTTGAAAATGCAGAGCTCTCTCTATCCTTTGTTTGAATTATATCTCTAATAATTTCAGGAAAAAATTCATCAAACTTAACCTCTAAAACTATAGGACTCCTTCCTGGCATTCCTACTGTAGTAAGCTTATCATTAAAGAAATTTTGTGAATATAACCCACTTCTAATGTTACTATCAAAGGTAATTCTCACATTTCCAGGTTTGAATACATATGCTTCCCTTGTATATTCAACTATAGTCTTAGGTCGTAATAAATCGTATTTAATCTTTGAGTATAACTCTATTAAAATAGGATCCTTGTATTTAAATATATCTTCAATATTATTTTTAATTATATCTTCACATTGATTCATAGATATATTAGTTGCAATCTTACTGCATAATCCATTAACTTTACTTTTTTTCTCTAATTTTATAAAGGAATGGTTATCATTATAAAATCTTAATCTAAATTTTTCTCGATTATTTACTCCATTAACTTTTTCTATTAATGCCTTGTTGTTGATATTGTCAAAATATAGACTCCTTACAGTATAAGTACCCTTATCTCCTGCATTCTCATCTTGCTGTGCAATGTTTTTTAATCTACTTTTAATTATCAAATAGTCTGAAATATTTATTAAATGTTTTATCTCGTGTCTAAATTTAACTTGTTTCATATTAATCACCTCCTCATGTTATCTAGTACAATCCTATAATAAATTACTTAGCTTAAATTTATCTTAAATTTATATAAATGATTATTTGTAAAAAAAGAAGAAGAGATAAAAAAATAATCTCTTCTTCTTTATATTTTAAAGCTTTCTCATAAACAGAGTTCTTAGCTTCTTCGAAGCTTAGAAATCGTTATCCAGGGACATAGCCGCTATTTACTCCCACTTTGAAGAAGAGGGGAGTATTAGAGTGGGTAGTCATCGGATAAATAATGATAGAAGTAGAACATAAAAAGGAAAAAGACTGAGATATTAAATGTTTTATTTAGCATCTTAGTCTTTTTATTAAATTAATTGATATTTATATAGATCTGAAGTTTTTTTATGGTTTAACCTTGTGTTCTTACTATTCTTGATAGTTAGAAAGAGTGCTATTCACTGAGTTTAGTGCACTTTCTACTGAGTTAAGAGTATTCTGGATTTTTTGTCTGTTTTCTGGTTTTTCAACAGAGTTTAATGCTTGATTTAAGCAGTTTGTTGAGTCCAGAAGGTTATTTTGTACATCTTGAACATGTTGTTTAGCGTTTTTTCCTTGATTTTGTTGCATAATAATGCCCTCCTAAGATTAATTTTTATTCACAGTAAGCTTCTTTTCTATAGAGAATTGTTACTACTATGAGTTGAAGAAATTAACTATGAACTAGTAAATTTATTGTATGTTATAAATTTTATATTATACTTTGGAAATTTAACTATAAAAATTAGTAGTATAATTATAAATAAGTATTAAGATAAGAAGAGCTAGGCATTAAGCCTAGCATTTTATTCTTTAATATCTATGGCATCTACAGGACATTGATTTCTTCCATCTACAGCACCGGCTTCAAGATCAGCAGGAACATCTCCATCTATAGCTTCAGCTTTACCATCATCATCAAATGAATAAACATCAGGGCAGACACCAACACAAGCTCCACAGCTTATACATGTATCTTTGTTCACTATTGCTTCCATATTTATTCCTCCTTATTTTTAATTTATTTACAAGGTTAGTGTTTGCAGGAATTGATTTCATATACGTAAAAATTAGAAAATTAATCAATGCTATGGACACATGAGTTAGAGTAAGTATATTTTTAAAAATTATTTATTTAACACACACTTGTGCATATAAAGAATCAAGATGTTTGGATAATTTAAGTTTTAAAGTAAAATAATTCAATGATTTAAGCGATTTGATAATTTAGTAAGTTTTACGAAGTTATTAAGATCATTACAGGATAGTGATTTTTCTAAAGAGCCTGATTGGTTAAAAGAGTTAAGGCTAGGTTGTTAAGAAAGTGCGATGTTTATAGGGAAGGTTTTAAAGAAATATGGTAACTTGCTATTAGGCATATAGTAATTAAGTATAAAATTATAAATCAGATATATTTAAAAAAATAAATTAAAGTTCATTAAAAGACAGTATAAAGGATTTTTCATATTTCTAAACATAGGAAAAATCCTTTACTTTTTATTACATATTTATTTTAGAAGTAACTGAGTCCTTAAATCTCTACAGCAAATTCATAGTCATCTTGATTTTCATGTGCGCCAATAAGCTTTAAAATATTATCCATAGTATATATTTCAAGGGAGAGATCACTATTATCTTCTAGTTTCCCAATGTATTCTAGGGCATTAGGGGATACACTTCCAGTAGTAAGGAAAATACCTTTTTTAATATTGTTTGCCATCATGGCACCAACTAATTTTTGACATGCAACTCTGCCAATAAAGAGTTCGTCTCTTTCTTTTGCATCGGTTTCATTATCTAGGTTGAAGTGAGTATCATATCTTTTACATTCCACATAGATCTTTTCATCATCGGCATTTGTAAGAATTAAATCTACTCCACCATCATTACCATAGGGGGTTAGTTCCACATATTTATATTTGGGGTTATTTTGAAAAAGCCATTGGCAGAAGCCTTCAAATTCAAGGCCTGTTAATCTATTTATATTTTCTACTTTAATTCTCATGGTAAATTTTAGTTGTTCATTTTTAAAGCCTCTTATTTTTTCAATAAATGGAGTTATGCTTTTAAAAAGTATTATGAGTATTATAAGTAGTATTAAAATTTCATATTTGTTCATATCAATCACCTCGTATAGTAATTATTGTCATTATAAAAAGAATTTAATCAATATATCGAGGATTATTGCTTTACCTAGTGATATTAATGAGTATATTTAACAGAGATTTTTAATATGTAATCCATAACAGATTTAAAAAAGTATCTTTAATTATGAAGGTTTTTACTATAAAATAGTAGTAAATACTTCAAGGAGGAAAAATATGAAAAGAGAAGACTATATTTCTTGGAATGATTATTTTATGAGTATTTCTTTACTATCAGGAATGAGAAGTAAGGATCCATCAACACAGGTAGGAGCTTGTATAGTTGATTGCAACAATAGAATAGTTTCTATTGGATATAATGGATTTATTAATGGATGTAGTGATGAAGATTTTCCTTGGAGTAGAGATGGAGAATTTTTAGAAACTAAGTATCCTTATGTAGTTCACGCTGAGCAAAATGCTATTTTAAATGCTAGAGGTAAATCTTTAGAGGGTTGTAGACTATATGTGAATTTATTTCCTTGCCATGAATGTGCTAGAAATATTATTCAATCAGGTATAAAGGAAGTTTATTATCTTAGTGATAAGTATGCTGAAACAGATTCCATAAAGGCCTCCAAGTATATGTTTGAAAAGGCTAATGTGAAATTAACTCAATTAACTCCAAGTGTAGACAAGATAGAGATAAAATTAAAATAGACCTATTAAATTAGAGCTAAAAGGATTGTCTCATATTTTTATTTTGGGACGATCTTTTTTATTTATTTATATTTAAAGAATATAGAGATATATACAGGATTAATAAATACACTAATGTAAATACTAAACTAAAGTATAGTTAAAGACAGAATTTATTAAGGAGTAGATTAAATGAAAACTAAAGATATGATGAGAGATGCTATAGTAGTCGGGTTTGCTTTATTTGCTATGTTTTTTGGAGCAGGAAATCTTATCTTTCCAACATTTTTAGGACTAGAATCAGGAAGAAGTTGGATTATTGGATTACTTGGCTTTGTTTTAGGTGATGTAGGTTTGGCTATACTATCAATTATAGCTGCAGCTAAATGTAACGGAGAGATAAATGGAATTTTTGGAAAGATAGGTAAAAATTTATCAATAATTTTAGGTACTGTTATAATGGTATGCTTAGGACCACTTTTAGCAATACCAAGGACTGCAGCAACAACCTATGAAATGGGTATTGCACCAATATTCAATGGATTTAGTCCCATAGTATTTTCTATAATATTTTTTATTATAACATTGGCCTTATCTATAAAGCC
Organism: Clostridium sp. UBA6758; assembly: GCA_002453475.1. Lineage (GTDB taxonomy): Bacteria > Bacillota > Clostridia > Clostridiales > Clostridiaceae > Clostridium_J > Clostridium_J subterminale. The sequence goes on along the minus strand of DKGY01000015.1, from coordinate 46,508 downwards.
ATCTAAGGTAATTGATATAATAGGTCAGTTTTTAACCCCTATACTTCTCATAACTCTTCTATCACTCATATTAGTTGGAATAATAAATCCAATTGATTCTGTAAATATAGCACCAAAAGTAGAAAGTGTATTTGCAGAAGGGGTACTCCAGGGTTATCAGACTATGGATGCACTAGGAGCCATAGCTTTATCTGCTGTTATAATAACAACATTAACTAATAAGGGATATAAGGGCATAAAGGAAAAGATAAAACTAACTTTAAAAGCGTCTATTGTTGCATCAATAGGACTAGTTTTAGTCTATGGAGGGCTGACTTATTTAGGAGCTACAATTTCAAAGCAATATGCAAACATCCCCTTAGGGGAAATATCTCAAACAGCATTAATAGTACATATAACAGATATATTACTTGGGAAACCAGGAAAGGTATTATTAGCAATAATAATAGGTCTTGCATGTCTTACAACAGCAATAGGTCTTACTTCTGCAACAGCTCAGTATTTTAATAAGGTATCAAAGGGAAAATGGAAATATAGAGATATAGTTATATTTGTGTGCGTGTTTAGTGGTGTAGTAGCGAATTTTGGAGTAAGCACTATAATAAAATTTTCTGCACCAATATTAAGTATCATATATCCACCAACAGTTACATTAGTAATATTGACTTTATTTAGAGAAAAAATTAAAAATAATAATGTGTTTATTTTATCAACATATACAGCTTTATTTATAAGTGTATTAACGGTTTTAAATAATATGGGAATAGGCAGTTCCATAGGAATATCAATAGTAGCTGAACTTCCATTTGCGAGTTTAGGTTTTAACTGGATAGTTCCAGTTTTAGTGGCAGGTATAATAGGAAATTTTGTTCCAACAACTACAGAAATATAACTTGGATTTAAACTTTAGTTTTTTAGGTTTATTCTTCTTCTTCATTATTAATTTTACCTATTTCCTTTATAGATTTATAAAGTTTTAAGCTCCATAGAATCATAATGGCTAGCCCTAATGCTAATAAAATCTTATTGAGCGAATTATCAGTATAGATATAAGAAATATAGATGGTTTTATTAATAGATTTAGGAAACCAAATAAAAATTAGAATTAAATCAGAAAGTATAAATATTATAGAAATAATTGCTGAAATATAATGTTTTACTGATAAATCAACAACGGTTTCATTAATGTAATACATTATTTGAAGTATTATCATAATCATTGAAAGTATAAATAGAAAATTATTGTACCCCATAAATAAACCCCTTTAAATAAAATATGAAATATAATATCTTAATCATATTATATATTACAAAAATATACAATATAATCAATAAATGTTATAGTTGATTTATATAATTGTGGAAAGCGTGTTATAATAAATATATGTAAATAAGCATTTAAAAGTTAGAATACCTACATAATTTAATAGGAATATAAAAGGTAGTGTTGGAGGTAGAATTATGATTAAATCAATTGAAGATCGTAGAAGTATAAGAAGATATATGGATAAACAAGTGGAGGAAGAGAAGATATTACAAATTCTTGATAGTGCAAGACTAGCACCTTCAGGTAGCAATACACAACCATGGCAAATTATTGTGGTTAAGGAGCAGGAAAATAGAGAAAAAATTGCAAATGCTGCCTATAATCAAAAGTGGATGGTTAGTGCACCAGTGCACCTTGTATGCGTTGCAGATATAAAATCAAGACTGCCTAAGAGTAACGGATTTTATATTGATGAATATAGTAAGGAATTCGAAGTTAAGCAAATTATTAGAGATACATCTATTGCAATTGAACATATGGCACTTGCGGCTACAGATTTAGGATTGGGAACTTGTTGGATTGCTTGGTTTGAGCAGAAGGACTTTAGACCAGTTTTAAATATTCCTGATGATAAGTATGTGGTTGCAGTATTAACTTTAGGTTATCCAGATGAAGTACCAAGTCCTCGTCCAAGAAAGAGTTTAGAAGAAATAGTTCATTATGAGCAGTGGTAATAGATAATGAAAGTATATAATAAATTAGTAAGAGATAAGATTCCACAGGTGATAGCTGAAGATGGAAGTCAGTGTGAGATAGAAATTGCATCTAAGGAGGATATGACTTCTTTATTAGAAGATAAGCTAAAAGAAGAGGTAAATGAATATCTAGAGGATAAAAATTTAGAGGAGCTAGCGGATATTATGGAAGTGCTATTTGGACTAGCTCATAATTTAGGATATTCTGAAGAGGAGCTATTGGAGAAAAGAAAGTGGAAGTTGAAGCAGCGTGGGGGATTTAAGGAAGGTATTGTTCTTAAGGCTGTTAAGTAAAAAATATAAGCTATATTTTAGTCGTTATGATTAAAATATAGTTTTATCATATAATAAAGAGGATATACTACAGTAGCACTGGATAATAAAATATTTAAGTATTATAATAGAATATGTTGCAAAATAATATGATAATAGTATTACTAATAATATCATTGAAATATAAATTTAAAATATATAAAAAGGTTTTATTTACTTTCTAATGACGAGGTAAAAGATAAGGAGATACTGATGATAAGAGAATTGTTTGAAGATATATATCAAATAGAAGTAGAACTTCCAGACAATCCTTTAAGAGCGCTAAATGCTTATTTAATTAAGGGGAATGAAAGAAATCTACTTGTAGATACAGGCTTTCGTAAGGTTAAATCCCTAGAAAGCTTAAGACAAAGCTTAAAAGAATTGAATGTGAATATGGACAATACGGATATATTTTTAACCCATCTTCATGATGACCATACGGGTCTTGTACCATTTCTTTTAAATTCCAATAATAAGGCTTATATTCATCCAAGAGAAAGTGAAGAGATATATAATTTAAGAAAAGTAAGTTATATGGAAGAAATGAATATATTTAATGAAGCCATGGGATTCCCTAAGGGCAAGGCGGTATCAGCTCTAAAAGCTCTAAGAGATCAAGAAGGTTTTGAGGAAAGCTTCACTGAGCCAACCTATACAGATATCAAAGATGGAGAAATATTAACGGTAGGAAAGTATGAGTTTAAGTGTATTTTGACTCCAGGGCATACTCCAGCTCATTGCTGTTTATATGAAAAAAACCATAGGATTTTAATTGGTGGCGATTTAATATTAGCAAAGATAACTCCAAACATAACCTATAGCCTTGAACAGTGGATGGAAAACCCTTTACAAGAATACTTTGATAGCTTAGATAGAGTTGCATCTCTACCTATAGACGTGACACTGTCTTCTCATAGAGCTATTATAAGGAATACTAAAAAGAGAATAAGAGAACTCAAGGACCATTATGATCTTAGGTTAGAGGAAATTATGGATATTTTGGCGAATGGAGAAAAGCTTTCACCTTATGAAATTGCAGGAAGAATGCACTGGAGTATAACAATTAAAAACTGGGAAGACTTCCCGATAACTCAAAGATTCTTTGCACTAGGGGAGTGTATGTCTCATTTAGTTTATCTTGAAAAGCTTGAAATGATAAATAAATTATATCAAGATGGAAAGATTTATTATGTTATATCAAATAAAGGATTAGTATGGGCAATAGTTAAGTATATTAAAGAAAGTTAAAAGAGTGAGTTTTAAAATAAACATAAAGGATGTTTAGAAATAAGGTTATTTCAAAACATCCTTTTAAGTTCTAAAATTATTGAGCTACTGTTGATGAACAGATTTTACAGATGTTTATAGTTTTTCCGTCTTCACATTTCTTAGTCCAAACCAGCTTTACTCTTTTTCTACCACATAGGGGACATGTACCTCTCCAACCAACTATTTTCTTAATAACCTTACCTCTTCTTTGCTTACCCATTTTCTCATCACTCCTTTCTTTAAAAATATATTTATAGAAAGGATGAGTTATGACTAAAAAAAGTTAAGATATGCCAAAATAAAAAAAGTAGTACTTTAATTAAATGAGCACTACTCTTATATATACATTTATGGTATATTCTTTACTTATATACTTGGTTTATAAGATAAATGCTGGAATTGGAAACGTAAAACATAACCAGCATTCACCTTATAAGAGTTTAAAATTAAATGAAAATGTAAAACGTAAAATTTTAATGTAAGTAATATTATAGTTATATTTTAACATAAAACAATTTAAATAAATCAGCAAAAATAAGTATTTACAATAAATTTTAAAAGTTGTTAAGTAAGTGTTAAATTGGCTGTAAATTATGTATATTTAGTTAATGAATTAATAAGTAGTACAACATACTTATGGAAAAGTGAAGAGAGTTTTAATTGCGATGATCTAAAAACTTATATATCAGATATATAATATAATTTATGTATATTATATTATATTATATAAAATGTATTCTGGAAAAAATCTGAAATTTTATTTTCTGCACAAGATTTATTATTTTATAAATGGTGTAGATAATATGCATATGAATTCTTAGAGAAGTCTAAGTTAACATAGAAGTAACTAAAGATATAAGCTTCTATTTTAGAAAGGAATGATTTAAATGGATAACAGTACCTTATGGCATATGGAGAAGCAAATTGATAGAACTATAAAAAACTTAAGAAAAAGAAACATGGAGGGCTTCTTTGTTAAAGATAAAAGTGAGTTAATGATGATTTTAAAGGGACTTATAGATGAAAAATCTACAGTAGGTGTAGGGGACTCCATGACACTTTTTGAAACAGGAGTTATAGATTTTCTACGCAAAGGTAATTATGTATTTTTGGACAAGTATAGAGACGGTATTACTAGTGAAGATAAGAAGGAAATTTATCTGCAAAATTTTTCTACAAACACATTCATGTGTAGCACTAATGCATTAACAGAGGAGGGTGAACTATATAATATTGATGGTAATGGAAGTAGAGTTGCACCGATGCTATATGGTCCAAAGCAAGTTATTCTAGTAACTGGAATAAATAAGATTGTAAAGGATATCGAGGAGGCAGAAAAAAGGGTTAGAAATTATGCGGCTCCTATTGATGCAAAGAGGTTAAATAAAGATACTCCATGCACTACATTAGGCTATTGTGTAGATTGTAAAAGCCCTAACAGAATATGTAATGATTTCACAATTATAAGAGGTCAGTTTATTAAAAATAGAATAAAAGTAATTATTGTGGGAGAACAACTAGGTTATTGATAATTTTAAATAATGTATAGTTCGCATAGAACATGAATTTTTAAATTATTTATATAGTCTGCAATACTATAATAGACTTTAATGAATCCTTATACCAACGTAATAGATTGATGTAAGGATTTTTTTGTTTATAGAAAATATTTATATGTAAATTTATTACAGTATTTTGAAATATTGAAAAAATATAAAAAATATTCACAATTATATAAAAATTGATTAAAAAACATTGTAATTATTCATGAAAGTAGTATAATTATATAAAATACAAAAAAATACAATGGAGGTATTAAAATGAATAAAAAGATTAAAATTACATTAATTGAAAATTTAATTCGATTTATGGGAAGGAAAAATTTTAAGCGAAATGCTTCATTAGCATGTTTAAGTGTATTTATGGTGGTAAATACATCGACTGGAGTTATGGCCATGACTATGGAAGATATGGACAAGATACCAATTAATATAGCAGCAGAAAATAATAATGATAGTTTAAAGCAAAATTTAGAACAAAAGCCAAAACCATATGGAGTATTAAAAGATGGGATTTCAAATAATGAAGAAATTATTCAAGCTAAAACATTAGCAGAGGCTAAAGTAGATGATGTCAGTTTACTTAAACCTTCAGAAGAGAAGAGTGTAGATACAAAGGCAGTTGAAGCTCAGCGCAACTATACCTTAAAAGAACTTTCAGCGATGAGCTATCAAGAAATGGTTAATACTATTGCATCCTTAGAGTGGAGAAATATCGATGGACTATTTAAGTATTCTGCAGATTCACAAGAATTTTACGGTGATAGAGCTCGTGTAAAGTATATAATAGATGCTTTAGATACAAGAGCTAAAACTTTTACAGGCACTAATAACAATGGTATTCCGACTATAGTGGAAGTTTTAAGATCAGGATTCTATTTGGGCTACTATAATACTGGGTTAAGTTATTTAGATGACAGAAACTTTAAAGATTTTTGCTTACCAGCATTAAACTCAATGATTGCGAATCCTAACTTTAAATTTGGAAATAAACTTCAAAACGGTGTCATTGAAAGTTTTGGATCTTTAATTGGAAATGCATCTTCCAGTGTGGAAGTAGTTAATAAGTCAGCAGCACTATTAAGAGATTATAAAATCAACATAGAGACATATGGCACTGATTTATCAAAGGCTAATGCTATCTACGGAGTAATTAAAGGTATATCCTATGATTTAACTTCTACAGCCTACGGAAAAGATCCTGCAACAATGCCTTACTACGGTAAAATTGATGCCTTTATAAATGAATTAAAAGAAATAGCATTAATGAAAAATGCTAGTAGTGGTAACCAGTGGTTAGTTAATAATGCCATTTACCAAATAGGAGAACTAGGTGTATTCCATAGCAATCCGAAGATGGCAATTGGATTATTAACTGATGTTATGGATACTTCAAATAAGTATTCAGAGAAATTTTTTAATGCAGCAGAAAGAATTGATTATCTATATAAAGGAATCAACTCACGTGGAGAAAATATAAACTATACCCAACTTCAAGAAGAAGGTTATAACAAGTACCTACCTAATAAGTATACTTTTGATAATGGCTCAATAGTAATGCAAGTTGGCTCTAATGTTTCAGAAGAAAAGGCAAAAAGACTTTATTGGGCAGCAAAGGAAGTTGAAGCTCAATTCTTTAGAAATATTGGAAGTGATAAAGTTTTAGAAGCAGGAAATAAAGATAATGTTTTAACTATAAAAATCTTCAACTCGCCATCAGAGTATAAAATGAATCAATATTTAGGTAATGTTAGTACAGATAATGGTGGAATATATATAGAACCTATAGGAACTTTTTACACTTACGAAAGAACAATTCAAGAAAGTATTTATAGCTTAGAAGAACTATTTAGACATGAATTTACTCACTATCTACAGGGTAGATATTTAGTTCATGGTTTATGGGGACAAGGTCCGTTTTATGAAAATGAAGATCTAACTTGGTTTGAAGAAGGTTCAGCAGAGTTCTTTGCTGGATCTACTCGTACAGAAGGAGTGAAACCAAGAGAAGCTATAGTGAATCAACTTGCAAAGGAAGAAGCCAACAGATTCACATTAAGTCAAACTATATCTTCTGGATACAATAGTGGATGGCAATTCTATAATTATGGCTTTGCCCTTGTAAGCTACATGTATAATAATGATATGGAATCATTAAATAAAATAAATGATTATGTGATTAATACTGATATAAAAGCATATAGAAATTTCATTTCACAGTTAAAGGCTGACTCAAATAAAAATGTAGCATATCAACAATATATGCGACAATTAATAGGAGATACTACTATAGGAACGCCATTGGTATCAGATAGTTATACAAAGGTTCATCCTAAAAGAACTATAGAAGAGATTTCTTCCGACATAGTAAGTATAAGTAGAATTAGTGGTGTAAATCAAGATAAAACTTACTCATCAGATTTCAACACATTTAAGATATCTGGTAAGTATGTAGGTGGAATTTCAAAGGGAAGATTACAAGATAATGTTGAAATGAATCAAAGAGCTAATGAAATGCTCAAAAATCTATTATTAAAAGGTTGGACAGGCTACGAAACAGTAACTTGCTATTTTACTGATTATAAAGTTGTCAATGGTAAATATGAATATAACTTAGTATTTAAAGGCCTTTTAAATGATAGCTCAGTAAATCCTGAAAATAAAGTTCCTACTGCGAGTATAGATGCTCCAGATAATGTAGAAGTAAATAAGACGGTTTCATTTAGTGCAGATAAATCTACAGATTCAGATGGATTTATAGTAGCCTATGATTGGAATTTTGGAGATGGATCTACAAGTTCAACTAAAAATCCAACTCACTCTTATAATAAAGAAGGAAATTATGTTGTTAGCCTTAAAGTTACAGATAACAAAGGTGCCATTGGAGAAACAACATTTAATATTAAAGCTAGTAAAACATCTGGAGAAAATGGAATAAATTCAGAAGTAGAACCCAATAACGATTATAATCAGGCTAATTACTTTATAGCGAATAATAAAGATGTAACTGGTACCATACAAAATGCTAATGATGAGGATACATTTGCTTTTGAAGTAGATAATGCTGGTGAAGTTGATATAAAGATTACAGAAAATTCATCTAAAATAACATGGATAGTTTCTAAAGAGAATGATTTAGACAATTACGTATGTTGGAAGCAATACACCGAAGGAAATATAAGTAAAGGAAGCTTTAGTGCTACTCCAGGAAAGTATTATATTAAACTATACTCAACAGATGAAGCTATAGAAAATGGAAACTATAGCATAAATATCAATGGTATAAAGTCCTATAATAATGACCCAGAAGTGTCAAGCAATATTATAGAAGTAGAACCAAACAATAGCTTTGAATCTGCAAATGTAGCTATATACAACAACATTGATGCAAAAGGAAAACTACCTACAGGTGGAGACACTGACGTTTTTTACTTTGATGTAGATACTGCATCTAATGTAAATATAAAGGTTGGAAGTGCTCAGCAAGGATACACTTGGATAGTGTGCAAATCAGATAACTTAAATAATTATGTTTGCTGGAGTCAGAATAGTGAAGAAGATGGAACTAGTGGAAGCTTTAAGGCTGCACCTGGTAAATATTTTATTAAACTATACTCTTTAAATAACTCTAGCAGTGTTGACTATACTATTAAAGTTGATGGTATAAGACAAAGATAGCTCAAGTTTAATAGTATAACTAAATTTATAGTTTTTTATACTTGATAAATAATAAAGTTTCAACTGCAATATAAAATTTAAAATGTAGTTGAAGCTTTTTTATTGACAAAAATGCTACCTTGCAATACAATATAGAAAAAGACTATTATGCATTGCAAGATACCTTGTGATAGATGGTACTGTAAATTTAGTTTTGGAGGGGAAGTTTATGAAAACAAAACAGTATATAGAAGAGGTTAATAAATTTATTGGTAAACTAAGTAAAGAAAATGAGGAGAAGTTTGAAAATATATTGTTCAAAATACGATTTTCAAAGATTAATGACCATGATGCTGAAGAGTTTATACATCATTGTCTAGATTTATTTTTACAAGCTGAGGAAAGAGGAATCGATGTAGAAGAAGTACTAGGAAATAGTGATATAAATTCCTTTTGTGATGAATTTATATCAGAAACAATAGGGGGATACTCTACACTGGAAAAAGTGTACTGGAAGATTTCTAAACTACCAATAATACTGATTATTTTTACAGGTGTATTTGAAATGTTTATTGGACAATTAATTAAAGGGTGGGTAAATAAAACAACGCTTTTTACAGTTTCAGTAACAGTTTCAATGTTAGTGAATACAGTGCTTGTAATTATAATAACTAATTATTTATTATCTAATATACCATATATGAATAAGGTTTTTAATGAAGATGATAAAAAAACAGATAGAAAAATTACATTTTTATTATGGATAGGCTTCTGTGGTCTAACAGCCATATTTGTATTAACTAAATTGTTTTTAACAAAGGTACTTTTTGATGTTAATTATTTAATATTCATGGGTATACTTATAATTATTTATTTGATACAGTATTTCCTTGAAAATAGAAATCAATAGAAGGAGGAAATCATGAATAATAAATCACAGTTATTAAAGGGAAGCTTAGAGGGCTGTGTTCTTAAAATTATAGATTTAAAGAATGAAATTTATGGATATGATATTGCTAGAATATTAAAGGAAAATGGGTTCACTGACATTTCAGAAGGAACATTATATCCACTATATACACGGTTACAAAAGAATGGTTTTATATCATCAACTATGAAGGAATCGCCATTTGGTCCAGCTAGGAAATATTATAGCTTAACGGATAAAGGGCGTGAAGAACTAAAGGATTTTGTAGATACTTGGGAATATATGAGTAAAAATATAAATGATATAATTAAAGGAAATATTCAGTAATATATTTCTTAATATTTCAATATATTCAATAGTTTATATAACCATAAAATCCTTATATATTAGTACAACTATGGTGGAGGTAATGTTAAACTATTATTTAAATAAAAAGCTTAACATTGATATAGATTTATTTTGAATACCTTTATATAGTATTTCTATTGTGTCACCTTTATCCACCATGCCAAGTATATATAGTAATGGCAAATAGTGATCCTTAGTAGGAATGGCGTTATTTTTTTTATCGCCATATTCAATTAAGGGTTCAAAATTTCTTGATTTTAGATTTGTTACTACTTCATTTTCAAAATCAATAGCCCATTGATATGGAGTAGTATCATAATTCATATCTGCTAAGTATAGATTATGGACAATGTTTCCACTACCTAATACCAAAATATCATGCTCTCTTAAAAATTTTAATTTTTTGCCCATTTCGTAATGATATACAGCAGGTTGTGCCATGTCAATACTAAGGGCCACTACAGGAATATTAGCCTTTGGATACATATGTTTTAGGACTGACCAAACTCCATGGTCAAGACCATATGTATCAATAGGTTTTATGTCAAGATCTTTAAGCATTTTACTGATTTCAGGAAAACCTGGACATGGGTATTTTATTTCATACAATTCATTTGGAAAACCATAAAAATCATATATAAGTTCTGGATTTTCAGATGTAGTAACTGCAGTGGCACCGTCTGACATCCAGTGAGCAGTAACCACCATAATTGCCTTTGGCGTAGGTAGCGTATCACAGATATTATAAATACTTTTTGTGTAGCTATTGTCAGTTATGATATTCATTGGTGAACCATGCCCTATAAAACCGATTGGGAATTTCATAATATCACTCCTTAATATACTTTATTATATAACTTAACTTTATTATATCAAAAAATAAGGTGAAATATATTTAATAATTATTTTGTTCAAAATATATCATAAAGAGGTAAGTGGTAAATAACTAATCATTTTGATAAGCTATTTACCACTTACTTTGAAATTAAGATATGTATTTTATAATTGAGATAAATCTGATACAAATTGAATATCTACATTTAATGAACTTAATAATCTTTTTAATTGCATTGCAGCAATAGCTGAGCTTGGTGGTGTTGAAACTATGTTTTTGAACCCAGTAGCTTTATACATTTTAATGCAGTTCTCAAGAATTGGAATCATTTCTGCTTTTGATGTTGATAATTCTGAACTTTCAAGTGCAAGAGTAAAGCTTGATGGAGTTATAGACTTTACAGCATTATTATAATCATTTAAGAAATTTTTACCATCCTCCTCTTGAAAAAATCCTCCTACAGTGATAAATAAGATTTTCTTAGAATTATTTACTTCTACTTTATACATTTTAAATTCCTCCTTTAAAATTTATATAAAAAAGCTCCCATTGTATATCCAGAACCAACTGAACAAAAAATAACGAGATCTCCTTTATTTATCTTTTTAGTTTCTATAGCTTTATTAAGTGCAAAAAACGGGCTTGTACATCCGGTATAACCATATTCATCTGCAACAAAGGTATAAGTGTCACTATTAACATCTACATTTAATTTGCTTAATGTTTCTTTAATATCAGCATGAGAAAACTGTGAAAATAAAAAGTGTTTTACATCTGATATAGATTCATTTCCTTCTTTTAAAAGTTTATTAATAAGTTTTACCCATTCATCACTAAAGTAAGATACATCATGATTTACCCAGGCATACTTTTTACTATCTATAGGTAGGTCTTCATCATATATATGGGATAATCCACATTCAGGGAAGACCATATATTTATGATTTTTAGAATCTGTATGGTAGGCAGAATTAAGAACCCCACCATTTTCTTCATCACTAGTAAGTAATATTGCAGCGGCACCATCTCCAACAGTAGAATTTACTAATTCACAATTACTTTTAGCAAGTATTGAACCATATGAAGCACCTACGATTAAAGATTTTTTATATTTACTTTTAGATTCCATATAGGTTGAAATGCTATCTATAGCTGTTATCATTCCTATACAATTATCGTTCATATCATAAGTTAAATCACAGTTACATGCCTCTATATCATCTCTTATCAAAAGAGCATTAGTAGGTATTAAATATTGTACAGAATCACTAACAAATACAATAATGTCTAATTCAGAAGCCTTAACATTAGCTTTTTTTAAACAGGATTTAGCAGCTTCGATACCCATAGTAAGAGAATTTTCTGTATTATTATCAACTAAATACCTAGATTTTCTCCCTAAGTGATTTAAAAGTTTTTCTAGATCTTGTCCATACTCATTAAGAAAGTGTTGATTTTCTATTCTTTTTTTAGGATGATATATTGATATTTCTTGAATTTTTATTCCCATAAAGTCCTCCCCATTCGCATTTGAATTTGATGTTTAAATATAGATACTACTATGCATGAACAAAATGTTACAATATATATAAAATTTTGTCAATATATTTGGAAAATACATCTCATTACATTAATTATTTTACAAAAATTTAAAATATAATAAATTCGAAATAAAAATGTATTATAATTAATTATAGAATTAAAGAATATAAACTTCATAAAATATAAATACAGTACTGAAGGAGGAATGTTATGTATTTGTTATTCTTTGTTTTAATTTTAACCACAGCATGCTTTTTTACCATGCTTCGTAGGGAACCAAGGACATTGTGGCTTGGTATATTTTTTCTTTTGTGGCTTGGATCTGGATTTGTATTTTGTTTGGCTATAGGTGAGACCTATGAAATAAATATGGTACTATATTTTATTATACTCACTATTATTATCGTTACAGTTGGATTTCCTTTATATATTTTGTCCTTTATATTTTTACTTTTTAGAAGTGGATATCAACTTATAAAGAGAGAGGGAGCTAGATTAACAAACTTTCTATCCTTAAGTTTAGGTGTATTTATTATATTTTGGATTATGTTTTTTCCAATTATTATTCGAAATTTTACACATCCAGTAACTAGGGGAATTATATCATTCATAACTTTTTTAATTAGCTATTTTTTTATGATGATGTTTATCTTTGCAATATCTGCAGCAATAAATACTTACTTACCAAAAAGAAAAAAATATGATTATATTATCATTCTTGGTAGTGGTTTAATTGGTGATAGAGTTCCTCCTTTACTAGCCAGTAGGATAGATAAAGGTATTGAAATATATAGAAAGCAGCTTGAAAAAGGTTATTCATCAAAAATTATATTTACAGGAGCAAAAGGTGAGGATGAAGATGTTTCAGAAGCTTTTGCTATGTGGCAATATGCTAAAAATAAGGAAATTGAATTTGAGAACGTAATAATTGAGGATAAGGCAGTAAATACATATGAGAATTTATATAATTCAAAAAAGCTTCTTAAACAGGATTATGGAAATAGAGATAAAAAGTATAAGTGTGTAGTTGTAACTAATAATTTTCATTTGTTTCGATCTTTAATATGGGCTAGGATAGTAGGATTAAAATGTGATGGTGCTGGATCTAAAACTAAACTTTATTTCTCACTTAATGCACTTATCCGTGAATATATAGGTGTTATGTATATCTATAAAAAGTTTAATATAATTATTATAAGTTTAGCACTTATTTTTAGTATTATACTTACTATTATAGATATTAATTTTGTTCAACCCTTTTTATAGTAGTTGACTCTTGGGTTACAAAAGGGTTTATAATAATAGTAGATGGCAAGGTGCACACTTGTAGAGCTTATTTGTTGAGGTGAAGTTATGTTTAAGATTGGTGAATTTTCACGTATGAGCGGACTTTCAATTAATACACTGTATCATTATGACAATGTAGGAATTTTGAAACCCATATATATAGATAAGTTTACTGGTTATAGGTACTATGATGCAAATCAACTTATAACCATAAATAAAATAATTGCTTTAAAGGATGCTGGATTTTCTCTTATTGAAATTAGCAATTTCTTTAAGAATAATTCTAGCAGTGAGTCACTTATAGAGGTTTTAGAAGTGAAAGCAGATTCACTTGAAAAGGCACTAGAACTAGAAACAAGTAGGCTTCAACGTCTTCGTACAAATATATTTTTAATAAAGAATGGAGGCATACCTACTATGAATGAAATTTCTATTAAAAAAGTAGAAAAAATCTTAGTTGCATCATTGCGAAAATGTTTTGTGAAGGATGGTAACCAAACTTATGATGAATTTTGTGAAAGCCTATGGACACAAGTGAATGAATATATTGATAAAGTAAAAGGAAAACGTACAATTCCGTGTATGACACTTTATCACGAAGATAATACTTCAGTACAGGATATGGAAGTTGTAGAACCTATAACAAAATCAATTTCAGCAGGTGACAATATTAAAGTATATGAACTACCTATGGTGGAAAAAATGGCTTGTATAGTTCATAATGGTTCATTTGCCACAATTGGAGAGACTTATAAAACAATGTATAAATGGATTTCTGACAATAAATATTCAATATGTGGACCAGTACGTGAAATATACCATGAAGGTGAATGGGTAACAGATGATCCTAATAAATACGTAACGGAATTACAATTTCCTATAAAGTAATATAATTGACTTTAATAAAGTTGAACTAAATAGGTCTATATAAAAATAAATAGAAAATAAATATTAGAATACCGCATTATTCTTTAAAATGAATATGCGGTATTTCAATTTATTTTATTTAGAGTGGTAATAAAATCATATATGTAATCCTGATTTTATGGTGAAGTATAATAAAAAATTTATTTTTGGGGAGGCAGCTGGCTATGTAAATCCTATGCATGAATTAATTGAAACAGCTATTTATTGGTCTGAAAATGAAATAGGAAACATTAATAAAGAAAAATTTTTAGCTTTTATATGTGGATATAAAAATATATATGGAGCATTAAATGCAAATTGGAAAATAGTATTATTCAATGGCTTTTTAGGCAAATTGGGGTGGTTAGAATATAATTTAAAGCGATCTTTAAGAATTGAATGTTCAGATGAATAAGAACAGAATTTGGGAGCTACTCAAGTAATAGAAACAATAAATGCAATTATACATTATTCAGAGATGATTCCTAAGCTAGAAAAATGGTTAAATAATGAGACTTAATAAGTATCATAAATATATGTAAATTTACAGATAGAAATGTTATAATATGTATAAATAAGTAAAATTTAAATTATTTAAGACGTACAATATATACTACCCTGCATATTTGTACTTATAATGTAGGGTAGTAGAATATTTCATTTGTTACAATTAAATACGAAAGGAGGATGTAGAATGGAGTGGGTTGAGAGAATGACAGCAACAGTAGATTATATTGAAAATCATTTAACTGATGATATTATGTATGACGAAGTAGCAAAAATTGCTTGTTGCTCAATGCATCAATTTGGGCGTGTTTTTTCTTATGTTGTAGGTATATCTCTATCTGAATATATTCGTCGTAGAAGATTAACCCTTGCAGTATTAGATTTACAAAGTAGCAATGAAAAAGTTATTGATATTGCTATAAAGTATGGATATAATTCGCCCGATGCATTTACTCGTGCTTTCGTAGGAATGCATGGTGTAACTCCTAAGGTAGCGCGCACTTTGGGAGTAAAGCTTAAAGCCTATCCACTCATCACTTTTCATATTTCAATTAAAGGAGATGTAGAGATGGAATATCGTATTGAAGAAAAACATGACATAAATCTAGTTGGGATGGTTAAGCATATAAAGAGGCAATCAGCAAATACTATGGAAAATGACTGGAAAGAAACTGCAGGTGAAGTTTGGAATGTATGGGAAGAGTTTTTAAACGGTGGTACTGACGAAAAAATTAGCAATGTTTATAACCTATATCGTGCTCCTATGTGGCAGATGGGTTTTACAAAAACGATGGAAAATGGGGAAACTTTACTTGCCATCGGTGCAGAAGGAGATACAAATATTTCAACTGATTTACAGACCTATACTATTCCATCAAGTAAATGGGCAATATTTACTGTAAGAGGTAGCTTGAGTGGTAAGGAGCATCCAATTGATGCTATGTGGACAAGAATAACAACTGAATGGTTTCCAACATGTGGATATAAGAGGGCAGCTGATTATGAAATTGAGGTTTATCCTCCAGGAGATACAAATTCTGATGATTATACTTGTGAAATATGGATTCCTATTACTAAATAGTAGATTGTAGCTTTTAAACTTGAAAATTTATATGAAAAATAGATAACCATTTAATTAAAATATCGTAGTATTCAGAAATGAATATACGGTATTTTAATTAAATAAATATATTATGGAAGGATTGGTAAAAATGGATCCTAAAGAAATATTAATGCTCATAGGGAATATATCTCCACATGCAAAAGAGTATGTAGAAAAAGCATTTGAAAATAATCAAGTTAATATAATATATTCTGTAACAACAGAGGAAAACAAAGGAGCATTTATAGCTACTAACAATGAAGATTGTTGCATTTTTTATGCTTATTTTCTTAATGAAAATAATGTAGAACAAATTTTAGAAATAATTAAAAATAAAACTAAGGAATACATTTCAAAAATAGATTCAAAAGAAATATGCTTTAACGTGTACGGAAATAATCTAAAAATAATTAATCAAGTAAGAAAATTAGGTTTTAAAGTAGACATGGAGGGATATCACCTTGAATTCATTGGTAAAGAGTTACCCGAGTTAAATTGTTGTAATTTAATTGATAAAGGATTCAAAAGTGATATGTTAAAAGAATTTATTAACTTATTTGATAGTTCATATTATCAGTTATATAAAGATAATGGTTGGCAGGTAAATACTAATGCCATAAATGAAGAACAATTTTACAAAAAGCTTATTGATTTAGATAAGCATAGCCAAGTACGTTCATTCTGGATAAATAATGAGTTGGTAGGTGCATATATTTTCTGCCAAAACTATATAGCTGATATTGTAGTTAAACCTACAGTTCAAAATAAAGGATATGGAAGTTATATATTAGTACATTGTATTAGAAATATGAGTATGAATGAATCTATTAAAAACATAAGACTTCGAGTAGCTAAGTCAAATACTGGTGCTAAAAAGTTATATGAAAGAAATGGTTTTATTGAAATTGCTTATTTTTCAGAACATACATATGAATAAATATGGTCAGCTTATTAAATTTAATGCCTCAACTATTTGTAGGGATGTTAGTAAGTAAATATAAAAAAAGAGAATAAACAATATTAAATAGTTCATGATATTTTTATGAATGATGCATTTCTAAGATAGTGAAGCAAATTTAAGGAGGAAATTATGAATGATATAGAACAAGTATTACAGACAGAATATAGTGAAGAATTTGATAAACTAAGAAAAAATAGAATGTTTGTCAGTTATCATAAATACGGTCCTATAAAAAATAACTATGGTGAGGGTTTAGTTAATTCAATTGAAAATCTCGAAATAAGATTAAAAAAGTATAAAGAAACTGGTAATACCGAATTTTTAGTTGATGTTGCGAACTTCGCTATGATTGAATTTATGTATCCCAAACGTAGCAATGCTTACTTTGATAGTGAAAACCATGGTACTAGATTAAAGGGAATGACTGTTAATGACTTGAAACAGTTATGATACACAATTTAACTAAATAGTTAAGAAGAAAAAAATGATGGTTGATAAAATTCTAGTGTAGATAAATGAGTTAGGTAAGATATTTGGTTTTTCAGATATAACGGAGGTAAGAATGATAAAGGATATTATCAGTGAAACAGGATTTAATATAGAAACAAGTAGGTTACTTCTTGTGCCTATTTCAGAAGAATTTGCATATGATTATTTTACTGAATTTAATGATGAAATAACAAAATACCAGTATCCAGAGCCTTTTAAAAGCCTAGATAGTACAAGAAAATTTATTGATGAGTTTACAGAACTTAAAGAATTGGGAACAAATTTGGTGTGTTGTATTTCAGATAAGAAATATAAATTCATTGGAAGTATAGAGATTCATCTGATAGATACTAAGACTCCTGAGGTGGGTTTATGGATACGAAAGAATGAACAACGTAAGGGGTATGGGTATGAAGCTATTACTGGTCTAACTAACTTTTTTCGTGAACACATGGATTNNAGATTATTTTATTTATGAGGCAGATCGTCGTAATCCTAATAGTATTCAGTTAGTTAAAGCTCTAGGTGGAATAGAAGTTGGATTCAATAAAGCAGAAAGTAATTGTGGAAGTACTTTAGAGTTGAACATGTATTATATTAAATAGTAAGATTATAAAATATCGGATTATTCAGAAATGAGTATACGATATTTTTTTATTTTCTAATTTTACTACATATACAAATATATGGATGATAATCCGGTATAATATGGTATAATTTTATTAAGATTACTGTTTCTGGAGAATGCTAGGGAGGGAGTTTAATGATACTTTTAAAAGAAGTTACGGAGAAAAATTGGAGAGATGTTAACTTACTAGAAGTGGAAAAAGAACAGCAACATTATGTATGCTCTAATGTTGGTATTTTGGCTAGAGCTTATGTTTTTAGATCTCAAAGAAGTCAAGCTAAAGCAATATATAATGATAGTGAAATAGTAGGATTATTAATGTATAGAGAGTGTGATGAATTACAAGCCTTTGTATTTGATCAAATGATGATTGATAGAAGATATCAGAGAAATGGATATGGAGAAGAAGCGGTATTCAAAGCAATAGAACTGATGAGAAATAATGCAAAATACAGCAGAATAGTTTTATGTTACTGTGATGGTGATATTGCTGCTAAAAATCTTTATACCAAGTTAGGCTTTCTTCATACAGGAGAAGTAGATGAAGATGAAATAATTATGGCTTTAGATTTATAGAGTTAAATACATTTATTCTGTTAAATGGGGTGTAAAAATATGGACATAGATAGTATTATTTTTGATTTAGATGGAACTATATGGGATTCAACATCTAGTGTTATAGATTCATGGAATAAAACTATAGGTAACTATGATGAGGTGATAAATAAACTTACGCTTGATGATATGAAGGGTGTTATGGGGTTAGTAATAGAGGATGTTGCATTAAAGTTTTTCCCATATTTAGAAGAAGAAAATAGACTTAAAATAGTTAAGCATTGCTGTAAGGATGAATGTAATCATTTAGGCAAACATGGTGCAATTCTATATGATAGGGTAGAGGAAACTTTAAAGGAATTATCTAAAAAATATAAATTATTTATTGTTAGTAACTGTCAATGTGGATATATAGAAGCCTTTTTTAAATCACATAAGTTAGATAAATATTTTATAGATTATGAGAATGTAGGAAGAACAGGTTTAAGTAAAGGTGAGAATATAAAACTAATAATAAAAAGAAATAACTTAATTAGTTCAGTATATGTTGGTGATACTGAGGGAGATTTAAAAGCATCACGAATTGCTGATATACCTTTTATTTATGCACGATATGGTTTCGGGGAAGTTAAAGAATATGATTATGTAATTAATAGCTTTTACGAACTTTTAAAGTTTGTGTAAAATTATGAGAATATATGCTTATAATTTACAATACATATATTTATTAACAATCTGTAGATTATATTGTAAAGTAAAAAGGGGGAGTATAATCAATGAAACCTTATGAAAAATTAGCAAAGCTTTATAAAAAAGGTTGGGGAAAAGACAGTATTAAATATGGCGATTTAATTTACAATGTAATTAATAGTTACAATCTAAATATTAATTCTGTGTTAGATGTTGCTTGTGGGACAGGTATATTAGTATCAAAATTATATAATGAAAATTTTGAAGTTAGTGGAATTGATATTTCAGAAGATATGATTAATGTAGCAAAGGAGACTACAACGGGAATAGAATTTGCAGTTGCAGATATGGTAAAGTTCACCTTGAATAAAAAATTTCAGCTTATAACTTGTGCATTTGATGCACTAAATTATTTAGTAACAGATTCAGACATGAAAAAAACTTTAAGAAATGTTTTTTTGCATTTAGAGGATAACGGAATTTTTATATTTGATATTAATACTCCAGTTTTATATGAAGAAAGACATTTTGGAATAATTGATAGAAAGTTTGATAATATAGAATTCAAACAAATATTAGAATATGATAAGGTGAGTAAAATAGGTAAAACTGTCTTTGACTTTGGTGATAATAAATGTGAAACACATATTCAAAGGGCATATACTGTTGAAGAAATTGATGAGTTTCTTATAAATTCTGGCTTTGAAATAATGAATAGGTATAAAGATTTCAGATTATCTCCAATTGATGATAAAGCATATAAAATATTTTATGTGGCTAAAAAGGGGTTAACTTACAATCTTCATAAAGTACAAAATAAGGATAGGTAAAGTATTAGTCATAATTAAAAGATATTTTAAGGAGGAGACTATGATTATCATTGAAGGAGACAAGATTTATTTAAAAACATGTACTAGAGAGGAATATCATGAACACTATAAATCTTATGTTGCAGATCCAATTATGGATCCAGATACCTATATTTATGATAAAGAAAAGGTTGATAAAAAGTATGATTCTATTATTGAAAAGGAATCATGGTATCCTAGGGTTGGAATTTTTTTAAGGAATGGAAGAATCATTGGAGAATTATCTTTTAAACGAATTGATTATGAAAAAAGTAGATGTGAACTTGGACTTGCCATTGCCAATAATGATTATAAGGGATTAGGATATGGAACTGAAGCAGTTAAATTGGCAATAGACTATGTATTTAATACATTAAAACTTAAATATATATATTCTGATACAATGGGTTCAAATAAGAGAATGCAAAATATATTTATCAAATTTGGATTTGAGTTTATAAATAGAGAAGAGCATTTTTATGATATGAATGATAGATGGGAAGATAAGTTAAATTATATATTAAGAAATCCAGTGGTAACTGTGCTAACTAAAGAAGAGGATAATTAGTTCTAGGTAAACTTATTATATTTCTAAGGGAGGGATTTACATGTATGAGTATAAATATGTTGAAGCAACTTTAGATGGTTTCTTTACGAAAGGTAATCATCATGAAATAATTGATAAATATGCTAAAGAAGGTTGGAAGTTAGTACAAGTATTACCTACTTATTATAATTCTCAAGGAAAACCTACTGACTATGAAATTATATTTGAACGTGAAATTGAAGAATAATGATATTTAGTTCTTTGTTTTAAATATTGTCTAGTATTCTTTTTATAAAAGACAAAAATTATATAACCAAGTAATTTATTGAAATACCATAGAATTTATAAATGAATTTTATGGTATTTTTGTTTGGTGGTTAGGGTGAATAAAAACTAAAAAACAGCATTTACTATAAGGAGTTATTCTTTGACAAAATATAAGTATACCATTTGAATATATGTTACAATATGTATAAACAACTAAAAATTATATTTATTGAAGTTAGAGAAAAGTAAAAAATGAAAGGTTGGATATTAAATGAAAAGAAAGTTAGCAATAGTGTTGTTGGTAGCAGTATTTGTAATAAATATCACTGCCTGCAATAATAAAGTTAATAACAAAGAAACAACTTCTACTAAAGATAATATTAAAGAAGAAGTAAAAATTGAAAGATTTCCGTACATGGCTGATTTTGGAAGAGGGAGTATAAATAACATTGATGAACTCAAAGATGAGTGGGGAAAAAATAGTAGTGATTTAAGAGGATATGACCTTGAGAACCTTGACTTATCTGGAGAGAAAGACAGGCTTTTAAATTCAGTGTTTGATAGTAAAACAAAATGGCCAGATAAACTTCCAGAGGAGTTTAACCCTGAAAGTTTTTTAGAGTTTCATAAAAATCCAGGTCTTCAAATAAAAAAACTTCATGAAAGAGGTATAACTGGTAAGGGGATAAACATAGCATTTATCGATTATTCTCTTTTAGTAAATCATGAGGAATATCATGATAGAGTAAAGATGTATGAAGAAATTCATTATGAACCAGAAGAAGCACAGATGCATGCTCCAGCAGTGGCATCCATTGCAGCAGGTAAGAATACTGGAGTTGCATCGGAAGCAGATTTGTATTTTATAGCATGCGAAAACTATAACTTTGTTAATAGTGAAATGGAAATAGACTTTTCTTGGACAGCAAAAGCAATTGAAAGAATTATTGAAGTAAATAAATCCTTGCCAAAGGATGATAAGATACGAGTTTTATCTATATCAGCAGGATGCAAGCCTGAGAGTAAGGGATATAACGAATTTATAGAAGCAATTAAAAAAGCAATTAAAGAAAATATATTTGTTATAACAGTAAATATGTTTGACACATATGAGGATAAGTTTTATTTCCATGGATTAGATATAGATTCCCTTGCAGATAAGGATGATATTTCTAATTATAAAGTTACAGAATGGAATAAGTGGGTATCGAAAATAGAGCATGTTGATGAACTTAATAAGTATTATGAAGAGAAATTTAATTTGGACAAACCAGAAGAATTACTACTCATTCCTATTGATTCTAAAACAGTGGCTAGTCCTACAGGGGAGAAGGATTATGTATTTTATAGAGAAGGTGGATGGAGCTGGTGTATGCCTTATCTTGCTGGGCTTTATGCTTTAGCTTGTCAAGTAAAACCAGACATTACACCAGAAGAATTTTGGAAACAAGCTCTTGCAACAGGAGATAGTAGACAAATAGAAAAGGGAACAGAAAAATATAAGGGAAAAATAATAAATCCTGAAAAATTAATCTCTAGTTTTGAATAAGAATATTAATATTAAGTCCTTGTACATTAGGGAGGAGTAAGAAAATGAGTATAAAATTAATAATGCAACCAAATCCATGTGCATGTGGACAAGCATGCATAGCTATGCTTGCGGGAGTGCCAGTTGATGAAGTTATTAAAATTATGCATACACATGGACCAACATCCATTGGACAGCTAATTGAAGCTCTTGATTTTTATAACATTAAACATGCCGATAAAAATGTAAGATTATCTAAAAAGAACCCTAGAATTTCTGAAGTAGCAATTTTGACAGTACACATGCCAAAGTATACACATTGGGTAGTATATTATAAAGGAAAATTTTATGACCCGGAGTTTGGACTTCTTGAAGAATGTCATCCTGATGGAAATATAACATCATTCTTGGAGATTTATTGATATAGATATACCAGATATTTTCTAGAAAAATTATAAAAGTGGTTACTTCCAGAGGGAAGTAACCACTTTGCTTTTTCCTGTAGAATAAATTAACTTATATATAAAATATATACATAACATTAAAATAAATGTTACAATGAAAACATGCTTAGGAGGTATTTATATGAGTAATGAAAGTGTTCGGTTACATGATTTTATAACTATAGATATAAAGACAGCACAAAAGCTATTCTCAGAGTATGACAAGCAAGATTCAAGTGACAAAATTAAAACTAATCACAGAAGGATTAAGTACTAGTAATTATATTGTAGATATTAATGAATCTTTAAAAAAGTATTTACTGAGAAAATAATAAAAAATTAAAAGTTGAAAAAATATGTTATTAGATTACATAAGGAGATAAGTAAGAATGGAGTATTTTGATATTTTAAATAGAGATGGAAGTAAAAGTGGTAAAATAGCACCAAAAGATGAAGAGCTTTTAGAAGGACAATATGATTTAGGAGTACATGCATATATACATAACTCAAAGGGAGAATTCTTAATTCAGAAAAGAGCAAAAACAAAACAGTTCTTACCTGGTGGAGGGGATATTCATATGGGACATGTTATGGCTGGAGAAACAAGCAAAGAAGCTATTATTAGAGAGGTTGATGAAGAATTAGGGATAAAGATAGATAATATAGCTTTTATAAAAAGAGTTCTATGGGAGAAATATAATCATTTCATTGATATTTTTGTACTATGTAAAGATATTAATATTTCAGATTTAACAATACAAAAGTCAGAGTTAGATGATGTTAAATTTATTTCAGCTGAAGAGATGATTAATTTGATAAAATCCATGGACTACAAGCCTGAAGAATATAGAACATTTATGAATGACTATATTAATGAAATTATTTTAAATTTTAAGTAGAATAAAACAAATATGTAACTATGTATACATGAAAATAGGTATATAGGAAACTATACAAATATGTGAATATTTAACTATTTAAATAGTTGTTGTTACACCAAGGGTTTCAGCGATTTTGATGTTTGAATAACATGAAATTCATAGCCACATTCATAATAAATTATCTTTATATATTGGAGGAGAATTAGCATGAAATATGCAATAGAATTATATTTTGATAAGGAAACAGAGGAAAAAATTCTTAAATTGGCTAAAGGAATCGCAAGAGAGGGAATCAGTGAAAAATACCTAGAATGGAAGACTCGTCCTCATATTACCATAGCTATATTTAATGATATTGATATTGAAAAGTGTGACAAGCTATTAAAAGAAATTGCTAAGGATACAAAATCATTTCCTGCTTTACTTTCTAGTATTGGAGTGTTTAATAATACTCGAACTGTATATCTTGCACCAGTTGTATGTGATGAATTAATTTCTTTACACAAAAGTGTACACGAGACCTTTGCATTTTATGATCATACTGGTTGGGAATATTACACACCTGGACAATGGGTACCTCATTGTGCCGTTATGCTGGGAAGTGAAGATAAAGAATCAGCATTAGTGGAGGCTACAAAATACGTAATCGAAAACTATGAGGTTTTTCCAAACAGTAGATATGAAGAAATTGGTTTTGTTGAAGTTGTAATGCCTGTAAAAGAAATAAAACCTCATAAGCTCAATACTTCTATGTAATTATAATTATTGTAAAAGTTTTATTAAGAGAGTTTATTTTAAAATCTAGCCTTAAAATTGAAAATATAATAAATAAAAATTTTAGTGAGGAAGTCATATGAAAAAAATTACTATGTCAAAGGGCGAATTGAGGAAATTCCTGGTGATGTATCAGGGTTTATCTTCACCGAAATCTTTTAATGGTGAAGAGGGTATCAAAAGTTTTATAAATAGAGTAGGGTGCATGCAATATGATCCTTTAAATATGGTAGGGAGAAATGCTGATTTGGTGCTTCAGTCCAGAGTTGAAAATTATAACCCTATGATGCTAGAAACTCTTCTTTATAATAAAAGAGAACTCATAGATGGATGGGATAAGATGATGGCTATCTATTCCGTTAAAGACTGGCCTTATTTTGAAAAAGTGAGATTAAGAAGAAAAGAAGAGATTGAGAGAGTATTGCATCATAGAAGTTCAATTGAAGCAATTAATCATGTGGATGCAGCAAAAGAATACATAGAGAAAAATGGTGCTACTTTGCCTTCAAAGCTGGATATTGGACGTGTGAAAAGTGGAGTTTGGGGTCATGGGAAACTTTCCAGTGCTACCATGGACTATATGTGGAACAGCGGAACTTTGGGCGTTAAAGAAAAGAAGAACACACAAAAGGTTTATGACTTGATAGAAAATCTATTACCAAAAGAGCTACTAGAAATGAAGGAACCTTTTAATAATGATAATGATTTTTATAAGTGGTATTTTAAAAGAAGAATAGGAAGCATAGGAATCTACTGGGATAGAAATGGTGGAGGATGGCTCGGTCATTTTGTATCTGATAAAACCCTTAGAAAGAAAATATTAAATGAACTTCTTGAAGAAGGAGAAATAGCTGTTGTAAAAGTAGATGGATTAAATGAAACTTTTTATATTAGGTATGAAGATATATCAATGTTAGACAACCTTAATGCTAATATTGATAAAAAAGCAAATTTTATAGCTCCTCTTGATAATCTTCTTTGGGACAGAAAGTTAGTTAAAGATATTTTTGATTTTGAATATAGTTGGGAAGTATATAAACCTGTTTCAAAGAGACAGTATGGATATTACGTACTGCCTGTTTTATATGGAGATCAACTGGTGGCAAGATTTGAACCAGAAATGCATCGAGGAAATGAACCATTGATAATAAAAAATTGGTGGTGGGAAGAGAACTATCAAGTAAAGGATACTGATATAGAAGCTATGAGGGAATGTTTTGAGAGGTTCTGCAAGTATTTGAAAGCAGATGGACTAGTAGAAGAATCATACAAAAAATAAGTTATAAAGGATGATTTTAATAATCAAAGGAGTGGAATGAATCTATGAAATTTATTTATTGTCCCATATGCGGTGAAAAATTAAATGAAAAAGATATTGGTGATGAGGGATTAATAAGATATTGTATAAATTGTAATAGACCATATTTTGATAGCCCTGCAAGCTGTGTTGAAGTACTAGTTATTAATGAACATAATCAAATATTACTATTAAAACAAAATTATATTTCTAAAACTCATTGGGGAGTAATCTCTGGTTATGTTGGCAATGGTGAAACATTGGAAGAAGCAGTAATAAGAGAAGTTTTAGAAGAAACAGGTCAACAAGTTGAAAAAATGAAGTATGTAGAAAGCTATTACTTTAAACCTAAGGAATTAATAATGGCTGGATTCATTACTTTTGTTAAGTCAAAACCGTTTAATAACTCTAATGAAGTTGATGATATTATGTGGTGTGAAATTGATGAAGTTAATAAATATATTGCAAGAATCAATAATATGTCTGGTATTCATTTTGATAATTCAATGAAATTATTAAACTTATAAATGTTACGAAAGAAGGGATTTTATGAATAAACTTACTTTAACAGAAGAGTTAATTGGACAAGTAAAATTACCAAAAGGAATTTATATTAGACAATTTAGCGAAACTGATTTTTCTGCTATTCAAGTATTATATGAGAAAGAAGGATGGATGACATTCTTAAAAAGATCAGAAGATGCATTAAAGGCATGGGAAAATTCTAATATTACACTTGTTGCATTAGATGGAGACATAATAGTTGGATTAATTCGTGCATTAACAGATGGAAAAATAACTACTTATATAGCTGAAATTATAGTTGATACTAGTTATAGAGGAAAGGGCATAGGAAGAGCATTACTTGATATATGTCATAATTTATATCCACATGCAAGATTAGATTTGCTTTCAACGGATGGTGCTGATGAGTTTTATCAAAGAGAGAGTTTTAGAACGCATATGGGATTTAGAAAGAGTTATTAAGTTTATAAAGGAAAGGATAGTATTCATAATGAAAGTTAATTTAAATAACCTTATTATAAAAAATTATGGGTGTAAGAATAAAAAACAAAATACAGAAGAGAAATTTTTTAAGATAACAGAGGACATAAATTCTAGTAATAGTGAGTTTAATATATCAAGTAAAAGTAAAGGAAAAATAGAATATAAACTTGAAGGCGGCATGATAAAACTTTATGTTAGTGATGGTAAAAATCCACCTAAATGTATTAAAAGTATTCCAGCAAAAGTTGCACCAAAAGAAATATTGGCAAAAGTTAAATGCCTAACTATAGGAGATGCTTTATACATAAATGATTTAATGGAGTCTAAGGATGATTCTGGTGAAAAGGTAAGTAAAGAAACATCTACTGATAAAGATAATCTGATAAGTAATTATGATTCAATTCCATATCTTAGAGGTTGTGATATATGGAATAAAGAGGATGATAAAAAAAAATAGGGCGTGTAGAAAATATATATATATTTGTAAATCGTTATTGATTTTGTTGCTCTTGTATTAGTTTATTATTAAGTAAAGATATAAATTTTAATGATTTTTACATTCAAAATAAATCTATAAACTATAAAATTTTAAAATTAACAGGAGCACTTTTAGCAACTAATTAATTGCGATATTGAGGCACATAACTTTAGCTATAATTTAAAGTTGTGTGCTATTTTTCAAATCTCAATATAGCAGTAAAGTCGACTCGTATGAGAATTTGATATAACTTTAAAAACCTGAGAGGATGATTACAAAATGATAGAATTAGTAAAAAAAGATTTATATTTATTAAACCGACTAGATTTACCAAAGGATAATGTTGATATTCAAAGTTATCTTCAAGGAATCATTGATGGATTTGCTTGGATTAACGAAAAAACAAATCCAACTACAGGAATACTTGTAATTGCAGATTTTTGTATACTAATCGGAGACATAGATACTAATGAGGAATATGAAATTATAGAGATTTTATCAAAAAATTGTAAAGGAAAATTAATTGTTTCTAATAATTCTATTTGGTATAAATTTATTGAAAAGAACTTTCATGAAACTTTCAAAAAATATAAGCGTTATTCTATGAAAAGAGAACCAGATGTGTTTGATAAGAGTAGGCTCAATAAATATATTATGGCAGTGCAACATGAATTCCTACCAATAAGAATTAATGAGGAGGTATATCATAAAGCTTTAGAGCAATATTGGACGGCAGATTTTTGTTCTAATTTTTTATCTCTAGATCATTACTTGAAATATGGAGTCGGTTATGTTGTTATGAAAGATGGTGAAATAATTTCGGGAGCATCTTCCTATAGTTATTGTGAAGGGGCCATTGATATTACAATTGAGACTAAACCAGAATACAAAAGAAAAGGGCTAGCACTAGCTTGTGCTTCTAAAGTTATACTAGAATGTATGGAAAGAGGGCTATATCCTCAATGGGATGCTTCAAATTTGCTTTCTGTGGCACTTGCGCAAAAATTGGGATATAACGTGGACGAGGAATACTGGGTATATTTTATTTAACAAATTTAAATTTAATATACATCAAGTGAAAATATTTACAATCCATTCATCCATATGATTTTTATGCACATTAAAATGTTAAGTTTAGTTGACAAACTTCCATTTTTACTTGATAGAAAAGGTGTTTAGTGTTTAGTATACTATAGTTACAAGTTAACTTGAAATATAGGAAAGGCTGGTGATAATTATGTCATTAGGCGAAAAATTATTATATTTGCGTAAAAAGGAAGGTTTATCGCAGGAAGATGTTGCAGAGAAATTAGGTGTATCTCGACAAACGGTAAGTAAATGGGAAACCGACCAAACAGTTCCTGAACTTATTAAAGCAAAATTACTAAGTCAACTTTACAATGTAAGTTATGATTATCTTATTAGTGGAAGCCATATTAATGGTGATGTTACTAGCATTGAAATGATAGTTGATGAAATTGACTGGACAAGTGCATGGAGTAAAAAGTATCCAATTTTGACTTCATATCAAAGTGTGAAAGGAATAAATACTTATAGCGATAAAGTATCTGAGTTGTACGATACTTTTAAAGATGAGTTTGGGTTTGATGATGTAGACACTGTTTTAGTTTTAAAAGATATTCTTTACCAAAAGTATAAAATAGCAAAAAAGAAAAACAAGTAAAATTTTCTATACTTTTGCTCAATTACTACGTGTCATTACTGCTGATATTTGAATAAAGGGTAAGCTTCTTATAATGTGCAATAACTATGAGAATAAATGAATTCTTAAAATACTGTAAAATTTGTAATGAATTTTACGGTATTTCTATTTTGAAATCAATTATATTATAAATAAGCTACTTAGAAATTATATGGTATAATTTACATATATTAAGCGTAAAAAGCATTGCAAAATAATATTAAATATGGGAAGTTAATTTTTGATATATATTAAAAAGATAAAATGTAACTTTTCGAATTTGGTATTACAAAACTTAAATGGATAAAATTACAAAAGTTATTGAAGTGTATTTTAAAAAATGATACCCTTATATTATCCCCTATAGGGGGATAATATAAGGGGGGATAGAATGAATTGGGTAAAGAAAAATAAAGATAATATTATTACTATATTTTTGTTAGCAATACCTGTAATAATANNATTGGGAACGGTAGATACCTACTTTGCAGGGCAGATTAATGATAGTGCAATTGCAGCAATTAGTATAACTAATTTAATTGTTAATGTATTCATTACTTTTTATACTGCTATAAGTATAGGAACTAGCGCAATTATTTCAAGAAATGTTGGAAGGTGTGATTTTCAAGAGGCTAATGCTACCATAAAACAGTCCAATCTATTAGGTATCATAATAGGGATATCGGTTGGAGCAATTAATTTAATATTTCATAAACCTATATTAATGATTTCAGGTGCTTCAAATGAAATATTAAATTATACAGTACCATATTATATGGTTGTAGTAGTACCATCAGTATTTCTTTGCTTATCACTTATTCTATCAAGCTGTTTAAGAGCAACGAAAGATACTAGTACACCAATGATAGCAACAGGAGTTGCTAATGTGTTAAATATATTTTTAAATTATATTTTTATAAAATTAGGATTAGGAATTCTAGGGTTAGGTTTAGCCACAACTATTTCACGTATGGTAAATGTTTTAATTCTTTTATTAAAACTAGTAAATGGTAGTGTTATTAAGCTTAATTTGACAAATATAAAGATTAATAAAGATATAATTAACTCCATTATGAGAATTGGAATTCCAGCCGGAATTGAAAAATTAGTTATGAGGTTAGGTCAATTAGTATACAACAGTATGATTATTTCTATTGGTATATCGGCATATGTAGCTCATAATATAGCAGGTAATATTGAAAGCTATTCCTATATACCTGCAATGGGTTTTGGGATTGCTACAGCTACTCTTGTTGGTATAAGTCTTGGTGAAAATAATACTGAGAAAGCTAAAAATATTGTTTTTTTATCGGATTTCATTGCAACTATTTTTATGGTTTGTATTGGAATTATATTTTTTATATTTGCTCCACAATTTGCAATGATTTTTACAGATACAAAAGAAGCACAAGAAGCAGTTATAAGAGTATTAAGGTTGATTGCATTATTTCAGCCATTTGCAGCAATTACTCAGATATTTACCAGTGCGTTACAAGGTGCTGGAGATACAAAATTTCCAATGTATGCAACACTAATAGGAATTTGGTGTGGAAGAGTAGTAGTTGGATATTTACTAGGAGTAACATTTGGGCTTGGATTATTGGGAGTATGGCTTGGATATGCTTTAGATATTACAATTAGAGGTATTATTTTGCTAAAACGTTTCTTAAATGGAAAATGGCAGAAAATTAACATATAATTAAAATAAAACAAAAGGAGATAAATTTATGAGTGATGAACAGGGACATAACCATACACATAAAAATACTAAAGCTGTAATAAATAGATTATCAAGAGCTATAGGACATTTAGAGGCAGTGAAAAAGATGGTTGAGGAGGGGCGAGATTGCAGTGAAGTATTAGTACAGGTTTCAGCAGTGAAATCTGCAATTAATAATATTGGTAAAATAATTTTACAAGATCATATTGAAAATTGTGTTGTTGATGCTGTAGAAACAGGAGATAAAAAAGTTCTCACAGATTTAAATGATGCAATAGGTAAATTTATTAAGTAAATCCTAAAATATTTTTAATAATACTAATTATAATTAGTTTAAATATCACATGTTCTAAAAGGGATGCGTGATATTTTTTTATTTAATACTAAACTATATTACACTTCAAACATTGAAATTTAAATAGTTGATGTTAGAAACATAATAGTAGAAATTAGAAGAATATTATATATTTTGAGTTATTCATTATAGTTATATGTTATAATTTTCTTAAAGAATTATTTGTAATTAATTTAAATATATAGTAATTATTTAAATTAGATAAATTAGGGAGATTTATATTATGAAGGCAGAATTATATGAAAAAATGTTGGAAACTGAATTGAAATATATAAAATGTTTTTCAGATTATGCTCAACAGCAGAAATCTATCATATTCACAGACAAAAAACTACTTGATATGTACATGCATAATTTCATTTTTTTGAAAGAATTAATGGAGATGGATGAACTAAGAAGCTTTATTGAAAATAAGCTTAGGGAAATGCAAAAGTCAAATAATGAACATCTGCATATCATGATGGATTATGGTGTGAAGTGGGATGAGTTAAAGAACTTGATTCAAGAGCCTGAGATTACAGAATACTGTTTTATGGCTATAGAGCCAAAAGATTTTAATAAATTAAAAGTAAAAGATGATTGCATAGCTTTAAAAGCAGATACTCTTGAAATACTTGATGATGGATACAAAGCAGATGTACAGGCTAATAAGGCAGCTATGGGAGAAGAGTTTGCTATAAAAAGAAGCATAAGAAAGATGGAAGTATATAAGAAAAATCCTGATTTGAACCTTTATGTATGCTACAAGGGAAAGGAACCTATAGGTAAATGTGAGCTTTTCATAAAAGATGGCATTGCAAAGATTGAGGATTTTGATATTATCGAGGAATATCAAAAACAAGGATTTGGTACTTCTATGTTACATAAATTACTAGAAGAATCTCTTAATGCTAGAGCTGATATAGCATACTTAATAACAGACAATTTCGATACAGCAAAGGATATGTATAAAAAATGTGGGTTCTCAAAATGTGGTGTTAAGACATCAATATTATTTATGAGATAGTTATAGATTAAAATATTTAAGGCAAGTGGCAGTTAAAGAGACATCTTAAAAACATTGCTTCGGTTCATTTTTGGGATAATGTTGTATCTGGATATACTAAGGGCAAATACCGACTTGTAGAATCTTATCCTAATTCTGAATATAACGATGGAACGTTGGGAGATATATTTTTCTTTGAAAATTAATGATTGATATTCTTTATAAATGTATAGGGGGAATATGTGTGATAGAAAAAATCAATTCAGAGATTATTAAAAGTGAGAATGACATACTTGATATGCTAGATAATCTATTAGAGAAACGGGATAATGAATGGTGGAGCAATTTTTATTCTGATAAGGAAAAAGCAATTCCATTCTTTAAAAATATTCCTGATGAAAACCTTGCTTCATACTTTGAGTTAGAATTATTAAAACAAGGAAAAGCACTTGATATAGGATGTGGAAATGGTAGAAATTCATTATATCTTGCACACAAAGGGTTTGAAGTTTATGGAATTGATTTTTCAAAAACATCTATTGAATGGGGAAAACAATTGGCGAAAGAACAATCTATAGAAGTGAATTTTTTATGCCAATCAATATTTGATTTTAAATGTGAACCAGAGAGTTTTGATTTTATCTATGATTCAGGATGTTTTCATCATATAAAACCTCATAGGAGAAATCAATACCTAAGTGCTGTTTTAAAACTTTTAAAGCCAGATGGATATTTTTCCATGAACTGTTTTAATTTAAACGGAGGTGCAAATATATCTGATTATGATGTGTATAGAGATTATTCAATGCATGGTGGACTTGGATTTTCTGAGTATAAGCTAAAAACAATTTTAAAACCACACTTCAATATACTTGAATTTAGAGAGATGAAAGAGATAGAGAATGACAATGTATTTGGAAAATCTTTTATGTGGACAACATTATTGAAGAAAAAATAAAATGTAAATATCTTTATATTTATATAGTGAAAATTTTAAATTAAGTTGATGACAATTTATGGTGTGTCAGATTACAAATTTGAGGGGGAGAAGTATGAGTTTTATCGTATCTACCGGAGAAGTTGATAATGTAATTGATATTATGAAAGAAGTCGCTTCTTGGGGACGTTCTGTTGGATTAAATGTATGGAAGGATGAACACCTTACAAGAGAGAAATTAATGGTAGATGTTATGGAAAAAGATTTTTGTGTGGGAAAAGTTTCAGGAGTTAATGCATGTTGTATGGTATTGCAATGGAGTGATACTTTTTTTTGGCCAAATTCAAAGGAAAATGAAGCAGGATATATACATAAACTGTGCGTGAGAAGAGAGTATGCAGGAATGGGACTACCATACGAAATGGTTAAATTTGCAATAGAAGAATGTAAAAAAAGAAAGGTTAAATATTTAAGATTAGATACAGGATGGACTAATAAAAAATTATGTAATCTTTACAAGAGTTTAGGATTTGAGATAGTTGATAAATTCTTATTAGATAATGGTGGAGCATTTGCATTATTTGAGATGAAAATAGAATAAATGAGCTAACTTATTAATAGGAAGTACCATACTTTTATAATTACAATTATATCATACTGCCAGGGAAAGGTTATTCACATAACAGGAGGTGAAAGGTTTGAGAGATTACTTTATGAAAACAGAGCGTATAGGTTTCTCGAATTGGTGAGATTGCGACTTTCCACTAGCTCATCAGCTTTGGGGAGAAAAGGATGTTACTAAATTTATTTGTGCTACAGGAGAATTTACAGAAAATGATATTCGTAATCGTTTAAATATTGAAATTTGTAATGGCAAGGAGTTTAATGTTCAGTATTGGCCTATATTTGAAATAACAACAGGAGAATTCATTGGATGCTGTGGTGTACGCCCATTTAAATCTAAACAACGTTCATATGAAATTGGCTTTCATCTTCGTAAAAGATACTGGGGGCAAGGTTATGCACATGAAGCAGCAAAAGAGGTAATCCATTATTGCTTTTCTAAATTAAATGCAGACAAGCTTTTTGCAGGACATCACCCACAAAATGTTGTATCTAAAAAACTTTTAGTACGCCTAGGTTTTCAATATATAGGAGATAATTTCTATGAACCAACTGGACTGTATCATCCATCATATGAAATGACTAATCAAAGATTATAATCATAACCTGTTGTAAGTTAAGTTCATCAGTAAAGAATTCTAGTTTCATTGTGCACTTAGTGGAACCAAACAGCATGTAGGAATTGATATTTCAACAGAAGCAATAGCTCTGCAAAGGAAAGGGCAAGATATTTTGAAAGGGATAACTTTGAGTTTATTCAAGGGGGATTAGAGTGTTTGAATAAAATGGAAGAAAATATTATGGATGGTGCTATATTATCAAATATTGTTGATAATATGATTCCTAAAGATGCAGAACTAGTATTGAGTAATATCCATAAATAGTTCATAAGGGCGGTAAGATTTTATTTAAGGTAAATCCAATATTGAATGAAGAACAGATTAAAGAATGGGGTATTACAGACTTAGGCAATGATCTATTACTTGAAACAGCAGGATTATATTTATGGAATTTAGAAACAGATAAATGGGTTAATATATTGGAAAAATATTTTCATATATATCTTAAAAAGGATATTTACTATAATCAACATGAACAGTATAATAGATTATTTTTATTAATAAACAAATAGTAAAAGTTTAAAATGTAAGGAGTGTTGATAAAATATGCATAACCTTATAAATGCTATTCCGTTATATAATTTCTTAAAATATTGTAATAACAATTCCTCTGAAAAAATTATATTAGACTGTGGTGCTGGTGGTTCTAATCCACCTCTTTCTTTATTTTATGAATTTGGATATGAAATCTATGGAATTGAAATATCTAAAGAACAGTTGGAAAAGGCAAGAGCATTTTGTATAGAACATAATACAGATTTAAATATCATATTTGGTGATATGAGAAAAATACCTTTTGAAAATGAGTTTTTTAATTTTTTGTATTCTTATAATACATCTGTTCATATGAAAAAAGAAGATTTCTCACTTGCTTTATCAGAATTTTATCGAGTGTTAAAATCTGGAGGACTATGCTATGTGAATTTTTTAGGTGAAGAGTGTGATACTTATGGTATAGGAAAAGAAATTGGTGAAGGAGAGTTTTTACAAATTGAAGATAATGATGAAGTGATCTATTGTCATTATAAGGATAACGAAATTGAGCAAGTCTTTACAAAATTTGAAGTTATATATAAAGAAAAGAAATTAGTAAAAAGAAAGATCGCTGATAAAGAAAATACATCGGTTTATCTTGAATATATACTAATGAAAAGTAATTGAATAAGATTAGTTGTATAAATGGAGGATGAATCAATGATTGAAATTAGACAATTAAAGGAATCTGACATGCAGCAAGCCTNNGGACGGAAGAGTTGGCAGGTAAGGCTGAAAACACTCTATCAGTTTCTCAAGAATTAGATTTCTGGGTAGGGTGGATGCATACAGGGAAAGAAAATGATGATATTCGCTTGTTAATTGGAGCATTTGAAAACGACAAGATGCTTGGAGTAGCCTTTAGCAGTCTTGCAGAAACCTTTGATATACCTGAAAAGGGTATAGAGTTAAATGGTCTCTGGGTATATCCTGAGCAGCGAAATAGGGGGATTTCTCTCATGATGATTATTTACACATTGAATTTCTACATGGGTATAGGTATGGAAAAAATTGTTGTCTATAACCATCATTATGCATCATCAAATCAATTTTATCACAAATTTTGTGGACAAGTTGCCAAACAAGAACATCAGATGGAGGGTAAACTTTTGGTGGATGTATTCTTAACAGACATATTATCAATGAAAAGTAGAATGAAGCAATCTCTAAAGAAATATATAGGAGAATATGCCTATGAAAATTAAAAAAATTAAAGCTGAGAATATTGAGCAAGTAAGGGAGCTACACGTATATTGTACAGGCCGTCAGTGGACTGATAGTAAACCATCAAAGGATGAATTATCATTTTATACTCCTGATGAAATATTAGGAATGTTTGATGAAGAAAAACTAGTAGCTATGATAAGAAACTATACATTTAATCAGTCAGTGAGAGGTGTAATTAAGAAGATGGGAGGGGTTTCCCATGTTGCTACTTTTCCCGAATATCGTTTGCAGGGATATGTAAAGGACTTAATAAAAGCAGCATTTATAGATATGAAAGAAAAAAATCAATCTGTTAGTTTATTACATCCTTTTAAAGAAAGTTTTTATAATTTTTTTGGGTATGTGGGTACAAATGACAATTTGCTAGTTAAAATTTCTTTAGATGGATTTTTTCATTATTTAAAAGATATATCAAAAATAAATGGTGAATGGGAAGAGAAAAGAGTAAGAGCTATTGAGGTGCAAGAGGAATTTGAAGCATTTAAATTTGAACTTGATTTGTTGGAGCATCATGGA
The DNA here is from genome assembly GCA_002453475.1 of Clostridium sp. UBA6758. Classification (GTDB taxonomy): domain Bacteria; phylum Bacillota; class Clostridia; order Clostridiales; family Clostridiaceae; genus Clostridium_J; species Clostridium_J subterminale. The sequence goes on along the minus strand of DKGY01000015.1, from coordinate 9,617 downwards.
CTTGTTTTTCTCAATAATATGTCCAAGGAGTATTGGATAGAAGATCATGGTGGTGTAATTGTAGTCTTTATAAAGAAAAATAATAAAACTATGGCAGCAGCAAAGTATATTAAAATAGGATCAGGAGAAAATGGAAAAATTTTTGTGGCAGAAATGTATTGGAAAGACATAGAAAGCAGAGTGATGTTATTCATATATTTTGCAAAGCACAAAGACCAATTTTCACATATAGAATTAAGAGTTCCATATGGTACTAATTTTTGGACATGGTTGAATGATCCAATTAGGCCTTTTGAAGTAAAGATTAACAATAATCCATGGATGGTAAGAATTATTGATGCAGTAGAAGCAATGAATGATATTAATGTAGATTTAGAAGGTGATATTATTTTAGAATTATATGATGAACATTGTCAGTGGAATAATGGTATTTATAAGTTAGAAGCTGTGAATAAGAAACTAAAAATGAGTAAATATGAGAGTAAAAAACCAGATGTAAAGATGGACATAAAAGGGCTTACCGCACTATTGTATGGTGCATATTCTGTAGAAGAGCTTGAATTTAAGGAATGGATTATACTATCAGATTCAAAGTTTAAAATAATATTAGACCATTGGTTTCCTAGAAAGTTTCTTTATAATCCATATTATTTTTAATGGTGTAGTTTGTTAATAATGATTTATTAAAGATTTGTAATAGAGGTGGATGAATGAATATTTACTTGTTAAGACATGGAGAAACTAATATAAATAGAAATGGAAAGTACCAATCAGCTGTTGATAAAGATTTAAATGAGTTTGGAATAATACAGGCTGAAGTTCTTGGGAAAAGATTAAAAAATTACAATATAGATATTATATACTCAAGTGACTTAAAAAGAGTAGCAGAAACGTCTAAGATTATAAATAAATATGTTAATACAGAAATTATTATTAAAGAAGAGCTTAGGGAAATAAATATGGGATCATGGGATGTATTAGCTATCGAAGACAGATATATAAATTATGAAGATTATGCAAAAGAATGGGATAAGCATTTAAAAGACTTACCTTATCCGGATGGAGAATGTGGAGAAGATGTATGTAGAAGAGCAATAAAAATTATAGACGAAATAGTAGAGAAAAAGTATAGAAATGTAGCAATAGTAACTTCGGGAGGAACTATTGCGATACTTTTGAGTTACTTCTTAGGTTTAGAGCAGTGTAAAAGATTTAACATGGAAATTGATAATTGTAGTATAAGTATTGTTAAATGTGATGAAATAAGCAATAAGATAGCTGTGAAATGCGTTAATGATACAGGGCACTTGGAGGAAATAAGAGGATAGAATTATATGAAGAGTAGATAAATTTGTATTTACACAAACTTATCTACTCTAATCTTTTCATAAAAATATAATCATTTAAGTGTTCAATACTATTAGAACTCCTTCTAATGATTTTTACGTCCATTTTTATTGGAAGATGCTATAGAAGCTATGATAATAAAAATAGCTATATTTACAAGGTTAATGTAGAAATCTATACTGCTACCACTTAGGTTATATTCATCAACATATATTCCTCCTTGCCATATACTTAAATTTGATATAAGTACTAAGAATAGAGAATTTACTATAATAATAAAGGAATTAATGGCTTTACCTCTATATTTCATAAGTATCACATGTAATAAGTTGAAAATAAGAAATGCTAAACATGCATATGAAAATACTCCCAAAAGGTCCAAGATGTTATCCTCCTAAAATAAATATTTAAGTATATAAAAGAATTATGTAGTTTATACATAGTTCTCACTTACTATAGAAATTCCGTGTTCAATTCTATATTTGCTCTGAGAAATATAGTTTTTCATCCATTGACTCACATTAGAAAAATCGGTGCTACGACATATACCTATATAGACGATAAGTTCTCTTAGCTGAAGAAATAGAGGTATTTGTTTTAGCCAATATTCATCTATATGATTTTCTTTAAGGTAACCATCCATAAAGCTTTTCATAAAAATACAACTTTGAGCTTGTCTTTCATCTATACTATCATCTAAGAATACATAAGTAATATAAAACAATTGAATAGCTATATCTTCAATAAACCAACTATATTGACACTCATCAAAATCAAATATATTAATGTTTTCATTATCTAACAGAAAATTTCCCACATTAATATCTCCATGAATAATTCCAAAGGAATCAGAATCCTTACAGAGCTTATTTATTCTTTTCACTATATCCTCATAACTTTCAAAAATCTTGATCTGATCAGTAGAAATATATTTCTTTATGTTTTGTAAATAATAATTATGTGACCAATCAGGTCTCTTAATTTCTTTTGATGAAGGTATGTACTTCTTAGATAAAAAATGCATTTTCCCTGTTAATCTACCACATTTCTCAAATAAATCTTTATTACTAATGCATTCAGGATATCCAATCTTTCTTCCAGTAGCTTTTTCAAAAGAAGTAGCTGTAAAGTACGATCCTCCTATATGGATTTTTTCTGATAAATTACCAGAGATAGAGTAGATGGGCTTTGAAGCTGATACTCTATTATTAATTAAATATAAAACCCAGTCCAATTCACCTTTTATAAGGTTATCGCTTCTATGTGAGCTATGAGTAAATCTTAAAATATAAGATTTATTTTGCTTTTTATATTCATAAACATAGTTTTGAAAACCTCCAATTAAATTTAGTGTAGACATATCTATATTAAATTTTCTTGCTGCTTCTTCTAAAATTTGATTATTAAATAATTCCTCAATTTCTCTATCCACATCTTCCACTTCCTTACTAAAATAATTATATTTCTAAATATAAAATTTAGATCAAAATTTGTATAGCTATAATTTGATGTAATAACCATAAGACTATTTTACTATAATTAACTTAAATGGTACATATTTTAAAGAAGGAAATTTAATAGATTTCATGGAATTGTAACTAGGATATAAAATTTTTGTGTTTGATATCTTGTACAAAATATATATAAAGGAGAGTAAGCAAATGAGAATGCAACTTAGAAAGAATTTAATTAACCGAATAGAAAATCTATTCAAATTTAAAATCCAAGAGTTAGCTTTAGAAGGAGCAGAATTAGAAAGGAAATTAAATATTTATCTATCAAGATTTATAGAGGAAACTTTAGATCCTGATTTATCTAGTAAAAAACCAGATAAGTTTATTGCAAATCTTAAAAATAATGTTTTAGGTGATTTTTCAAAAAGATATATTATAACTGCACATTGCAATGATGAAGTAATAGGTATTTTAATAGCCTTACCTGGAAGAGAAAATGAAATACATATCTATTCACTGCATGTTGCACCAGATCATAGAAATAAAGGAGTTGCTTCTACACTATTAGCTACCTGTGTAAATGATATGCATAAAAAGAATATAGAAGATATCATTATTGATGTACATATAGATAATAAACCTGCTTATAATCTATATAAAAAACTTGGATTTGTAGAAGTTGATAATAAAATTTAATAAAGTAATAATGTTAAGTATATTAAAGCCATAGATATTATTAATTAACTCAATATATTAAATTAAATAAAAAAATTAATAATGAATATTTAGAAAATATGCTATAATAGAAATATTAAAAATAGAATTAATATAACGTAGTTTTAATAGTGGTAGCAATTATCTAAAGAATGGAGGAAAGCTTTTGATATACATAACGGAGCCTGGATTTGAACCTAAACATATTAATCCATTCACAGAAGAAAGATATACTAATGATTGGATTGTATTTTGCTTAACTAATTCTAAAAATTATGAAATAACCAATGGAAGAGGCGATTCACATGTGTATACTTTAAAGGTAAGTAAAAAGTGTACACAATGGGAATTTAGCCTTATGGATTTTATAGAATACGAAAATAGCTACTGTAAGAATATGATTTTGTCGGTGAATGAAGAAGACTTAATTAAAGCAAAGGAAGTATATGGAAGTCACCATTATAATGAAGCATTTTTAAGGGATAATGAGCCTAAGGTTCTTATCCATAGTACAACAATAGAAAATTGGGAAAAAATTAAGAGAGATGGTTATTTAAAGTCTTGGAATATGCTTAAAAGAGAAGATGATAATTACAAGGACAAGCTTATAGGTAAACTTCTTGGTGATCCAAAGGACTATAGTGATTATATTAAGTTTTCTAGAGATAATGTTTCAGGTGAAATTGTTGCATTATCAAGGGAAAATAATAAAATTACTATGGATGAGAATATAAAATATAAAACTGGTGCAAGGTTATATTTTGATATTGAAAAAATAGCTAAAGATGGATTGTTAGTTCGTGACGGTTGTCATTTAAAGGTAAAGGATATGTTATCTCTAGATAAATATCTAATTTGGACTGCAACATGGGAAAATCTTAATTTAGAAAGTGAATATTCTACACCTGAAAATTTTACAAGAATAGCAAATGAAATTTTTAATTCTCTCTTTGGAGATGCACTTATTAAATAAAAGTTTATATATTAAAAAAAGGAGAGGAATGAGTTTGTGTAAACGCAAACTCATTCCTCTCCTTTATATTTTAAGTAATCATAAAGAATTCTTTATTTTTAAGATCTTTTCATAAATTCTTCAATTTCATCAACAGTTTTTATAATTCCATCAGATAAGACTTTACAGCCATTTTTAGTTATAACTACATCATCCTCTATTCTTATTCCTATACCTTCTTGAGACAAATATAGTCCAGGCTCTACAGTGAGCACCATGCCTTCTTCAAAAGGAGCATCATAATCCTCAACATCATGAGTGTCTAAGCCTAGATGATGACTTACTTGGTGATAATAATAATTAGATAATTCACTTTCATCTTTTATTATACCAAGGTTAATTAATCCTTCTGCTAAAGCTTTTTTTGTAACCTCATTTATTGATATAAAAGTATGACCTGGCTTAAGGGCTTTTATAGTTTCAAGTTCAGCATTTAGAACTATATTGTATATTTGTTTTTGTCTCTCAGTAAATTTACCATTTATAGGGAAGGTTCTAGTTATATCTCCATGATAGTAATTCCAGGCAGCACCAACATCGCATAAAACTAAAGAATTATTTTCAATTTCGCAATTATTCTGTTCATAGTGAAGTATAGTGCCATTTTGTCCACTGGCAATTATGCTTGGAAATGAAAAATCCTTAACACCATTGTTTTTTAATTCAAAATCAAAATAGGATTCTAATTGATACTCCATAATATCAGGCTTAGCATTTTTCATCATAGCCTCTATTCCTAATTTAGTTTTTTCTATGGCAACCTTTATTTCTGCTATTTCTTCTTTTTCTTTGCACATTCTTAGAATGGATAACTTAGGATATACATTATGTATAAAAACTTGAGAATATCTTTCTTTTAAGTCTTTGGCAAAGCAACCATTAGGGGTTAAATCATCTTCATAGGCATCTTTTTCTAAATCTAAGTATATATGGACTAAATTTTTAGTTGATATTAGATTATTTAAATCTCTTTTAAAGTCATCTATAAATCTTACATCATCTATTCCAGATACTTCTTTAGTTGTGTCCACATCAATACTTTTACCTATCCACTTAGATCTTTTTTCATCGCATTGCCTAATATATAAGCGTTCATCCATATTTCCATTTTTGTCTTTAATAACTACAAGGTTTATATATTCCTCATCAATTCCACATAAATAATAAAAATTTCTGTTTGGTGTGAACTTATAATTATAGTCATTTGATTTTTTAGGTGCTCTTCCTGCAAACATTATTAATATAGAACCATTGGCTAACTCCATTGATAACTTAAGCCTATTTTTCTTGAAAAAGCATTTATTCATTTCCAACAACCCTTTCATTAAGTAATAGATAATTAGATAAGTTTAAGTAATATAAAATTTTTTATAAAAAAGATGGTTATATAATAATAGTAACCTAATTTTCGTCTATAGTAAATGATTACATATGTGGAAATATAAAAATTTATTCATGGATATAAATAAATATTTTCTTAAAGATATACTTAATATACATGTATATGGTAAAATGTTACCTATAAGTAAAAATATAAAAATAGTTTTGCTGAAATCTTACTATTATGATATTGGAGGTGAATAAGTGGCAGAGTATAGAGAAATTACTTGTGATATAGCATGTAATAAATTAAAAAGAAAAGTTCCCTTTGCGTGGGATTTAAATATATATCGAGGATGTGAGCATGGCTGTAAATATTGTTATGCTATATATTCACATCAATACTTAGATTCGGATAAATATTTTGATGATATATATGTAAAAACTAATGTAGTTGAGCAATTGGAAAAGCAACTGAGTAGTCCTTCATGGAAAAGGGAGGTTGTAAATATCGGAGGAGTTACAGATAGTTATCAACCAGCAGAAGCTAATTATAAACTGATGCCAAATATATTAAAACTTATGATAAAGTATAAAACACCTTGCATTATTTCAACTAAGTCCGATTTAATTTTAAGAGATTATGATTTAATTGACGAACTTTCTAGAGTTACCTATGTGAATGTAGCTGCTACAATTACTTCTATGGATGAAAATATACGTAAACTAATTGAACCAAATGGAGTAGCATCTTTAAAGCGATTTGCAATGCTAAAGGAATTTAGTAAAACAAATGCTTCTACAGGGCTTCATTTTATGCCAATTATTCCATATATAACAGATACTTTTGAAAATATAAATTCCCTATATTTTCATGCTAAAGAATGTGATGTGGATTACGTTCTTCCTGGAACTCTTTATTTAAGAGGGAGTACAAGAATAGTATTTTTAGATTTCATAAAGAAAGAATTTCCAAAGGTATATGATGACCTACTATTATTATATAAAACTGGTGGAGCAGATAAGGAATATAAAAATAATTTATATAAAAAAGTAAATGCGTTGAGAGAAAAATATGGCTTATCAAGTAGTTATTCAAAACCAATGAAAGAGAAGTTAAATCAAGAAGGCCATACTCAATTATCAATCTTTGATTGAAATTGATAAATGTAATACAAATGGCAAATTGTTAAATATTCGAAAGAAATAGAAAGGTATTTATAATTATGATGAAAATAAAAAATGACCATGAACTTATAATTAGAAAGGCAACAGTTGAAGATGCTAATGAAATTGTAATGTTGGTGAAACAAGTAATGGGCGAAGTAAGTTTCTTCCCTAAAGAGCCAGACGAATTTGACTTAACAGCTGAAGATGAGGCAGAATATATTAAAAACACATCTTTATTTTTAGTAGCAGAGATAGATGGTAAAATAGTAGGTTCTACTACATTACAAAAGGGTAGCACTAAAAGGACAAGTCATGTTGCAGATTTCGGTATAACAATTTTAAGGGAATACAGTGGGTTAAAAATAGGAACTTTATTAATGGAAGAGATTATAAAATGGTGTAAAGAAAATCAAGTTGAGAAAATTGAATTAGAGGTTTTTGAAGAAAATACACCAGCTATAACACTTTATAAAAAGTTGGGGGGGGGGGGNNTTATAAAAAGTTCGGATTTATTGAAGAAGGAAGAAAAAATAAAAACATAAAAATCAAAGGTGAATATAAAAACACATTGTTACTAGCTAGCTTCTTAAAATATAGTTAGATATACTTTCTTAAAGGGAAGTCTGTTTTGAGACTTCCCTTTATTTTATTTAGCTAAAAGATTAAATAATTCTTAGAATTATTATAAATTAGTAGTTATAATAATTTTTACTAACTTCTAACTAGATGCATTATCAAATTATCTCTATACTGACCTTCATGAAATTCTCTTTTTTCAAGGATTTTAATAGCCTTGAATCCGCATTTCTCATAACATTTAATAGCACGCTTATTCCAGGTTTGAGGGTCTATGAGAATAACATCAGCATTTTTTACTTCAAATAGATATTTAATTAAAAGCGTTAAGGCTTTTGTCCCTATTCCTTTATTTTGATAAATTGTTTCTCCTATAAATACATCAATTCCATAGGGAGTTTCATAGTTTTCAATCTCAAGGTCTTTCTTTTCATTTTCATAATAATATTGAACATATCCAATGGGTTTTTGATTAACCTCAATGATACATGGGGTAACAGATTCTTCACCTAAAATCCTTGGAGAGTATTTTTCTTTTATTCTATCTATGTTAAAGGCATTATCTCTACCTTCATAGTAAAAAAGAACTTCAGGATTACCTAACCAATTTGACATTAAGGAATAATCAAAAGCTATATCCTCCATCTTTCGAATTAAAATTTCTTCAGATATACATAAAATTTTATGGTTTTCACTTTCTTTATTTAATATGAGTTTTCCTATTTCTTTCATTGCATTATCCTCCTAAAATTTAATAGAGTTATTAAATAGATTTATAAANNTACTACTAAAGAATACATGTTATCTAGGAGGTTTCAAAATAATTGCTGTCCTATTTTTCATAATAATACTAGCTCCTTTCTTTGTTAGAATAATTAATTTTATATATAACTGTGCTTTTATAATTTTATTAATTATCATTTAATGTTTACATTAGCCAGAATTAATAATATATAAATTTATTATACCATTATTTACCACACTATAATATATATATTTAATTTTAAATACATTTTTGAAATTGATGAAACTAATTAAAGAGTAGATTTAAAATAAAAAAGCTGTATTAATTCTTTATAATAATTTATGTGTAGAATATTTGTAATAAATTTAAAAGTTTTGTATAATTAAGAAATAAATGGTTGGATATAAGGTGAAATTTACTTGTAAAAAGGTTTAATTTTTTTATGTATTAGATTATTAAGTTGTAAGAAGGAGTAATTGAAATGATTAATATGCGTAAATATGGAAGTAACCCATATAGTATAGCTGTTATTCATGGTGGACCAGGTGCCCCAGGTGGAATGGCACCAGTAGCAAAAAAACTATCAAAAAAGTATGGGGTTCTGGAGCCTATGCAATCAGAAGACTCTATTGATGGACAAGTCTTTGAGCTTAAAGAATTACTTGAAAGGAATGGAGAATTCCCAGTAATGTTAATTGGACATTCATGGGGAGCATGGTTAAGCTATATTTTTGCATCAAGATATCCTAATCTAGTTAGTAAGATTATACTTGTTGGAAGTGGATCCTTTGAGGATAATTACATTTCATCAATGAATAGTAAAAGAGAAAATAGACTTACAGATGAAGAGAATTTAAGAGTTGGAGTATTATTTCAACTCTTAAATGAACCTAATAATCAAAATAAAAAAGAAGTATTACGTGAATTCGGAGAACTAATGGCAAAGGCGGATTCCTTTAGTCCTATTTGTATTGAAGATGAATCTCTAGATTTCCAACCAGAAGTTTTTCAAAATTGTATGAAAGAAATCAATAAATTAAGAAGTAGTGGAGAGCTTTTGGACCTTGGAAAGGTGATAAAATGTCCTGTAATTGCTATACATGGCGAATATGACTCACATTCCTTTGAAGGGGTTGAAAAGCCCTTATCAAAATCTATAAAGAATTTTAAATTTATACTATTGAAAGATTGTGGACATAACCCTTGGAATGAAGCTTATGCTAAAGATAAGTTTTATAAAATAATTTTCAGTGAGTTAGATTCAAGATAAGATAAAAGC
>DKGY01000075.1 GCA_002453475.1 Clostridium sp. UBA6758 | reverse complement strand
GCTCTTCTAGGATAACTGACATTTCTTCCTTAAAGCCTTCTTCTCTAAAAGCTGGATTAAAAACTATATCAAAATATATACTAAAAGCATTTTTAAAATCTTCCTTTAAGGAACTTCCATAGTAAACCACATAGGGATAATTAGTCATAGCATTATGAAACCCTAGATACTCATTGCATAGCTCATTAATTTCCTTCTCACTTTTACTGAGAGTGCCCTTAAATACCATGTGCTCTACAGCATGGGCAATACCCATGCTATTAGAATTTTCACTATTAGCTCCAGCTTCAAGACCTATGGTAAAAGAAGTTATATTCCCCGGAACTCTTTCATAAAGCAACTTAACTCCATGTTTTAAAATTATCTTATCCATGTTTTTCCCCACTTTACTTCTACTACTTAACTAGCTCTACCTGCTGAATGAAGTCATCATCCATAAATACAATTACATTTTTACCTCTACCAGCTCTATTTTGAATTGGTAGGGCTCCTAATTCCACTACCTTCTCTTGCCTATTATTTGTAGTTATTTTAAGATTTTCTTCAAATAAGTCTACACATAACTCATTATTTTTATTTGAAATTACACCACTTCTTGCCTTTGCAAAAATAACTTTGTCATCATCCTTTAAACTAATCCCCATAACTCCACTGGCATTTTTACCCATAACATTTATGGTTTCTAAATCAAATTTTAGGCACATACCCTTTCTTGTAAAGAGTAATCCTTCACCTTCTTCAGCTTCAAGCTCCACTTTAATCAGCTTATCATCTGGAGTTTTAAATTTATATCCGGAGCTATGAGTATAATCACCTAAGAATTCTTCTATACTAGTTTTCTTTACTACACCCTTTTCTGTAAAGAAGTAAAAACTTTCTTTAGAGTTTGATTTCATATCCACAGATATTATTGCAATTACTTGATCCTTAGAATTATAAACTTCAAATAGTTTTTCCAGTTCAATACCCTTTTTATCTATGTTTTGTATCATTAATGCTGATATTTTAAATAGATCTCCATGAGCTGTAAATAGGAATAACTCACTACTAGAATTTGATGTAGTGATAACTGGCTCTCCGCTTTTTCTACTAGAAGTTTTTAAAATTCCTTTTTTATTAACAGTTATATAGAATTCTTTATAGTTAAATTCATCTACATAGTTACACTGAGTTATACTGTCTCCATCTGTTAAACTAATTATAGATTTTCCAACTATACCTCTATCCACTGGCTCTACCTTAGGTTCCTCTACTATGAAGTTTAATCCCTTGTCCGTAGTTAGATCTATAAATCTTTCTTCTCTATCTTTCTCTACTAACTCAGCACTTATTAATTCTTCATCCTTTTTAAGTTTAATACCTTGAAGCCTTGAATTATTAGTAATAAACTTGCTTAGTTCAGTTTTCTTAATAAAGCCTCTAGATGTTATAAGAATCACATCCTTAGAAAGGGAGAAATCACTTACTACGAAGGCATTAACTATAACTTCTTTATCTAAGTCTAGAGTTCTAATAAATCCTTGAATTCTCTCCCCCTTATCTCTCCACTTAAACTCGATTAAATTTCCAACTTTACATTGATACATATTTCCTTGGTTAGTGAAAATGCATAGGGAATCTCTAGTATTACATTCAAAAAAGAATCTATTAAAGTCTCCTTCTCTATACTCTATATCCTCAGTATTTTGTGTAGTTCTAATAAAGGATTTTAAAGAAGTTCTCTTAATATATCCATCATTAGACATGGTTACCACCACATCTTCCTCTACTATAAGTTCTTCTAGCTCAATTTTAGCGTCACTATCATCCTCTAAAATAGTAGTCCTTCTTGGATCATCATAGTTTTCCTTAACCTCTAAAAGCTCCTTTTTAATAACATTAATAAGTTCCTTTTCACTACCTAATACCTTTTTAAGGCCCTTAATTTTAGCCTCTAATTCTTTATGTTCCTTTTGGAATATCTTAATTTCAAGACCTGTAAGTCTATAAAGCATCAGCTCTAAAATAGCTTCTGATTGAGGATGAGTAAAGCCAAATTGACTTACTAAATTTTCTCCTGCATCCTTTTTAGATTTAGATGCCCTAATAGTCTTAATTATCTCATCCATGATTCCAATGGCTTTAATAAAGCCCTCTACAATGTGGAATCTCTTTTCTGCTATTTCCAGCTCTCTTCTTGTTCTTCTTGTAACAACTTCCTTTTGATGTTCTATATAGTATTTAATTATGGTTTTAAGGCCCATGGTTCTTGGCTTTCCACCAGCTAGAGCCACCATATTAAAGGATATATTACATTGAAGCTCCGTTCTCTTAAATAGATATTTAAGTACTCTATCTGCAGTTTCCTCTGCAGTATTCTTCTTAAATTCTATAACGGCTCTAATACCATTTCTATCGGATTCATCTCTAATATCTGCAATGGATTCTACAGCCTTACTATGCTTTTTATCTCCTGTTAAATCAGAAATGCCTTGAAGAAGCTTAGCCTTATTTTTTCTATAAGGAAACTCTGTAATAACAAGACCAAGTCTACCATTTTCCAAGGTTTCAAAATGAGTTTTGGCTCTTAATACCACTTTCCCTTCTCCAGTTTCATAGGCAGAAACTAAAGAATCCTTTCCCATTAGAATTCCACCAGTAGGTAAATCAGGTCCCTTTATATATTCCATAAGTTCTCTAGTGGTAATGTCCTCATTATCTGCATAGGCAATGGCTCCATCAATAACCTCACCTAAATTATGCGGTGGAATATTTGTAGCTAAACCTACAGCTATACCAAAGGCTCCATTAACTAAAAGGTTTGGATATTTAGCTGGTAATACCCTTGGCTCCTTTTCACTGTCAGAATAGTTATCCATCATATCTACTACATCTTTATCTATATCCTTAAGCATCTCCATGGCAATAGGGGCAAGCCTCGCCTCAGTATAACGCATAGCAGCTGCACTATCTCCATCTATAGAACCCCAGTTTCCATGACCATCTATAAGGGGTTTTCTAGTACTAAAATCTTGGGCTAAAATAACCATAGCATCATAAACTGAAGAATCCCCATGGGGATGATATTTACCTAAAATATCTCCAACTATTCTAGCAGATTTATAGTAAGGCTTATCTGGGAAAGCCTTTAACACATATGCTCCATATAAAATTCTTCTATGAACAGGCTTTAATCCATCTCTTACATCTGGAAGAGCTCTATCCTTTGATACTTCTACAGCATAAGGGAGATAGTTCTCTGGCATAGCCTCATCTATAGAAACATCTATAATATTATTATCTACTGGAATTGCTTCCTTTTTCTTTGCCATAGTAACACCTCCTAAAATTCACCGTGATTGTACATGTAATTTCTTCTTGGCTCTACCACATCTCCCATGAATAGAGATACCATCTTTTCTGCCTTGGCGGCATCCTCAATGGTTACCCTTTGAAGAGTTCTAGTAGCTGGATTTAATGTAGTATCCCAAAGTTGGTCTGCATTCATCTCTCCTAGACCTTTATATCTTTGAATCAAAGCACCCTTACCAATTTCTTTCTTAGCCTTTTCTAGCTCTTCACCATTATAAACGTACTTGCTAACCTCACCATTTTTAGTGGTTTTATAAACCTTATAAAGAGGTGGTAAAGCAATAAATAAATTTCCATTTTGAATAAGTTGTCTCATATATCTATAAACATAAGTCATCCAAAGGGTTCTGATATGATATCCATCCACATCGGCATCACTTAGTATAATTATTTTTCCATACTTTAATTCTTCTGCTTTAAAGTTTTCCAAAACTCCAGTTCCTATGGCAGTATTAAAAATTCTAAGCTCTTCACTAGCAAGAACATTTTCTAGTTTTTGCTTTTCCGTATTCATAATCTTACCCTTAGAAGGCATTATGGTTTGGAACCGTCTATCCCTTGCTTGTTTTGCAGAACCTCCCGCAGAATCTCCCTCCACCACTATAAATTCAGTGTATTCTCTGTCTTTTAAAGTACAGACAGCTATTTTTCCTGCTAGTGGTGCAGTTCCATTTCCTATCTTTTTCTTCTCTGCTTCATTAATTTTTTTAATTTTTTCTCTTCTAGCTGCAGCTGAAATTGCATTATTAATAACTACTGTAGCTAGTTCTTTATTATCTTCTATCCATTCTCCTAGCTTAGTATAGGCAAGCTCATTCATTACAGAATATGCCTCTACATTTCCTAGCTTAGTTTTAGTTTGACCTTCAAAGACCGGATTTGTAATTCTTACCTTTACAATGGCAGTCATACCTTCTCTAATATCGTCTCCTTCAAAGTCTTTATCCTTTTCCTTTAAAAGATTTAACTTTCTACTACCTTCCTTAAAGGCTCTAGTCATCCCTGTCTTAAATCCTGTTTCATGGGTACCAGCTTCCTTAGTAGGAATATTATTTACATAACTAGCAATATATTCTGTAGTGGAGTCTGTAAACTGTATGCATATTTCTCCTGATACCATAAGTCCATTAATTTCTCTTTCTCCTTGAAAAATTATTGGTTCCTTGTGAAGCACAGTTTTACTTTCATTTAAATAATCTATAAAGTCTAAAAGACCTCTTTCAGAATGATATACCTTTTCTTCTACTTCATCCTTCCTACCATCTCTAAGAATTAATGTAATTCCTTTGTTTTGGAAGGAAAGCTCCTTTAATCTCTCATCAATTATTTCAAACCTATAATCTACATTCCCAAAAATTCCGTTATCCGCTAAAAAGGTTACTTTAGTTCCAGTTTCATTAGATTTTCCTATTACTTTCAAAGGTGTAGCTGGAGTTCCCGGCATGTCCCTTTTGAGTTCTTTGTCGTATCCATAATGAAACTTCTGTAAATAAATATTTCCCTTTTGTTTAACTTCTACATCTAACCACTTAGACAGCGCATTTACAACAGCAGCTCCAACTCCATGAAGTCCTCCTGAGGTCTTGTAGTTATTATTGTTAAATTTTCCTCCTGTGTGAAGTTCTGTATAGACCATCTCCACTCCAGATTTATTCTTAACAGGATGTATACCTGTAGGTATTCCTCTTCCATTATCTTCAATAGTAACAGTTTTATCTTTGTTTAAAGTAACTATTACTTTATCTCCAAATCCATTGGCAACTTCATCAATAGAGTTATCTAGTATTTCCCATATACAATGATGTAAACCTTTAGTCCCTGTTGATCCAATGTACATTCCAGGCCTAACTCTTACTGGCTCTAATTTCTCGAGAGATGTGAGATCTGTAACTTCATAAGTACCTCTATTATTCTCTTTTTCTGCCATGTTATCCCTCCTTAAAAGTTGAGTTACATTTGTTATTGTATAACTTTATTCCTAAGTAGTAAAGTTTTTTCTTGAAATTGTAAAACAAATGTTCTTATTTTATCTTTAATAAAGATTTATTTCCTATAATTTTTATAATATAATTAAACCTTTATACAAAAAAGCTTACAATTACTGTTCTACTAGGTTTTTCGTAAAATATATAACTAATCTTATATAGAACGGTTAGCATGTGCTTTAATATTATAAGTGCATCCTCAACGTTCATTTAGATTAGTTTATTTTACGAAAGTCCCATAAACATTAATTATAAGCTTTACTTAATATACATATTTTATTCAGAATCCTGTTTATTCTTCACATTTTAAATTATTTATAAAGCTTTTTAATTCTTCTACTCCTTCATCTATGGAGTTTATCATAAGCTTTTTATCATATTCATATTTATCAGAGCTATGAGTATATAGTGGATCATAGTACTTTACCATAAGTTCCTTTACCACTTCTTCATACTGATCATTATTAACCATATCACAATAAATTTCTATATTTTTTTCACTGATGTGTTTCTTTAACCTTCTTAGAGCATCACAAATTTCTTCATTACAACTATTACTTTTAGTATACTCATCAATTATTATTTTACTTCTGAAATCTAAGGGTGCATCTACAAAAATATGAAGTCCATTTTTCATGTCAGAATGGATATATTCAGGAATTAAAACCTTCCCTATCCTTCTACTTTCTGCTTCAATGAAAACATATTTACCCTTAACTGCCTTTAACTCCTCATAGACATTAGATTCAAACTGCTTTTGACTAGTACCATCTCCAAGACCTACAGCACCTAATATTGAACCTCTATGGTTAGCACAGCCTTCTAAGTCCAATACATCATAGCCATCAGCTCTAAGCTTTTTTAAAATCTCAGTTTTTCCAACTCCTGTATTACCATGAAGTACTATATAGTTGACTTTTTCATTAACCTTAGGTAGCTGTTCATTAATGAAAGCTCTATATCCTTTATATCCATCCTTAATTCTACTAACTCTCATGCCAAGAGCACCTAAAAGATCTGTAATAGAGGCACTTCTCATGCCACCTCTAGCACAAAAAAGCACTACATTTTTATGCTCTTTTTCTAATTCATGAATTTTATCATATATATAAGGAAGTTTTTTAGATACTGTCTCTACTCCTACTCTCTTTGCTTCATCAGTACTTTTTCTAGTATATATAGTTCCAATAAGTGCTCTTTCTTCATCATTAAAAAGAGGAATACTTACCGCTCCGTTAATAGTAGCTTCATTATATTCCCCTGTACTTCTCACATCAACAAGGACATAGTCTCCAGTTAGATCTTTATATTCTATGGTTTTTGACATAATCATTCCTCCAAATTAAGTAACATCTTTCCATAAAGCAGTCATTCCCTTTACCATGGTAAACAATCCTTAATTTCCTTATAAACAGAATTCTTAGCTTCTCCGAAGCTTTAGAAATCGTTATCCAGGGATGTAACGCTCTTTACTCCCACTTTGAAGAAGATGGGAGTATTAGAGCTGATAGTCATCGGATATACCATAGCAATTTCAAATAACTACAACTCTATCTATTCTATATTGTAATGATTGATATGTCAAACCAGAGATAATCTTAAGGTTTATATTACTAACTTATCTATAATATAGCTTAAGGCATCTTCAAAAAATAAATAATTCAAAATATACTTCCCCTCTTTGACTTGTTATTTATTTTCAAATGCCTAATTTTCACTTAAAGTACTACCTTCAATGAAGGTACTAGTGTAGGTCACTTCATTGCTAATATAATTATCACCTTGAACCCAGCTGTTTAAACATTCCTTAATATCTTCTGTAACCTGATCTCTATTTATCTCATTTAATATTTCATGTCTTCCGCCTTCATATAACTTATAACTTAAATTTTTAATGCCTAAACTTTTAAAGGTGTTAGCTAGAGATAATATTCCCTTCCCATAGTTTCCTACTGGATCCTTATCACCACTAAGCATGGTTATAAATAAATTCTTCGGTATTCCGGCAAGGTTGTCCTTTTTATGAATGGCCTTCATCCCCCTTAAAAAATCATAGAAAAAGGATACTGGAAACACTCCTCCACAATATGGGTCTAGAATATATTTTTCCACTTCATCCTCATCCCTACTTAACCAATCATATTTAGTTTTTTGATTTTCTACTAGCTTATTATAATTTCCAAAACCTAAATCATCCATTAACCTTCCACTAGCTCTTCTACCTCTAAGATTCATTATAACCTTTGACAAAAATATACCCATATTCATTGTAGATNNTTAACTGTATCTCCATATATCTCCATATACCTTTGAGTTATAAAAGACCCCATACTATGTCCTAAAATATAAACATCCAGTCCCGGGTTTTCCTTTTTTATAAGATTATTTATTTCATATTGATCATGAACCATATCATGGAATCCATCATTATCACTAATATACCCTAAAGTACTTAAGCTTTCTGCGGATTTTCCATGACCTCTATGATCATCAGCATAAACTATAAATCCATCCTTTACTAATTCCTTTGCAAATCTATCATATCTGCTACCATATTCAGCCATACCATGGATAAGTTGTATAACTGCCTTAGGCTTAACACTTTCATCTAACTCCCACTTGTATAAATAAATCTCTTTTCCATCTCTCATTTTTAACTTCATTTCATTGTACGTCATAATATAATCCTCACCCAAAAAAATTTTATTTATATAATATTCAAATAATTCCCTTATAATAAATTATATATAAATTTTTCTAGGCTGACAACAGTTCAACAAAAAAAACGGTATGAAAATTGCTAAGCAATACATACCGATACAAAAATGATTATACATCTATTTCTACACTTTCATTAGAAGCTTGATTTACTAATTTATTTCTTTATTTACACATCATTAAGTTAAGTATAACTCTATCTGCATCAGCCATACCAACTACCCCTAAATCTGCCATGTTCTTTATAGTTCTCTCTACGTCCTCATGAACAATTCCATCATGGGATGAAACTTCTACTCCTTCTACTGCAAGGGCTGCACATAGTACTGATGTACCTACTGCCGTAGAAATTTTAAGAGCACATCCTGGTTTTGCTCCATCACAGACCATACCAGATACGTCCGCCACCATGTTTTTTATAGCTTTATTTATAGCACATAGTTCTCCTCCTAGCATATAAACAATGGCACAGCTAGCTCCAATTGAAGCTGCAACTCCACATCCACATAGAGCTGAAAGTCTTCCTATAAAGCTTTTTACATGAATAGTTATAAGATCACTAAGTGCTACTGCCCTAACTAAAGTATCATCACTAACGCCTAGTTTTTCTGCAGCTGCAATTACAGGTAAAGTAGCTGTTAAGCCTTGGTTTCCACTACCTGCTGTACTCATTACTGGCAGTGTACATCCATCCATTCTAGCATCAACACCTGCAGCTGTTAATCCCATAGCATAGGTTTGAAGAGAATCTGCAAACATCTTACTGTTCTTTCCATCCAATAAAATCTTTCCTGCTTTAAGTCCATATTCTTCTTTTCTTCCAGCCTCTGAAACTCTACGATTCATCTCTATACCTTCCATTAAGAACTCTATATCCTCATAAGGTACATTTTTTATAAATTCATATATATCTTTAACAGATAACTGTTCCTCACTTCCATTATCCTCAGTACTTACTGCCTTAACCTCTTCTATTTCAAATAATATCTCTTCATTTCTTGTAATTAAAACTATATTATTATGCTTATTTTTAATTATTACAGAAGAGCTATCATCTCCCCTATGTCCAATAACCTCTACATATAGTTTTTCCGGTGCTTTAGTAAGGTCTATTGTAACCTTGCCATCTACTATATATTCCTTTGATTTCTCAATATCTGACTTAGTAACATCCTTTAAAACCTCTAATCCAGCCTCCGCATTACCACCTATAGCTCCAAGGGCTGCTGCAATATTTAATCCAACCATTCCTGTACCTGGTATTCCTACTCCCATACCATTTTTAAGAATATTACAACTAACAAGAACTGTAACTCTATCTGGAACTCCTCCTAAAGCTTGACTACATTTCGCTGTTGCAAGAGCAAGAGCTATAGGCTCCGTACACCCTAACGCTGGTATAACTTCTCTTTTAAGAATATTTATGTATGTATTTTTCATTATTAACATCCTTCCTTAATAGACTGTTTTAAATATAAATAGTACATTAATATTTCATTTTCATTAGGTAATGGTTTACATTTTTCAATGCTACTTATCGTAATAATTATAGCAAAGGGAGGGCTTTATTTCAATATTATTAAAGCCCTCTAAAATATTCTGGTTTAAAGTTATTTTGCCCTGCTAAAAAGCCTTCTATATCCGAAAGTAATCTTTCCTTTTCTTTTCCTAAGACTGCCGCTAGTGGTGCATAGTTTGATGCATGATTGCTCCTAAATATACAGTTTGTAAGTTTAAGATTTTTAACAAGGTGATATACTTCCTCCATTACTTGTATAGGATTTAAAAGTATAAGGTTTCCCTTTTGTATCTCTTCATATATAGGTGCATCCTCAGGAGTCATAAGGGTCAAAAGTCCCAGATAATCTGGATCTATGGCATTTATAACTTTTGCAGAGTTCAGAGCATGATTTTTCCAGTTCTCTACCCCACCTAAGCCACTAATTAGAGTACATGATAATTTAATTCCACTATCCTTAATTTTTCTACCAGCTTCTATAAGTTCCTTTGCAGTTGCTCCCTTATTTACCTTAAGTAAAATCTCATCATCTCCACTTTCTATGCCTAGATATACCATATTTAATCCCTTGCTTTTTAAAAGCTTTAATTCTTCTTCTGTTTTAAGCAAAATAGATTTTGGACTAGCATACACAGTAATGCTTTTGCATTCTGGAAATAACTCTTTAATTTTATCTAAAATAGTAATAAGTATATGAGTAGGCATGATAAGGGCATCCCCATCAGCAATAAATATTTTTTCTATATATCTATATTTCTCCCTAGCCCAAGTTAAATCCTCAATTACCTCTTCTAGATTTCTCATTCTAAACTGCTTTGCCTTATACATATTACAAAAACTGCATTTGTTGTGAGAACAACCAATGGTAGCCTGAACTATTAAACTTCTTCCTTCACTAGGTGGCCTATAAACTGCACCTTCATATCTCATAGATTTTCCTCCTTCATATGTACTAATTAAAAGGGCTGCCTCAAAATTTAGTTAACCTATAACAGTGAACCTATAATTTTGATACATCCCTTAATTTTTTTATAAACAGAGTTCTTTGCTTCAAAGGAGATTTTTTACTCCCACTGAAGCTTACTAACAGAATTCTAAGTATCAGTATTTTCGATACTTAGAACTCGTTGTCCTTTAGGGTAAATCGTTATCTAGGAACGTAGCTACTCTTTACTCACACTTTGAAGAAGATGTGAGTCTTAGAGCAGGTAGTCATCGGATAAACTACTAATCATTAATATGTTCATGATTTTTCAAGTGATTCATGCAATATTCCTTATGTCCACTACATTTTGAACAATATCTAAACTCCATATTAGGGTCATCTCTTTCAGTTATTCCACATACAGTACATCTATGACGTACATAATCCTTCATCTCTATGACCTTAAATCTTTCCTTATTCTTCTTAACTTTCTTCTTAGTTTTAAATAACTCTATAAAGTCTTTTCCAAAGAAAATAAAGTAGTTAGCTAAAGATGCAAGAATCATGAGTTTTATTCCAACGCCACCCATTATAAACTGTTGTGCCAAAAGCACTGCATCAAAAATGGCTAAATATTTCATCTTAACAGGTAAAATGAAAAATAATAAAACCTCATGATTAGGATATATAGATGCAAAGGCTAAAAATAAAGTTAAATTTATAAAGGTTCCTGTAGCAGGACTTCCTCCAACTAAGGATACAATTATAGTAGCAATCATCCCTACTAAATAATATATATTAAATTTAAAGCTTCCCCAAGCCTGTTCTAATCCCATACCTATAATATAATAGAAATAAAGGGTAAATAGTATCCAAAAGGCACTGGTTGCTGGTGGAATTAAAATAAAGGTAAATATCCTCCATACTTGACCTGCCATTACTGCCTCAGGTATTAGCATTAAGTTTTCTTCTAAACCTGGACTTATGGTACTTAACAAAAACACAGCCAAATTAGCTGCTACAATGTATTTCATCAACCCATGAATGGCATGCTTGCCATATTTTCTCTCTAAATTATTTAACCACTTCAATATAATCACTCCTATAAAAATGCAATGAAATTTCTCAGTTTTCTTACATTTTACCATATTTTTTATCTATAGCCTATTCCTTAATAAAATCTTTCATGTAAACATATTATTAAGTATGTATTTTATATTAACTATGAAAAAAGGCATGGAATATAATATTAAATATTATATCTCATACCTTAATAATATACCATAATCTTTTATTATAAACTAAATTTACTTTAATTCTATAAATTATTTTAACATTCCAAGGAAGTTATCAGCAAATTCATCTGCTAATTTAAGTTCTTCTTCACTTGGTACAAAGTTAAATTTAAAGCCTGAATCAATTACATTAAATTTAAGGCTCTTTAATCTTTCTGTAAGCATAGGAACACTTTCACCACTCCAACCATAGGATCCAAAAGCACCCGCAATTTTACCACGATTTACAATGGCACTAACATGAGCAAGTAAATTCCAAGCTGGCTCTACTGCATCTTGGTTTATTGNNCTGTAGGAGAACCTATCAGTATACCACTTGATCTATCTACAAGAGATACAAGTTCTCCTAAAGGTGTAGTTGTAATTTCATGAACTCCAGCCTTGACTCCCCTTTTCTCAATAGCATCCTTTAGGCAATTTGCAACCTTTTCTGTATTTCCATAGGCTGAAACATAAAATATTTGAATGTTTTTTTCTTCAATAGCCTCTTCCTTAGCCCAACTTTTATATAAATTTTTATAATACTCTCTATCGTCAATATGAACTGGGCCATGGCTAGGTGCAATAATTTCTGTTTCTATATTTTCAATCTTATCTAGGGCCATATTAACAAATCTTTTAAAAGGTCCCATGATAACATCAAAATAATATTTCATTTCAGTTTCATAGTTGCCAGAACAACTATCAGTAATGCATCCATTAGGTGAATAATGGCACCCCATAAAATCACAGGTGAATAATGTCTTTTCTTCTACTAGGTAAGTAAATATACTGTCAGGCCAGTGAAGATTTGGCGCATTTATGAATCTTAAAGTCTTGCTTCCTATAGATAGATCTCCTGAAGCATCCAAAGCTTTAAAATCCATGTTTATAATTCCTTTAAGATATCTTATTGCCGCCTTTGATCCAACAACCTGCACTTCTGGGTATTCCTTTAAAAGTTCCTTTAATGAACCACTATGGTCAAGTTCTGTATGTTGTACTACAATATAATCTATTTTCTTATCTCCAATAATAGATTTAATATTTTTTAAATATTTTTCAAAGTATCCATCCTTAACTGTATCAATTATAGTTATCTTTTCATCTTCAATTAAATAGGAATTATATGTAGTTCCCATTTGTGTTTCCATTATTATGTCAAACACTCTAAGTTCAGGATTATTAACCCCAACCCAATGAACTGAATTAGTTAATTTTAAAGGTTCCATTTTATTACCTCCGCATTCATATTATCTTCCATACCTACATATTAACAAACACTTATTATCTATTGCAAGATATTCTGCATTATTTTAAAAATTTTTAATAATACAGAAAGAATACGTTCAAGCTATTTGAAACTCTTATTTCTTAATAATATATATTATTCTGTTTTAATTATCAAATAATACAGAATATGAATTTGTTATAAATATTCTTCCCTCACACTTATATTTTAAAACGTTAATACTACAATCCAAATTTTTCAAATTTTATATTTACACAAACTAATGTTTCTGCTAAAATTTCTTTATCAGTTATATTCCACTTTTTCAAAAAAATGCATATATGTTATTAAAGTATTTTTAGGAGGTTATATCTATGAATTATTCGAAATTAGAGAATCTTATATTAAAAGCAAAAAATAAAGACCAAAGTGCTATGGAAGAATTGCTCAATGAATACAAATACTTAATAATCAAACAGGCTTCAAAGGTTCATGTCCGAGGCTATGAAATGGAAGACCTAATTCAAATAGGAAACATAACAATAATTCGTTGCTTAGAGAAATATACACAGGGAAAAGGTAATTTTACAGCATATATTTCTTATGCAATAAAAACTAATTTTAATTATCTAATAAGACAAAGAGCAAGAGATAACGAAGTACAAACCATTGAAGCTCCAGTTAGCACTAACCTAAGAATAGAGGATACTTTAATAGCTGATGCATCAACTGAAGATAATTTTATAGAAAAAGAAATGTATAAACTTATAAAAAAAGAAGTGGACAACCTCCAAGAAAACTTAAGAGATTTAATAACCTTCATTTACATAAACTGTGAAGGAAACCTAAAAGAGTATTCAATATCCAGAAGCCTTAACTACTCTACAGCAGCAAAAAGAAGAACCCTAGCCTTTAAGAAGCTAAGGTCCAAACTCAATTCTTTATGTGTATGAATACTTTCTAATATAATAGATAATTCTTATTGAAAATTCTTAGAAATGACAAAAGTTAATCAATGCAGAAACCATTGAAAATTTAATGTTAGAAATTTTTAGCTCCTACGTGTAAAATTGTTGTAATTCTTGCCACGGAAGGCAAGAGCTGAACACTGAGCCATGAAGGCGAATAGTGAAGGTAAGCAATTTTACTAAGTAGGAGCTTTAGAATTTCTTCATTAAATTTTGGTTTCAAATGATTAACTTGTCATGAATAAGAATATGCATATACTACTTATATATCTTTTGTAGAGATTCACTGATAGTCTTGGCTACTTTTTCGTTTCCAGCTTCATTTAAGTTCATATTGTCTACAGTATATTGAGCTATATTTTCTGCTTCTATGCCACTTTTGTTAAATAAGTCTACTACTGGTATTGAATTTTTATCGCATACATTTTTAATGGCTTTAGCATAATCATCTAGTCCAAGTTCAATATTATTTTTATCAGGATAGCTTGGCTGTCCTTCAATATTCCCATGCTTTAATGGAGTTAAAAATACAAGTTTCACCTCGGGTTTAGCATTTTTTACTGCATTTATAACCGCTTGTACATCTCCATAAAAAGACTCAACTTCCCCACCATCATCTATAGTTCCGAGAGCTCTTCCTTTAGTATAGTCATTAGTACCTACCATAATCATTATTATATCAGTATCCTTAAGGGCCTCTTTATTAATGTAGCTAATCATACTACTCATAACTAAGCCATTATTAGAGTTATTAATTACACTTTTTAAATTCAAAAGATTCTTTACCTTTTCTTGATATGTACTTACTTTTGAAACTCCATCTCCAAGAGAAAGTAGAGTTTTTCCTTCTAAAGTTAATTTTTCTTCACTTTCTTGCTTTTCTTCCTCTATATTACCTTCTTTAGTCTCTTCTTCTGGTTTAGATGCTGTATTTATTGAGCTTTCATATTGCTTCTTGCTTTGTAAAATCTTTTCTTTTTCCTTCTTAGATTTATTTATACCTAAAGCCAAAGTAGCAATTAAAGCAATAGATAGTACTATGCATAATATAGTTTGTATCCTATCTTTTCTCATATATCCCCCTCCTTACCAGTATATTATATCCTATATTTGTATATTTTTAAACTAATATTGGTATTTCAGCACTACTTCCTTCAACCTTTATGTATTTACGATTCACTAGTTAACAGTCTATTCTTAACTCTTTAAATTACCTGTATTTCTAAAAATTGATTTCTAAAGCTAAAAAAATTACTATTATTTGTATAAAACATTTTAATTGTGTTGTTTTATAGGATAATTTGTTATAATATAAATTGGAATGCAAGCTACATATTTTGTAATATCTATTATTAAAGGAATCCATTTACACTTTACCACATCTAACATCTTATAAATATCTACCCTTAAGTAATCAGTTATCAAGAATCAAAATCTATATATTCATTAAATGGAGGGATGGAAGTGAAAAGTCTAAAAAGCTTTATATGTAAATTTAAACTAAAAAGTATTAAAACAAAATTAGTTATCTACTTTTCTATACTAATTTTATTATCATCAATTTTATTAGAGTTGATTTCTACACAAAATATTAACGCTTCTCTTACAAAAGAAGCAGAAAAATCCCTAGTTTCACTAGCAGCTGAAGGAGCAAGAGTAACAGAGAGTAGAAGTGAAACTCAAGAACAGTGCTTAAAAACAATAGCTCTATTAGACAAAATAAAGAGCATGGATTGGAAATTACAACAACCTATACTACAAAGACAAGTAGAAGGTCTAAATTTTCTTGATATTGCTGTGGTTGAGCCTGATGGTACTGCCCATTATTCAAATGGATCAACTAACCAATTAGGTGATAGAGAATACGTAAAAAAGGCTTTAAATGGCGAAGCGAACGTATCTGACTTATTAATTAGTCGTGTAACCAATGAAGTTGTTTTAATGTATGCAGCTCCTATTGAAAGAGATGGTAAAGTCGTAGGTGCTTTAATAGGTCGTAGAGACGGAAATGCTTTAAGTGAAATTATTGATGATATCGGATATGGTGATGAAGGATATAGCTATATTATTAATAGTAATGGAACAATAATTGCTCATCCAGACAGGGAAAAGGTATTAAATCAGTTTAATCCGTCTGAAGAAATGAAAAAAGATAAAAGTCTAACCTCAATGTCTACACTACTTCAGAAAGCATTGAAAGAAAAGCAAGGAGTCAGCACCTATTCCTTTGAAGGCAATGATTTATATGCTGGATATGCACCTATTGAAGGTACTGATTGGATACTTATTACTACTGCCAATGAGAGTGAGGTTTTATCTGCAATTCCTAGGCTGCAAAGGACAATTACAATAGTTACTTCTATAATCTTGTTTATTAGTATTGCTATTACATATTTAATTGGTAATTCCATTGCTAAACCTATTATAAAAACAATAAAACATTCAGAAAAAATAGCTAATTTAGATATTACAGAAGATGTTTCTGAAAACTACCTTAAAAAGAATGATGAAATTGGAGCCTTAGCCCAGGCTCTACAAAGCATAATTAATAATCTTAGGGATGTTATTGATAAAGTCAGTGATCCTTCTGAACAAGTTACTGCTGCTTCAGAGGAGTTGACGGCTACTTCACAACAATCAGCCATAGCTGTAGACGAGGTATCAAAAACAGTAGAAGAAATAGCAATGGAAGCCTCTGAACAAGCACAAATTACAGTAGAAGGTTCTTCAAAAGCTACTTTGTTAGGAGAAATTATTGAAAAAGATCAAGAAAATGTGAGAAATTTAAATACTGCTTCAATGAAGGTAACCGAAGTGGTTAGTGAGGGTTTAAATGACATTGACACCCTATCAAAAATAACAGAAGAAAGTAATGATGCAACAAAAGAGATATATGAAGTTATATTAAAAACTAATGATAGTTCTAATAAAATTGGACAAGCAAGTAATGTCATTGCCTCTATATCAGAACAGACTAATTTATTAGCATTAAACGCAGCAATAGAAGCAGCAAGAGCCGGGGAAGCCGGTAGAGGATTTACAGTAGTAGCAGATGAAATCAGAAAATTAGCTGAACAATCTTCAACTTCTACAAAAGAGATTGATGGAATGGTTAATGAATTGCAAGATAATGCTAAAAATGCTGTAAATACAATGGAAAGGCTATCTAATATATCTAAAGAACAAGCTAGTAGTGTAATTAATACTAGAGATAAATATATGTTAATTTCTGAAGCAATGAATGAATCTGGAAAAGTAGTTAAACAGTTAAATGCTTCAGGAGAAAAGATGGAAAAAACAAAGTATGAAATATTAGATATTTTGGAAAAACTTTCAGCCCTTGCTGAAGAAAGTGCCGCTGCAACTGAAGAAGCAACAGCCTCCATGGAAGAACAAGCTGCCTCCATAGAAGAAATTGCAAGTTCTAGTGAAAACCTATCAAATTTAGCACAAAACTTACAAACAATTATTATGAAATTTAAAGTTTAGAGTTTAAAAGACTAAATTTATAATCTTTCTCAACATGAACCTCTGGCTTCTTTTAGCCTCATAGTTCAACATCAAAACTGAACATTTACACATAACAAAAGCTGA
>DKGY01000032.1:17360-19662 GCA_002453475.1 Clostridium sp. UBA6758 | reverse complement strand
ATATTGCACAATGAAAATAAAGTAATTATTATAATTACAATATATTTAAAATATAGTATAATTATTACAATATGTGATTTGGGGGGAGTATAATGAAAAATATTCAATTAGAGGATTTTACAAAATATAAATTTTTATCATCTCTAAATTTTTCACCTAAAGGGGATAATGCTTGCTTTGTTGTGTCTAATTGTAATTTAGAGGATAACGTCTATGATTCTAATTTATGGCTCTACAATTTAGCTTTGAATAAATATTATCAATTGACTACTTTTAATAAAGAAAGAAGCTTTATATGGCTTCAAGATAATGAGACTATATTATTTCAAGGAGTAAGAGAGAGTAAAGATAAAAAGAAACTTGAAGAGGGAGATGAATTTGCTCAATTTTATAAGTTAAACATTCATGGTGGAGAAGCTGTTAAGGCTTTTAAAATTCCTATGCCAGTTGAAACTATAATTGAAGTAGATGAAGATACATTCCTATTTACAGGAAATCATAGAGTAGGTGGGAAGAGTTTAATTGGACTTTCTGATGAAGAAAAAGCTGAGGAATTAAAGTTTAGAAAAGAAGAGAAGGACTATGAAGTTTTAGATGAGATACCTTTTTGGAGCAATGGTAGTGGCTTTACTAATAAAAAGAGAAGTGGATTATATAAATATGTAGTGAGTACGGGGGAAATAAACTTAATAACTGATGAATATACTTCAGTTATGTCGGTAGAATTAAGTGAAGATAAAAGTAAGTTGGTATTTACTGCAAGTTCTTATAAAGATAAAGCAGCACTTAATGATGAGCTATATGTTTATGACATTAAACTGGATAAACTTACTTTTATTAATGGAGAAGAAAACTTTTCTTATAGTCATGTAAGTTTCATTGGTGAAGATAAATTAATATTACTTGGAAGCGATATGCAGGAATATGGAGTTAATGAAGATGGTAAATTCTATATAATAGATTTGAATACTAGTAATAAAACTTTATTAACCCCAGATTTTGATAGAAGTACATGGAATTCTGTAGGTTCGGATTGTAGATATGGTAAAGGGAAATCTATTGTAAGAGATAGTAGCTACTTATATTTTATAACTACAGAAATAGATAGTTCTTATATAAATAGAATCGATATAGATGGAAATATAGAAAAAGTAAGTTTTAATACTGGATCAGTAGATTGTTTTGATGTTAAGAATGGCAATATATTATTTATAGGTCTTAGAAATCAACAGTTACAAGAAATATATTCATTAAAAGATGGTAGAGAAACTGAAATTTCAAGGTTTAATCAATGGATACATGATGAATTAAAAATCTCGAAACCAGAAAGAGTTGAGGTTGAAACAGAACCAGGTGTTATAATAGAAGGATGGGTATTAAAACCTGTAGATTTCGAAGAAAATAAAAAATATCCTGCCATTTTAGATATTCATGGTGGACCTAAAACCGTTTATGGTGAGGTTTTCTATCATGAGATGCAGCTATGGGCTAATATGGGGTACTTTGTATTCTTCTGTAACCCGCGGGGCAGCGATGGACATGGGGGAGCTTATGCAGATATTAGAGGAAAATATGGTACAATTGATTATGATGACATAATGATTTTTACAGATAAAGTATTAGAAAAGTATAAAAATATAGATGTGAATAATGTGGGTGTAACTGGTGGATCTTATGGAGGATTTATGACCAACTGGATAATTGGTCATACTGATAGATTTAAAGCTGCAGCATCTCAAAGAAGTATATCCAACTGGATTTCTAAGTTTTGCACTACAGATATAGGATTTTATTTTGTAGATGATCAAAATGGAGGTACTCCATGGAATAACGTGGATAAACTTTGGTATCATTCTCCACTTAAATATGCAGATAAAGTTAAGACACCGACTTTATTTATACATTCAGAAGAAGATTACAGATGTTGGTTAGCAGAAGGTCTACAGATGTANNAGATGTTCACAGCTTTAAAATATCATGGAGTTGAGGCTAGACTTTGCATGTTTAGAGGCGAAAATCATGAGCTTAGTAGAAGTGGGAAACCAAGGCATAGAATAAGAAGACTTACAGAAATAACAAATTGGTTTGAAGAACATCTAAAATAGTTAATAAATAAATACCTTATAAAAATAAATTTTATAAGGTGTTTATTTATATGCAAATTTAATTTGAATGAGAACTCTATTAAGAGCATAAACTACTTAAATATATATAATAACTATATAAGTCTATAAATTAAATAGAATAGATGTAGGAGGGAGTTATGTCTATAGCTTTTAAATTTATTACCTTAATTCTAATA
>DKGY01000032.1:9071-17257 GCA_002453475.1 Clostridium sp. UBA6758 | reverse complement strand
TTTTAGTAGGATTAATACTAATACACATAGCTGCAATAATCCATGGATATAAGCTATTTAATCAATTAAATTTAAAACAACATGTGCTAAGAGGATGTATTTCTATAATAATTCTAATATGCTACTATGTAGGTTTTTTATCTTAGTATATATAGTAAAAATAATGAGAACATAGGATGAANNCAAATATATAAAAGTATGTTTTAATATACTTATCAAAGAATATGAAAGGGGAACTTAAGATGGCAGTAAGGAAGATAGTTCAGTATGGAGATAAACATTTAAAAAAAATTAGTGATACTGTAGTTGAAATAAATGAAGAAATCAGAGGAATAATTCAAGATTTGAAGGATACATTATCAACAGTTGAAGGCGTTGGACTTGCAGCTCCACAAATAGCTGTAAATAAAAGAATTATATTAATTGATTTAACGCCTGATAATACATCTCCTATAATACTAATAAATCCTAAAGTTATTAAAGCATCTAAGGAAATGGATAGAGATTATGAAGGGTGTCTTAGTTATGTTGGATACGAAGGATTGGTTGAAAGACCTACAAAAATGATAGTTGAAGCTTTAAATGAAGATGGTAAGCTAATAAAGTATGAGGTAGAAGATTTTATGGCAAGAGTTTTCTGTCATGAGATGGATCATTTAGAAGGAATTCTTTACATGGAAAGAGCTGATGAGATGTATGAATTAGTTGAGAGTAAAGAATAAAAGTTTTTTAATGATAATATTAAAATAGGTAAAACTGTTAAAAGGTTAACTATAAGTAGGACCTTTTAGCAGTTTTTATTTAATTAATTTATAGTTATTATCTATAGCTTTGTGTAGCCATTTTAAAACTTTCATATAGATTTATATTAAAATTTAGATTATTATATAATAAAGGTAAAATTTATGCTTTATTTTATATAATAAGGGAAAGTATATAATATAAAGAAATACCTAAAAGATATAAATTTATAAGTACAATTAATAAAGAAATTTTGCATATAGATAATTAGAAATGCAAAAATTAAGGAAATATAGTAGAAACAAAATAAATAAAAATAAAGGAGTACTATACTATGAATAAACAAGAAATTATAGAGATTTTAGAAGATAATGCTTTAGAGAATATTACAGAAATAAAAAAGCATAATGACTGCTTTATAATTAAATTTTCTTACGAATTTGACGAGCTAGAAGTTGAAGGAGCTAGAGAATTTGCAAATGAAGATTGTGATGAAGAAAGAGAAGGAGAACAATGGTATCAAGAGTATTTTCTGCCTTATTTAAATGATACTGCAATAGACAATATAAATGATATAGTAGATGAAATTTCAGAGGATTATGATTTAGATTATGAAATGTTGTCTTATGAGCTTTCTGAAGATGATTATGATTCAATGGATTTTTTAGTTGCTTTTTATAGAGAAGATTTACCTGTAGACATTGATGAATTAATTTTGGAGTTATAATTTGTTATGAAAAAATTACTTATTATAAATGGTTCTCCTAATACAGAAGGGCACACAAATAAAATAGTAGATGTAATTATAAAAGGAATTAATACAAATGTGGAAATAAAATATATTAATTGCTATGATATGAATATTAAACCATGTACTGATTGTAAATATTGTAGTAAAGTCGTAGGGGCGTGCTCAATTAAAGATTCTATGACTGAGATTTATAAATTAATACAAGATTGTGATATAATCATTCTAGCATCGCCTATGTATTTTGGTATGTTTCCATCACCACTAAAATCTTTGATAGATAGGTGTCAAGTTATCTGGAGTAAAAGGTTTATATTTAAGCAAAATACAAAAGAAAGAAAACAGGGTATATTTATATTTAATGGGGGTAGTTCCTGGAATAGTATGTTTATTCATATGGAAACTATAGGTAAATATTTTTTAAATACCCTTAATTGTGATATTTTATTTAAGCTATATATAGATAATACAGACATAAATTATAATTATATTAATGAGTATCATGATGAAATTTTAAAATGCCAGAATCTAATAAATAAGGAGAAAGTATTAGGCTAACTTCTTATGTTTTTTATTATTTTGTGTTTTATGAGAATTATGATTTAACTTTTGATATTCTACAATGTATTCGTCTAAATGTTGAGAGCATATTACAACAATATTATCTGTAGGTCTCTTAAACCTAAGCAGTACATGTAGTAGTAGTTTAAAAGACTTAATTTTTTGATTTAAGAATTTAAATTTTAATAACACTCAATCACATCCTTAACTTTATATTTTTATTTTAACAGAGATACGACTTAATGTTAATAATTATTAATAGTCAAATTCATATTAAGTTTTACAAAAATCTCCATAAAAATGATAAATATATCATAAAAAACTTATAAATAAATATATCAAGATGACTTAATGCGATTACTAGAATCTCTAAGTGATTATAATGATACGTATTTCGACAAGCAGTGTATGTAAATTTAAAATAATTTTAAATCTATAAATAAATAATACTGTAATTTACATAAAAGTAATTATTTGAAAAAGTTTTATTGTATAATCATTTATTAAACTATTAGGAGGAAAAAATGGATAAAGAATATAAAAATATCGATGACATGAAAATAGAAGAGGTTATTGAGGAAATAAACGTTTTATATAAAAAGAGCCAAGAGTGTGGCTTAACAGAAGATGAAAAAAATAGACAGCAAGTTTTAAGAAGAAGATATATTGATAATGTTAAAAAAAATTTTAAAGCTCAAATTAGTGGATATAAGCCTTTAGACCCTAAACATAATAATTAGTAAAATAAAATTTAAATAAACAATGATTATAAATATATAATTTGAAGTAGGGGAGGAGTAAGATGGGAGTAAAAGTTTTAGATTTGGTTAACAACTATAATTTAGAAGTTTTAGTAGAAGGAGATTTGGAATCTAATATTGTAGTAAGTGATATACATAGACCTGGATTACAATTTGCTGGTTTTTACGATTATTTTGATAATAAGAGAATTCAAATTGTAGGAAAAACTGAGTGGAGTTATCTAAAGTGCCTTGACCCAGAGGTAAGGATACGTAGAATAAAAAAGTACTTTTCTTTTCCTATACCAGGAGTAATAATTACAAGTGGATTAAAAGTACATGATGAATTTTTAGAAGAAGCAAGAATAAAAAATGTTACTGTTCTTAGAAGTAATGATAAGTCTACAAAGTTTATTAATAGGGTTAGTAATTTTTTGGACTCAGAGTTAGCACCAGAAACTAGGCTTCATGGTGTTTTGGTAGATGTATATGGTATTGGAATACTGATTATAGGAGAAAGTGGAATTGGAAAGAGTGAAGCAGCATTGGAGCTTATTAAAAGAGGACATAGGCTTGGAGCTGATGATGCAGTAGATATTAAAGAAATAGATGGGAAACTATATGGGTCTTGTCCTTATATAACTACTGGAATGCTTGAAGTTAGAGGTATGGGTATTATTGATTTATCAGCTATTTATGGTAGTAGTTGTATTGTTTCTCAAAAAAATATTAATTTAGTTATTTCTTTAGTTAACTGGGATGTAAATGATAAATATGAAAGACTTGGAGTAGATAAAGAATATATGGAGATACTAGGGGTTGATGTAGAGAAAATAGTATTACCTTTAAAGCCAGGACGTAATATAGCCGTTATAATTGAAGCTGCAGCAGCTAATTTTAGGTATAATGCCACATCAAATTGTACTGCGGTAGAAACAATTGAAAAGAGAATTATGGATAGTCAAAATTCTTAGGATGCTTATGTAAAAATGTAATTTAAAAATTTCAGTTGTTTTAGGTACTTATTAATAAAATTTACTATAATAAGTTTAAATATAATATACATTTGAAATTTTCTCAAATTTGAATTGTAAATCAATTCAAGTTGGAGTAATATAAAAGTAGAATTCTATAACTATGATTTTATCGGGAGGGATTTTAGTGGAAGATTTAAAAAAGTTAGAAAAAAAATATGAATTGGTATGGGATAAATACGGAAAGGAAGACCTTGATAAGGCATTTGAATTATCAGATAGATATATAGATTTTATGTCAAAGTGCAAAACTGAAAGAGAATGTGTTACTGAATTCATAGAATTGGCAGAAAAAGACGGATATGTAGATATAAATCAGTGCATAGCTGAAGGAAGAAAGATTAAACCAGGAGATAAAGTTTATGCTAATTGCATGGGAAAAACTCTTGCATTATTCTTAATTGGAACAGAGCCTATAGAAAAAGGGTTTAAAATATTAGGTGCACATGTTGACTCACCAAGACTTGACCTAAAGCAAAATCCATTATATGAAGATTCGGATTTTGCAATGTTTAAAACTCATTACTATGGTGGAATTAAAAAATATCAATGGGTTACTATACCTCTAGCAATTCATGGTGTTGTAATTAAAAAAGATGGAACTTTAATAAATATAGTGATAGGCGAAGATGATAAAGAGCCAGTAGTGGGAATATCAGATTTATTAGTTCATTTATCTGCAGATCAAATGGCTAAGACTTTAGCTAAAGGAATTGAAGGCGAAAGTCTAAATGTTTGTGTTGGTTCTATACCAGTAGAGGATAAAGAAGCTAAGAATAGAGTTAAACTTAACATATTAAGACTTCTTAATAAAAAATATGGAATTACAGAGGAAGATTTTGTATCAGCTGAACTAGAAGTTGTTCCAGCAGGAAGAGCTAGAAGCTATGGTTTAGATAGTTCAATGGTTATGGCTTATGGTCATGATGATAGAATTTGTGCATATACTTCATTTGAAGCAATGATGAAAATTAAGAGTACAGATAAAACTTGTATCACATTACTTGTAGATAAAGAAGAGGTTGGAAGTCAAGGAGCAACTGGAATGCAGTCAAGATTCTTTGAAAATACTGTAGCAGAACTTGTGAACCTTGTTGAAGAATACAGTGAACTTAAAGTTAGAAGAGCCCTTGCAAACTCTAAAATGCTTTCTTCAGACGTAAGTGCAGCTTTCGATCCAAACTATCCATCAGTAAGTGAAAAGCAAAATAATGCATTCTTTGGAAAAGGTGTAGTATTCAATAAATATACTGGAGCAAGAGGAAAAGGCGGATGCAACGATGCAAATCCAGAATTTATTGCTCAATTAAGAAAAGTAATGGATAAGCATAATGTTTATTGGCAAACATCAGAACTTGGAAAGGTTGACCAAGGTGGCGGTGGAACTATAGCTTACATTCTTGCTGAGTACGGAATGGAAGTTATAGATTCAGGTGTAGCTCTACACAACATGCATGCACCATGGGAAATTGCAAGTAAAGCAGACATATATGAGACTTGCAGAGCTTATGAGGCATTCTTATTAGATATCTAATTTAAATATTTATATAAATAGAGTTCTTTGCTTCAGAAGGAGTTTTTACACTCCCTCTGAAGGGTAGAAATCGTTATCCAGGGACGTAACAGCTTTTTCCCCTACTTTGAAGAAGAGGGTAGTATTAGAGCTGGTAGTCATCGGATAAAATATAAAAGGTGGAAGAAGTATTCTTCTGCCTTTTATATTTTTTTATAGTCAGCTATTCTTCTGTAAAGTATTTACATATACCATATAGGTTGTAGGATGTTGGCACCTCAGTTATATTCAAATAATCGACTTCATATTTACCATCCCAACCATATATAGATATATATTTTTCGTTAAATATAGTTATGCCATATTTTTTATTTGGGAACTCAATATATACTTTATATTTATAGGATTCAGGTAAATCATCAGGTTTTTCAATAAAGTAACTTTCATTTAAAGAATTTAAGAAACTAATAGTATCTTTGGATTCTGTAGAAGGAAAATCAAATTCTTTAAAAAACTCTTTGTAAAATACAGAAATGCGTGTGGGTTCTGTTTTATTAAGATTACTTATGAGTTCTTGNNCATGTTTTTTCTTTGTTTAGTGATAACTTTATGTTTGTACACCCGGTGGTTATTGTTATTATAATAATAAATAAAATTAAAAACTTCTTTTTCAAAATATCAACCCCTTTATTCCTTATAAATTATGAAAATTAAGGTGAAATTATTACTACTATTAAGAAAAAGTACTGTGTATAATATAAAGATAGATAAAATTGCAATATCTATATTATAAATATTAATATTAAGTGATAGAAATTATATTATTAAGTATGAGATAAGGATAAAATAAATAGTATAAAGGGAGGAACTTTTATGATAATTATAGATAGATTTGAAAAAGAGTATGCTGTATGCGAAAGAGAAAATATGGAAATGATAAATATACCAATTTTATACTTACCTAAGGGCGTAAAAGAGGGAGATTGTTTAGATTTAGTAAATGATAAATATGTTTTTAATCATAGAGAAACAGAAAGACTTAAGAAAGAAATTGANNGAAAAACTTACAGAAGATTTATGGAAATGATAGTATTAATTAAAAAGATATGTTATAGCATATCTTTTCTTATGGCAACTAATATAATCTATAGATATACGGATTAAAAAATAAAATAATAGAATGAAATTTTTAACATTTCAAGTGTAGTTATTATACAAAAATTTGGGCAGAATTGACAATTATATTATTTAGCTATACAATTGAATTGTTAAAAGTTTATCAAAATTGATATCCTTAAATGGTTTACATTATTTATTTTATGATAGGGGATAGATTTTAATGGGTATACTTAAATTTAAAAAAGCTAATTGTAAAAATTGTTATAAATGTATTAGAAATTGTCCTGTTAAAGCTATAGAAGTAAAAAATCATCAAGCTCAGATTATTGAAAGAGATTGTATTTTATGTGGTAATTGTATGGTTGTTTGTCCTCAGAATGCTAAAGAAGTTCGTAATGACGTACTAACGATAAAGAATTTGATTAGAGAGGGGAAACAGGTTATTGCTAGTATAGCACCTTCCTTTATTTCAAATTACAACGTTACTCAGTTTTCACAATTTGCTAGTATATTAAGAAAGCTTGGATTTAGTAATGCTTTTGAAACTGCAGAAGGAGCATATATAGTTAAAAGCGAATATGAAAAATTAATTAAAAGTAACTGGAAAAATATAATTATATCTTCATGTTGTCCTACAGTGGTCAAATTAGTTCAAAAGCATTATCCGGAAGCATTAAAGTATTTAGCACCTGTAAATTCTCCAGTACAAGTTCATAGTAAGTTATTAAAGAGTAAAATAAAGGATGCTATTGTTGTATTTATTGGTCCATGCATATCTAAAAAAGAAGAGTGTGTAATAGGTGAAGAATATAATGATATAGCTATTACTTTTGAAGAATTAGATATTTGGATAAAGGAAGAAGGGTTAAAATTTGAAGATAATAAAAATATGGATAATAACACGTATGTTTCAAGATTATTTCCCATTAGTGGAGGAATTTTAAATACAATGAATAAGAGATATGACTATAGATATGTTGCTGTTGATGGTCTAGACAATTGTATAGAAACACTAAAGGAAATAATTAACAATAATCTGGAAAATTGTTTTATTGAAATGAGTGCATGTAGTGGTAGTTGTATAAATGGACCAGCATCATCTCATAATAAATCTTTACGAATATCGTCAATGAATAAAGTTGAAAGTATAGCATTGAATAAAAATAATCCTACTGATTTTAATTTTAAATATAGTATTGATACAAGTAGAAGATTTA
Organism: Clostridium sp. UBA6758; assembly: GCA_002453475.1. Taxonomy (GTDB): domain Bacteria; phylum Bacillota; class Clostridia; order Clostridiales; family Clostridiaceae; genus Clostridium_J; species Clostridium_J subterminale. The sequence continues at coordinate 9,584 of DKGY01000032.1, read as the reverse complement.
AAGATGAACAAATAGTTATACAATCTCCTAGTGATAAGGAGATTAGTAGTATACTAAAAAAAATGGGGAAAATAAGTATTGAGGATGAATTGAACTGTGGGACTTGTGGGTATTCAACTTGTAGAGAGAAAGCAATAGCAGTAATTTTAGGAAAAGCAGAAATAAGTATGTGTTTACCCTATATGAAGGAAAAAGCAGAATCCTTTTCAGATAAAATTATAAGTGTTACACCTAATGCTATTCTTACAGTAGATACTAATTTAGTAGTTCAACAGGTAAATAAATCAGCTTGTGAAATATTTGAAGTTGAAAATTCGAGAGATATTATTGGTTTACCAATATCTAGGGTTATGGATGACTTCGATTTTATAAATGTAATAAGCAATGAAGAAAATATTATCAATGAAAATGTTTACTTGCCTGAATATGATAAGTTTGTTAAACAGAATTTCATATATGATAAAAACAGTGGAATTATTATTTGTATAATGAAGGACATAACTAAGCTGAAAT
>DKGY01000032.1:0-9031 GCA_002453475.1 Clostridium sp. UBA6758 | reverse complement strand
ATTACTTGGAGAAACGGCAGCCGAAACTCAAATAGCACTTACAGATCTTAAAGAAGCAATACTTATGGAGGAAGAGGATTATGACTAATGTGTTTTTAGAAAGTGGATTTGCCAGCATTAATAAGCATGGAGAATCTATTTCTGGAGACTTTTATACTACGATTAAAAGTAAAGATAAGACTACATTTGTACTATCTGATGGATTAGGAAGTGGTATTAAAGCTAATATATTAGCAACTTTAACATCAAAGATATTAGGTACCATGATGTCTAGCAATATGTCTATAGAGGAAAGTGTATATACAATAGCTAAAACTTTACCTATTTGTAAGGTTAGAAATATGGCATATTCTACTTTTACAATACTTCAAATTTATCAACGAGGTGATGCATATTTAGCACAATTTGATAATCCATCAATAATATTAATGAGAGATGGAAANNTTCAACACGTAAAGTTATGTATGAGAAAGAAATACATGAAAGTAATATTAGGCTTAGTATAGGAGATATGATTATACTTGTAACTGATGGAGTTACTAGTGCTGGACTTGGAAGAACTACGAAAAATGGGTGGAGAAGAGAAAGCATTATTGAATATGTTCAGAGGTGGTACACTCCAGATATGTCACCACAAAGGATGGCAGCAACAATAGCAAATGCATCTATGGATTTATATTTAAATTCACCAGATGATGATATAACCGTTGCTGTGTTTAAGATTTGTGAGCGAAAGGTAGTAAATCTTATGGTAGGTCCACCAGAGCATAAAGAAGATGATAATAAAGTATTAAAACTTTTTTTTTCAAGGAAAGGTAAGAAGATAATTTGTGGTGGAACCACAGCTAAGATTGCAAGTAGATATTTAAATAAACCTATTGTTATAAACAATAATACGGGTAGCGAGGAAATACCTTCAACTGCATGTATTGAAGGGGTAGACTTAGTTACAGAGGGAGTTATAACGTTGGAAAAAGTTTTATATATTGCTAAGCAATACAGTATTACCTCAAACATTTCTTTAGATTTAAAAAATAAAATAGATGGAGCGTCTGTAATTGCTAAAATTTTATTTGAAGAAACAACTGATATAAACTTTTTTATAGGAAATGCAATAAATTCTTTCCATAATGATTCAAATAGTCATATTAGTCATACCATAAAATTAGGAATAATAAGAGAACTAGAGAAGATACTCAGTGGTATGGGTAAAAATGTTAAAGTGAGTATGTATTGAATAGACATAGTTTTTGAAAGAAAAATTACAAAACCCTAATCATAGCATATTTTATGATTAGGGCTTTACCGTTATAATTATATCATGTTTTGAAATATTTTAAGTATATTTAGCAATCCATAGCCCCATTGAGGATTAGGATATATATCTCCAAGGCGTTTGCCAGCTCCGCGGGCGATATAGGTCTTTATTGTTTGAGAATACATATAGGGGTCATTGAGTTTAATAATTCCCCATTCAAATAATAGTACGCAAGCGCCAGCAGTTACAGCAGCAGCTACACTAGTACCATTGACTGTTGCAATTTCCTTGTTAGGAGCTACGGTTAAGGCATTTACACCACCAGCAGCTATATCAACGTAATTAAATCTAAGATCATTAAAACCTGCACCAGAATAGTTTAAAAGATAATTATTATTTTGATTATAAGCTGCAGCAGATATCACATAAGGGGAGTTGCTTGGATTTGTAGATGTCCCAAAGGGGTCTGCGTAGCTGAAGTGAGTACCACCAACAGTTAAGCCTTCTTCAGGAATCCAAGCATTGAAATTACCTTTTAATACAGTGTTTGTAACTAACCTAAGTTTCCATATACCTGATTGTATATCATAGAATCTAAGTCTAATTAGCTCATCTCCAGTTATATCTTCAGGTAAATAGTAATTAACTTTAATTGAAGTTTTCTCAAATATATAATCATAATACTCTGTATTATTAATTAGAGCACCAATAACACCACTATTTTCACCAGAGGGAGATACAATATCAACAGACATGACATTAGGGGAGTCTACCCAAATATCCATCCACAAACTATTTTGCTCTGGAGATACGTCAATTTCTACTATGTGAAGTTCCCCAGGTTCAGAGAGTATTCCGGAAGTATGACATCCTTTATCTCTTTGGTTTCCAGTTGGAATAACAACTACAAGTCCACTGTTTTGGCTTATAGACTCTATATACTGCTCTAAAATACCAGTACCCTTATGGTTACCTAAATTTGTACCGAGAGGGAAAAGAATAACCATTGGTTTAGAAGTATCTAAAGAATATCTATACAAAAACTCCAAGGCTGCAAATATAGTAGTTATATTATAAAGCGGAACTTGCACATTAAATTGTGTTTTAAATGAATAATCTTGAATTAGTTTTACAATTACGAAATCACAGTTAGGAGCTATGCCTTTTAATTGTGGGTTTTTACCAGTAGCGCCAACTATTCCGGCCATATGTGTACCATGACCGATTTTATCTACGGAGGGTACTATATCATAGGGAGACATACCTTCTCTAGATGCTTGTATAGCAGCTTGAATATCTTCTTTTTTATATATTGAACCATAGGGAATAAACTGATCTGAATTTTTACCGTTAGAAAGTATGGTTTGGTCCCAGATACATTCTATTCTAGTTTCTCCATTATCTCTCATAAATTCTTCGCTTAAGTAATCAATTCCTGTGTCAATAATTGCTACGTTAACACCACTTCCATTTAAATTTAAGGGAAGATCTAGCTGTAAGAAACCTACTTGAGAAGCTTCTATGGGAGTAATTTGTTGAAGAGTATACATTTCAGCTGGTTTTACATATACTATGGATGGAAACTCTGGGGCACCAATAGCTAGTTCTATATTTTTAGGTAGAGATATGATTGCATATCTATCATTAATTATAGTTAAATAGTGATCTGGGTCTTGAGAGAAATCTTGTTGGACGTTACCTTGATATTGAACAATATAATGATCGTAATTTATGTCACTAAAAATGCTTTCTGGAACTTCTAAATTTCGCTTCATATAAAATCACCTACAATACATTTTGGAATTCTTATAAATAAATTATTATCGTATACAATATAGTCATCATTTTTGTTATAGTCATTATAATTACGCGTACTAATAGGAGATGTATTATTTGCAGCATAGGATCTACTTATAAAGTTAAAAACACCCGATAAGTCTAGATATCCGTATCCTAGTTCTTCATTAGGAAATCTATAATAGCTACTTCTAGTAGCACCATGCATTAGATAATTTCTAATTTTTTGAGAGTACATTGTTGGATCATTACCATTGATAATTCCCCATTCTAATAGTAGTGCACAAGCTCCTGCAACTATGGCATTTGCAGCAGAACTACCAGACATAGTAGTAGTTCCACCTCCAACTTTTGTAGTTAGAATATTTACTCCTAAAGTAGATATGTCAGGATTAATTAGGTTGTTAGTATTAAAACCTCTTCCAGAAGAAGATATTAAAGCATTATCTAGACCATGGTAAGATGTGGTAACTACATTAATAGCAGTAGATGGTATCGTTAAGGTATTTAATGGATTAGGCTGAAGAAACTCAGTACCACTAGGTAAAGTGCTATGAGGTGGTAGCCAAATATCGTATCGGCCATCAGTTAAATATTCGCCTATAAATCTAAAAGTCCATATGCCAGGTTTTATATCATAAAATTCTATGTGAATAACTTCATGTCCAGTAAAATGTTCAGGATTATAATATAAAACTCTTGATGTAGTATTTAAAAAAATAAATTTAGTAATTTGTTCATTAACATTTTTAGATTTTAGAAGTTGAGAGGTTTCTCCAGTAGGAGACACTATTATTAAGGAAGCTCTATTTGGCTTTTTAACCCATGCATTAAATTGAATAAACTTCATTTCTTGAGTTATTCTTAACTCTACAGATGAAGATTCATCTACATTTCTAATATAACCAGTAGCATGGGTTTGAGCAGCACCTTCATTTCCTACGCCACAGACAAGACATATTCCACGGATAGTGCCTGTGGTAGATGTATATCTAGAAATTAGGCTATTTCCATCGTGGCTACCTTCTGTAGAACCTAGGCCTAAATATATAACCATAGGTCTTTTTAGTTCTGTAGCAACATTTTTTAAATATTCAATGCCAGCTACAATTTCACTACCATTATAAACAGGTGTATATTCTACTCCATTTTCTAATAACATTTTTCTAAAATTAGTTGATTGAAAAAGCTTAACTATTACAAAATCACTATCATTAGCTATCCCTGTTATATCAGCACTATATCCTCTTGCACCTATGATTCCAGCAACTTGAGTACCATGTCCAACACTATCTTTAGATGGAACAACAGCGTAAGGATCTTCATTGTTTCTATGAGCTTTAATAGCTAAATTAATTTGTTCATTTGAATAAGTAGTTCCCATATAGGTGGTATCAGAACTATTATCAGGGATTTCTTGATCCCATATACTAACTATTCTCGACGTATCATCTTCTCTAATAAATTCTTCATTAAGATAGTCTATACCTGTGTCTACAATACCTATTAGTACGTCTCTACCAGTTAAATTTAAATAAGGGTTTATTTTTATTGGATTTATGTTTCCAACAGAGGAAGCAGATGTAGAGGCAGATATTGAAGCTTCACCTAATACATACATACCTCTAAAGTCAAAAAAAACAATTTGAGGAACATCTTTTAATAGTCTATTCATGTCTAAATGAGACACTGATACTACAGCTAGATTGTTTGTGATTATATCACCACAAGCATAGGGTATTTTATCTATTTGTTTTTTGAATTCATCTTTATCTTTATATTGAACTAGAAAATTAGACGTATTTTCATCATAATATAAACTACAATCTCTTGAACTAATCATAGAAACTCCTAATATTAATACTATATATTACTATTATATTTTAGTTAAGAAATTTAATGATATAAATTTTTTATAGGCAAGGCAATAAATCCTTCTCATAATGAGTTGGATAATGATGTTAGCTATACTATAAAGTTAGGAATTATTAGAGAATTGGAAAAAATACTAAATGTTATGGACCAAAATGTTAAAATAAGTCTTTAGTGAATAAAAAGTTAAGAATATACTTCCCATCTATTAATCACTTAGAAATATATTATACAGATTATTAACTCTAACAAAAATTCTATTTAAGTATTTATATAAATATAATAAATGATATAATAAAATTGCATCATTTGTGTAAAATATAGTATTATTAGGTCAATAAATGAACTTAAATAATATATTTGAAAAAGAGGAGAAGTGTACATATGTTTAGCAATAATTCAACAATAGATCAAGTAATAAACAATATATCCTTATTGGAAAAACCAAAATCAAATTTAAAGATTAGTAGTAATAATTTAGAAAAGTTAAAAAGTATATATTCTAGATTAAATAATGGAAAATCAAGTTTTGAAGAAATTTCAGAGTTAGTATTAAACTCTGTTATTCAAATGAGTAGTTTAGATCTATTGTTAAAAGATAAAGAGGAAAAGATAAATATTGTTAGTAAAGAAATTATAAACTTAATGGATAGGATTACACAAACAACAAATATAACATCCCATACTTCAGAAGAAGTTACTGCAGCTCATTCTGATATGACATTAGCAATTAACACTCTATCTATGAATTCCTCAATGCTATTAGAGGCAACTAAAAAGAATGAAGATGAATTGGCGGAAATAAAGGAATTTTCGGATGAGGCTATAAGTCATTCTAATAGCATGAAAGCAGATATGGGTAACCTTATTCATGTTATTGAGAATATACAAAGTGTAATAAGTGCTATTAATGATATTTCTGAGCAAACTAATCTTTTAGCTCTTAATGCTTCTATAGAAGCTGCTAGAGCTGGAGAAAGTGGTAGAGGTTTTGCGGTAGTTGCAGATGAGATAAGAAAGTTAGCTGATGAGACAAAAACTTTAACTTCAAGTATGGATGAATTTGTAGCTGCCATAGAAACAGCATCTAATAAGAGTAATATAAGTGTAGATAACACAGTAGAATTTTTAAATAAAATAAATGAAAATTTAGATTCTGTAGTTGATTCTAGTAAAGAAAATAGAGACAAGATTAATAATATTACTGAAGCAATAAGCACCGTTGCTACTAATAGTGAAGAAATAAATGCTTCTATGGATGAGGTCTCTACTAGCATAAAAAATCTTGAAGGTGATATTGATGATTTAAAAGAGAGCGGAGATATACTTGGAGATGTAAGTGATAGTTTAAGTAAAGTTATAATGCCAGTATCTGCTATAGAATCAGATTTGGATAGAGCTGCAAAAATAATAGGAACTCTAGTTAATGATAGATACTATATGATAGATAATAGAGTATTCATAGATACTATAAATAAAGCAATAGTAGCTCATGAAAATTGGTTATGCAACTTAAAGCGTATGGTTGAAACAGGAATTATAACACCGCTACAAGTAGATGAGCGTAAATGTGGATTTGGACATGTTTATTATTCTATGAAGCCTAAAAATAAAGAAATATTTTCTATTTGGAATAGGTTAGAAGAAAAGCATAGAAAATTTCACGAACTTGGACTAGTAGGTATAGATGCTATTAATAGAGATAACAATAGAGAATCAGAAGAAACATATAAAAAAGCAGAGACTCTATCAAAAGAGCTAATTAATGACTTTAAAATGATTATAACTATTACTGAAAGAATAAATAAAGAAAATAAAAGTATTTATGAAAATTAAAAATTTAAGTATGTGCTGTTGTTCTTGACTGAAAATTAGTTAAGAGCGACAGCTCTTTTAGTTTTAATTCGTTTAAATTTTCTTTTGAAAATATATATCCAATTCTAAGGGAAATAAGAGTTAATATGCTATCTATTATAAAAACTATTGATATCTCAAATACTTCTTGTAATTATCACACCATTGTTATTATGTGAAAACAATTATTTATATGTATAGTGAAGAGAACAAACCTTGACAGGGGGCTGTTCAAGTATTAAACTTGTATATGCCATAATATTGAAATACTATTAAATTTATGGTTATGTAGTTATTTAACGGTAATAAAGAGATAGTAATACATTAGTAAATATTTAATAACGATAGGAGTGACAAAATGAGTAATTTAGATCTTCGTCTTATGACAGATTCAGAAATAACTTACTGGTATACACAAGAGTTTGAAAAGCATTTCAACGCACAAGAAAGAAAGCCTCTAGCCGATATTATAAAGCTTAAAAATTCTGGTCACTATGATTTATTAGGCCTATTTGATGAACATTCTAATCAAATGCTTGGATATTCAACTATTTGGAAATCTCCAAATATAAATTTACTACTCTTAGATTATCTTGGCGTGTCTTCAAGCTTACGCAATAAAGGACTAGGAAGTAAAATTCTGTTAGCCCTTAAAAAATACTACAAAAATGAATATATAATAGCAGAATCAGAACTACCTGTTTCTGAAGACTCTCCATCTGAAAATAATTTACGTGAACGTAGAATAGACTTCTATAAAAGAAATGGATTTAAACCTGTATATGAAATGGCTACATGTGGCATGAGATGGCAAGCTTTAATTCTTAGTGATGACTTTATATCAAGCCCATCAGAAATCTCTAAGATAATGCATAATCATAAAGCTATTTATGGCCCATCACGAAAGGATGTAAAAATTCCAATATATCAAGATGAAGTTCCTGCTATGCCTTATTGGTGTTAAAAAAGTAATATTAATAGAAAAAAGTATTGAGCAAATCCCAGCCCAATACTTTTTTCTATTTAATATATTTAAATTTCAATGATCTCTTTTTGTCTTCCTAAAATATAGCTTACATCACTATTAAAATAAATATCTTCCTCTAAATACATATAAACATTTTGCCCATCCCATTCTGATAATTTATCGCAAACATTTAATTCTAATGCATAGCAAGTTTCATTTTCTATTGGACATTCTCCACATCCTTCTAAAAATCCTTGAAGATCATATCTACCAATAGATGTTCCAGAACCATGTCCAAAAGTTCCTATTGGATGAGAGTATATCATTGGTTTTATACCTTCTTCTTTAGCTTGATTTATAGATTCAAAAAATACATCATTTCCAGTCTTTCCATATTTAAATTTTGAAGTAACTATATCTTGTAATCTATTTCCTTTCACCAATAAATCTCTTAACCCTTTTGGTGCAGAATCTTCTTCTGGTTTTCGTACATAACATACCCACTGCATATCTGTATGTAGGTTTATAAATTTACAAGATACCCCTATATCACAATGCAGAAAATCACCATAGGTTATTGGTTCATCAAAAATTCTACTAACTAAATTACCCTGTCTTTGCATATCAACATCTGGGCCAAACCAAAAATTAAGCCCCAGCATTGATATTGTATTTCGCATAAGCCATTCTAGGTCAGTGGTTGTGGTTCCATTAATTTTAATACTATCAGCACTAAAGGTCATCTTTATAATATCTTGGGTAACTTCTACTAAAATTTTCAAAACATCTAACTCTTTTTTAGTAACCCTTTAAAGCCATTTAACAGAAAGATTCTCCGCATTACAAATTCTGCTTCTTTGTGATTCTGATAAACTCTTTATTAATTCTTTATATAAACTAGATATAAGTCCATCACAAAAACCATAGTTCTTACTTTCTTGAACAGCTATTGACTTTGGGTTTATTTCATCAATTATTCTTTTTAAACCTTGCCAGCAATTTTCATCTTTATTTTGAACATTCTCGTATATTGAATTCATTATTGGTGAATGGCTACCAAACATCATTTTCCTAACTTTCTTTGATTTCTTATCATAATAAAAAGCTAAGATACTTATTCTACGTGCATTAGGCATATCCCAGGAAAATAGAGTTTTCATAATAGGATCTTCATTATTTTCTTTACCCATCACTATCCAAAAATCAATATCTGAACTCTCCATTGCCCAAGGCAATACTTTATCTAGTCTTTCTCTTAATATCTCTGTACTTAACTCTGACTG
>DKGY01000067.1:53381-92404 GCA_002453475.1 Clostridium sp. UBA6758 | reverse complement strand
ACTCCTGAAATAGCCAATTTGCAAGACTTGTTAATCTATCAGCTAAAAGGAATTAGTTGTTATGCTAAAGACTTACTTGATAAAGATCAAGTTATAGATAAATCAGTAGTTAGTTTTGTAGAAAATGCTCTATTTACAACTTTAACAAATGTTAACTTTGATGCTGCAAGTCATATCAATCTACTTAAAGAGTCACAAAAGATAAAAGAGAACCTAAGAAGCAAGGCATCTACTGATAAGGAGTACCCTGAACAAGCNNAGTAAAACTAAAGAAGAGATGCTTAAGGATGCTGTTAAAGCCGGCATTATGTACGATGGAGATTTAGATGCTGATATACGTTCTTTAAGACAAACTATTATTTATGGTCTAAAGGGTATAAGTGCCTATGGACACCAAGCTAGATTTTTAGACTATTATGATGACCAAGTTGATAATTTTTATTTTCTAGGATTAGAATGTACAACTAATGATAACTTATCAGTAGAAGAATTAATAAGAATGACTATGAGAACTGGTGATATGAGTGTAGCTGTCATGAAAAAACTTGATGAAGCTAATACTGAAACTTATGAAAACCCAACTCCTCATTTAGTTAATATTAAAGTAGAAAAAGGACCTTTTATAATTGTTTCTGGCCATGATTTAAAGGATTTAGAAATGCTACTAAAGCAAACTGAAGGTATTGGCATAAATATATATACACATGGTGAAATGCTTCCTGCTCATGGTTATCCAGAACTAAAAAAATATCCTCACCTTGTAGGAAACTATGGTAGCGCATGGCAAAATCAACAAACTGAATTTGATAACATTCCTGGATGTATATTAATGACTACTAACTGCCTTATGAGACCTAGAGAAACCTATAAGGATAGAATATTTACAACTAACGTTGTTGGATGGGATGGAGTTAAACATATTCGTATTAAAGAAGATGGAACAAAGGACTTCTCTGAAATTATAAATAAAGCTTTAGAGTTAGGTGGTTTTACTGCTTCCGAGGACGCAAAAGAAATTCTTGTAGGCTTTGGTCATAAAGCTACTTTAAGTAATGCAGGTAAAATTGTTGATGCAGTTAAAAAAGGTGAAGTACGCCATTTCTTCTTAATCGGCGGCTGTGATGGTGCAAGGCCTGGAAGAAACTACTATACAGATTTTGCAAAATTAGTTCCTAATGATTGTATTATCCTTACCTTAGCTTGTGGAAAATATAGATTTAACAAACTTGAATTTGGTGAAGTAGCTGGACTTCCAAGACTTCTTGATGTAGGTCAGTGTAATGATGCTTATTCTGCAGTAAGAATTGCTACTGCTTTAGCTGATGCCTTTGAAACTGATGTAAATGGCTTACCATTATCTATGGTATTATCTTGGTATGAACAAAAGGCTGTGGCTGATTTGCTAGCTTTATTGTCCTTAGGAGTTAAAAACATATTCCTTGGACCTTCCCTTCCTGCATTTATAAGTCCAAATGTACTACAATACTTAGTAGATACTTTCCAATTAACACCTATAAGTACACCGGAAGAAGATTTAAAAACTTGTCTTAAACAAAGAGTTTAACTAAAATATTAAATGGTAGTCCATAGGACTACCATTTAATATTTATAGCTTTATATAATGCACAAAACTTACCCTTGTGCAATCAGCTTGTCTTTTTCAAGAATGTGACTTACTAACCACTGATTTATAAATTCTAATAAATCAATAATATATTTATGTTGATTTTCATCTATTTCATTTAAATCTATTTCATTTAATTTTTTTATAAAATTATCATGATCTATTTTTTGCGTAAACATTTTTTTATAATTTATACTTTCCATATATGCTTCTTCATCTCTAAAGTGAAGAGCTGCATACCCTTTTAATTCTTGAATCAGATTTACTATTCTATCATATTTATCAATAATAAACTCATTATTCAATAACTCATAAATTTTATCAGCTATTTCAAAAAGCATTTTATGTTCATTATCAATAATTTCTATACCCGTTTTAAATTCTTCCTTCATTTCATACATTTAAATTATCCTCCAGTTCCTATCAATAGTACTAGTAAAAATACGTTCAATATCACTTTTCTTAAATATTTTGTTTTAGACCTATATAATACCATATAAAGAAATATTTTTCTATGACTTCAAGTAATATATTACTATACGCTATTATAAACTTAAACCTCTAATACTTATTATTTATTTCATCTATAATTTTATCTTGAGCCCTAAATATTTCATCTACCTGAATATTTCCGATTTTTTTTCTTTCCTCTAAAAAATCAATGTCTGGAAATATGTTTTGTATGTAATCTATCACCCTTGATGAAGCCCCTATGATGGCTTTACATATAGTATCAATATCCAAAGTTAATAGAATTGTTTTAACCCTATACTTATCCATATTAATGATATCCTCAAAACTAAACAATTTTGTGGATATTTTGTTAAATAAATATATGTCATTTTCTTGTATCGTCATCATTAATCTAGATTTTTCAACATCTTCAAGATTCCTTAGAAGCTCTGTTATATATTCCTCAACATTAAAGATAGCTCTATATCTTTTCTCTAAATATTCAGATACTTCCTTCCAAAACCCTTCCTCTACTTGTCCATTTTTAATTATTTCTTCATAATACTTAGTCCTTAGCTCCTCTGATAGCAAGGACACAAAAAAAGTTAGATTCATAAAAATTCCCCCATAAAACCCAATTCATATAAAAAATATATACATTTATACATTCGTATCATTTACCTACATATGAAATAGTATCCTGTAATTGTTTAAAAAAATTAACATTTCCATAATAATTAATAAAGTAAGCTTTGTATAGTAAATTATAACTACTAAATGATATACGTTAACTCTTTTGGGCATACTAGAGTAAAATCATGAAAGGAGAATGATATTGTGCTAAATGAAAATACTCATAAAAAAGCCAATAGATTAATTAATGANNCCAATATTTTTAAGTATAGGTTACTCTACTTGCCATTGGTGCCACGTTATGGAAAGAGAAAGCTTTGAAGATGACGAAGTAGCTAGGGTTCTCAATGAAAACTTTGTTTCTATAAAGGTTGATAGAGAAGAACGTCCCGATATAGATACTATATATATGGATACTTGTCAGCTCTTAACAGGTCACGGTGGATGGCCTTTAACTATTTTTGCACTACCAAATAAAAAACCGTTCTATTCAGGAACCTATTTCCCAAAGGAAGATTCTCAGTATATGGATGGTTTAATTACTCTTCTTAATAAAATAATTAGTGCTTGGAAAGATAGCAAAGACAAAATTCTAGAGTCTTCTGATGAAATAGTAAGGGCTCTTCACAATATGACAGACTTTGGAGAAGCTAGAGATGATACTCCTAAAAAAACTTATGATATAAACGAGTTTATAAAAGAGAGCTTTTATACCCTTAAAAGTAGCTTTGATAGCAAATATGGTGGCTTTGGAAGTAAACCTAAATTTCCAACTCCTCATAATTTATGGTTTCTTTTAGAGTATTATAAAACTAATAATGATAGAGATGCTCTTAATATGGTCGAAAACACCTTAGATGCTATGTATTCTGGAGGAATATACGATCATATTGGCTTTGGATTTAGTAGGTATTCCACAGATAGACTTTGGCTTGTTCCACATTTTGAAAAGATGTTATATGACAACGCATTATTAGCTATATTATATTCAAAGGCTTATGAAACCACCAAGAAAGAAAAATATAAATCTGTAGCAAATGAAATTTTTACTTATCTTCTAAGAGATATGAAAGATAAAAATGGTGGCTTTTATTCTGCAGAGGATGCAGATTCTGAAGGTGTAGAAGGAAAATTTTATGTTTGGTCTTTAGATGAAATTTATCAGGTTCTAGGTAAGGATGATGGTGAAAAGTTTGCATCCTACTTTAATATTACTGAAAAAGGTAATTTTGAAGGTCTTAATATCCCTAATTTAATACATAAAGAATTACCTGAAGATACTTCATTTATAAATAGCTGTAAACAAAAATTGTTCCATTATAGGGATAAAAGAATTCATCCCTATAAAGATAATAAAATTCTTACCTCTTGGAATAGCCTTACCATTGCAGCCTTTGCCTTAGGCGGTAGACTTCTTAATAATAATGAATACACCTTTGTTGCTGAATCAGCTTTAGAATTCATATATAAATACTTATTTACTGAAGATGGAAAACTATTAGCTAGATATCGTGAAGGTGAATCTAAAATATATGGTTATGTAGATGACTATGCCTTTTTAACATGGGCACTTCTTGAACNNAATAGAGAAAGTTTCTTACAGCGAGCTACTAATTTAACTTCTGACTTTGTTAAGTTCTTTTGGGATAATGAAAAAGACGGCTTCTTCCTCTATGGTAGCCATGGTGAACAATTAATAACTAGACCTAAGAAAATATATGATGGTGCTATTCCTTCTGGTAACTCAGTAGCATCTTTAAACTTTTTAAGACTATATAAACTTACCTCTAACAAAGAATATCTAAATAAAGCTACTGCTATTTTTAATACCTTTAGTAGTGAAGTAAGTCAACATCCATCGGCATACTGCTTCTTATTACTAGCTATGATTTTCTATGAATCTTTAGAGAAATAAAAAAACACTGTCTCAAAATTATTTGATAATCTTTAATAAATGCTTTAAAACCATTGAAGTTAATACTATGAATGCAGGCTTAGCATTAATTTTAGATTTTGTTTATTTTGAGACAGTTCTTTCAATTTTATAAATGTATTTAAGTTAATTTTTCGCTTCTTCTAGTTTGCCCATAAATAATATGGTTCCACTTTCTTCATCTTCTAAAATAAATATAAAAGGTCTATTAGCTATAAATTCTTTAGTTTCATCGATTATTGGCATTGAAGTTTCTCTAACTTCAACTATAGTCACTGCTGCTGCCTCACTACCATTTTCATTTACTTCTATCTTTCCTTGATGTAAAACACCGCTAACATATACTCCTTCCCTTATTCCACTAAGATTAGCTGCATCACTAAAAATATCCTTCATACCTAGACTTACTAGAGGTTCTTTTAATTCTTTAGCTCCGTATTCCATTTCAAACTTTGGAAAGCTTACATTAACGGCTTCCTTATCTTTACCAATGGATCTCTTTATAGAATTCCATTTGTCCATGTCTAGGGTATTAATAAAACTATCTATATCTAAACCTTCCTTTGGTAGTACTGCATACATAGATACTTTTCCACTATCATAAGGCATTTTTATAGCTTGGAAATCATCTTTTTCTCCATAAAAGGTTTTATCACTATTAGCAATCTTTCTCATAAAATCTACCTTTGATTTCTCTCCCTTTGAATCTGTAAACTCCTCTGTAATATTATTATTTTTATCAAAAGGATCTTGCCATTGTCCCTTAAAATATATGGCATTAATTAAATACATAACAACATTACCATCAATAGGACCTTTTAGCATATCCTTAATCATTTTATCAGTAGATTTTTCAATCCAATCATTAATTTTATCCACAGATGACGGTTTAGTGAAGTCCAAGTTATCCACTTTTGCACCAAAGATATCCTTATTAATGTTTATAAATTCTTTATTTATATCTTCCCCTTCTCTTATCCATATAGAATTACTTATATTTAGCTTTATATTTTTATCTAAATTCTCTAAATAGCTATGAAGAATCTTGTAGTCATTATTTATCTTATCATCATCCATTCCCTCATAACCTAATACTTTATTCATCTCTGTCTTTGTGNNCCATGGAAATGCTCAAAGGAGATATAAATACATTCTTATTATTTTCATCCTTTGAAATTTCTTTGAATATATTAAATGCAAATTTATTATTGCCCTCGACCACTTCTTTATCCACCTCTTTAGCTGAAATTTCTTCCTTATTTTTACTAGGAAGTTTCTCACATCCAATTAAAGAAGTAGCTATTATAGCTATAAGCATTAAAGAAATTATCTTTTTAAATTTCATAACCTCACCTCTAAATTTAGTTTCACTTTATATACGCTGTTAAAGTGTTATAGTGCTATTTTTTATATTATTATAAATCTAATAATCAATTGATTAAATTATTTTCTATTGTATAATGGACATGTAATGCCTTAATAATTACCTATATTTTGAAAGCATTTTACTAAATTTAAATATAGGTATTACTAAATTATCATATAAAAAATGTTAATGTAGAATAAAAATATTGAATTAATAAAGTGAGGTTTTTATGACTAAGGATTTAACTAAAGGAAATGAAACCAAAGCTATAATAAGCTTTGCCATTCCCCTTATTATAGGAAATATATTTCAACAATTATATAATATAGCCGACTCCATAATCGTTGGTAAATATATCGGTGCATCTGCTTTAGCATCAGTTGGATCTTCTTTTACTATTATAGTATTTTTGACATCTATTATTCTGGGACTTTGTATGGGCGCATCCGTTGTATTTTCTCAATGCTTTGGAGCTAAAGATAATGCGAAATTTAAAAGTAGTATTTTTACTGCCTTTATTTTTATTGGTTTTATAACTATCATAATTAATTTATGTGCTATTTTCTTTACTGACAATATTTTAATTTTTATGAATACCCCACAGAGTTTATTTAATGATGTTAAACAATATATAGTTGTAATCTTTTACGGAATAAGCTTTACCTTTATCTATAATTATTTTTGCTGTTTACTTCGTTCTGTTGGAAATTCCTTTATACCTCTCGTATTCTTAATAATAGCAGCCATAATTAATATAGTTCTTGATATTGTTTTTATAACTGTGTTTAATCTTGGTATTGCAGGTGCAGCTTATGCCACCATAATAGCTCAAGGCATCTCTGGAATTTCAACAGCCATATATTGTTTTGTTAAACTACCTGAAATCAGATTTAAAAAATGTGACCTTAAAATAGATATAAAGATTTTAAAGTTAGTAGCAAATTATAGCCTTCTAACAAGTATCCAACAATCTATAATGAATTTCGGGATTTTATTAATTCAAGGCCTAGTAAACTCCTTTGGAGTATCAATAATGGCAGCCTTTGCCGCAGCTGTTAAAATAGACGCCTTTGCTTATATGCCTGTTCAGGATTTTGGTAATGCATTTTCCACCTATATTGCTCAAAATAAAGGTGCCGGTGAAGCTTTAAGAATAAAAAAAGGAGTAAAATCTTCTTTCAAGATTATTACCTTATTTTGCATCATAATCTCAGCAATTGTAGTAATATTTTCAAAACAATTAATGACTATATTTATATCTCCATCAGAAGTTGAAATTATAGCTTACGGCTCTCAATATCTATGTATAGTAAGTGTATTTTACTTTCTCATTGGATATCTTTTCATGTTCTATGGTTTTTATAGAGGTATAGGTTCCACTAATATATCTATTTTACTTACTATTATCTCCTTAGGACTTCGTGTAGGAATTGCTTATTGGCTAGCTCCTACTTTGGGTGTAACTGCAATTTGGTGGTCTATCCCTATAGGTTGGCTCATTGCGGATATAGTGGGTATATCCTTTATAAAAAAATTTGTAAGAAATATAAATAAGTAAATAATAAAAACCACTTATAGATTACTAGTTTTAAGTATCTATAAGCAGTTTTAGTATGATATTTTAAATTTACACTTTAGGCATCTTCAAAAAATAANNTTATTTATTTTCAGATGCCTTATAAACTAACAGTAGTTTCTTTTTTTATAGATATATTTACTTTATTGGCTAATTTAAATATTATAAGTCCAAAAATAAACATTACCACAATACCTACTACTCCAGCCTTAGAGCTTCCTGTTATATGAGTTGCTATGCTCATGAGCATAGTTCCCATGAAGGCTGCCCCTTTACCAAATATATCATATAACCCAAAGTACTCACTAGATTTTTCCTTTGGAATAATTTTTGAGAAATAAGATCTTGATAGTGCTTGAATTGCCCCTTGAAATACTGCAACACATACTGCAAGAATCCAGAATTCCCATGCTTTATCTAGCTGTAATGCAAATATGGTTATGGCTATATATCCCATAATTGAAGTTGCTATTAGCTTATCACTTTTAAATTTTTTAGATAATTTTCCAAATAAAATAGCACATGGAAAGGCAACTACTTGAGTTAAAAGTAACGCTAATAATAAATTACTATCTGTAATTCCTACATCCTTTCCATAGGATGTTGACATACTTATAATTGTATGAACTCCATCAATATAGAAGAAAAATGCAAGGAGGAATAAGAAAATTTTCTTATTTTTTCTAATGCCTAAAAGAACCTTACCTAGCCTCTTAAAACTTTCTACCACTGGCTTATCTCCTTTTTCAACATAATACTTTTGCTTATAGTTCTTTAATAGGGGCATTGTTATAAGTAACCACCATAGAGCAGTTAATATAAATGCTATGCCAGTTGCCATGGCAGTTGTAAGTCCAATTTTCTTTGCAAAAAGTACAAGGAGTAAACTTATGGTAAAAGGAATACAACTTCCAATATAACCCCAAGCATATCCATGAGATGATATCTCATCCATTCTATCATCAGTAGTTATGTCATTGAGCATGGCATCATAAAAAATAAGACTTCCTGAAAATCCAACCTTTCCTATGACAAATATAGCTAGGAATATAATCCATGGTACTGGAAGAGCTAAAGCTGCACAACCTAGCACTCCAAACATCATGAATAATGAAAATAGTGGTTTCTTATAGCCTTTAGTATCTGCCATAGTTCCAAGAATAGGTCCAAGTATTGCTACAATAATTGTGGATAAGGATACTGCATAACCCCAATAGGCTGTAGAATCTGCTGGTGAAATTCCTGATGCATTAGCAACATTTTTAAAGTAAATAGGAATTATAGTAGATACCAGCATTGTGAAAGCTGAGTTTCCTACATCATATAGAATCCACTGCTTTTCTAACTTAGTAAATTTACTCATTTTACCCCTCCTATAGAAAATTTCTATTGAAGAATTCCCCCAGGTTGTCATTATTCTTTATAGCATTATAATACTCTTCAACTCTATGTACCGCTTCATCTACTGCCTTTTCATAAAGCTCTAAAAGCTTTTTATTTATATCTATACACTCTCTATTTGGTTCTACATTAATAATCATACGACTAAAGCCTTCTCCGCCCTTAATTAATCCTAGTACCCCTTTTATAAACCTTCTTTTAATACTATTTTGGCATAGTAATAATTTATTATAAAATCTTACCGCCTTAAGACATTTATATATCTCTTTTCCATTAACATTATCATAAAAATTAGCTATATGGGTTGCTGTAACCCTATTAGGAATAATATGTGCTCCTGCACTATGCATTTGAGGACTTAAGTTATTTCTTCTCATTAGTGCTCCATCTAACTCTGCTTCTATTTCAGCATGAGATATATTACTTTCCTTCATAGCTTCTTCAATAAAAGGATGACAACTACTATCAAGAACAAAATGACATACAAAACCTAGAATATATGAAAGACAAACCTCATTCTTACTTTCTTCAATATACCTTTTACCCCTTTCTAAAAATCCATAGGCCTTTTCATCATGTAATCTATGTCCATACTTATTTATTTCATTTTTAAATAGTGGCTTGTAATAGAAAAGTATATCTGGACCATTAAGTCCTATATAATATGCTTCTTTATTTGGAATTATAGTATCTTTTATCTTTTGTGGTAGTTTTTCTAAGACAATATGTCCAAAACTATAGTGAGTATAACTTGCAGGCATATAAATCCACCTTCCTAATTTCATAAATATTCTGACTTCTATTGTAATTATATATTTACTATGTTTTAAGTAATTTATATTATGGTAAAATCCTTATACTATTAATATTCATGATACTATTAATATTCATGATTTAATTATAAAAGCACCAACTAATTAAAGCTAGTGCTTTTATAATTTATTCCACTATGAACTGCCAATCTCCCTCTTGATGAACTAAAATGTTATCTACATCCATATATATCTTTCGTAAAAAACTTTCTTTAAAACTTAGATCTTCATTATCTAGGTATACCTCACCTTGTTCATTTTCTACATCACCCATGGCACCACCAGTTCTAAAATTTTCTCTTACCATAAATATTGTTCTGCTTTCATCATAATTATTACTGAAGTCAAAGTGTATAGTATACTCTCCACCTTTATTTGTGATAGAAGCAGCTTTAATACTATCTTGAATCCCTTTAACTTTAAGGTCTTCATTTATTTCAGAAGTTTCACCATTCTTAGGAATTTTTATAGCTAATTTACCTCCTTCTTTCAAAACATAATTTATATCTATATCCTTTATTTTTATATATAGTTTTCCTTTATAATTATCTAATATTTTAAAAGCTCTACCTGTTCCATCATTGGCACTTTCTATGGATAATAAATTACCTTTTTCATCCTTAACTTCAACTTTTCCAATGGTATCTAGGTTAACGGTGTAATCTTCAAGTTGCTGATAATCTATATTACTCCATATTTTAAAGTATCTTTCGCCTTCTTCATAATAACTAGTTGCCCCTAAAAGTACTCCTTTATCTATAGCATTTCCCCCAATTTCATCATAGCTATTTTTAAAATCTACATTTTTTAAATTAAATTCACCTATGTCTTTATCCTTATAATGTAACTTAAAATCTGTAATTAAGCTCTCACCCTGCTGAAAACTAAATCCTGTATATCCTCCACTTGCAAAACTAGTTAAACCGACATCATACATATTTCCATCACTTGTCTTTAATTTTAAGTTGTTTATTATTTCTCTTTGATACTCTATATCTTCACCTTCTGAATCTTGGTTAAACCACATTTCAACATATATATTATCTCCATCATTTGTAATACTTTTTACTAATGCAGAGTTATCATCAATATTAATTCTTACTGGTTCTTCTAGCATATATAGCTCTTTACCTTGCTGCTGTTTTATAATACCTTGGGAAGGAGTAAATATTAGTTTTTCAGCTATCTGTGCAATAACTTCCTTGCCTAAAGGGGATATACCTATCAATATGGCTAATATAGCTATCACCGCTGCCATTTTATACTTCTTCATAGATTTTTTCTTTTTTCCGAGTTTCTCTTGATTTAACTGTATTTTTTCTTTCTTTACTTCTGTTAAATCAATGCTATCATTGTTTTCGTAATTATCTATATCTACTAATTTCTCTTTCAAGGATTTCTTTAATCTCTGTTTTTCAACTTCATCCATAGGAACTTCTTCAAAATTACTTACATCAAAATCAATTTCATTAAATTTATCATATATATCCTTATTATCCATGACTATACCCCCTCCCTAGCTTCCTTATAATACTCTCTTCTTATCTTTTCTTTCCCTCTACTAATTCTAGTATTTATATTACTTACAGAAAGCTTTAGTACTTCACTAATACTGTTACTTTTCTCTCCAAGTAAAAATTTCATTATAAATATAGTTTTATCTGGTTCATCCATATTTTCTATAATACTTACTAATCTACTATTATCCATATCGTCAAGATAACGATCTTCTGCACTTTTGCCATCAGTTATAGATTCATCCACAAGCTCATTATTTTCTTTTTTACCATACTTTCTGTAGTAATCTATTGCCTTAAATTTTGTGATAGCTCCTACCCAGCTTTTAAACTTAGAATTGTCTCCAGTAAATTTAAAACCATTAATCCAAATTGCCATAAATACATCTGATATACATTCCTCAACTAGTCCTTTATCTTCTACAGAATATAAGGTTTTAGATATGATTCCTTTTATTAAGGGCCCATATATATCAATGATATAATCAAGAGCTTTAGGATTTTTTCTTTTTAATTCTGCAATAAAATTATCTTTATTCACCCTCATTAAATCTCCTCCAAATTTTCTTCTTCACCCTATATATCGAAAGTAATATAGTTTATCTTACAAAAATATAAAAATTAACATAAAAAGGTGTCTCAAAATATACTATACCTTAGCTTTTACTAAAATATAATCTAATATTTTAAGACACCCTTAAATTAAATACTATTTAGTTATTTACCTTTTTAATCTACAGAATCCGTTTCCTCTAGTGGTTTAAAGAAACTTTTATCTCTTCTACAAATAGGACATCTCCAGTCTTCTTTTAATTCTGCAAAAGGTACCTCTTCTTGGCTTTCATCATACAAGTATCCACATACACTACATTTGTAAATTTTCATATTAATTCCTCCTCAACTATAAAATTATATTAATAAACTTCTTATGTTAGCTAATTTACTAACACTAAGATTATTAATTTCTTATATTTTTAATATAGTTTTAATCATTCTATTGGAATATTAAAACTCCTGAAATCCCTATGAATAGAACAACTATTTAAATAGTTATATATATTCCTAGTTATAAAGTTATATATTTTCATATTTGTATAGGTACATATTTACTCTTTTCAACACTCTATGGCTCTATCTGTATAACAGCATTTCCTCCAGAGTACCCCCACTTATTAAGGCTACCATTATTATTAATTACCGTCATAGAGTAATATTTATATTTAAATCCATAGGTGTCCTGAACCTCAACCAAAACATCTAACATATCTCCATTTTTTAATTTATAATTTTCTTTGAGAGCTCCAGTATAATGGCTATATTCACTTGAAACTTCATTACTTTTCTCTAATTTAATTTCATCTATAACTTCCTCATTTATTCTTATCTTACATAAAGCTTCTTCTACACGATTTTCTTCTATAGAACTTGGATAAATCCTACATTCAATCCCCCCATCAATTATAACTTCATCACCCTTTGTTTTATATTCTCCTTTAAAATCTTGAGGCATAATTTGAAGTTGATACTCCATTTGATCTATATATTCATCTTCCCATATTTCTTTTTTCACTTCTTCTCCATAGTCTAAAGTAAATCTGAATTTAACAGAACTCCTTATTGGAACTGTTATCTTTGCACTATAGTTTAGAGATTTATCTAATTTACCTTCAACACTCTTATTATCCCCATTGCTACAGTCATAATTAAAATAAAACTTTAATCCATCCTTATATATTTTAGGAGTCCCTTTAAGATTAATAATAATGGCCTTATTTTCTATATCTAGCCCTTCTACAGAGTAACTAAAGTCACTTAAAATACTCCCTTGCTTTTTTAGATTTTCTTCTACGATGGTATTAATGCTACTTAAGGATGTCCTCATATCATTATACTGATTATAGATATCACCTCGTAAGCTGTCTAGATCTTGTCGAAGAGAATTAACTTTTATCGAACCCCACAGATTAAGCAATATCAAAACTATAAAACCTATAATAATTCTTTTTTTCACTTTTTTATTTTTCTCTAATAATTTATTATCTTCCACTTCCATTCCCTTTCACAATTATACTTCTATCCATCTATCTTCTAATGCTTTATTAACCATATCTTCATCACATAAATATTTCCTTAATATATCTCTTATGTATCTATCATCATATTTATGATTAGAATTATTCTTTAAATCTTTATATCCAGAACCTCTTCGAAGATAATCAGAGGTGCTTACCCTATAAACTTTATCTTCCTTAAGAGGTTGTCCATTTATAATAACCTCTAATACTTCTCTTTCCCTGTATTTAATCTTTACATTTCTAGAAAAATGAAGTCTTCCTACATATTTTCCTCTAAAACCTGGCCCTCTACCATCAGCTAAAACTATGTCTCCATCTAGACTTTCCTTAATAGCTTCTAATATATATTTACCTTCAATTTCAAAGTATGTAGGATTTAATGGGGATGGCTCTATTTGTAATAGCTTAAGATTAGTTACTGCACCTTTTTTTACTCCTCCATTTAATACTCCGCTATTTATACAAGCAAAATCACAATTATAAACTTTAGATAGTCCATCTGCTAATAAGTTAGTGATAGGATTTTCTTCTATTACATCATGCCATAAATTTTCTTTAACTTTATACAGTGGTATAGAAAGATTATTTAAAGCTATCTCTTTGTTTTTCTTTAATACTTTAATTATACCTTTATCCATATCTAAGTCTTTTATATTTATATTTTCGCCTTTTACTAAACTTACTTTATTATCTTTTATAGATAGTTTTAATACTCCCAAGTGCTCTCCAAACTGTCCTGAGGTATGGATTATCGTATTATTTATAATCTTAGGTTCATCCATAAGGATATGAAAATGTCCTCCTATTATTACATCTACCTCTGAAATCTTTGTTGCAATCTCTTCATCCTTATCCATACCTAAATGAGATAGAACTATACATATATCATATTTACCCTTATTATCATTTATCTCCTTATTTATTCCCTCCAGATAATCTAAAATATCTAATCCGCAGCTTGTACTAAACTCATTTAAATTAGGAGAAGCACCTATAATTAATATTCTTAATCCACCTCTATTAATTATTATACTTTTATTTAATCCTTCTATATCTTCACCATTAAGTTTTCTTATATGACAACTTAAAAAAGGTATCCTTCCATCAGATGTTAAGCCTTCTAATGTATGAATTCCATCAAAGGTCTCATTATTTCCAATAGATATAGCATCGTATTTAGCTTCCTGTAGTAAATCTATTGCAACCATACCCTTAGTTCCATTAACTTCTACTCTTTTAAAATCTGCTAAATCACCTGCGTCTAATATAATTGTATCTTCGCTTTTTAACTCATTAATTTTTGTAGCTATTTTTGCTAAACTTTCAAAGTTACTATGTATATCATTAGTGTGTAATATTTGTAATTCCATAATATATCTCCTTTATGTATGTTTATAAAATATTTTAAGGCTCACATAAAAAGTAAGCTTTAAATAACCTCAATAGCCATTACATTTCATTTATATAAATATTTTACAACACATTAGAAAATATTTATATGGAAATTTTATTGAAATTGAAGTTTACTTTCACAAATATTACATATATAACATAACATACTATTAGGTAGAAATTAATTCAAGGAGAAAACGAATGAACAACTATAGTAATTACTCACATAGAAAAATGGAATACGCTTGTGCTTTTGTATTACCTCAAGTATATGAAAATTTATTTTTAATTAAAGATGCTCTATCAAAGGGCACAATATTTAAGGATTTATATAAACCTTACAATGAGAAGAAACACTCAAGATGGGAATAAAGGGGTGAGATATTATGCATGATCAAGAATTATTAAATAATATAAGAAAACTTCAATTTTATTGTATAGATTTAAATCTATATCTAGATAACTTCCCTGATAATGAGGAAGCTACTAAGGATCTACAAACCGTATCTCACAAGCTCGGAATATTAGTACGTGAATATGAAGAAAAATATGGCCCACTTACTAATTTCGGCTCAGCCTCTGTTGAAAGTCCAATGTGCTGGACTTCATTACCATGGCCTTGGGAAAATTATTAACGTAGGAGGATTATAATATGTGGTATTATACAAAAACATTAGAATATCCAATAAATCTTAAATCTAAGGATCTTAGGATGGCAAAATTTCTAGTAGCTCAATATGGTGGCCCTGATGGAGAATTAAGTGCAGCACTTAGATATTTGAATCAACGCTATACTATGCCTACTGGAAAATCTAAAGCATTGTTAACTGATATAGGTACAGAAGAGATGGCTCACGTTGAAATGATAGCTACTATGATCTATCAACTTATGAGCAATGCTACTCTAGAAGAACTTGAAGAAGTAGGACTTGGTGGTCACTATACAAATCATGGAAGAGCTTTATTCTACACAGACCCTGATGGAGTACCTTGGACAGCAGCATATATTCAAGCTAAAGATGATGTAGTTGCAGATCTTCATGAAGATTTAGCTGCAGAAGAAAAAGCAAGAGCAACCTATGAATGGTTAATAAATCAAAGTGATGATTATCAAATTAAAGAAATCTTGAAATTCTTAAGGGAAAGAGAAATTGTTCACTTCCAAAGATTTGGTGAGGCTCTAGATGACGTTCAAGAATGCTTTTGCAAAAAACCGTTACTAAATCCATTGAATAGATAAACTTAAAATTTATATTCTAAGTGAATATACTTATATAAATAAAAAGGCTGTGTCAAACAGTCTTTTTATTTTAATCTATGTTGGGTGACTTTGTTATAATTATAATAAAATTTTATATAATATAATAATTAATAAAAAGGAGATTAATGATGGATAAGAGTCAAATTAAATCCTTAATTAAATGTGTTGTTTGGGGAATAATATGGTCTATTATCTTAGTGTTAATTGGATTAGGCATTGTTAACTTTACTACTCATAACTTAAAAGATGTTTTATTCGTTGAAGGTATAATATTAGTTATTTTAGGAGTTTCTTCTTTCCTAGGAGGAAATCCAACGGGATTATCTCTTCAAGGATTTGGTCAAACTAATGCTCAGTATATAGCAAATGCAAATCTAGAAGTAACTAGAATGGAAAAAGAAAAAACTACTACTATTAAAAACAATTTTAAAACTAGCATAAATACTGTTTCACTAGTTATGGGCGGTATAATATGTATTATAATCAACTTCATTATTTAGATTTTAAGAGTATTATAGGGGATATCAATAAATAAACTTCTAATCTTTCATTATGTTGAGCTTGTACTTATATTAGATGACAAGCTCAACATTAATTTAAGATTTAGCTTATTTTGAGATATCCCCTTCTTAAATCAGAAGTTTTAGCTAATTATAGCTGAATCTCCATTACTACTTCTCCCCACATTATCTTTCCAGTTTTTCTGAAACCTACAGCTTCATATAATTTTTCAGCAACACTATTTTCTGGTTCAAAGCTTGTATAAACTTTTATATTTCCATGGTCTTCTTTTAATAATTTTAAAAGTTTTAGTATAGTAGCTCTACCATATCCCTTTCCTTGATATTTTTTGTCCATCATAAGTCTACACATCCACCAGCTATTATCATCACTATCAAAACTATACATTAAAAATCCTACCATAACTTCTCCATCATATATTGCTAAAGGATAGTTTCCTTCTTCAAATTTAGCCTCTAATAAAGAGTATGAATTTGATGCTACAAAACATTTCTGATTTTCTTCTACTGAAAGCTTGATACATTCTCTCCAATTGTCATTGTCTATTGCTTTAAAAATAAGTTCCATAAATATTTTCCCCCTTAATATTATATTTCAAGTTTATAAAAAATTTCATCTTCAGCTTCAAATCCAGTTATGAATTGTTTAAAGCCAAAACTAGAGTATAGATTTTTTGTTACTATATTCTCTGGATGAAAGCTTAAATATATAGTTTTATATTTAGACTTTTTCTTGATATCTTCTAATACTAATGATAATGCTTTTCTACCATAACCCTTTCCTTGATATCTTTCATCTATCATAAACCTTCTTAATTCTTCCATTTCATCATCATCCTCATCTCCATGCATAGCAAATCCAATAATTTCATCATCCTTATAAATTCCTAACAGTATATAATTAGGATAAAATCTTGATTCTGCAATAGACTTCAAATTAGAGTGAGGCAAGTATGTCTCTTGCTCCTCTGATATTTTTAGTTTAGTACATTCTTCCCAATTTTCTAGATTTATATCTTTAATGCTAATATTCATTTATTCACCTACCTAAAGCTATTTAATTTTGAAAACACAACTCTATCCTCATATTTATCATTTTATTTGCTATAAATTTATTATTCTTATTTCATACTTCTAAATTATATATCTATAATAATCTAATTGTGTTTTAATAATAAATCCATTATTAATATAAAGGTTATATGCTGTATGATTTTTACTATCCACTTCAAGATATATATCTTTAATATCTAAGGTCAACGCCTTCTCTATTCCCTTACTTAATATCTCTTTTCCATAGCCAAGTCCACGATACTTAGTTGAAATTCCTAATCCACAAATAAACGCATTGCCACCTTCTAAGCTAATACTACATATACCAACAATTTCATTATCTACTTTAGCCATATAGGATATCCTATCTTTAGATTCTATTGCTCTATTAACAATTGCTTTTCCTTCTTCCAAAGTTTTATTAAAAATGTCCATGTTTAGCTTTGCTATTTCATCTATATCTTGAATAGTTATTGGAGCTAACTTCAGCTTACCATCTCTTTTAATAAATTCATCTTGTCTATAAACTAGTAAGTACTCTGAGAAATCATATATCGCATTAAATTTCTTTAAAACTAGCATGCCATCATTGCTTGAAGTCTCATGCACAAAGAGTATTTCTTTAACGCCATACTTTCTTAGTTCATTAATAGCACTTTCTAAAAGTATTTTAAAGAAACCTTTCTTTCTCTTCTCTGGTAATGTATATGCGGAAACTTCTGCCTCCTTTGATCTTGGTATAAACATAGATACAAAGCTTACAAGAGTTTCTTCCTCATATAATAAGAAAAAGCAATTAATTTCTTTACTGAAGTTAATTTCATTTGATAAAAATACACTTCCCTTAGTTTTATCATACTTTTGGCAAATTCCTTCCAGATTTTTAATATCTTCAATCTGCCTCTTATCTAGTTCTCTTAACTCTAAAATTTGCATTAACTTTAACCCCCTACATAAAAAATGGCCATATCCTTCACCGTAGATGATAGGATATGGCTAACTAGCACATATTTATTCTTAAACATAGTCTTAAACTTAAATATTACTTTTAAGTTCACTATGCTATTTAAAATATTTAGATATAAAAAGTCCTAGGGATACCCCTAGGACTTAATTACAAATTAATACTTTAAATTTAACTTTAAAAACCTATAATTTCAGGCAGGGCGTTATTATATATTCTATTTAATTTTATATTATTTTTATAAAAATCTCTGTTCATAAACAACGTATTCCCACCTCTCTTATTACTTATATTTACATTATAATATTTTTATATACTATTTGTCAATATTTTTAAATTTTACCCTTAAAAGTCTGGTCTTACTTACAAATCCACTACTTTCTAAAGTTTTTTTAGAATTTGTATTATAGTACCAACATCCGCAAACTGGAATTTCTCCTTGCTCATAACAAAGTTCCTTTAGCTTTGCTATAATAGTCCTTCCAATACCCTTTTGTCTATATTCTTCTCTAGTAAACATTCCTATACTAGTATATCCTTTTAGTATCCTTCCTTTTTCTTGTATACCAAAACCTAATATATTGGTACCTTCTTCGAAAACATATAATTCTCCATCTTTAACCTGTTCATCTACATCTTCAAAAAAGTCACCACTAAGCTCTTTTATCATTGGAATATCTTTATATTCAGCTTTTCTTAGATTACCATTGCTATAATACCTTATTTCTTCTGGGCTACCTTTATGATCCTGGAAAAAATAAGCTTGATTTTTTACTTCTTTATTTTCTATATCACATATACAGCTTAAATATAACTCGTCTCCTGTAAATACATAGGCTGATTTTGGATTAAATTCTTTCAATATAGCATTAAAATATCTTTGAGCGTATTTTATATATTTACACTTAATATAAAACAGTGTTAATAATTCATTATCATATATAGCAAAGTATCCTATATACTTTGAATTCATAACTATTCTATAAAACTTAGATTTAATTATATGGTCCTCTAAATAGGAATCAAAGGGCGAAGACAGGGTTTTTAAATAATCTTTTAAAAACTTATTTATATCATTATAATTACTTAATTCAAATCCTATATTTATTTTCATTTATTATTTTTAAGCTCCAATAAATTAAACCCCTGTGCCCTTATTAAAGTACCTTCTTCTATGTTGCAATTTGTTTGCAGCATAATTAATCCTTCTTTAATAACTTTACTCATTTATTATCTAGTGAATACTTATTAATAGTATCACTAAATTCACCCCTTTTTTTACTTTATTTATCCCAGTTATTTTCTTTACTATAATAATAATAAAATATTTTATTATTACTTAAGTAGCTTGTCTTACTTTCATTGCAATCATAAATCCCCTCCCTACTAATTTTAAGGTTACTGATTTACTACTTAATTCCCCCTATTATTCGCAGTACACATTTCACAGTCTATAGCTAAAACTATAGCTAAGCATAATATTTCATCAACCTGATCAGTTATATTTAGTACATAGCTGTCTCCCCAGGTAAACCATTCCTTGCTCACCGTCATAACAGCATATCCATCTTGATATAAGGTATAATCATGAGCCCAAAAATCACCTGTTAACCTTAGGTTAGTTCCATCTAGATAATAGTTTTGATTAATAAAAGTAAATTTTTTTATCAAATCTCCAATTACCATGCCATTTATAATAATTTCAAACTTAGGCATAAAGGTGAATAGTTTCTGTCTGATATATCCTACTTCTTTATCATTTTTATCGTAAATATGAAGTTTATGCCCCATGGAGAACATTTCACCTTCAACAAAGTATTTATCTTCCCCTTTTTCATCTTTAACTATAAATCTATCAGTAAATGAAAATACTTTTTGCTTAATATATAATTTCATAGATTCCTCCGGTAAATATAATTGATTATAAATATTATCTCACAAATTTTAGAATATTAATACATTTTTATGTAATTATGTAATACATTATTCTATTATGTCGCTACAAATAAAAGTTATTAGGATTAGATTCATTAGATAGTGTTCAATTATATTTAATATATTTTCATAATATTTTAAATATAATTCGATTTATAATAAAATATTTGATTTTAAATGTGAANNGGAAAATTATGTCTGAAAAAAAGAACAAAGAAATTCTTTGGTACACATTGGCATTTATGGCATTTTCAACAGTATGGGGTTTTGGTAATGTTATTAATGGCTTCTCTGAATACAACGGACTTAAAGCAATTGTATCTTGGGTTTTAATCTTCACTATTTACTTTGTGCCTTATGCACTAATGGTAGGAGAATTAGGATCTGCATTTAAAACCTCTGGTGGAGGAGTTAGTTCTTGGATTCATGAAACCATAGGACCAAAAATTGCTTACTACGCTGGATGGACATACTGGATAGTTCATATGCCTTACATTTCACAAAAGCCATCTGGTTTTATGATTTCAGCAAGTTGGGCGATCTTCCAAGACAAACGAATCAGTAGTATGAATACAGCTCTANNATTATCTTGCTTAGTAGTCTTTTTAATTGCATTATATATTGCATCAAAAGGATTAAATCCATTAAAAAAGATAGCTACTTTTGCAGGAACATCCATGTTCGTAATGTCTATTTTATTTATTATATTAATGTTAGCAGCACCAGCAATTACAGATGCTAATCTAAATGCTATAGATTGGTCATTTAAGACTTTTATGCCTACATTTGATGTTAAATTCTTTACCAGTTTATCAATCTTAGTCTTTGCTGTTGGTGGTTGTGAAAAAATATCACCTTACGTTAACCAAGTTAAAAATCCTGAAACAGGATTTTCAAAAGGTATGATTGCATTAGCAATTATGGTTGCTGTTTGTGCAATTTTAGGAACTATATCATTAGGTATGATGTTTGATTCAAACAATGTTCCTAAAGACTTAATGACTAATGGTGCATATTATGCTTTTCAAAAGTTAGGTGAATACTATCACATAGGAAATACTTTCGTAATTATTTATGCTATTACAAACCTTATTGGACAATTTGCAGTACTTATAATATCAATTGATGCACCTTTACGTATGTTACTTAATAGCGCTGATAGAGAGTTCATTCCTGAAAAATTATTTATTAAAAATAAATATGGTGCTTATACAAACGGACATAAACTTATATTAGTTATAGTTTCAATATTAATCATCCTACCTGCTTTTGGTATAGGAAGTGTAGATGAATTAGTAAAATGGTTAGTAAAATTAAATGCTATATGTATGCCTCTTCGTTACTTATGGGTATTTGTTGCATATATAGCTTTAAAGAAAGCAGGAGACAAATTCAATCCTGAATATAAATTTGTAAAAAATAAAACCCTAGGTATTATCATAGGAGCATGGTGCTTTGCATTTACAGCTTTTGCATGTATTGGTGGTATATACTCTGAAGATCCATTCCAATTAACACTTAACATTATGACCCCATTTGTACTAATAGGTTTAGGTTTAATTCTTCCATATATTGCGAAGAAAACTAATCACTAATTTAACGCTTAAATAGGACAAGCTCTTAAAAATCACTATATAAACAGAGTTCTAGCTTCAGAGTGGTTTTTACTCCCACTGAAGCTTACTAACAGACTTCTAAGTATCAATATTTTTGATACTTAGAAGTCGTTGTCCTTTAGGGGAAGTAGTTATCCAGGGACGTAGCCACTCTTTACTCCCACTTTAAATAAGATGGGAGTATTAGAGTAGGTAGTCATCGGATAAAAATAGGACTGAATAAAGATAAAATATCTTTATTCAGTCCTTTATTTCTATTTTATTATTTTATTCCTTTAGCTTTTAATTTTTCAAGCATATCTGCTGTCATCTTAGCTAAGTCATATTCAGCTTTAAAGCCCCACTCTTCTTTAGCAGCAGATGGGTCTATCGAATCTGGCCAAGTATTTGCAATTCCTTGTCTTACTGGATCTACATCATAAGACATTTCGAATTCTGGAATGTGTTTTCTAATTTCTGCAGCTATTTGTTCTGGTTCAAAACTCATTGCTGTTATGTTAAATGCATTTCTGTGCTTTAATTTGCTTGGATCAGCTTCCATTAAAGTAATTATTGCATTTATAGCATCTGGCATATACATCATGTCCATGTAAGTTCCTTTACCTATGAAAGAAGTATACTTACCAGTTTTTAATGCTTCATAGTAAATATCAACTGCATAGTCTGTAGTTCCACCACCTGGTAATGCTACATAAGAAATAAGTCCTGGGAATCTTACTCCTCTTGTATCTACGCCATATTTAGAGTGGTAGTAATCACATAATAACTCTCCAGAAACCTTAGTTACACCATACATAGTGTTTGGTCTTTGAATAGTATCTTGAGGAGTATTTACTTTAGGTGTAGATGGTCCAAATGCTCCTATTGAGCTTGGAGTAAAGAATTTACAATTTAACTCTCTAGCAACTTCTAAAGCATTTACAAGACCACCCATGTTTATAGTCCATGCAAGTTGTGGTTTTGCTTCTGCAACTGCTGATAAAAGTGCTGCAAGGTGAATAATAGTATCTACTTCATGTTTTTTAGCTATTGATAAGAATTCATCATAGTTTGTTACGTCTAAAGTTTCAAAGATTCCACCTTCAACGATTGGATTTCCTTCTGGCTTTCTTACGTCTGTAGCTACTACATTGTCTACTCCGTAAACTTCTCTTAATTTCGTTACTAATTCCGTACCAATTTGACCTAAGCATCCACTAACTAATATTCTTTTCATATTGATTCTCCCTATCTCATGTTATTTAAATTTCATTTAAATGTTTTTAGTTAAAATCTATAACCTTTAGAGGAGGATAATCCTCCTCTAATTTTAATACAAATACTATTTTATTAAACCCATTTCTCTTCCTACTTTTGCATATTTAGCAATAGCTTCATCTAACATTTCTTTTGTATGAGCAGCTGATGGCATGTTTCTTACTCTAGCTGTTCCTAATGGTACTGTTGGGAATACTATTGATTTAGCATATACACCCTCTTCATATAATTTTCTACTGAATTCTTGAGCCTCAGCAGCCTCTCCAATTATGCATGGAGTTATAGGTGTTTCACTATGTCCAATATCAAATCCTAATTCTTTTAAGCCTTTTTTAAGGTAATTTCCATTTTCCCATAATTTATCGTGAAGTTCCGTACTTTCAGTTAATATATTTATAGCTTCTATACAAGCTCCTGCTGCTCCTGGAGTTAATGATGTAGAGAATAGGAATGGTCTACCTCTAACTTTTAACCAATCGATAAGATCTTTAGATCCTGCTACATATCCTCCAACTACACCAATAGCTTTAGAAAGTGTTCCTATTTGGAAATCTATTTTGTCTGATAACCCAAAGTGGTGAACTGTTCCAGCACCTTTTCCAAGTACACCAGAACCGTGAGCATCATCAACGTAAGTAATTAAATCAAACTCTTCTGCAATCTCAACAATTTCAGGAAGTTTTGCAACGTCTCCATCCATTGAGAATACACCGTCAGTGATTACCATTATTTTTTCATATAATCCTGATTCTTTTGCTTCTTTAGCTTTTGCTCTTAAATCATCCATGTCAGAGTGCTCAACTCTTATGATTTTAGCTCCTGATAATCTACATCCATCTATAATTGAGGCATGGTTTAATGCATCTGAAAGTATTGCATCTTTTTTGTTCATTACAGCAGATATAGCTGCCATATTGCAGTTAAATCCTGATTGGAAAGCTATTGCAGCTTCAGTGTGTTTAAATTCTGCTAACTTCTTCTCTAATTCTATATGTATGTCTAATGTTCCATTTATTGTTCTAACAGCACCAGCACCTACACCGTACTTTTCTGTAGCCTTGATTGAAGCTTCAATCATTCTTTTGTTAGTTGCAAGTCCTAGATAGTTGTTTGAAGATAGGTTTATTAGCTTCTTTCCTTCTATTTCTATCACAGGTCCATTTTGTCCTGTAATAACATTAATTTCATTATAAAGACCTTTACTTTTAAGGTCCTCTAAATTAGTATTAAGGAAATTGTTTAAAGATTTGCTTCCCATATGATTACCTCCATATAAATTATATTAAATAAAATTTACTATACATGTTAATATATCCATAACACATATTAGTATATTTATACTCCAAAATAATATCCTTCAATGCCTACTCTATAAGATTAGCTACTCATATTTTCTCTTCATATAATTAGAATATCTTCTACTATAAGTTTTTGAATAAATCCTTATTTATATACGCCTCTATATTTTTCTGGTAAAAGAGCTGCTATAGATTTCATAACTTCAACCATGGCTCTTTCATTATATTGATTCTTATCTTCCTCTTTAAGTTTTTCAGGTAAATACACAGCATCCCCAAACCTTACAGTAACATGAGCTGTCTGGAAGTTTTCTTCTCCCATATCATCATCATTTATAGGTAAAAATTCTTCTGTACCAGTTAATGCAATTGGAACTATTTTAGCTTTAGATAGCTTAGCCATTAAAAGGAATCCCTTTTTTCCTTCTATCATGGAACCGGTTCTGCTTCTTGTACCCTCTGGGAATATCATAATATTTTCTCCAGCTCTAAGCTTCTTTACAATTTTACTAATAGCATCCTTATCAGCAGAATTAGGTTTAATAGCTATAGTCTTTATGAACTTAAATCCATTCTTAGTAAAATCGTTATTGGAAAGCTTTACTCCCGCAATGAATGTAGGGTCAAAGTCTTTTAACACTTCATTAAGTACAAGACCATCAGCATTACTTAAGTGATTACATATAAATATTATTGGTCCCTTTGTATTTTTAATTTTTTCGTAGCCTTCAACCTTCATATTAGCATATTTTTTTATTGATGTCTTTACATAAGTTCTTGCTAGTTTTCCAGAAATACTTTCTGGTAACTTATCTAAAATTTTAGTTAATATATCTCTTTTCATAGAAATCTCCTTTATACCTAAGACTTACACCATACTATTTCTTGAATAATTTATCATAATACTCCTTTATGTATGGCGATTTTATACTCTCTTTTATACTATCTCTATCTTCATTATACCTCAAATAATAATTGATAAGCCCATTTCTTATTAATAAATTCTTTCCACGCCATCCACAAGAATGAATGATATACTTTTCTTTAAAGCTTTTATTATCAAGATTTATAAGCTCCAATAAATCAACCTTTTCCATATACATCTTAGGTAGAAACTCTTTTATAGGTGAAACTTCCACATTCAAATTATGTGGACATACTTTTTGACAATTGTCACACCCAAAAATTTTGCCTTTAACCATGTTAATTTCCTCATCATTTAAGTGTTTCTTTTGAGTTAAATAAGAAACACATTGTGAAGAATTAAACTTTTTAACATCTTCTATTATAACATTTGTTGGGCATCTTTCCACACATAAATTGCACCCTTTACAGCCATATTTTTTTGATTTATCCCCCTGTAGCTTAAGATTTGTTATTATTTCTCCTAAAAATACGTATGAACCATACTTTTCCGTAATAAGAGCATTATTCTTCCCTATAAATCCAACTCCACTTATAGCTGCAATATACCTTTCTGGTAATGGATTGCTATCTACAAACCACTTAGCTTCTCCTCCTAAGGATTCTATAAAATCACATATTTCCTTTAAATACTTTTCTACTACTTTATGATAATCTAACCCTCTTGTGTATAAAGAAAATTTATCTCCTTCTCCTTTATCACCATGGTAATAAGGAAAAGCTATTGATATAATAGTTTCTCCATTTTCCATTAAAAGCTTTGGATTAATCTTTTTTTCTATGTCTTCCTCTTCAAACTCATTAAAAAGATTATTTTCCTTCCTATCTATGAAAAATTTCTCTAATTCATTAAATCTTATACATTCTGTAAATCCAATAGTATCTAAACAAAGTCGCTTTGCATAACTTATTATTTTCTCTTTTTTATCCATATATTCTTCCATCAGTTTATATATTTCCTACTTTCTCATTTCCATATATCCTATTAATACTCTTAAGTCATTATTATGTTACCCTTATAGTTTCTATTGTTCTCCATGCAAATACTCTGCTGCATACTTAGCTGCTAACCTTCCTTGATTCATAACCTTCTCCACATTAGTATACCCATCAACAACTGCTCCACATGCAAATATTCCATTCATTGAGGTCTCCAGTTTATCTGAAATAAATATACCACCCTTTTCCTTATCTATATTTATTCCTATTTTTTCTGCTATAGGGGTATCAGGCTTTAAATTCATACATAACACTAGAGTATCACAATCCACATATTTACTAGTTCCTTCAATAACATTATATTTTTCATCTAGATGCACTATATCTACACCAGTAACTCTGTGAGTACCATATATTTTTACTACTCTATGGTTAAAGAGTACAGGAATATTAAAGTCTTCAATATACTCTCTAGCTTTATTACTTACAGCTCTAATAGCACCACTGGTTTCTATCATACTTATTACATTAGCTCCCTCTAAAACTAAAGTTCTTGCTGCAAGTATTCCTATATCATCAGATCCTAGTACAATACATCTTTTCCCAGGTAGTACTCCTTTTCTATTAACATACTTTAGTGTTGAACAAGCTGTAGTAATTCCAGCCATTCCATATCCTAAAATATTTTTATAACCAAAAGGTCTTTCTCTAGAGCCCATAGCAAGAATTATAGCCTTGGCTTTTATAGTCTTTATTCCTTCATTACTATTTACTATAACAACTTCCTTATTCTTTTTTAATTCCAAAACTGTAGTATCACACTTAATAATTACTCCTAATTTTAAGGCGTCCTTTATAAGTCCTGATATTAATTCCGGAGCTGCTAAATTTTCTTTTATATTCTTATAATAAAAACCTGCCTGAACACATGAAAGCATAGCTCCGCCAGGTTCCATATCCCTATCAATTACAATAACCTTTTTTACGCCTCTCGATTTCGCCTCTATTGCAGCCATAATTCCACTTACTCCTGCACCTATAACTATTAGGTCAAAAGCCTCCATTAAATCCCCTCCTATTCCAAAGCTCTGTAAAATCTGCTTAGATTATTATACTATTTTTCTTAGTATTTATCATTATTTTCTAAGTTTCTTCCATCTATTCAGCCAAAATACCATAATAAAACTAAACACAACTACAATTGTTACCAATATATTCCCTTGAGTTCTATTTCCACTTTCCATAGCAAAATATATAGCTATTGGTATAGTTTGAGTTTTTCCTGGTATATTACCAGCAATCATAAGACTAGCTCCAAATTCACCTAAAGCTCTAGTAAATGCTAAGATAATTCCACTGATAATACTATCAAAAGCCATGGGTAATACTATATCAAAAAATATATAACTTTCACTGGCACCAAATATTCTAGCTGCCTCTATACATGTAATGTCTATATTTAAAAAACCAGCCTTGGCGCTTTCGTACATTAATGGCAATGCTACAATTGCTGCTCCAATGGCAGCACCTTGCCAAGTAAATACTAAAGTACCTCCAAATATAGCCTCAGTAAGTTTTCCTATAGCACCATTTTTACCCATGACTATTAACATTCCATATCCTACTACTGTAGGAGGAAGACACATAGGCAATAAAATTATTGTCTCTAATAAAGACTTTCCTTTAAAACTATACTTACAAAATATCCATGCTAATGCTATACCTAAAATAATAACTATCCCTGTGGCAACCAAAGCTACTTTAAGTGAAATTATAACTGGTGTTAATATGGACTCTATCATATATTTATCATCCTCAACTAATATTGTTTATGAAATATATCCTATAGGAATTTTGCTCTGTATAATTTATAAGCTTCATCAGAAGTTTATTTCCTATGAAGCTTATAACATACTTTTGCTTAATGATTAATTAACTTTAAATCCGTACTTTTCCAATATTTCTTTACTTTCACTGGTATCTAAGAACTCTAAAAACTTTTTAGCTTCATCTTTAACTTTAGAAGCTTTTATTACCCCTCCTGGATATATAATCTTTTTATGACTTGATGTATCAAAAGTAGTTGCCACCACAGAACTCCTTATATGAACTGAGTCAGATTTATATACAATACCACAAACTGCTTCTCCACTTTCTACATAACTAACAACTTGCTTAACATCCTTTGCAAAAACAATTTTATCCTCAATGCTACTCCACTTATTATAGTAATTTAAAGCTTCCTCAGCATATTGTCCTGCAGGTACAGATCCTATTTCTCCTAAAGCTATATGTCCATCTAAATTATCTAAATCATCTAGCTCTTTTATTTTATCTTTATACTCATTATTAACAATTAAAACAAGTTCATTTTCTACTATATCCTTTTTGCTTTCACTTTCTATAAGTTCCTTATCTTCTAGAGCTTTAAATTGCTTTTCCCCTGCAGACATAAATATATCCACGGGTGCACCTTCCTCAATTTGTTTTTGAAGTGATCCTGATGCCCCAAAATTAAAAGTTAAAATTACATTATTTTTTTCTTCATAGACCTTTTTTATTTCATCCATAGATTCTTTAAGACTTGCCGCTGCTGAAATTAATATTTCTTTTTTTTCTCCACTATTATTAGTTTCTTCTTTATTAGCTTGTCCATTGGAACACCCCACAAAAACCATGGCTAAAACTGTAATTGCTACGATAACTCTTAACTTTTTCAAATTAAACCCCATCCTTTTCCATATTTATGTATTAATTATACATCTTACAAATTCACTTTCAAGAGTATTTATACCATTTTATTACTTTTTACCAAAATTCTATACTGATATAAGTAAAATGTAATATAATATAACTAAATATCTATATTCTATATTTAATTTAATTTCTTAGATGGAGATAAGTTAACAAACTTTACTTATTAATATTTTTCTGTATTACCTATAGAGGAGGTATTTATCTTGAATTTTGAAATTAGGAAAGCAACCCTTGAAGACGTAGATGCTCTCAAACAGTTAAACTATGAATTTAATGATGTAATTGTAACTAATGATAACATTGTAGAAGGAATTAAAAAGGGAGATGAAATTATTGTAGTTTCTACAGTAAACAATTCACCAATAGCTTTTGCCTGTGCAAAAATTACTAAATCAATTTGTTATAATTATAAGGATGCTGAAATCACAGAGGTTTTTGTAAGAAATAACTATAGAAAACAAGGTATTGCTAAATCCATGATTAAATTTATAGAAGATATTTTCGAAGAAAATAAGGCTAACCATATAGGAATTTTAACAGGGACTAAAAATTTTGCAGCACAAGACTTATATAAGAATTGCGGCTATAATCTAAAAGAAAAGGTAATGATGGTAAAGTACCTTCATGACAAAGAACATTAAACTACTGAGGTGTAAGCCCATTAAATACCTATAGCTAACACAGCATTTTAAAATATTAAGAAGTTAAAATTTAAAAATGTTAACTTCTTGCATAGTTTCATAGGTAAATATTTAACTTTTTTGTATATAAGATTTTCTCTATAAAACCATGTTTATAATATAATAACTGATATACGAAGGAAGGAAGGATTAAAATGTCTATAGAAAATGTTCGTAAATATTTAAGTCAATGGAATCTTGATTCTAAAATTTTAGAGTTTGATGTATCGAGTGCAACTGTTGAACTTGCAGCCCTTGCCCTTGATGTAATCCCAGCAAGAATTGCTAAAACTCTATCCTTTAAAAGTAATGAAGGCTGTATTTTAATTGTTACTGCTGGCGATGGCAAAATTGATAATAGCAAATTTAAGGCTCAATTTAAAATGAAAGCAAAGATGTTATCTCCTGATGAAGTTATCCAGATAACTGGTCACTCCATTGGAGGTGTTTGTCCCTTTGGAATAGAAAACCCTAATGTGAAAATCTATACGGACATATCTCTTAAGAGATTTAATACAGTGTTTCCTGCTTGTGGTAGCAGTAATAGTGCCATTGAGCTTAGCTGTGATGACCTTTATAAATATTCTAAAAGTCTAGAATGGATTGATGTTTGTAAAGGCTGGGAAGAATAAATTTAGATTAATAATATTTTATATATATTAAAACAATTTATAATTCTCATACATTACTTATGTTTGATTTTA
The DNA here is from genome assembly GCA_002453475.1 of Clostridium sp. UBA6758. Taxonomy (GTDB): domain Bacteria; phylum Bacillota; class Clostridia; order Clostridiales; family Clostridiaceae; genus Clostridium_J; species Clostridium_J subterminale. The sequence continues at coordinate 61,713 of DKGY01000067.1, read as the reverse complement.
AAAATACCTCTACATAAGCAATATATATATAATAAAATTACCTAGTATTTCAGTAAAAATACTAGGTAATTTTATATAAGTATTTTAAGAGCAGATTTTTAAATTTATATTTATAAATAAGTTTTATTTATAAGCTTTATATTAACTACATCATTAGAATTATAAACTTTCCCATCATAAGGAGTTTTCGTTACTATAACACTTTCTCCTATGTCTATTTTGTATTGATTATAAAAGCCTAAAAAAGTTCTATTTATTATTCTTCCCTTTATATCTCCATTGGGAGTTATAATTACATTTTCAGGCCTTACATAAAAATCTTTCCCCTTACTGTCTTTAATTTTATTAGATGCTCCTAGAAAATTCATAGAAAATAGACTGGAAGGATTGTAATACACCTCTTCTGGAGACCCAATTTGAATTAAATCTCCTTCATTCATCATTGCAATTTTATCTCCAAGCACTAAAGCTTCTTCCTGATCATGGGTAACAAATACCATGGTCATATTAAATTTTTTTTGTATTGATTTAATTTCTTCTCTCATTTTTATTCTTAACTTTGCATCTAAGTTACTTAAAGGTTCATCGAGAAGTAAAACTTTAGGATTTACTATTAAAGACCTAACTAAAGCAACTCTTTGCTGTTGTCCACCGCTAATTTCATGAATCTTAGCCTTAGCATATTCCCTTAATCCTACAATCTCTAAATATTCCATTCCCTTTTGGATTGCATCCTTCTTAGAATACCCTTGAAACTTTAGTCCATATATTACATTATCTAGAACAGTTAAATGAGGAAATAAAGCATAGGATTGGAACACTGTAGACACAGGTCTCTCTTCCGGTGATAGGTCTGTTATATCCCTTCCATCTATAAGTATTCTCCCACTATCAGCCTCTAAAAATCCACCAATAATTTTTAATGTTGTTGTCTTTCCACATCCTGATGGGCCTAAAAGACATAATATTTCTCCCTTTTCTATATCTAAGGACAGCCCTTTAACTACCTTGTTATCTCCAAAACTCTTTGATAAATTATTCAATTGAAGATACATTCTTCATAGACCCCTTTCCTAGTATAATTCGTGAAATACCTAAATTCACTATCATGGTTATAATAATAATAATTGTAGCAATAAGTGATCCTACGCCATATTCTCCACTATTTATTGCATCAAATAATGCAAGAGTAGCAATTTTCTTCCCTGGATGAATTAAAAATATTATAGCACCTATGGTTGTCATAGATGTAGTAAAATTATTTATAAATCCCACTACAAAGGCATTCTTAAGATTTGGAAATATTATATCCTTAATGATATGAAATTTTCCAGCCCCTAAGTCTCTTCCTGCTTCCTCCAAATTTACATTTATTTGAGATAGTGCTGCACTACTTGTTTTAGTGGTCATAGGAAGTTGTTTAAAGATACAGTTTATGATTACTATAGCAGCTGTACCTGTAAGCATTAATGGAGGATTATTAAAAGCCAGTATATATCCTATTCCGAAGAAAGTTCCTGGTATTATATATGGAAGAGTTCCTATAAAATCTAGTACTTCCATCCCCCTTATCTTTCTTCTTTCTGTATAATAGGATAAGAGTATTCCTATTATAGTTCCTACTATTCCCACAATAATACCATATACTATACTTCTAACAAAGCTTGTCATACTATATAGCTTTAGATATTTAAAATGATCTAATGTAAATTGCATTTTTCCATAACTAAATTTAGTTATTCCACTAATAAAGATTGTCAAATACTGAAGTATCATCATTGTAAAGAATACTCCACATATAAGTGTTATACCCCAATTAATAATACCTTTTAGGCTAAAAGTATAATCACTAGAAGACACCTTATTGCTTGTTCCTTTAGAGAGGATATTATATTTTTTCATAAGTTTTCTATAAACTATAAATATTACGAGCGCAGGGATTAAGATTATCACGTTCATAGCTGCTGCTAATTCTAAATTGCCGTATCCTATGATTTGCATATATATTTCCGTTGCAAGAACATTAAAAGCTCCTCCTATAGTCATAGGGGTTCCAAAATCTGATAGTGATCTTACAAAGGATAGTAAAAAACATACTAATATAGCTGGCTTTACTAAAGGAATTATTATTTTTCTTAAAGCATAAGAATGACTAGACCCTAAATCTAAGGAAGATTGAACAAGACTCATATCAAGCTTTGAAATTATGCCTATTAATAATAGAGCATTTAGTGATGCGAAGGATAAGCTTTGCATTGCCACAATTCCATGCCACCCATAAGGATTTAGTGATAGTTTTAGGAGTCTATAAGTTATTAGACCTCTTCTTCCAAAAAGTTGTATGTAAGCTAGAGAAGATACAAATGGTGGTGAAATCATTGTAACCATTAAAATTCCCATTAAAATAAGTTTCTTTTTTCCTCTCATAAAACTTATTTTAAGAGCTATTGCTACAGATAGTATTGTAGATAATGCTGCTGACAAAGTGGCTACAAAAACGCTGTTATACAGTAACTTCTTATTATTAGTAAATAGCTTATCATATAATTCTAAGGTAAAGTCTCCATCTATAAATAAACTACTCTTTATTACACATAAAATAGGCCAAAGGATAAAAATTAAAACTGATATTGATATTAGTCCAAGGATAATATAATCTATAGTATTATAAAAATGGGTATCTAAAATAGATACCCTTTTATTTTTTTTATTCACTTTCAGCTTTGTCTCCCATTAGTGTTTTCCACTTTTCTAGAATTTCAGTTCTTTTAACTCCAAACTGTGCTAAATCTTCCTTCATTAAAGTTTCTTTAGGGAAGGTTAGCTCTACTCCTTCTAGATCAGGTTTAACTAATTTTAATGTATCCTTGTTGTCAAGTCTGATAACTTCTTTTAAATTTTCATCCTTATATAGCCATTCTATAAATATTTTTGCTGCTTCTACATTAGATGCATTTTTAAATGCAGCTACACCTTCTGGTACATATGGTATGCCGTCTTCTGGATAAATGATCTTAACATTTTTTTCTTCTTGCATTTCTTCAAGGCCTTTATCTATGTAAGTTATTCCTATAGCAACTTCTCCAGCCATAGTTTTAACATTAGGATCTTTTCCTCTCTTAGAATAATAATCTATGTTCTTATTTAATTCTTCAAAGTATTTCCAACCAGCTTCTTCACCCTTAGTTTGAAGTATAGCATTGACTACAGCATAGTTAGTGCCTGATACTGCTGGATTTGACATTAATATTTCACTCTTATATATAGGATTTGTTAAATCATCCCATGTCTTTGGTTCTGGTAAATTCTTTTCTTTTAATATATCATTATTTACCACAAATCCAACTACAGTTAATCCTTTAGAATACCAGTATCCTTCTGAATCCTTATATTCTGAAGCTAAATCCTTTGCACCATCAAATTCAACTTTTTCTAAAAGTCCATCTGTTTTTGCTTGCATAAAGGCATCAATTCCGCCTCCAAACCATAAATCAGCCATAGGCTTTCCACCTTCAGCTTTAACTTTTGATATAACTTCCCCAGATGACATAGATAAAAATTCAACCTTTATGCCTGTCTCTGTTGTAAACTTATCAAAAAGTTTTTTATAAGTTTCAGATGTAGTTACAACCTTTAAAGGTTCTGTAATTTCTGTCTTTTCTTTATTCTCATTATTTTTATTAGCATCTTCTTTGGTTCCACAACCAACTAATCCTAAAGTAAAAATTGTAGCTAGTGATAGTGCTAATACCTTCTTCACACTTTTTATCATATACTGTCCTCCTAATAATTATAATTAAGTTATAAATTCATCGATAATTGTATCACCTATTTTTACAATTTTCAAAATAATCCTATACCGTATTTAGAAATATAATAATTATATCTTTATCTATTTAATATTGTAATTATCTAAGAACTTTTATTTAATATAGGTTAATATTATTATAAGAATTACTATTGAATAAAAATATCTATTAACTGTGATTTTACGATATATCATTATTTAATAGTGTGAAATTTAATCTAAAGGAGAAATACCATGATTATAGATACTCATATGCATGAAAATAAATATTCTTTTGATAGCTTAATATCTTTTGACGATATAATTCTTAGAGCCAAGGAAGTTGGCTTGAATGGAGTATGTATAACTAATCATGATAATGCAGATTTAATAAAAGAGACTGGATCTCACTTTTATAAAGATGGAATTTTAGTTCTAGTAGGTGCAGAGGTACTTACTACTCAAGGTGATATCGTAGTCTTTGGAGTTGAAGATATACCTAGAGATAAATTTGTTCCAAATAAACTCTCTCCTCGTGAATTATTAACTTTAGTAAAAGAACATAATGGTGCTGCCATAGCAGCTCATCCTTATAGAACTAACAATAGAGGGCTAGGTGACAACATCCGAAGTGTAGCTGATATTTTAGATGGTGTAGAGTCCTTCAATGGTAGTACTCCACCTCATCACAATTTAACTGCTTACTCAATAGCTACTGAATTAGATTTAGGAATCTTTGGAGCAAGTGATTGTCACGTTAAGGACAAGGTAGGTTCTTATGCTACAGAGTTCAACGGAGCTATAAGAGATATGAAAGATTTTATTGAAGCTATAAAATCAAAGGATTGTTGTCCTGTTATAAGTAAAAAACATGGCTTTGAAAGAATAAATATTTACGATACTCTTAGATAAATGAATTGTCTCAAAATAATTTACTGTAAAAATATCAAAGTATAACTCTGATATTAATTTTAAATTTAACCTTTTGGTAAACAATATATAAAAATAAATAATTAAGCTTTTAATCCAATTCATGAATATATATTAAAGGAACATTCAAAAATTGAATTTTCAACTAAGAATGTTCCTTTTATTTTATTTAAAACTTGTATACTTCATACTATGAACTTAATTTGAATCTTACCTCAATGGTAAAGACTTCATCCTCTAAACTAGCAGAAACCTCATGTCCCATACTTTCTGTAAGTTTCTTTACAATAGTTAATCCAAGCCCTGTGTTTTGACCCGTTCTCATTCTATCCACAGTAAAGAATCTATCAAAAACATGTTCTAAATCTTCCTGTGTAAAGTTTTCTACTCTATTACTAAAAGTAGAAATAATCATTCCTGCTTCTTGTCTTTGAGAGATAACCATAGTTTTATTCCCATGCTTTAAAGCATTTTGAAATATATTAGTAAAAACTCTAATTATAGCATTTTCATCTGCAACTATAATTGGTAATTTTTCTTGTAGATCCACTTCTACTTCAAAGCCTCTATCAATGAAATCATTATAAAAAGCAGCTACAATTTCACGTAATAAACTTTCAACATTAACCTTTTTAAATTCTAGGTCATATTCATTGGCTTCTAATCTAGATAAATCATAAAAGCTAGTAATAAGATTTTGCAATACCTTAGAGCGTTTTTCTATAATATCTAAGTACTCCTGTTTTTCTTCTTCACTAGTAGACTCATCCTTAATTAGTTGTACATAACCTAGAATAGATGTAAGTGGAGTTCTTAAATCGTGAGATATATTAGCAATCTGCTTTCTTAATTCACTTTCGCTTTTCTCATGAGCTATTCTATCATTTTGGCTTTTTTCTAATATAAAATTAATTTCGCCTATCATCTCTTCAATATTTTTATTAGGTGCTACTATTCTTAATTGTTGATTGGTTTTTATGCTCCTAAGATTTCTTAATTCCTTTTTTATGTTCCTTATATTATAGTGATCTAGTAGAAAGAGCACTATAAATAATGCTGCTATACTACCAAATAAAATAGTTATATATATCATATAATGCTCCTCCTAAGACTCATATCATAAGTATATGTTTTTTATTAATGAAAACTCCTGAACCCCACATGAACAGAACAACTATTTAAATAGTTATATTGTTATATAGTTCAATAGTTTTATATTCTTATAGTTCCCTAGTTAACTATTATTTTATCTCTTTTCTTCTAAAAGAAATAATTCCTATAATTGTTATCAAAATTATATATACTATGCCCAGCACATAACATTTTATAATATCCTTTGAAAAAATCTTATCTTGCATTACTATGAATTTAATGTTGTAAGAAACTAAATATGATTGTATCTTTACAAATATAGGTTTTAAATAAGCAAGATATTTTATTATTCCTGGAAATACAGCTACAACTCCTAGATAAGCAAAAGCAAATATATTATTATTCTTAATATTAAAAGCAAGTAAATTTGCAATAGCTATTCCTGTTACCCAAAGTGGGAATACAGCCAAAAGTTTAGTTCCAAAATTCTTTAGTGTTTCTACTGTAGTTGTACCATCTGAACCAAGGAAAATATAAGAACTTAATATTAACACAGTAGTAACTATAGCTAAAGATATTATAGCTACAATTAACTCTGAAAGAAACTTTCCTAAATATATCTTTGTTCTATTAATTCCAAATGATACTGTATTCTTTAAAGTTTGATGCTTATGTTCATCTGAAAATACAATATCTACAATCATAATTACAGAGTAATATATCATTGTGAAGAGAGCTGTTGAAATCATTAACATATCTGACATTGATATTCTATTCATTTCTGGTTGATCTTTCATAAACCATACCGCTAATATATTCCCTAGAATACATATCAATGAAGAAGCTCCAACTAGAACATACGGATACTTACGATGAGTAGTTCTATATAATTCACTTTTTATATAATTAAGCATTGATACCACCTCCAACTAATGAAACAAAATATTCTTCCAAACTAGTTCCTTTTATAGTCATAGAATTTAACTCTACTCCATTCTTAACAATTGCACTACTTACCTTGGAAGGTGTATCTGTAAATTTATAAATTCGAATTATGTTATTAGGTAATACCTCATATTCATGACAATTTAGCTTATCCTCTAATAAGACTGCTGCCTTTTCAGTATTATCAACTGATAGCTCTAAGCATTCTTTACACTTCTCCTTAAGTTCTTCTGCTGAAATCTGTTCTACCATCTGTCCTCTCTCTATAAATCCATATTCCGTAGCTATACTAGCTAATTCACTTAGTATATGACTTGAAATTATTATGGTAATGTTCTTCTCTTCATTTAGTTTTAAAAGAAGATTACGAATTTCTACAATTCCCATTGGATCAAGTCCATTTATTGGTTCATCTAAAACTAAAAAGTCCGGATTATTCATCATTGCAAGGGCTAGCCCTAATCTCTGTTTCATTCCTAATGAAAAACTTTTGAATTTTTTCTTTTTAGTGTCACCAAGTCCTACATCTTTAAGTAATTGTTCTATGCATTCTGACCCCGCTATTCCTCTTTGAACTCTATAATATTCAAGATTCTGCTCCGCTGTTAGATATGGAAAAAAACTTGGTGTTTCAATCATTGCCCCTATTCTTTTCCTTGAAATTTCTAACCCTTTATCCGTAGTCTCTGAAAACAATTCAATTTCACCACTAGTTGTCATAGTTTGACCAGCAATCATCCTTAATAGAGTAGTTTTACCAGCCCCATTTTTTCCTACTAATCCATATATTGCGCCTTTTTTTATATTTATATTAGTAGACTTTACTGCCTCAAATTTTCCGTAGGCTTTACTTAAGTTTCTTGTAATTAATNNTATATCAACCTTTCCTTTTCCTATTGTCTTTATTATAAAATCTAAAACTCAATAAACACTTAAGAAAAGTTAAAGAAATCATAAAGTTTATTCAGCCATGGTAAAACCTATACCCCAAATAGTTTTTATATACTCTGTATCTTTATCTATTTTTGAAATCTTAGCTCTAATATTGCTAATATGTACATTTACTGTATTGTCTTCTCCGTAGAACTCTTCATTCCATATATTTTTATACAAGTTTTCTCGAGTGAATACTTTTTTAGGATGATTTAGTAAAAGCTCTAGTATGGAAAATTCCCTTACCGTTAATGTAAGTTCATTTCCATTCACTGTAACCTTCATGGCTTCCTTATCTAGCTCTAGATTCTTATAAGTTAAAACTTGCTCCTTATCCTCTACGCCATTAAATCTTTTATATCTCCTTAGTTGTGCTTCTACTCTTGCCGACACTTCACTTATCTCAAAGGGTTTAGTAATATAATCATCTGCACCTAATTTCAATAATTTAACCTTATCTGTAATTTCAGTTTTTGCAGATATAATTATAATTGGCATGGTTTTAGTTTTTCTAATTTCTTCTATTAACTCTTCTCCAGTTAATCCTGGTAGCATTAAGTCTAAAAGTATTAAATCATAATTATACATGTTAATGCACATTTTAGCTTCACTGCCTGAATATGCACTACTCACTTCATATTCTTG
>DKGY01000067.1:34557-53365 GCA_002453475.1 Clostridium sp. UBA6758 | reverse complement strand
AACAGAGTTCTTTGCTTCAGAGTGAGTTTTCACTACCACTGAAGCTTACTAACAGAATTCTTAGTATCAGGATTTTCGATACTTATAACTCGTTGTCCTTTAGGGGAAATCGTTATCCAGGGNNTGAAGAAGATGGGAGTATTAGAACTGGTAGTCATCGGATAAATCTAAAATATTGTAAAAAAAGAATCTATCCTGCTACGGATAGATTCTTTTTTTATTTATTCGCATTCATATACAAGAATGCTTTCATTACCCTCAATTTTAAATATCTTTTCAATATCTTCAATTATCATATTATTTATATTTTTATCTGTAGTAAATTTAACCCCGATTCCACAGTTAGAGCTAAGCCTCCTAGGAACTGGCATAGTTTCATTAGTTATTTCGAGACTATCCAAATATCTATGATACTTTATAGCTCCAGAATGAGTGAAAAAAACTCCAATATACTGCATTCTATTTAACTGCCTTTATTAGAAAATCTTCTTCTACTTCTGTAACTACAGCATTTAAACCTGCATTTTTAATAAACCTTGAAACATTTTCCTTAGCTACATTATTATCAACTAATATTTCAAATCCATCTTTGTTTGCACTTAATGCTTTTTTAGCCATTAAAACTGGTTGAGGACAGCTCATTCCCCTTGCATCTACCTTAACCAATAGAAACACCACCTTTGCTATCAGCTTTACTCTTACTTATGTTAAATGATTTATTCATACAGAAATAAGAAATCCCTAATAATATTGCTATTCCTATAAATATTGCAATTTTTCCATTGCCAGTAGGACCTTCTCCTGAAGATGCTAATTTGAAGTTATGTGCAAAAGCTGCTCCAACAATCATCCCCATTACTGTGATTGCAGAATCTGCATTTCCTTCTCCAGCAAGTATTAATTGTCTTAATGGGCATCCTCCTAAAAGTACTGAACCCCAACCTGCAACTAACATACCCATAAAGTTCCATAGTGCATCATTATGAGCTATAGGTTGTTCAACAAAGCCTAGTTTAAAATCTCCTAGAACTAAGTTTCCTATTAATGTTACTACAAATATTGATATAAATCCCCACATTAAATAACTATCTTTAAACATGATTAAATCCCTAATTCCACCTACCATGCAAAGTCTTGTTCTTTGTGCTACAATTCCTATAATAAGTCCTGCTGCTAAAGCAAACCATATAGGTGCATGCATAGAACCTGGACCTTTTGCACTAAAGAATATAAATGCTGGAGCAGATATTAATAATACTATTAGCATTATTGCTATCAGTGGCATTGCATATCCTTCTGCTGTATTTAAATTATAATTTCTCTTTAAAGTAAATCCCTTGTTTAAAAATTGAATTCCTATAAATATTCCTGCTGCAAAGCCAAGTAATCCTACTATAGCATTTAAGTCTCCTCCAGCAATTCTAAGTACCATTCTAAGTGGACATCCTAAGAATACTAGAGCACCAATCATAACTATAGCACCAAGAATAAATCTCAAGAATGGTGAAGAACCACCCTTTACTTTGAATTCTTTTGTGAATAGGGCAATTATAAATGCTCCTAAAACTATACCCAATACTTCTGGTCTTATATACTGTACAACTTCAGCTCTATGTAAGCCTACAGCACCTGCTATGTCTCTTAAGAAACACGCTATACAAGCACCCATATTTTTAGGATTACCTAAATAAACTAAAGCTACAGATAATAAACCAATGATTCCACCAGCTAAGATTATTCCTCTTTTTTCTTTCACGCTTTATTCCCCCCATATATTTTATAATATCTTATAAATTTAGATAATATTTCATCTCAAGTAAATTTTAACATATATTTATATTTTTATTAAATTTTTATTACCAATAGTTGTCTATAAACCTATCGGATTTTTTAATAGTTATTTGCCGAGCCTTGTAAAACCTCTCACATTTAGTTCTCTATGATATAATGATGTAAGAAAAAAATGTGTAAATTAAAATATTTTTGTAAAGTGTAATATATACTTCAGGAGGTATATTATGAGAAAAGTATATTTAGATAATGGTGCTACATCCTTTCCTAAACCTAATTCTGTAGCTGAAGCTATGACAAATTATATTGTTAATGTAGGTGGAAATGTAAACAGGGGTAGTTATGATAGCTCCTTTAATGCAGAAAACATAGTCTATGAAACTAGAGAACTACTATGTGAACTATTTAATTTTTCACAACCTGAAAATGTAATTTTTACCAGCAATATAACTCATAGTCTTAATGTTGTTTTAAAAGGATTTTTAAAGGCTGGTGACCATGTGATTACTTCTTCTATGGAACATAATGCAGTGCTTCGACCTTTAAACGCCTTACATAGTAAAGGTATAGATCACTCTGTAGTACCTTGTGATTCCCTAGGACAGTTAAATCTATCTGATTTACATAAATATCTTAAGCCTAATACTAAAGCTGTAGTAATGACTCATAGCTCTAATGCATGTGGAACTATTATGCCCTTTGAAGAAATAGGACAGTTCTGCAAGGCAAACAATATTTACTTCATTGCAGACACAGCACAAACTGCTGGCTCAATTCCTATAGATATGGAGAAAATGAATATAGCTGTTTTATGTTTTACTGGTCATAAGGGACTTCTTGGGCCTCAAGGTATAGGTGGATTTTTGATAAAAGATGAATTAGCTAAAATAACTACTCCTCTTATAGAAGGTGGTACTGGTAGCTTCTCTGAATATGAAATTCAACCTGATTACATGCCTGATAAATTTGAAGGTGGTACTCCAAATATACCTGGAATATTTGGCTTAAATGCAGCCTTAAAATATCTAAAGGGAAAAGGACTTAGTAGTATAAAAGACCATGAAATGAAATTAACTAAACTATTTTTAGATAACATTAGGTATATAAAAGAAATTAAAGTTCTCGGACTACCATCAGCAGAAAATAGGACTTCTGTAGTATCAATTGATTTTCCTAAGGTCGACAATGGTGAAATATCCTATATGCTATCCAAAAACTATGGTATATCTGTAAGATGTGGACTTCATTGTGCACCATCGGCTCATAAAACTATAGGTACTTTCCCTAACGGAACAGTAAGGTTTAGCTTTGGCCCCTCTAACACTGAAGATGATGTATTATATGCTGTTAACGCTATTAAAGAAGTTATAGCTTCATTAGATAATAACAATCTACATTTTTAACAAAACAATAATTAAAGGCTCAAAGATACAATATCTTCAAACCTTTAATTATTATATATAAATTTTTTATAGGGCAATAATTATTAGGGATTTAAAATTTTATATTTATTCAAAACAAAACCCCTTAACTCTTCAGTTAAGGGGTATAAAATTACAGAAAAATTATATTAAAGTATAAACCATACTTTAATATATATCCATTCTTTTATAACACCCCTCCATCTACCGTAGAGTATCTAGTGTATTAATATAGGCAGGTCTTCTGACTTTGGTTCATAGTTGCTTCAGCCTTCCCAATTTTCATCAGTGACACTTTAAGAAGCTTCTCCCCATTACAGCGGCGGGACCGTATAAGATTTTCACTTACTTCCCTTTTAAACAAAGTATTAAACTTTGTACCTCTATTATTTATATATTAAATTTTCTCTTTATTAATTAATCTAATTAATTTATTACAATATAATTATACTACTTTTACATGTGTGATTCAAGTATTTTCCTTAATTTTCATTTAGTATCTTATACAATACACTTATTATTTTTACTAATTTGCTTCAATATAAAAGTATAAGTAATTTAGATATAAGTTATATCTTTAAAACTATAATAATATATTACAACATACTGTATTTAACATAAACTTAACTTAATTAAACTTTAAGTTTATATACTTTAAGTTTATAATACATTTGTTTAATTATATCTTAAAATATAAAAATTTGAGGTGCTTATATGGATTTTATTAATGATTTTTTAAATACAATAATAACTACTATACAGGGATTTGGATATCCTGGTGTCTTCTTAGCGGTATTTTTAGAATACTCCTGTTTCCCATTGCCTAGTGAAGTATTACTACCTTTTATAGGTCTTTTAGCTTCTTATGGTAACTTTAGCTTTATTGGAGTTATTATTCTTAGTACTGCAGCAGGACTAATTGGTTCAACTCTTTGTTATACCATTGGATACTTTGGTGGTTCTCCTATAATAAATTGGCTTTGTAGTAAATCATCTGGTGCAAAAAAGAGCTTTAATAAGTTAGATTTATTCCTTGATAAATTTGGAAAGCCAGCTGTATTTCTAAGCAGATTATTCCCTTTAACTAGAACTTACATATCACTAGCTGTAGGGGCTGTAAAAATGAGTTATTCTCAATTTATCTTATACTCCCTTGGAGGTATAACTATATGGAATATAATTCTTATATCTTTAGGCTACTTCTTAGGTGAAAATACTGACCTAATTCAAAAGATATTGAAAGATTATTCTATTGTAGCTATATCTATTCTAGTAATAGGTTTTGGATTCTTAGCTTATAAATTTATGAAAAAAAGAAAGAAGTCTTAGGAGTAATTAAAAAAATAAGAAAGTGCCTATTATCTATGAAGGCACTTTCTTATTTTATATATTTAGCTATTATCTCCACTGGTAAAGACTAATTATTAACTCCATCTTCCCAATACTTCCATATCACAGTATCACCTTTATTATAAATCCAACTCCCAGTTCCCACATTAGGTTTAACAAATTCATTACTTCCACTTTTCTTTACATAAAAGCACCATCCGCTTAAAGGTCCTGCTGCTTTTTCTCTAAGTCCTGCAATCGATGCGAAATATGTTGTATCATTAAAGCCTGTAGTTCTATACTTTATCCCTAACTCATCTAAAACCTTAAATGTTAACTGAGCAACAGTAATATTATCATAATTTACATGTTTAGAAGCTAGTGTTTTATTACTTATTGTATCAATCACTATAAAATTTGGAGTTTCATCCTTCACATCTGGAGCTTGTTCCTCCTTTTTAGGTTCTACAGTCGCTTTAGAACTATCCGTTGAATTTGATGATTCTTTCTTTTCACTTGAAGTTTCTTTCTTTTCAGCAGATGAATTTTTAGTATTAGAAGTCTTTTTATTATTAACATCGTTATTATCTTTAACTGTCGATGAATCATTATCTACAATATTTTCTTTATCATTAACTTCTTTATTACTTTCATTAATCTTACTATTTTCTTTATTATCTGTCTCATCTGTACTAGTTTCCTTATTGCTTACTTCCTTATTAATTTTATCGTTTTTGCTATCTTCTTTATTTTCTTGCTCAGCTGTGATTGTACTTTTCTCAGCAATTGTATTATTGTATGACTTTTGAAGTTTTTGTGCAAAAACAAACATTCCAGTAAAAATAATAAGAGCAGAAATTATAAGTAATATCTTATTTTTACGCTTCAACATAGCACCTTCTCTCTAAATTCTAATAAATACACAAGGAAGCCTACAGCTTCCTTATGTATTTATTATTTTAGTTATTACTATCTTTTTTTCTTCTTATTAAAATAACTCCTGATACTATACAAATAAATGCACCAACTATTAGTAAATTTAAATCCATAGCTTTTCCTGTTTTAGGAAGCTTGTCTGCTTTATTACCATTAGCAGTATTTGACTCACTCTTACCACCATTGTTTATTTCATTATTTGTTTTGTTATTTGTATCATTGTTTATTTCATTATCTGTTTTATTATTTGATTCCTCATCTGTTTTATCACTATTATCCTTAGACTGATCATCTTTGACCATTAGGCTATAAACACTAAAATGTGTAGTTTCAAAAGTAAATGTTAAATTATCATTATCAAATTTTCCACCATCTACTTTTTTCCATTCAGTGCCATTGTAATAATATGCTGCTAATTTAGAAACATCTATCCCCTTTATATCATTTTTTGATAATTTTATTACTACCTTTACTTTATTGTTACCAAAGTCTTTTATTTCTGTTATTTTTCCACTATTATCTTTTACTGACATTGTATAATCAAATACCTTACCTATGATCTTAATACCATTTTCTGTTTTTAATATATTAGACTTTTTATTTAAAACTTCTCTTTTTAAGATAACATTATAATCTTCTAGAATTCCTGTATATGAATCAAAAATCTTAGATGGTATATTTAAAGATGTATCGCCCCAATTTACTACTACTTCATTTGACTCTGAACCCTTAATTACGCCTATAGGTATTTTGATATCATCTGTATCTTTTGGAACGTTAACTATAGGAGTATTATTACCTTCAACATATATAGGCAATGTTCTTGCATCAATATTACTCTTATAATAATTATATCTACCATTTGCTCTAAATTGTTCTAATGCAATTAAAGCTCTTAATGCTTGCTCACTTGACATGTAATTATTATTAGTATCTGTTGTATGCTTAAATTGACCATCAGTGCCCTTAAATGTAAGCAAAGCAGAAACTAAGTTGTTTAGAACTTCTCCATTTGATTTAGTAAATAACTCACTAGTTGGATCAACACCTATTGATGTAAGTCCTAAAATTGTAAAACTAATACTTTCACTAGCTTCACTTCCCCAAGCTTCATAGCATCCATTTTCTTTTTGCATTAACGCTAATGTTTTAACTGCTTTATCTATTATGTCTTTAATTTCTTTATTATTGTCATAATAGCTTGATAAAGCATTTATTGCAGCAGCTGTTGTATCAACATCTACATCAGAACCCCATATATTCCATCCACAGTATTCATTTCCATCTACATCATAAACCACTTTGCTATCAACTAACTCCTTAGCTAGTATATCTTTTGTGATTTTATATTCTCCACTTACATTACAGTAATCGTAAATCATAAGTCCAAATATCTGTGCATATCTATTAAATTCTTTTACATCTCTATTCAATAACTCCTTAACTAAGTCATGACCTAAGAAATTGTAAGGATTATAGCCTTGGCTAGTAACATATATTATCATTTTTTCAAGATCCGTATCTTTATAAAAATACTCTGATAATCCGTCTTCCTCTACTCCACTCTTAAATTGCTTAACTATATTGTTAAAGCTTTCTTTATTTCCTTTAATCCCAAATTTACTTAAACTTAACGCTGCCCACTCATCACCATTGTTAGAAATCATATAGTTTTTAGTTTTTTCTAATTCGCTCTTAATATCATATGAACCAATAGGTAATAATTCTTTATAGTTAACTACTATAGTCTTCTTTCCTTCATTTCCAGCCTTATCTACTGCTTTAACAGATATTCTATTTTCGCCCTTAGAAAGATTAACAACATATTGTCCATCTTCATTAGGCTCAATAACATTTTCTCCTAATTTAACTTCGTTATTAACCTTTCCATCAACATCATCAATAGCAGATACTGTAAATGCAAACTCACTCTTCGTTACTGTTGTTTTGTTTATATTTGTTGTTATTTCTGGAGCAACTTCATCCTTTTGTTCAACTACTATCTTACAATATGGTCTTGTTAGCATTCTATTTTCAAGAACACTATCTTTAAAAGGCCTACCAGTTTTACTGTAGTCAAATGGATCACACGCCTTTACTCTTTTATCTGCAGAAATAATATAAGTTCCTGGTTTATCAAAGTTTAGCTTTACTTGTCCATTTTCATCAGTAACATATTCAGTTTCTTTATCATTAATAATTACTTTTGCCTTATCTACTAAAGCCACATCTTTTGGAATGCCACCTGGAAAAAAATACTTACCAGTTAAATCTAGTGAAATATCTTCCCCAGTTTTTGCATTAACTGCTTTCTTATCAAAGTAACCATAACGTTCGTACACATAATTTTCCATGTAGAATAGTACTATACTGTCGCCATCTACTAAATCATGACCACCAACTAACTTATCAGTATAATTATCATTAACATAATATCCCCAACCATCAAATGACCCAAATGATCCCTGAGATACTCCATCAATATTTGATATATAGCTCCCACGTCCAAAGTTAAATTTGCTTTGATCCTTTGGATTAAGACCATTGGCTTCTAAAGCTTTGATTATAGCATGTATCGCCTTAGGTTGGCCTTCAACTTCACTACAGTTATAAGGTTCTAGCTCAAAATTTGTTACATCCACTTCTGTTTCTGGAATAATAGTATGGTCATTAGCTTCAATTCTAACCTTCACCTTTACAGATTTATCAGCAGCTTCAACTTTTTGTGTAAAAATTGTAGAAAACTGAGTAAATCCAATTAGTAATGCAACTAATAAACATAATAGATTCTTTTTAAATGTCTTCTTCATAAAATCCCCTCCATTAATTTTTTATATAAGTTATATCAAGCCTTCTTTTGTATCTTAAAAGTACATCAATAAAGCTATCATAGAATATAATTGAAAAAATAAAGCTACCTCCTCCATGTAAAATATCAAATGTTAATCCTGACAGATAAGCCATGATAACACTTTGTATTGTAATTGGTTTTACAAAACCCAAAACATACCAAAAATTCATGATCCAATCAAACATAAATCCATAGATAAAGCATATAATTGAAAATTTTAAGGCACTTACTCTTTTTCCTTTTCTACCCCAAATACCAGAGATAATTCCCACAAGTCCCCAAGAAAACATCTGCCATGGTGTCCATGGTCCCTGTCCAAAAAATATATTAGATAAAAATGCTGATGTACTCCCAATAAGAAATCCTTCATAGGGTCCAAATACAAAACCTGATAATGCCACAAGGAATGTTACCGGTTTCACATTTGGTATAGGAGCAAAGGCAATCCTAGATAGTGCAGTAAATGCACTTAAAGTTGCAATTACTGCAATCTCCTTTGTACCCAGCATACTTTTCTCAAAGTAAAAATAACTTAAAAACAGTATTCCCAAAACCCCCAATGTAGAAAGTAAAGCAAAACTATTTTGGATATCCTTTTGCAGTGTAAGTATCATAAGAACTAAAATAATAAGGGATGTTATTATTAAACTAATTTTTTTCATTTACTTGCCCTTCTTTTAGTAAATATTTTTTTCCTTCATCAAGTGTAAAAATCTTCTCATTTACATTCTTAAAAAGTTTATTTATGGAAGTTGTATAGTAAATTCCATGGCTTAGTACCTCATCTCTACTTCCTATTGATACTATTTCTCCATTAAACATAAGGGCAAAACTTTTGCAAAAATCACAGGCAAAATCAACATCATGGGTTACCATTATTATTGTAGTTCCGTTATAATTTAGATTCCTAAGAACCTGCCCTAGTTTATTTTTTATCTCTAGATCAAGCCCTCTTGTTGGTTCATCAATTAGAAGTATTTTAGGCTTCATTACCAATATAGAACCTATGGCTACCCTCTGTTTTTGACCTCCACTTAAATCCCTTGGATTTTTATCCTTAAGTTCATAAATATCTAAATCTTTTAAAACCTTTTCTAATTCTTCCTTATCAAAGGAATTATAATTATCCATTGTAAATTTTAATTCTTCATATACCGTTGATTTTGATATATAATCATTTGGATTCTGTGATACATATCCAACGATACTTGCTATTTTATTAACAGTTAATTTTTTTACTTCATTACCAAATACCTTAATACTACCTTTATATTCTTTAAGCCCAATAAGAGAGTTTAAAAGTGTACTCTTACCGGCCCCATTTGCTCCCATAATACCTATAAAATCTCCATTTTCAATATTTAGTGAAAGATCTTTTATGGCATGAATTGAATGAAAGTAACAATTTAATTTTTCTATTTCTATTGCATTGTTACCATATTCACACGTTTGTTTCTTAATATAATTTTTATCTGTTTTTGAATCTAAACACTCTAATCCAATGTCAGAATATTTATCATCAATTCTACATCTAGTTTCTTTGAAATCATTAGGCATGACATCCCATGAAAGTTTTTTTGTTAGCTTTAAATAATCAGGTAAAAAACTAGTAATTTCTTCCTTATAGTCTTTATAAAAATCATACTTACTATTATAAAAATTAACTTCACCGTCATTCATATATGCAATTTTATCCGCTATATCAAACCATTTATTTACCCGCTGCTCTATAATGATTATTGTTATTCCTAATTCTTCATTTATTTTTCTAACTAGATTCACAATGCTTTCTGCCGCAGAAACATCAAGCTGAGAGGAAGGTTCATCAAAGATAATACATTTTGGCAAATATGCCACTGCAGAAGCTATTGCAACCTTTTGCTTTTGCCCCCCCGATAAAGTTGTTATATCTCTTTCTGCAAGGTCAGTTATTCCTATAAACTCCATGACCTCCCATACACGTCTCTTAATTGTTGATTCACTTACCCCTATATTTTCAAGTCCAAAAGCAATCTCTCGATGAACCTTATTCATCATTAATTGTTTCTCTGGATCCTGGAAAACCATTGTAACTATCTTTGCCCTTTCGCTATGGCTCATCTCTTCTAGCGGTACTCCATCAATGATAATTCCTCCTGATATTGTACCCCCATAAAAATGAGGAACAGCCCCAGTGATTGATTTAGCTAAAGTTGATTTCCCTGAACCCGATTTCCCAACTACTAATAAAACATCTCCTCTACCTAATCCTAAATTTATGTTATTTAAAGATTTCTTTCCTTCTAGAGGATATGAATAACTTAAATTTTCAATCTCTACATATTCCATTGTCTTTCTCCCTACTATATTTTAAAATTAATAATGTAATAGCTAGAATTATCACAAATATTGATGTTGTTCCATAGTTAAATATATTTACTAGACTTACCCCATCATATATCTTGAAATCAACAGTTCCTTTATATTGAGCAAATATATATACTATTAATAAAACTCCGCTTAAAACCATAATAGAAATATCTTTTTTTCTAAACTTCTGTCTATCATAGGTACTTCTTTCATTGCTTAAAAATCCTCTAACAAAAGCTGCTTCACCTATATCAAAAGAACTTTCCATAGAGTTTTCAAGTAGTATTGATAATACTGGAATATAACTTTTAGTCATTTCTTTTGAACTTTTTTTATTAAAATCAACTCCTCTTATGGTATAAATTTCTTTAAGTTTATCTAATCTGTCTCTAAGACCAGGAACTAACTTAAAGGCAATAACCAATGTTAGAGTTGATTTTGGCATCTTGCTTGAAAAATATGAAATTGCCCTATCTGAATCAATAATAAATTCAAAGGATATAAAGATACTCGCCACTGCAAATAACTTAAGTGCCATTGTTAATGCATATATTAAAGCCTCCAAGGTAAATTTTTTACTTCCAATTTGAAATAAAATCATACTACCTTGTGTAACAAATATCATATTTAGAAGAATTATAAATATGGCAAAAGGTATAAAATAAAATAAAACTTTTTTTAATTTATATGTGTTTCCACTATATATGAATAATGAAAATATATAAAAATATAGAGAGAAAACCACTGCTGGATTATCATTAGAAAAAATTATTATTATTAATGATAAAAATAAAATAATATATGTTAAAACATGAAAATCAAACTTTCTTATGTTAAAACTCAATTTTTCGCCTCCTTTTAATAAATATTAACTTACTACTTATTTCAAATAAATTTAAACGTAAAAAAAGTCCATTTAACTCTAAGTTAAATGGACTTAAATAACATCATATTTACCAACCATATACATCATAAAAATATATAAATACAAAAAATATATTAAAAATATATTTATGTATACATATGTATATAAATATCTTGTATTACACCACTCCATTCTCCGCAGAGTTTACGTGTTAAAACACAGGCAGGTCTTCTGACTCAGGTTTCATGGTTTATGTACACCTTCCCAGTTTCCCAGTGGTATAAGTACAAAACTCACCTTTACAGCGGCGGGACCGTGTAGGATTTACACCTACTTCCCTTTTAATTGATAAAATCAAACCTATATTTCATTATTTAGTTTTATTTATTTTCAAATTTTACAAATATAATTATACTACAACAAATATTTACATTCAAGGGTCAAAAGTCAATTGCGAGTAAAATATATTATTTTTAATATTTAATTCCATCCCAGTACATAGTTTCTTGAACAATAGTTTTATCTGATAGATTAACTCCTTCCATTGCCCACTTTTTAAATTCTGGGAATCCTGTTCTGTCTACGATATATCCTATATGTTCCTTACCACCTGGGGCATCCTTATCTATATATTCCTTAACATAGTTATAAGTATTACAGATAATTTTTATGATACTTTCCTCATCTACCCAAGCTATAAAATCTTTTGCCATACGTGGATTTTTCTTTCCTGTTCTACCTAAAAGAACAAGCTTGTAATATTTTTCTCTACTTCTAGTCCATGCATCCGTCGGACATGCTATTACACACTCTCCACATCCTATACACTTTTTGTGATCACGTTGAATTTTATAGTTATTCATAGTTAATGCTCCAGTGGATTTCCTTGTACATGCTTTTACGCAAGCTCCGCAGGATACACATTTATTCATATCATATTGTGGTTCAGTCATTCCTATTATTCCAAAGTCATTTAATCTAACTTTTGCGCAGTCATTAGAACACCCTGTTAATGCCACTTTAAAGTGTAGGTCATTTGGGAATATAGCCTTTTCTATCTTTTTAGCAAACTCTGTTGTATTGTAATTAGCATATGGACAGATATTGTTTCCTACACATGCAGATATATTCCTAGTTCCAGCTGCAGAATAACCCATACCTTCATCTACTTGATTAATTTCTAATCCTTCGATGATTGGTTGTAATAAATCATTTACTTTATCTATATCTTCAAATCTAATACCAGGTACTTCAAATCCTTGTCTCGTAGTAATGTTTACAGTTCCATCACCATATTTTTCTGCAATCTCTTGAACCATAGATAAATACTTAGCATCTATCTTCCCACCTGGAACACGAATTCTTGATGCAGTAAATCCTCTTGTTTTTGTAACTCTAAAGGCATTCTTTTTAAGTTTTTTAGTGTTTATATCCATATCCTCACCTCCAATTAATCTATTAACTCTTTACCCTTTGTATAGTTAAATACAGGGCCATCTAAGCAAATATAAGTATCATCTATTTTACAGTGTCCACATTTTCCAATTCCACAACACATTTTTCTCTCTTGAGAAATCCAAATATTTTTCTCTGGAATTCCTCTCTTTAAGAATTCTGCCACAGTAAATTTCATCATGATTGGTGGTCCTACTACAACTACTTGTACATCATTAATATCGTTTATATCCATATCAGGAATATACTTAGTCACCATTCCCACATTCCCTTTATAATCCTCCTCTGCTTTATCTACAGTAAGAATTAGGTCTATAGTATTCTTCCATCTCTCAACATCATCTTTAAATAAAACATCTTCTGGTGACTTAAATCCACAAATTAAAGAAAAGTTTTTAGCATCCTGTGGATTATTAGCAAAGTAGTCCACAATTCCTTTTACTGGAGAAAGCCCTGTACCACCTGCTACTACTACAACTTCATGATTCTTGTAAGTTTCTATATCAAAACCATTTCCATACGGTCCTCTTAAAAACAATTTATCTCCTACATAGTTACTAAATATTTCATCAGTAACCTTTCCTACCTTACGTATTGTTAAATCCACAGTGTCTTTTCCAATACCACTTACTGATATAGGTGCTTCTCCATACTTAGGTATAGATACTTCAAAGAATTGGCCTGGTTTTACATCTCCAACATAGCTCATTCTAAATGTATACTCAATTTCTGTATGTTGTATTACTTCCTTTATTTCTGAAATAAAAGGTATATATTCATTTTTATTCATCTATTTCACCTCATCACATGCTGATTGCAATTTATTGATACAGTTACTAAATGAAATGTATTCTGGGCATATATCATCGCATCTACCACAGCCTACACACATATGGTAACCCCATTTTTTCTTGTAATCATATACTTTGTGTAATACCTTAAATCGCATTCTTTGACCTTTATTTTCGCTGAAACTATGACCACCAGCCATGTCAGTAAATCCATCTACTTGACATGATGCCCATACTCTTCTACGCTCTCCAACTTTACTATTATCTTGATAGAAAATATCTTGCATAGTAAAACAAGTACATGTAGGACAAACAAAATTACAACGACCACAAGCAATACATCTTTGGTTATATTCATCCCAAATGGTTGATTTCATAACATCTAAGGTAATTTCTTTTGGAATGTTAACGCTAACATTGTTTTCAGTAACATATTCTGGTTCTACATTTAAAGCTTCAGCATTTTCACTTTTTAATAGAATGTCAAAAAGTTCACATTTACTATCAAAATAAATCTCATCATTATCTACTTTAATATATCCGTCATAGTTATCTGATTTATTAGTTCCCATGTCTACACAAAAACAATTTTCGAAGGTTGTTTCACATCCCATTAGTATAAATTTTGTGTTTTCTCTAAGTCTTTTATAATAGTAGTCTTCAAAGCCATTTTTTAAATATATATCATCCATTCTTCTTACAGCATTTAAATCGCAGCTTCTTAAGAATACTATAGAACCTTTAGACTTAGGTGCTGCTTCTTTAACTTTATCTTCAGTAAAATAAAATAGTGTTTCAGATTGTGGTAATAATACTTCCTTAAAGGAAAAATGAGATTTTTCATTAAATACTACATCCTGAATTTTAGATATTTGTCCATATCTAACTCTGTCTGTATCAGAAAAATTTGCACCGCCCTTGATTAATACAGGAGCGTATACTATATATTCTGATGAGAGCTCTTTTAAAACTTCATTAAATTTGTCTAAGCATAATTTATAACCCATAATTCACCTCTAATTTATTTTTTTTCTCTTGATATCATATAATATGGAAGAGCCACAAATAAAATACCTCCAGCCATATTTCCAAGTGTTACAACTAGAATATTATATATATATCCACCTATAGTGACATCAGCACCAAAAGGTGATAATAACCCTATAGTTAATACAGTCATATTAGCAACACTGTGCTCAAAGCCTACAGTAATAAATATAAATAAACACCAGAATATCATGATAAGTTTTGCAACTTCCTCTTTGCATTTAAATCCACACCAAACTGCTAAACAAACTAAGATATTACAAAATACAGAACGGAAAAATAGTGGTATTAATGGCATTGCCATCTTCACTTCTGATGCTTTTGCAATATATTCACCTACACTCCCTGTAGCTAATCCTGTTAATTTAAACATTATCCCTGCTATAATAGAGCCTAATAGATTCCCTAAAAAACATACTATCCATAGTTTCACAGTACTTTTCCACTGTACATCTTTATTAAAAGATGCTGATGCTAGTACAAAATTGTTTCCAGTAAATAATTCCGCACCTGCCATTATTACTAGACTCAGTGCTCCACCAAAGGATAATCCCATGATAATCTTTGTAGCCCCTGAACCTGCTGCTGTTAACTGACCTCCTATTGTAAAAATAAGCATAGAAGCTAATCCTACAAATAATCCTGCTAACATAGAAGAAACGAAATACCCTATTGGATTCTCATTTAACATCTGAATCTTAGATTTACCTGCTACACATACTTTGTTAAAATCTCCACAAGCCATAGTAAACCCCTTCCCTTTTTTAATATTATAGCTTCATTATATGCTTGTAAAATTTAAAACACCGTGATTTTAATCACGGTGTTTTAAAATATTCTAAAAGTTTTTCTTCATTTTTTATTATAAATTTCTTATTGCTATATTGAATTAACCCTAGTTCACTAAGTTCTTTACATGCCCTTGATATGGTCTCTCTCTGAGCTCCAAATAAATCTGCTAGATAGGTTATACTAATTTCCATGTCTATTAATATCCCATTGTCTAAAGGTACCCCATAATCCCTTCCTAGCTTCCAAAGTTTTGATGCAACTCTTTTTCCCATACTTAAAACTCCAGTAGTATTTTTAAATTGTCTATACATTCTTCTTACCTTTAACGATAAAGAATATAATACAATTTTTGTAAGTCCAAAGTTATCTTCCATTACCTGTAAAAGTTCTACAGTGTTACAATGCATTATTTGAGAATCCTCTATAGTTTCACAATTTATAGATGCGGTAGAATTTTGTAATATAACTTCATTTATAAAATCACCTTCCCCCAATATGAATATAACCTTTTTTTGACCTTTTTCATTAAACTTATACAGTGAAGCTTTTCCCTTTAATACAATATATATATTATCTACAATATCCTTATCCCTAAATAGTACCTTCGCCTTTTCATACCTATTAACTCTAATAATATTAGATAACTTTCTTAAAGTATTCTCATCTAGCCCATTAAAACCTGGGAGTTTTTTCAACTCTTCTAACTTAACATATCTCATTTCCTAAATTACCCCAATCATTTTTTAATTATTTTATCACCCATATCTTATATATATTTTTTTAAATTTACTTATACAAATATATTACATATCTCTTCTTAATTATATATTAACAAGTATGTTTATTAAAAACATTACACTTTAATTGAAAATAGCTCTCAATTATATTGACATATGTAAAATATTATAGTAATATGAATTTATTGATAATAGTTATCAATAACTATTAAATCCTTAATCTTTTATATTTATCTTATATAGGAAATTTCCTTCAAATTACTTTAGAAGGATTTTTCCTATTTTTTGTCCTTTTAAGTTCTATACTTTAAATTATATTTTTAACATCCTTTATTACATAGTATATATCTTTAACCATATAAACTACAAAATTCTATATTGAATGAAGAAAGTTATCAAAAAATAAAAAGTATACCTAACTTCTAAAACCACTTAGGTATACCCACTAAAATAATAAGAAATGTAATATATCCTACTATCATAACTATTCTTTTATATGACAAATCAAACTCTTCACAGCCATAATAAATATTTCCTCTATAGCCTCTACTATTAATTCCATCCTTAATTTCTTTCCAACGTTTTAAAGTATTAATAAAAAGTAAGGCAGCAAGATTTCCTGAATCCTTAATTTTATTCTTATATCCACCGAATGCACCTCTACATAACATACCCTTACGTAATGTTTGAAATTCATCATCTATAAGTATTAAAAATCTCTCCATAGATTTTCCTATATCACAAATATCTCTAAGCCAATTTATCTTAGAGAATATATAAAATACATGATCTGTAGGTGTAGTTAAAGTTAAAAAACTAACTGATATCCCCCCAGACACCGCCTTTAATATAAGTATTAAAGTACTATACCATCCATAATCAAATACAAAGGTTATAGAAGAAACTAAAGCAAATAAAAAAGTTGCCTCTACAAAGTGTTTTACTATATGCATAGGGTTCTTATAAACAATATGAAGTATAAGAAAAAAGATTATATTTATAACCAAAGGATAGCACCTAGTACTAAAACTAAGTGCTATTATTGGTAATATACATAAAATTATTTTCTCTATAGGATGAACATTTGCTAATTTACTTAGCTTTGAATATGAAAGTACTGTCCTTAACATTCTTTCACTTTTCCACCTACATTAGTCTTAGCTCCCTTATTCTTTGAAGCTCCTTTTTTAACCCCAATGTAGTATCCTATGAATCCAGCTCCAATTGCTGCTTGTAAACAGAAAAGGAAACTTTCAATCTCTCCTGATGGTGGTTCCCACATAGGAGCTGCCCATGGCTCATAATCTCCATTCAATTCTTGGATTTTAACTTCAATTTCTCCATCGGCACCATTAAATTCACCATTTCTACCTAAGAATAAAGATCCTATCACAATGGCTATACATAATAAAATTAATCCTATATTTTTTTTCATACTATCTTACACCTCCAACTTCTAATAACTCCTCAGAGGCATGTTTTTCTATAAAGTCAAATATCATAACAGTTATTATTCCTTCTACTATAGCAAGTGGAACTTGAGTTATAGCAAATATTGATACAAACTTTATAAATGCCGCAGCAAATCCACCTGTAGTAGCTGGGAATGCAAGTCCAAGTTGAATGGATGTAACTAGGTATGTTGCTAAGTCTCCTAAGGCTGCTCCAAGGAATATTGCTAATTTTTTGTTTTTATTTTTAAGTAATTTATAAACTCCAAAGGCTACTATTGGCCCTGCAATACCCATGGATAGAACATTAGCTCCTAAAGTTGTTAGCCCTCCATGAGCTAGGAAAAGGGCTTGGAATAAAAGAACTACTATAGAAACCACAGACATAGCAAATGGTCCAAATATCATTGCTCCAAGACCTGTTCCTGTTGGATGTGATGAACTTCCTGTAACTGAAGGCAGTTTCATTGCTGATAATACAAACGCAAAAGCTCCAATCAATGCTAAAAGCATTTTTAAATCCTTGCTACTCATTGTTTTTCTTCTTATATCTCTAATTCCTAATGCTACAAATGGAATACATGCTACAAAATAAAAGGCACACCAAGCCATTGGTAAAAACCCTTCTGCAATATGCATACCATAAGCTAATCTAGGCACTGTAAACATTAATGCTAATGCCCATATGAACACAAATGATTTTTTAGTAATACTTGATTTATTCATAATTTTTCCCCCTTATATTTAGTAAAAATGATTTAATTTAAATATAATACCGCTAGCAATGTTTATATTTAAATTTCTATATATTTAACTGTAGCTAAATAATGTGATTATAAATAATATACTTAACGTGCACTTTAAATATATTAATTTAACATCTATAACATAACTTTATGTTTTGGATAATAAAAGTTACTCCCACCGTCACCCGAGTCTTTTATTTGACCTTGAAATGTTATTAAAAGTTTTCTTTAGGCATCTGAAAATAAA
>DKGY01000067.1:14878-34530 GCA_002453475.1 Clostridium sp. UBA6758 | reverse complement strand
TATTTTTTGAAGATGCCTTATTGCTACAGATATAGTGACATAATTCTTCTTCTTCATTAAAGACTTTACCGTAATCCATGGTCTTTCTTTCTACTACAAAAACTTTAATCCCCATGTCTATGGCAGCCTTTATTTTTTCATAAGTTCCACCTTGTGGCCCACTATCCTTTGTTATTAAAGCCTTACCATTATATTCTTTTATGAAGGCTTTGTTTAACTCATAACCAATGGGTCCTTTTATGAATATTAAATCCTCAACTCTAACACCTAGAGCAAAGACTTCCTCCATAACTTTTAAAGATGGCAACACTCTATGGACTATTCTATTTTCAAGTTTTAACTCTAGTATCTTATCTATATTTCTACTTCCTGTAGTATTTAAAATACATCCATCTATATCTTTTAGGGCTTCTCCTAATTCTTCATAGGTTGGCACCTCTATTATCAAATCATTTTTAGGTAATGTGTCTAAAGTACTTTTTCTTTCATATCTTACATACTCTATGCCCATGTCCTTTGCTATCTTCATAACTGTTCCACTTATTTGAACCGCATAGGGATGAGATGCATCTACAATTATCTTTACACCATTTTTCACAAATAATGTTTTTAACTCTTCATAAACTAAAGGTTTATCATTTAATATCTTATATTTATAATCCACTAAAAGCTCTCCACCATAGGTTGTAGCTGTGGATACTAAAATGTTATCTGTATATTTATTTAGATGGGAAAGAATTACCTTTCCCTCTGATGTACCTACTATTAAAGCTATCATTGTAATTCTCCCCCTAAATGCCTACTTGTTTTCTAATTTATATCCTCTTGGAGTTATAAATAATCCATCTTTTATATAACTCTTAGTGTTTCCTATAATAACCATAGTCATCATATCTACTATAGAATCATCAAAAGTTCCTATAGTGCAAACTGTAGCTTCTTGACCTTCTCTTAAAGCATGCTTCACTATAGCCACTGGTGTGTCTTCATTTCTATATTCCTTTATTATATCTATTGCTTCTCTTAAGTAGTGAGGTCTTCCTTTACTCTTTGGATTATAAAGAGATATTATAAAATCACCCTCTGCTGCAAGTTTAACTCTCTTCTTTATATCTTCATAAGGAGTCATTAAATCACTTAAGCTTATGTTACAGTTATCATGCATAAGTGGAGCTCCAACTATTGATCCTGCTGAAGATGATGCTGTAACCCCTGGGATTACTTCTACCTCTTCATCCTTTTTCATTTCAAGAATTAACCCAGCCATACCATATATTCCAGCATCTCCTGTACTTACTACAGCTACTGTTCCTTCACTAGTTAATCTTAAAGCTTCCTGGCATCTTGCTTCTTCACCCATCATTCCTGTAGAATAAACTTTCTTACCATCTAAAAGTGGCTTTATCATTTCTATATACTTTGTGTATCCTACTACTATATCACTTTCTTCTATAGCCTTTACAGCTTTGATTGTCATATAATCAAGTCCTCCTGGACCGATTCCTACTACATATAATTTTCCCATTATTTTTCCTCCATTATCAGTAGACTAACTTTCCAATACAAAGGGTTATACCTTCAAAGCTAATTTTATCTGTAAGTAACTCTCCCCCTGCTAATTCAACACACGGTTCACAAACAGCTCTTACACCTATAGATTTCTTAACAAAATCACTGCCCTTGTATTTATGCTCTATTTCTTCTATTTCTTTTAAAGAATGAATCTCCATTGGACAGTTTAAAAATTCACTTAAAGCAATTAATGCCTGTTCATTCTTTTTAACTTCCACTGTAGAAATAGTTTTAATCGCTCTTAAATCTATATTATATTTCTTTAAAGTATCCACAACAAAGTTTTTAACTTTGTCCTTATCAACATCTTTTCTACATCCCATGCCTAATATGATGTTTCTCCTTATGAGTTTAAGGTGAATTAAGCCTTCAACCTGTGGTAAGTTATCCACATCTATTTTATTAGATACTGTAACTATACCCTTCATATCTTCTACAGGAATTATATATCCCTTTGGCATTTTCATTTTACTTTCATCGTCTAAAAAACCAACCTTAGCTTTATCAACTAACTTTGCAGCTATGTCTTTAGCTATTTTCATATCATCTATAATCAGGTTATTATCTTTTGCGATCATATCTGGAGCATCAATTCCCATGCCATCTGTAGCTGTAGTTATAACTGGTGTAGCCTTAAGAATTTCTGATACTTTTAAAGCAAGCTCATTAGCTCCTCCAAGATGTCCTCCAGCGAGACTTATGGCAAATCTGCTTTCACAGTCTACAACTACCACTGCCGGGTCTTTATCCTTTCCCTTTAAAAAAGGTGCTATTCCTCTTACTGCTATACCTGTAGATGAGATAAAAATTATTCCATCTACAGTATTCATAAGCTCTTCACATACAGATTTCAGTTTGAAGTTTTTATTATTGTAACTAGAGTAAAGCTTCAGTTCTAAAGTTTCACTTAGCTTTTTTGCAATATTATCTCCTTGTCTTGTTACAGACACCACTGCTAACTTCATAACTCTCCTACTTTCTAGAATTATAAATTCTAAGAATTATTTTTGTCCTTCTCTAAACATATGAGTAAAGGATTTATCATATAAAAGACTCTTATCATAGTCACAATTTATAAAGTCCCCTACTAATATTTGAGCACATTTAGTGATTCCCGCTTCTTTAACTTTTTCTGCTATATCATCTAAAGTTCCAATTATAGCTCTTTCATCTTCCCAAGTAGCTCTTTCAACTACAGCTATATTAACATTTCTTCCATAACCTTTTCTTAATTTTGCAACAACCTTATCTATCATGCTAATAGATAGGAATATTGCCATAGATGCTCCAATTGACGCAAGTTTTTCTAAGCTTTCTGTTTCTGGCACTGGAGTTCTTCCCTCTACTCTAGTTAATATTACAGTTTGGGTTACTGATGGAAGTGTAAATTCCTTCTTTATAACAGATGCTGCTGCTGTAAATGAGCTAACTCCTGGAATTACCTTGTACTCAATATTTAATTTATCAAGTTCATCCATTTGTTCTTTAATAGCTCCGTAGATAGCTGGATCTCCTGTATGAAGTCTTACTACCATTTTGTTTTCTTTTTCAGCTCTTTCCATAACTTCGATAACTTGTTCTAAAGTCATAGATGCTGAATTATGTATTTCACACCCAGCCTTACAATAATTCATATGCTCCTTGCTTACAAGGGAGCCTGCATATATAACTACATCTGCTTTTGTTAATGTATCTCTTCCCTTTACTGTAATTAACTCTGCATCTCCTGGACCTGCTCCTATAAAATAAACCATTCTTCTTCCTCCTAATCTCTGTTTGCTATTATAAGTGACATGTATTCTTTATTATCCAAAATATCTTCTCTCTTATGTAAAATCTCTTGCCCTTCTCTTCCAGCTTTTTTTATATATACATAGTTAAAGCCTTTTTCATCAAGAACGTCTAATACTTCTTCTTCTCTTTTATAGACCTTCATTATAACTACATACTTTTCATCCTTTATATCTGAAACTCTGCTAGCTGGGGTTATAAGTAATGGTTCATCACCTATAACTAATGGTTTTTGTGCAAGACTAGCACTAGCACAGAAAGAAGTTATCCCTGGAATTGTTTCAACTTCAAAGCCATGCTCTTCTATATATTTCAGTAAATATATATAGGTACTATAAACAAATGGGTCTCCTAGCGTTAAGAAGGCTACATTCTTTCCTTCCTTAAGCTTCTCTTCTATAGCTTTAAATGCTTCATATATTTTTTCTTCTTGGTCTTCTCCACCCATTGGAAATTGCTTTATCATAACTTCTTTATCATCTGATATAAAGTCCTCTGCAATGCCTAAAGCTATACTTTTCCCACCTTTCATAGCGCTTGGTGAAACAATTACTTCACACATTTCTATAGTTTTAACCGCCTTTAAGGTTAATAGCTCTTTATCTCCTGGTCCTACTCCAACTCCATATAACTTTGCCATCTATTTCACTCCTCTATTTTTACTATGCAACAATATTTCTAATTCTTATAAGCCTCTACAATAAAAATTGGATTATATCCGAATAACATATAACTTTGGCCTCTTGTTTTACTTACTCCAACTTGAGTACAGCTAATTTTCATATTTAGTTCTTTTAAAGTACTCATTGCTTTATATACATTATCAATGGTTATAAAATTTAAAACCATTACTCCATCATCTTCGAGAAGGTTATGGCATTTCTCAATTATTTTTTCAAGATTTCCACCACTACCTCCAATAAAAATACTATTAAACTTTTCCTTAATAGAGTCTAAAGCTTCTAAAGCTTCACCTTCTATAACCTCTAAATTATCACAATTAAATTTATCTTTGTTTTTATAGATTACCTCTAAGGCTTCTTCATCTCTCTCTATAGCGACTACTCTGCCCTTAATGCAAATTTTATTTCCTTGAATTGATATGGAACCAGTTCCAGCTCCTACATCTAGAAGTTTAGAATTTTCCTCTAAATTAAGTTTTGCTACACTTAGAATTCTAACTTCTTCCTTTGTCATAGGACAGTTTCCTCTTATAAACTCTTCGTCTTTTATATATTTCATTTAAACTTCCTCCACTACAAAGACACTTAATGAAGAAAATTTCTTCTCCATTATCTCCTCTGGTGTACCTACTGTTATTTTTTCATCTTCATAGGATAAATTTTCTCCTACCCATATATTACAACTGATATTTTCTATAAACAGTTTATTTGCTAAAACCTTAGGTGAATTTTTACTATCTGTTAAGAATATACACATGCTATTTTCTTTAACAACAGTTAAAAAATCTTCTTCTCGCCCATGGACACTGCCTAAAAATTTTCCATTCCAACTCTTTCCTATCTTGCTCATTAAGTATTGAAAAGAGCTAAGTCCTGGTATTACCTCCATAGGCTCCTCTTTTATATTTCTCTTTATATAATCAGTAACTCCATAAAAACATGGGTCTCCCGATGCAATTATAGATATTTTTTTGCTAGGATTTTCTTCTACTATCTTTAGAATATCTGATAAAGTCTTAACTACTGCTTTATTTGTACTTATAAAGTCTATACTCTCTAGAGCTCTAGAAAATCCTACTACCATATCACTATTTTCTAAAATTTCAACAGCCTTTGGAAGTATATAATCTCTACTTCCCGGTCCAAGTCCTACTACATATATCATCTTTTCACCCCTATAGTGTTGTAGCCAATATCTTAGGATTAGTTGCACCCCAATACATAACCACATCACATTTAAGTTCATCGTAGCTATAAAGTTCCATTCTCTTCTTTACTTTATCTACAATAGTCTTATATATCTCACTATACTCACCATTTAAAGCTTTTATAGCTCCCTCGGTAGTCTTTTCATCATATATATTTCTAATTAAATCATGCGGAGCTCCTGCTAATGCTAACTCTAAAGCTATTACTTCTAGCCTTACATCACATACTCTGCTATGAGTGTTAAAGCTTCCAGCAGATATCTTACATATCTTACCTATATGACCTATTATAATTATTTCTTTAACTTCACAGCTAACACAACATTCTATTGCAAAACCAACAAAGTTTGATATTATAGCCACCTGATCTATAGAATATCCCATAGACTCTGCAACCTTTTCTCCCATATTACCAAAGGCTAATATAAGAGATTTATTTTTTAAAGCCTTCTGTGTTATCTCAATTTTTATTGATTCTTTAATTGACTCCTCAGACATAGGATAAACAATCCCTGTAGTTCCTAATATGGATATCCCTCCTACTATGTTTAACCTAGGATTAAAGGTTTTCTTAGCTACTTCTTCTCCCCTTGGTACAAATATAGTAATAGTAACTCCTTCATCTTCTGGAAGTACACTGCTTACCTCTTGTTCTATCATGAGTCTAGGTACTGGATTGATAGCAGCTTCACCCTTTTCAATATAGAGTCCTTCGCCATTAACTACTCCTACACCTTTTCCACCTTTTAAAATATATCTTTCTTCACCTTTTTCAGCTCTTGCCCATATAGGTAATCCGTGGGTAGCATCTATGTCATCTCCACCATCTTTTATAATGGAACATTCTACATAATCCTCACCTAAAATAACTTCATCTATAACTAAGTTTAAAATTATTCCCTTTGGTGTATTAATCTCTATTTCTTTAATTTTTTTACCAGTAAAAAGCATGTAGGTAGCTGCCTTAGCCGCTGCTGCTGCACAAGACCCTGTAGTATAACCACATCTTAACTTTTTACCATTACTGTTAACATATAAATCTAGCATTCTAATACCTTCTTTATTAGGCATCTGAAAATAAATAACAAGTCAAAGATAGGAAGTATATTTTGAGTTAGACANNATTTTTTGAAGATGCCTTATCTTTCTACTAACATATACATAAGAGCATTGACTATAGCTGCTGCTACTGCACTTCCGCCCTTTCTTCCTCTAACTGTCATCATAGACACATCTTTTACCTTTTCTATTTCTTCTTTTGATTCAGCTGCCCCCACAAATCCTATTGGAGCTCCTATAATAAATTTACAATTAGACTTTCCTGATTCAATAAACTCTTTAAGTTTAAATAAAGCCGTTGGAGCATTTCCAAACACAAAGAATTCCACTCCATCTCCTACTGCTTTTTCTACTGCAGCCATCGAGCGAGTTATACCTCTTTCCTTTGCTATCTCTGCAACTTCTGGTTCTGATACATAACATACAACCTTACAATTTAATTTTTCTAAAGCTCTTTTATTTATTCCTGAAAGTGCCATATTAGTATCTGTATATATAGTTGTTCCCTTTTTTAGAATCTCTAGGGCCGTATCTATAGCATCATCTGACATATAGACTAAATTCTTATATTCAAAATCTGCTGTGGTATGAATAACTCTCTTAATTATAGAGAGCTCTCTATCATCGAAATTATGAGGCCCCATTTCTTCTCCTATAATTTCAAAACTTCTTTTTTCTATGTCCATTGGTATTTTTATATAATCCATTTTTCCTCCTACTTAAGGAAATAACTTTTCCTTGATAAATTTTTATTTTTAATTTATATTTATTTAATTAAATTCTTTAAAAAGTTAATATTAGAAAAGAAATGTATGTGTCCATAGGCTGCTAAAACATTATTTTTTACATACCCACACTTCCACTTCTTTGTGGTTCCATCGTAGGATTTCTTTTCCAATTCATATATTTCTTCTTCTCTTAAATTCACCAGTGATTTATGGAATTCATGACAATTAATTATCATATCTTTTTGCACTATAGAATTTTCTTCTGATATCTTTATAGTTGCATATCCAAAATTATTAAGCTTTCCAGTCATATAAGATGTTCCATTAAAGAAACCTACTGTTTCAACTCCATCTATGCTCTCTGTAAGATACATAAGTCCACCACATTCTGCATAGCATTTTACTCCACTATTTAAGACTTCTCTTATACTATTTAACATAGATTTATTAGAAGATAACTCTTCCTTGAATACTTCTGGGTATCCTCCACCTATATATATAAAATCTACATCCTTTGGCAATTCCTTATCTTTTAGAGGGCTAAAATACTCAACGTGTCCCATTTCCTCTAAAAGCTCAATATTCTCTTTATAGTAAAAGCTAAATGCTTTATCATAAGCTACTGCAATCTTTAAATCTCTGTTTTCGACGTGAAAATCTTCACTGTTGGTAGCCTTAATACCTGAAGTTCTAAATTCTTTTATAAGACTATCTACATCCACATACTCTTCCATAAGGCTACTGCATAACTCTATCTTCTTTGATAAATCTTCAACCTCGCTACTCTGCACAAGTCCTAAATGCCTACTTTTTAAAGCTAACCTATCATCCTTAGGTATGTATCCAAAAACCTTGATTCCTTTACAGTTTACTTCAATAGCTTTTCTCAAAAGGTTATAGTAACTTCCACTAATATTATTAAGTATTACCCCTACTATGTTCACATCTTCATAATTTCTTAGGCCTTCTATTTCAGCACATAAAGTAGCTGATTGAGCTTTTGGGGATAGTACTAACACTACAGGCAAATCTAAAGTTCTAGATACATGAGCT
This sequence comes from Clostridium sp. UBA6758, assembly GCA_002453475.1. GTDB lineage: Bacteria > Bacillota > Clostridia > Clostridiales > Clostridiaceae > Clostridium_J > Clostridium_J subterminale. The sequence goes on along the minus strand of DKGY01000067.1, from coordinate 26,436 downwards.
GTAGAGAAATTAGTATCTATGCCTTTTCCATCATAAAGTCCCATAACTCCTTCAATAATTCCTACGTCACCTTGACCTCTTAAATAGCTCTCTTTAACCCCTGCTTCTCCCATTAGAAATAAATCTAAGTTTCTTGTAGCTACTCCAGTTATTTCTCTATGGAAGGCTGGATCTATGTAATCTGGTCCAACTTTATATCCTTGAACCTTATATCCTCTATTTATAAGGGTTTTCATAAGTGCTAATGTAACAGTGGTCTTTCCTCCGCCACTACTATTTGAAGAAACTATTATACTATTCATAATTAACTCCTTTACGGTGTTTTCTTTGTATCTCCTAAATGAAGATATTTATTATCTATTACGTCTTGTACATGATTCACATATATATGTCTGAACTTTTCAATCTCACCTAAACCATGAAGATATATGTCTACTTTAATTCCAGCTTCTTCTAATATAGTTTTCCATGAATCTTCTTCATCAGAGGCCATATCATTAGTGGCATGATCTCCAGCTACTAACATAAGTGGTGCTAACTTAACATGATCAATACCTTTTCTTTTAAGAATCTCCACTATCATATCTACGGTAGGATATCCTTCTACAGTTCCAACATATACATTGTCATAATTTAAATAAGTAAATACACTTTGAAGGGCTACAAAGGCCGAGTTAGCTGGATGATTACTTCCATGTCCCATAAATACCATGGTCTTATCCTTTTGTATAATTTCTTTTATAGCATCTATAAATACCTCATAATCATTAGGAGTTTCTTCTCCTCCTTGGAAGTGAAGTGCTGGCCTACCTACTTTTATAGACTTAAATTTATTACTTGCTTTAAACTTATCAACTACTAATCTAACATATTGGAACTCTTCTCCTGGTATTATATGAAGTGGTTGAACTATAACTTCCTCATATCCCTCTTTATACAGTTGTTCTAAAGCTTCCTCAGGAGTAGGTATAATTATTCCATCTCTATTTTTTATCTTTCTTATTATCATATGCGCTGTAAAAGCTCTCATAACATGATACTCTTTAAATCTTTCTCTTATTTCATCTTCAATCTTTTCTATAGTTAATTTTAATGTATCCTTATAGGTAGTTCCAAAACTTACTACTAATATAGCCTTTTTCATCCTAGTTCCTCCAAATTTAATAAATTAGTGCAAAATAAAACCTCTACCCAAAAGGTAGAGGTTAAAATTCAATTTAACTACACAACATAATTATAATTTGTAATATAAGTACAAACTAAACTATTAACTCCCTTCCCTCCGAAGTGTCATATCTATGCTTTAGGCAGGTCTCCTGACTCANNCCGTACACAGTAGCGGGGGCTGTAGTGGAATTTAACCACTTTCCCTATTAAACATAATGTACCTAAAACTATACTTTATTCAATTTAAATCAACATATTATTTGCTGTTTCTTTTTAATTCACTTTAATTATACCTTATGATTTAATTTAATTCAATATGAATACACCAGTATTTATAAAATAGTATAATATATTCATGATAAAATAATGTTATACTATTTAAATAGTATTATGTATTAGTAATAATTATTCTAATTTTTAATATATTTTTTGAGGTATAGATATGGTTTTTGTTTATATATTAAGATGTAGCGACAATACTTTATATACAGGGTGGACAACTAATTTAGGTAGAAGGCTTAAATGCCATAATAGCGGCAAGGGCGCTAAATACACCAGATGCAGATTACCTGTAGAAATTGTATACTATGAAAATTTACCTGACAAATCTTCAGCTTTAAAAAGAGAATGTGAAATAAAAAAACTTTCTAGAGCAGAAAAACTTATTCTTATAGAAAAATAATACAACTAATTTAATTATATTAATTTCATATGTTATAATGTTAAATTAGCTTATATTTTTGTTATGTTTTTGAAATATTATATATGAAATATATTTATTCTTATTTTAGTTACTTTCAAAAATAACATGGAGGAAAATCTATGAAAAATACAAAATTTTCTTTTGCTTTATTTTTCAAGTGGATATTTAGAGCAATTTTATTAGTACTATTTATTTATTACTCAATTGTAAAAGTAGGTAATAACATTAACTATATTACCAATATTCTAATAATTTTTGTCACTTCTTTTATACCAGATATAACTTTAAATTTATTTAAAGTTAAAATGTCTAATTTACCTGATTTTCTATTACAATTCTTTATATTTTTATCTCTACTTTTAGGCCGAATGTATAATATGTACTCAATACTACCTTGGTGGGACTTATTTCTTCATTTTGCTTCAGGTGTTCTTTTAGGATTTTTAGCTTTAGCTATTTTAAAGCCCCTTATAGGTGAAAGTAATCTTAAAATCTTACCACCATTATTTATAGGTATATATATATTACTCTTTACGATTTCTGGAGCTGCTCTATGGGAATTTTGGGAATTTGCGGGAGATCAACTGTTTGGGTTTGATTCTCAGCTTAATAGTCTTATGGATACTATGACTGATATGATAGTTGGTTCTTTAAGTGGAGTTATACTATCTATAATGGGATTTTTACACATGAAAAATGGCTCATTCAAATTTTTAGATGAATTTATTAATGCCGTTACAAAATTACACAAATAAGACTAACTACTTATAATTTAAACCAAAAGACCAAGGCTTTAAAAACCTTGGTCTTAATTATTTAAGTTCTAAGCAATTTCCGAATTGCTTTCAGCCTCATTCTCTTTAATTAATCTTCTTATAAGTTCTAGTAACTCAATGGTTGAATTTGATTTATCAAAAGTCATACAATTTTCTTTAATTTCTTTTAACTTGTCTTTATCCTTAAGCAAAGCCTCTATAGCTTCAATACAATTATCACCGCTGCCTATAGATATGGACATTCCATGATCTAATAAAAACTTTGCATTTGCTTCTTCTTGTCCTGGTATTGCATCAAAAGTAATTAAAGGAAGATTTGCTGCTAAAGCTTCTGATACTGTCAATCCTCCTGGTTTAGTAATTAAAACGTCTGCTAAGTTCATATATCTATGCACTTCATTGGTGAACTTAATAAGCTTTGTTTGTTTATTACTAAACTTAATCTGCTCTTTAATTTTATTATATAATCTTCTATTATTACCCGTTAGAATTATAATTTGAAAATCCATAGGAATATTACTTATATTCTTATAAATTTTTTCTATATTATATACCCCGAAGCTTCCAGCCATCACTAACACTGTCATTCTATTTTCGCATAAACCTAGCTCATCTAACAGTATCTTTTTATCTTCTTCATCTTGATGAAAAAAACCACTATATACAGGAATTCCATAAGGATGAACTTTTTCAGGTGCAACTCCTCTATCTATCATACCTTCTATCATGTCTTCACATGCTACACAATATTCATCTACATTAGGTTTTATCCATGTATTATGTGGAGCATAATCAGTCATTATACATATTGATGGCACTTTTATACTTTTATTTCCCTTTAATATAGAAATCATTTCTGTAGGAAAGGGATGGGTAGTAATGATTACATCCGGAGCAAATTCCTCTATTAATGGCAACAATTTTTTTGAAAATAAAAAAATTAATTTTGTCACTAAACATGTTAAAATGCCAGACTTGTCCGTTAAACTATATAAATTCTTATACAAGGCATTTAAATACTTTGCCAGTACTATATATCCTTTAGTTACTATTTTATTTATAAATGGATTAACATACTCTAAGGTATCTACTACTTTTATTTTAGCACCTAACTCATTTTCTAAAATATATGATTCTAAAGCTTTTGATGCTTTTAGATGTCCTCCACCAGTAGATGCAGATAAAATAAGAATATTCATATTTACAATCCTCTCTCTATTTACTTCACATGGTTTTATGTAGTAAATTTAACTATTCCATTTTACCACACCTATTATACTTTAGTCCAATTAATTAAATCTAACATAATCCACTTAAAATCATAAATATTTCATCTACTATTCATTAATTCATACTACTTTCATTAAAAAACATCTGGGAATAGAATATACTAAGTATAAATGATTAATATTACTTATATTTTTCTTTAGACAACTCTAATACTATAGATAAAATGTTCTTTTCTATTGTATTCAAAACTTCTATCAAAGTATCTACACAGGATTCTATTTTTTCAGAAGTAGTACCATAATTTTCTCTATCTTTTAATTCTACTACTATTACCTGGGATAATTTAAGCACATTTTGTGCATATTCATTTATCTTTTTGTCATTAATATAACCATTTACAAATTTATAATTATTTATAATCTCTTCAAATTCTATTATAAATTCGTCTCTATAATAACTTTCTACATTTATCCAATTGGGAATTGTGTTATTTCTAATTTTATCTCCAAAGATCTTAATTTTTTTATTCAGTTCAAATAGTTCCTTATAACTTTTTATTTTATCATTATTAATATCTATAGCACGTTCTTTATTAGATTTTTTTCTCTCTTCCATAATTAGTTTTCTCATTATCAATAGAGATATACATCCACCAAATGCTGCAGATATTAATGGCACTATTATTCCTAACATCCAAGTTGCTTTGTCCATAAATAAATCACCTCAAATATAATATTCGTTTCAAATATTATATTTCTTAAGAAAATTAGTCTTCATATCTTTTTCTATGACTAATCATTATTTCATTTAATATATCACTTGTGCTTTGTGGCGTGTATGTTATAGCATTAGCCCCAGCAAGTATAGTTTCACGTATACTCTCATCTGTAGGCCCTCCTGTTGCTATAATAGGAACGTTCGGGTACTTACTTCTTATATGTCTAACAATGTTAGCAGTTTCTTTTGCTCCTGATACATTAAGTATAGTTGCCCCTGCAGCTATTCTTCCATCTATATCATCATGCTTAGAAACCACAGTAACTACTATAGGTAAGTCTATAGTTTCTCTCATCCCCGCAATAACATCATTGTCTATAGATGCGTTAACTACCACTCCCATAGCTCCCTTAAATTCAGCATCTAAGGCTAAATTTATTACTCTCTTACCTGTAGTAATAGCTCCACCTACTCCACAAAATACCGGAATATCGGATGCTAGTAATAGCGCTTCAGTTATTCTCGGTTGAGGCGTAAATGGATATACTGCAATAACAGCATCAGCATTAGTATTTCTTATAACTGCTACATCAGTTGAAAACACTAAAGATTTAATTCTCTTTCCAAATATAATAATTCCTGTAGCATCCCTAATAACCTTAGGTAGTTCAATCATGTGACTTCTTAGTAAACCTTTAAATTCTGGCACACGTTTTTCCATTAATATTTCTCCTTTCACTACATTAAGCTATGTTTTCCTATAAAACATAGCTTAAATCACGCCTCACATAAATAACTTTAACTTACATATATAAATTTATCCGATGACTACCAGCTCTAATACTCCATCTTCTTCAAAGTGGGGTTACGAGCAGTTACGTCCCTGGATAATGATTTCTAACCTTCAGTGGGAGNNCTCCCTCTGAAGCAAAGAACTTTGTTTATAATGTAATTAATAACTTATCTGATTTTCTTAACTTACAGATTATATCACAGGCATATTATTTCCTCAATAAATTTATTTAATTATTTTTATGGAATTTTATAGTATGATATCCTCTTACTTATTTTCATTAAATCCTTGTTTCCTAGTAATAAATTAGGAAAATAAAAAAACCTAGTGATTAATAAAATCACTAGGTTTCTATGGCAGGGGCACGAGGACTTGAACCCGGAACCAACGGTTTTGGAGACCGCTACTCTACCAATTGAGCTATACCCCTTCGCTACTCGTTTATTATATTATATAATAGGCACAATTGCAAGAGGTTTTCTATAAATTATTCACCATATTCTTGAATATATATTAGTATAAATAAGTTGAAGCATTCTCACATATTGAGATATTTAGCATCTTATTATTCATTACCTTTTTATAGGAACATAAAAATTCATTTAATTCATTATCAGCTAAATCTATTTTCCCATAACTTTTTAATATAACATTCTCCTCTTGGAGCATTATCTCTATATCATTCTTCTCATTCTTAATGCTATATACATTTACACTTTTAACTTTGAGCTTTCCTTTATACTTTTCTTGAAATCCAATAATTTTTCTTGCATCTTCATACTCATTGCCTAATCCACTTAAAGGAGTCTCTNNGCCCATAGACTTCATTTGGCTTTCTACATCTTCAGTAGAAATTCCATACCTCTCCATAACCTTCTTCTGGATATTCATAAATTTCTCTTGAGATATGTTATTCTCCTTCATATACTTAAATATTTCCCTGCTCATCTCTGCCATAGATAGCTTACCTTGAGCCATTGAATAATACATAGAGTATATATAATCCTCAAACTTATCTACATCTTTATCTGTAGCCTTATTTTTTAGTTCATTAAAATCTATTACATCACTAATTTTAATCAGCTCCTTGAATACAATATTTCTTCTATTACATTGTTTATTTTATCCCATAAATTTTTATTTTAGTATCTTATTTTTTATTTAATCTGATTTCTAATCACTTTTATTTCCTATATTCTAAGAATATGGGAAATAAAAGTGCCACGAACTTACATAAGTATAACTTAGTCCAAAAGATTATGAATTCAAGAAATATGTTTATAAATTAGTATATTATAAAAGTATTCAAATTGCTACTGTGTTAACTACGGATTTAAAATATATTAATCTTTTCTTAATATATAATTATGTACTGTTGAGTATGTAGATCACCTACATACTCAACTATAAGCTTACTGTATCTTGAATCCAGCTTCTTTTACTTTTTCAAGGATTTCATCCATATTATCTGTGTTTAATCTTATTACTATTTCTTTGACTTCTGTTATGCTCTTAGGATCAACAACTACAAAGCTTATTATTTGTCCTTTGTTTTCAGTAATTATTTTTGACAATTTAGATATTTGTCCAGGTATGTCATAAGCAATTACAGCTAATCGTTTACCTTTATTTAATCCAAACAATTCTGTAAATTGATGAAATATAGCATGATGTGTTACTATTCCTTGCATTTCTCCATTTTTATTTATTACTGGTACGAATGAAACGCTTTTAGTTTCTAAGAAATGTGCAGCCTCTTCGATTTCGTTAAATGGAGTTATTGATGGTACATCAGTTCTCATTACATTTTCAACTAGAAAATCTGATAGTAAACATTGTCTCTCTATAGATTTTTCATAGTAGTATGTGTATATCTGCTCTTTTGAAATTACTCCACAGAATTTATCTCCTTCTACTACTGGTATGGATAAAAACTTATTTTCTCCCATTACCTTAAGAGCTTCACCTATGGTTACCTTTGGTGTTACTGTTGTTAACTTTTCTCTGGATAACATCAAATTATTTACAAACATAATTTATCCTCCTCTACTTATTTGTTATTCTATATTATACCTTATTTTAGTATACTAATGTTAGTACTTTAATATATTTCATTATTAATATATTGAATATATTTTGATTATTTAATATATTTTTGCTATTTTATATATTCGAAATATATCTCATATTCATATTTCCAAAATATAATATGTAAAATATATAGATTTGTTTATTAAAATATATATTTACTTTGACAATATATAATACCATTTCGTTCCCAAATATGCTAAAATTTTATACAGATAAATGATTTACTGTGGAGGATAACATGAATATTAGTATAAAGAATATAGTTTCCGCTCTATCATTATCCTTAGATCTTACAGATAATAATTGGGGTAAATTTGAGGACGTTATAACTACAACATATGACAAAAATATTTCAAAGAATCAATTTTCTAATCACTCTAGATGCACTTCATATATAGCTTTAGAAATTGCTCGTATTATGAAACTGGATGAAAACTCTTACTATAATTTATATATTGCTTCCATGATTCATGATATTGGAACTCAAAATATATTTGATGAGTCACACACCTCAAAATGGTATATAAAAAAGCATTGTATTGCTGGCTCAGAAATGATTCAACGTATTCCATCCTTAATACAGGTATATGATATAATACGTTATCATCACGAAAATTATAATGGTAGTGGGTGCTTAAAATTAAAAAATTCACTAATTCCTATAGAAGCACAAATTCTGAGAATAGCTGACTTAATTGAAATTCAGATGGATTATTCTAAACCTTACTATATCCAAAAGGATATTCTTATTGATTGGGTAAAACTACACAATGAAACTTTATTTTCACCACAGGTTGTAAAAGCTTTTCTCATGATATCTGATAAGGAAGAGTTTTGGTTAAACCTTTTAAATCTACCTAATATGAACTTTATCCTTGATAATATAATACCCGAAAAAGATATTCTAATCTCTCTATCCGAATTTGAAGCGATTGCTGATGTATTTGCAAGCATTATAGATAATAAGAGTTCTTTTACTGCTGAACATTCTAAAGAAATTGCTACTTTAGCTTATAGCGTTTCTAAGCATTTAGGTTATGATGAAGAAAAGTGCCTTAAAATGAAAATTGCAGGATTACTTCACGATATTGGAAAACTAGCTATTCCCATTAGTATATTGGACAAGGATGGACCTTTAACAGAAGAAGAGTTTTTTGTCATTAAATCTCATACATACTATACTAAATTAATTTTAGATAAAATAGACAACATATCTGATATTAGTTTATGGGCTTCTAGTCATCATGAAAAATTAAATGGTAAAGGCTATCCAAGAAGACTTAAAGCTGAAGAACTTAGTGAAGAATGCCGCATTATTGGTGTATGTGATATCTATCAATCTTTAACTGCTGATAGACCCTATAGAAAAGGTATGTATATGTATGAAGCATTTGATATATTAGATGATATGGCTAATAGAAACTTAATTTGTAGTAATGCAGTAAAGTGTTTTAAAAATACTTTAATATCCCAAGTGGAAAAGAAACCTTAATTTATTTATTATAAACTTATTTATCCGATGACATACCAGCTTTTTACTCCCNNTACTGATACTAAGAATTCTGTTTATATAATGAAAAGTAATTTTACTATTTGCTTTTCATTTTTTTTCTTTTAGGCTAAAATATTAATGAGGTGAATCAGATGGAATTTATAGTTAATAATATTGATGAATTAGATTCCCTAGGCGTACAGCTAGGAAGAATGTGTAAAGAAAATGATATTCTATGCCTTATAGGCGATCTCGGTACTGGTAAGACTCATCTTACCAAAGGAATTGCAAAAGGTCTTGGCATAGATGAATGTATAACTAGTCCTACCTTTACAATCGTTAACGAATATGAAGGTAGATTAAAATTATATCACTTTGATGTATATAGAGTAAATGATCCCGATGAAATTGCTGCCATTGGCTTTGATGAATATATATTTGGAAATGGAGTTAGTGTAATTGAATGGGCTAACTATATCGAAGAATTAATACCTGAAGAAAGTTTAACTATAAATATAGCTAAACTTCCAGATTTAGGTGAAACTTATAGAAAGATTACTCTTTCTTATACTAACAATAGATATGATTATATAAAGGAGTTGAAGCTATGAAGATTTTGTCCCTAGATTCTGCAACAGAATGTGCAACTGTAGCTATTATTGATAATGATAAGATTTTAGGAGAAACTATCATAAATTACAAGAAGCAGCACTCTGTAATTATGATGCCTATGATAGATAATCTTTTAAAAAGCTGTAGTCTATCTGTGTGTGATATAGATGGCTTTGTAGTTTCCAGTGGTCCTGGTTCTTTCACTGGTCTTAGAATTGGTATGTCTACTATAAAAGGTCTTGTGCAAGCCACTAAAAAACCTTTTGTCACTATAAACTCTCTAGATGGTCTTGCAAATAACTTATTCAATACACAAGGTATTATTTGTCCTATAATTGATGCTTTAAGGGGTAATGTATATACTAATTTTTATAGATTTAAAAATAATAGTCTAGTAGCTTTGAATGAGCCACAATTATTATCAATGGAAGAGGTAATAAAAAAATGTAGTGACTTTAATGAACCTATTACCTTCATAGGTGATGGTACATTAAAATTTAAGGATAGTATACTAAATTCCTTAACAAAAGCTTTCATAGCACCTAGTCATCTTAATGTTACAAAAGCCTCTTCTATAGGATATTTAGGATATCTGAGATTAGCAAATAGCGAGGGTGATAATGTACTTAACAGCTCTCCTTTATATCTTAGACTGTGCCAAGCAGAACGTGAGTATGAAGAAAAGGTAAAAAATCATGACTGATGTAACTATTGAAAGAATGAACTCCTTCAATATACTAGGTGTTAAAGAAATTTCTGACTTAAGCTTTTCTAGCCCTTGGTCTCTCCTATCTATGGAAAAAGAGCTAATTAATAAAAATGCTGTTTACATGGTTGTAAAGCTAGGTAGTAAGGTTGTAGCCTTTGGTGGAATGTGGATTATATTTGACGAAGGTCATATAACTAATATAGCAGTTCATCCTGATTTTAGAAGAAATAACTTCGGAGATATTGTTGTAGAAAATCTTATTAAAATTGCTAAGGATAAAAATATGGCTTCTCTGACTCTAGAGGTTAGATCATCCAATATAGCTGCCATAAACCTTTATAAAAAACACCATTTTTCTGTAGAAGGTATAAGAAAAAATTATTACCAAAATCCAAAAGAAGATGGCTACATTATGTGGAATCACAATATATAGATAATATATTTTTCAAATAAAAAGACGATAAAAGAATTTTTTCTCTTATCGTCTTTTTATTAATTATCTTTAAAAAGTTAAATTTTATTCTTAATTTTTTAAAGAAATGACTTTGTACATTTTTATTAAGCACCTTTTTTCATAGATTGTTCAGCTAAAATATTTTCTCTATTTAATAATGGTGATATTCTCTTATAAGATACAAAAGTTATAAAAGATACTATGGCTCCTTTTATAATATTAAAAGGAGTTATTCCTAGAACAATTATACCTGTTAAACTAGAAATATTAGAGTTTCCTTCTGCTGATGCTCCTATAACATTAGTCATACCACCCATTATTGTAGCGTATAATGGTATTAATACAAAATAATTAAACACTGCTCCTACTATAGTCATTACTATAGTTCCTGAAATTAATCCTACAATTGCATTCTTTTTAGTTTTATTTTTATGATAAATATATGATGCCACAAAGACAAAGGAACCTCCAACTAAAAAGTTAGCAAACTCTCCAACTCCACCTGTGTAAGTGCCATGGAATACTAGGTTTAATATTACTTTTCCACCTTCTATAATCACTCCTGCCACTGGTCCCAATGCAAATCCACCTATAAGTGCTGGTAAATCACTAAGATCAAGTTTTAAGAATGGTGGAAATCCCGGTATTGGAAATTCAAATAACATTAATATAAATGCTATTGCTACTAATAAAGAGATTTTTACTAATCTGTTTACATTTTTAGATGTGTTCATTATTAATACCCCCTAAATTTACTGCAAACTTCATAGGGTGAATTTATCCGATGACTATCCACTCTAATACTCCCATCTTC
>DKGY01000067.1:12286-14691 GCA_002453475.1 Clostridium sp. UBA6758 | reverse complement strand
TTTACCGCCGGTGGGGAATTACGCCCCGCCCTGAAGTGCATTATTAACTTTTATTACATCTTTATCTTACCATGAAAATCATTACACATCAATATATTTTTCAATATTCATAGAAAAAATAGATATTTTTTTAACGGTATTTTTAAACTTATATCTTGCTTTTTAAATATTATTCCGCATAAAATGATTTTATTTTAACTCTACATCTTTTTTCATTGATAAAGATATTCTATTTCGCTTCTCATCAATATCTATTACTGTAACCTCTACCACATCTCCTAGTTTAACTACATCTAGTGGATGCTTAACAAATCTATCACTTAATTGGCTCTTATGAACAAGGCCATCTTGATGTACTCCAATATCTACAAAGGCACCGAAATCAGATACATTTCTAACAGTTCCTAATAATTTCATTCCCTTTTTAAGCTGTGACAGTTCCATAACACCAGTTTTAAATATTGGTTTTGGCATCTCTTCTCTAGGGTCTCTTCCTGGCTTTTTAAGTTCCTTTATGATATCTAAAAGAGTCGGTTCACCTATTCCTACTTCTTTAGCTAAATTAGCTACTCCTACCTCTTTAACTTTTTCATCTATACCATCTATGTTTTTATTATTTAAATCTTTATTATCATATCCTAGAATAGTCATAAGCTTTTTACAAGCTTCATAGCTTTCTGGATGCACAGAGGTACCATCTAAAGGCTCCTTGCTATTATCCACTCTCAAAAATCCTGCACATTGCTCATAGGCCTTAGCTCCTAACCTCTTAACCTTTAAAAGTTCTTTTCTTGATTTAAACTTTCCTGTTTCATCTCTATAGGCTACTATGTTCTGAGCTATACCAGAATTTATTCCAGAAATATAAGATAAAAGCGCTGGTGTTGCGGTATTCAAATCTACCCCTACATTGTTAACACAATCTTCAACTATATTTTTTAGAGATTCATCTAATCTTTTAACGGTAACATCATGCTGATATTGACCTACTCCAATAGACTTAGGATCTATCTTTACTAACTCAGCAAGGGGATCCTGAAGCCTTCTTCCTATTGATATAGCTCCTCTTACTGTAACATCTAAGTCTGGATATTCTTTTGTTGCTAGCTCCGATGCAGAATAAACTGATGCACCAGCTTCAGACACTATTACATAGTATATATCTTTGCCCGTTTCTTTCTTTATCTGCGCTATAACTTCCCCTAATATCTCTTCTGACTCTCTACAGGCAGTACCATTTCCAAGGGAAACTACATCTACATTATGTTTTATCATCATCCTCTTTAATATTTCTTTAGCCTCTTTAACTTTAGCTTCACTTGCGGCTGTAGCATGAACTGTAACATACTCTAAGAATTTACCCGTATCATCAAGAATTGCTACCTTACATCCTGTTCTAAAACCTGGGTCGAATCCCATTACAGTTTTCCCCTTTATAGGTGGAGACATAAGTAGTGCTTTAAGATTTTCTTTAAATATCTTTATAGCTCCATCATCTCCTTTTTCCGTAAGCATATTACGTATTTCTCTTTCTATAGATGGATATATCAATCTCTTTATAGAGTCATCTATACTCATATTAATATATTCATTACACTTCATATTATCAGTGTTCATAAATTTACTTATATAGCTTTTTATTTTTTCTACATCGCATGTAATCTTAACTGATAGAACTTTTTCATTTTCTCCTCTATTTATAGCGAGAATTCTATGAGAAGGTATAAACTTTACTTTTTCACTATACTCATAATACATTTCATATTGAGTTCTCTCTTCACTGCTTCCTTTAGTTTCTATAACGCCATTGTTTACCACATAATCTCTTATCCACTTTCTAAACTTAGCATTATCACTAATCTTTTCACTGATAATATCCATAGCTCCTTGTAATGCTTCGTCTGTGGATACTACCCCCTTATCCTCATTTATAAAGTCTTTAGCATACTCCTCAGCGGCCTTTTCGCCTCCTCCAGATAGGATATACTCACTTAAAGGTACTAAGCCCTTCTCTGTAGCTATTATAGCCCTCGTTCTCTTTTTAGGCTTAAATGGTCTATAAATATCTTCTACTTCTGTTAAAGTTTCAGCTTTATCTAAAGAATTTCTAATTTCATCTGTTAATTTTCCTTGCTCATCAATTAATCTAATAACATCTTCCTTTCTACTTTGAAGATTTCTTAGATATGTAAGTCTTTCTGAAAATTTTCTTAAAATTACATCATCAAGACCACCTGTTTTTTCTTTTCTATATCTGGCTATAAAAGGTACTGTATTACCCTCATCTAATAATTCTATTACATCCTCCACTTGAGACTTGCTCATAGGAAACTCTTTAAGTAATTTCTCGTTTATAATTGACATCTTTTCTCCTCCTGATTGTTACTAAGGCATCTGAAAATAAA
>DKGY01000067.1:0-12225 GCA_002453475.1 Clostridium sp. UBA6758 | reverse complement strand
TCACATTATTAACAAATTTATCATAATCAAAATAAGTTTTTCATACATATAGTAATATAGTAATGTTTAAGGTGATGCCATGAAAAAGTTTATAGTTTCTTCTCTTCTAACCTTTTCCCTAATCCTTTCTTCCATCAGTTATAACAGCTTTATGCTAGCTAATAACTTCAATACTGGGGAAGTAAAAGAAACTATCCAATATCTATCTTCTGATGAGTTTAAAGGTCGATTAAGTGGAACCTTAGAAAATGCTTTAGTTGCTGCCTATATAAAGGATGAGTTTGAACACATAGGATTAGAACCCCTAAGTAATGGCTATTACCAAAGCTTTCAAGTAAATTACCCTAAGAGTTTATCAGATGAACCTATGATTGCAATTATTGATAAGGATAGGAAAATACATAAGATTTTAGAATACGGTGTAAATTACAAAGAAGATTTACTTAACTTTAGGAATACAGAGATAGAGTTTGATAACTCAGATATCTCATCTAAAAACAATGATGCAATATCAGTTTCCAATGACATGGGAACAGCGATATTTTATACTTCTTCTAATAATACTCTTGGGTTTAGAAGCTCTTTTTACGAAGAAAGTAACAAAGGGCTATTTGTTACGGTGACAAAGGAAACTCTAACAGAAATAGAGAATTATCTAAGTGAAGGTTTTTCAATTTACACCTATATACCTTATTCTATAGAAGAAGCAAATATCAATAATGTAGTAGGTGTGATTAAAGGTAAGGACTCGTCTCTTTCACCTTTAATCCTAGGTGCTCACTTCGATCATATAGGAACTGATTTAGGTGGAACTGTATATGATGGTGCTTTAGATAACGCTTCTGGAACATCTTTTCTTTTACATTTGGCTAAATATATAAAAACCTTAGGTGTTCCAGACAGAGATATAATCTTTGTTTCCTTTAATGCTGAAGAATTTGGACTTAAAGGCTCTAAAGCTTTTGTAGATGAATATAAAGATTTAATATCTGGAAGTAGAGTTTATAACTTCGATATGATTGGAAGCTATGACGGTACTCCTCTTTGTATTATGGCTGGTAAAACTAATACTGCTAAAACTCCTATAGTAGAAGAATTAACCAAGGTATTCCAGAATGAAAAAATATATTTTAATTACCTTTTTGAGAATTCTAGTGACCATGGTCCATTTGTAGATGCCGGAATTGAAGCTGTTACGCTTTGTGACCACGATTTATCTAGAATCCATACTCCAAATGATAAAATAGAATATATTAGTGAAGAGGCAATCGATAGATGTTTTAGTGTTATGAAAACTCAAATATTTAGAGATAGTTATTCTAGCAATGTGCTATATAATAATTTAGAGTTAATTCTCGTCCTATCCTTAGGTGCTTCTATAATCTTCAGTGCTGTTTATTACAGCATAAAAAAGAGTAGTTAATTAAACTACTCTTTTATTTGTTTTAGATATTCATTTATAAACATATCTATATTTCCATCCATTACTGAACTTACATTAGAAGTTTCAGCTCCAGTTCTATGGTCCTTAACTAAATTATAAGGGTGGAATACATAGGATCTTATTTGGCTTCCCCATGCATTATCCATTATCTCCCCTGTTATATCTTCAATTTTATCCTTATGCTCACGAATTTTAATGTCTATAAGCTTAGCTTTCAACATTTTTAAAGCATATTCCTTATTAGTATGCTGACTTCTTTCATTTTGACATTGCACTATGATATTAGTAGGTATATGAGTTATTCTTACTGCAGAATCAGTAGTATTTACATGCTGCCCACCTGAGCCACTGGATCTATAGGTATCTATCTTTAAATCCTCTGATCTAATTTCTATGTCTTGGTTCTCAGTAAGCTCTGGTAAAACTTCGCATCCCGCAAAGGATGTTTGCCTTTTTCCACTAGAGTTATATGGTGATATCCTAACTAATCTATGAACACCCTTTTCTGATTTTAAATATCCATAAGCAAAGTCTCCAGTAACCTTAATAGTAACTGTCTTAATTCCAGCCTCATCATCTGCCACATAGTTTAAAACTGTAACCTTAAAACCATGGGCCTCGCACCATCTAGTATACATTCTGTATAACATATTAGTCCAGTCCTGTGCATCGTTACCTCCAGCACCTGTATGAAGCTCCAGTATAGCATTATTTCTATCATACTCCCCACTTAGAAGGGTTTCTATATTAAGATTTTCTATCTCTTCTCCTATGGACTTTAATTCATTTTTTATATCCTTGTAAGAGGAGGAATCTTCCTCCTCCAAACTCATCTCTATCAATATTTCAACATCTTCTGCCCTGACCTCTAAATTTTTAAAATTATCCAGTTTATCTTTTATGGATTTTGCATTTTGAGTAACTTCTTGTGCCTTATTTATATCACTCCAAAAATCCACTTCTTGCATCTTAAACTCAAGTTCAGATAATTTCTTTTCTTCTTCTGCTATGTCAAAGAGACACCTTTAATTCTTGTAATTTTTCATTGATGACATTTACTTCATTTAAGCATTCTTCTAATTGTAATATCACTTTTATTCTCCTCTTCCACAACAGTTCTTATATTTATGTCCTGATCCACATGGGCATGGGTCATTCCTATTTGGTTTAGCTTGTTTTTTTACTGGCTCTTTCTTTAAAGATTTATCTTCGTTAGTCGAAGTTATTTCAGCTACTCTTTCTCTTTCTGGAGCCTTCTCAACTTTAACATGGAATAGGTACTTAACTGTTTCATGCTTAATATTTTCAATCATTTCTGCAAACATTTCGCTACCTTCCATTTGATATGCTTGAGCTGGATCTTGTTGCTTGTATGCTCTAAGTCCTATACCTTGTTTTAAGTGATCCATGCTATCAATATGCTCCATCCACTTAGAATCAACTATCTTAAGCAGGATAACTCTTTCGATTTCTCTCATTTGCTCTTCGCCAAATTCAACTTCTTTTTGAGCATATAATTCTGTTGCCTTATCTAATAATAAATCTATAATTTCATTATTAGATAACTTAGAAATTTCCTCTGCAGTTACTTCTCCCTTAGGTAGATATATATCTTCCATGTACTTTATTAATTTATTTATTTCATCATCAAAGGTATCATCTACACCACTAATATGAGTTGTAACTGAGCTTTCTATAACATCCTTTATCATTGCTTGAATTTGATCTTTTATATTAGCTCCCATAAGAACTTCTTGTCTTTGTTTGTAAATAATTTCTCTTTGTTTATTCATTACGTCGTCGTATTTAACAACATTCTTTCTAACATCAAAGTTATTTCCTTCAACTTTCCTTTGTGCACTTTCTATAGCACCACTAACCATTTTACTTTCAATGGCATCCTCTTCTTGAAGTCCTAATTTATCAATCATACCTCCAAGTCTTTCTGAACCAAATATTCTCATTAAATCATCTTCAAGACAAATATAGAATCTAGATTCACCTGGGTCTCCTTGACGACCAGAACGTCCTCTTAACTGGTTATCTATACGTCTTGATTCATGTCTTTCTGTACCTAATATCTTTAAGCCTCCAAGTTCTACTACTCCTTCTCCAAGCTTAATATCAGTCCCTCTCCCAGCCATATTGGTAGCAATAGTTACTGCGCCCTTTTGTCCTGCTAATGCTACAATTTCTGCTTCTCTTTCATGGTACTTAGCATTTAATACTTGGTGTGGAACACCTTTTTTCTTAAGCATAGCTGAAATCACTTCAGACTTATCTATACTTACTGTACCAACTAAAACTGGTTGACCTTTTTTATGAGTTTCTACTATCTCATCTACTAAACACTTATATTTTCCTTTAATAGTCTTATAAACCACATCTGGATTATCTACTCTTGCTATTGGCATATGAGTTGGTATTACTATTACGTCAAGACCATAAATCTCTCTAAATTCAGCTTCTTCAGTCTCAGCAGTACCAGTCATACCTGCAAGTTTAGTATACATTCTAAAGTAGTTTTGGAATGTTATAGTTGCAAGAGTTTTAGACTCTTTTTCAACCTTTACGCCCTCTTTTGCTTCAATAGCTTGGTGTAATCCATCACTATATCTTCTACCTTCCATAAGTCTTCCTGTAAAGTCATCAACAATAACTACTTCACCATCTTTTACTATATAGTCCTTTTCATTCTTCATTATATGATTTGCCTTTAGTGCTTGAACTAAATGGTGTTGAACGTCCATGTTTTCAGGATCTGCATAGTTCTCTAAATGGAAGTATTTTTCTGCCTTTGCTATACCTTCATCAGTAAGTATAACAGAATTTCTCTTTTCATCTACTAAATAATCTTCTTCAGATAATCCTTTAACAAAAAAGTCTGCAATTCTATAAAAATCGGTAGACTTATCTCCTTGGCCTGATATTATAAGCGGAGTTCTAGCTTCATCTATAAGTATTGAGTCAACCTCATCCACAATAACATAATTTAATTCTCTTTGAACTTTTTCTTCTTTATAGACTACCATATTATCTCTTAGATAGTCGAATCCAAATTCATTATTAGTACCATAAGTAATATCACAATTATACATTTGTTGTTTTTCTATCTGAGTTTGTCCGTGAACTATAACGCCTACTGTAAGCCCTAAAAATTCATGAACTCTTCCCATTTCATCTCTATCTCTCTTAGCAAGATAGTCGTTAACTGTGATTATGTGCACACCCTTACCAGCTAATGCATTTAAATAAGATGGAAGAGTGGCTACTAAAGTTTTACCTTCTCCTGTTCTCATCTCTGAAATTCTACCCTGGTGTAATACAACTCCACCTATAATCTGAACATCATAGTGCCTAAGACTAAGAACTCTTTTAGATGCTTCTCTAACTACTGCAAAAGCTTCTGGAAGAATATCATCTAAAGTCTCACCCTTCTTTAACCTACCTTTAAATTCTTCCGTCTTCTGTCTTAATTCTTCGTCACTTAATTTTTCTATAATTTCCTCAAGAGAATTAACCTTTTTAACTATTGGCATAATTCTTTTGATTTCCCTTTCACTGTAGGTACCAAATATCTTGTTAAATATTTTCATCTAAAATCATCCTCACTCTTTCTCTCTAAGGTTTGTTAGCTATAATCATCACATAAATACTAATTAAGATTATATCAGTTATTCTTTGTCACTTCAACTTTATACCTATAACTTTTATCCAAAATAAGTAAATTTATATTCTATTTTAACATAGAATTAATAATTTCTTATTGCCATAAAAAACTCTATAGCTAATGCCATAGAGTTTTTATTAATATAATAAGTATATTTTTAACTTTTTCTTTGAAATTAACTTTAGAAATCCTGTTCAATTAAGCCATAATTTCCATCTTTTCTTTTATAAACAACATTTACTTCGTCTGTATTCCCATTCATGAATACGTAGAAGTCATGTCCTAAAAGCTCCATTTGTAATACAGCTTCTTCTTGGCTCATAGGCTTTATAGCAAATCTTTTAGTCTTCACTATCCTAGGCTCTTTTTCCTCATCATAGTCAGCATAGCGTTCTATATTATTAAATCTTAATGAATTATCATAATTTCTTCTCTCAAGCTTAGTTTTTTGTTTTCTAATTTGACCTTCAAGCTTATCAATTACAGCATCTATTGCATTATACATATCTCCATTTCTTACTTCTGCTCTTAATAATGCACTGTTAAACGGAATTATTACTTCAATTTTGTGTATATTCTTCTCTACACTTAGTGTAGCTGTAGCATTCTCAGCATTTACAAAGAATTTATCTAGTTTTGATAACTTCTTTTCAACTGCAGCTTTTAGTCCTTCAGTAACCTCGATATTTCTTCCTATAACTCTAACTTTCATAATTCCAGCTCCCCTCATATTAAAAAGGATTATTGTACTTCCTTTTAATATTTCTATTTTGTAATTATATTTTAAACTTTACCATAACTACTTGCAAGAACACTTTACTCAATATTCTGAAAAGTTCTCTTTTTATCCTTTCATAGCTTTCTTTTTCTCTATTCTACAACTCATATCGTCTTTATATAGTATATGAATTTTTTCATATTATATGTTATAATAAAATTACATGTGCTGGATATCCTATAATAAAAATATAAATATTGTTTATACATATTAAAAAATTTAAAATATCATTTCATAACTAAGGTTAAATAATAACTTCAATATACTCTAATAAAAAAAATAGCAGTCATAAAAGACTGCTAATTAGCACCATTAAGGTACTTATGTCGGTTGACCTGGTCTTTGACCCCACACTCGCCTACTGGAGCTTTTGCTACCCAGAATTACCCTCTCACTACTAACCCTCTCGCATCAACGCGGTAGGACTTACCTCTAAGCCGCACCATGCTCATTAAACATTTTATTTAACTTACGTGGATCGTTTCGCCTGCGACTGGCATCGACTTTCAACCACAAACCCGACTCTTATATTATACTCTACTTTTCGCCACTGTCAATATAAAAACCTCATCGCTATTTATTTCCTTAATAGCTTTTGCAGCATAAAAAGCTGTAGCTCCAGATGTAATTACATCATCAATAATGAGCACTCGCTTTCCTTCTATATATTTTTTATTTTTTACCATAAAAGAATCCTTTATATTTTCCCATCTTTTTATATTATCTAATCCAATTTGATCTATACTATCACTTGCTTTATAAAGTAATTCCTTATAAGGTATTTTGCAGCTTTTACTTATATATTTACAAAGCACTTCACATTGATTGAATCCTCTATTTTTCAAAGCGGATTTACTACTTGGAATAAAGGTTAATATATCCACCTTATCCTTTAAATTTTTTAATATAAACTCACTCATATAACTTGCTAAAATTTTTCCTGCTAAAAAACTCTTATTATATTTAAGTTTTAAAATCAACTTCTTTAATTCATAACCGTAAAATCCTAAGGAGTAGCTTTTTAATTCCTCATCTTCATGAATTATTGAAGATTCTATATTAATTATATTAATGCTCTTTTTACATTTTTCACAAATATAATCATTCTCTTCATATTCCTCACATATTATACATTTTTCTTCTATCCCATAGATAGTAGATAGTATACTATCTACTATCTGCTTTATAATTTCAAAACTCCCTCTTCCCAAGCTCTCTTATTTAACTCCCTTAAAATATTTTTACATCTATCCATATGCTCAGTTTCACTATTGCAAAGAAAAATAACCTCTTCTCGATCTGCCATAGACCTTCTATTTATCTTACTAGACATATAAACCAAATCCTTATAATTAAAGTTATCGTTGTCTGCAAAAAATATCATAACATTCAATGGATGTACTCCATAATAGTTCTCATTAAAATCATCAGTAACCAATATACCATATTCCGCTAGCAAAAATTTAGATAGCTCTGTCTTATTACCATTTACTGTTATATATTTAAAAATATTTTTTGTAAGCTTATGGTCAATATTAGAAAGATACTTATAAATATTATCAGTTTTCTCATCATCAGGTGCATATATTATAACTTTCTTATTGGTATTTATTGACCATTCTAGATATTCATATACACTCATAGGTATTTCTTCTTCTATATTTACTCTAGTTATCATAATCCTAGGTTCAGCAATAGGAACTTGTTTATCTTTTCTTAAATTATATAAGATGAGTTCATTATGGAAAATTGGCTCCACGGAATAACTAATCATAGTTCCATAATTATTACAAATATAGTTCATTAGTTTCTTTATAGATTCATTACTATATCTGGGCCTAGAATTTATTTCATCATATATAATAAGATCAAATTTCCCCTTTAAAAATAATGCTCTACTATGGGTACATACATTAACTTTACCTGTATATGCTATATCATTCTCACCTTCAATACAATTTATAAAACTTTTATTTATTAATCCTAATATCTTTATCTCTTCTATATCTGCATTTATTATATATAGTATCTTTTTATTTTCTTTAAAACACCAGTTAAATACCTTATTAAAAATTTGCTCTTTATTATTTAAAGCAGAGATTATATTAATCTTGTATAACTTCTGCTTAGCTCCGTCTAATATCATATCTTCTATAGATTTCTTTGATACCTTCACTACCTCTCTATCGCTTTTTATTAATGACATAAAATCTCTCCTACCTACATATGAATTATCTCTCTTATTCTCCATTTAAGTCCTGAATATCTCTCAAAACTCCTATTGTTATCTTTCATAAATTCAACTACTTTAGAACTTCCTACTAATACAACTAACTTCTTTGCTCTCGTTATTCCAGTGTAGAGTAAATTTCTATTCATAAGTAATGGTGGTCCCATAAACATAGGCATAATAACTACAGGAAATTCACTTCCTTGACTCTTATGAATAGTAACTGCATAAGCTAAGGTTATCTCATCTAAGTCACTTTCCTCATATTCTACGATTTTATCATCTTCAAAGCATACAATAATCTTATCTTCGTCTTCATTAATTTCTGTTATATATCCTACATCTCCATTAAATACGCCCTTACCTTCTTCACTAGAATTATTTTTGCTCCACTTTAGAGTATAGTTATTTTTAATTTGCATAACCTTATCCCCTACTCTAAAAATCATATCCTTAATTTCAACCTCATCCTTATCTTTATCCTTAGGATTTAATACTTGCTGAAGTTGTATATTTAAATTATCTATCCCCATAATTCCCTTACGCATAGGTGATAATACCTGTATATCTCTAACACTATCCCACTCCACATTATACTTGGGAAGTCTAGTTTTAACTAATCCAATGATTTTTTCTAACATTACTTCACTATCTACAGCTCTTTCAAGATAGAAATCACTGTTCTTAGTATTTAAAATAGGCATCCTACCTTCATTTATTAAGTGGGCATTTTGAACTATCATACTTTCTTGACCTTGTCTAAATATCTCATTAAGTCTTACTACTTTTACAGCATCACTTTCTATGATATCTCTAAGTACATTTCCTGGTCCTACTGATGGTAGCTGATCCACATCTCCCACTATTATCAGTCTAGTTCCCACCTGCATTGCTTTTAAAAGAGCATTCATAAGGCTTATATCTATCATAGACGCTTCATCCACTATTAAAACATCACATTCTATGGCAGATGTTTCATTTTCTATTTCATCTACCTCTTCTTCACTATAACTTCCTATCTCCAAAAGTCTATGAATAGTTTTTGCTTCTCTACCTGTAGCTTCAGCCATCCTTTTTGCTGCTCTTCCTGTAGGTGCAGCCATATATACCTTAAGTCCTAAACTCTCAAAAATACTTACAATACAATTTATAATTGTTGTTTTTCCTGTTCCAGGGCCTCCCGTTATAACCTCTATACCATTTAAAAAGACACCCTCTATAGCTTCTTTTTGAGAATCAGCTAATTTAATATTTGCTTTACCTTCAAAGTCTTTAAATTCATCATCTACATTTAAATTTAATTTATCGTACTTAGTAGTGGCCAACTCTATTATTTTACGTGTTACAGACATCTCTAGATAAAGATAGGACATACTATATACCGCATCTATATTATCTACTACCTCTACCTTAATCTTTCCATCAATTATTAGTTCATAAACTCCTTCATCTAATTTCTCATCGCTTATCTCCAGAAGTTTAATTGCCTTATCCCTTAATCTATCCATAGGTATAAATGTATTTCCTATAACACAAAACTCATTAATTATATATATAATTCCACTTTTAATTCTAAATAGAGAATCCTTCTCTATTCCTAAGCTCTTGGCTATAGAATCTGCTGTTTTAAATCCAATTCCACTTATGTATTCTGGTAATATGTACGGATTATCTTTAACTATATTTATGCAGTTAGTTCCGAATTTCTTATAAATCTTCATGGCCATATTAACAGTTATACCGTAACTTTGAAAGAAAATAATAATATCCTTAGTAACTCTCTGCTCTAAATAAGATTTCATAATTGTGTTTATTCTCTTTTTACCTATGCCAGGAATCTCTTCAAGCTTCTCTATATTACTATCTAATATCTTTATTGCATCTTCTCCAAAAAATTCTACTATTTTTTTTGCTGTAACCTTACCTATACCTTCAATAACTCCACTAGCTAGATATTTTTCGATACCACTAGTAGTGGTAGGTATTATTTCATGTATAGCTTCTATTTTAAACTGCTTACCAAACTTAGGATGAACAGTCCACTCTCCTTGAACACTATATTCTTGGGATTCATTTATAAATGGTATTACTCCAACAATGGTGACAACTTCTTTATCACATTTTAGTTTACATATTGTATATCCATTATCCTCATTTCTAAATACAACTGTTTCAACTATCCCTTCAATGGTTATCATAAAATCTCTCCTAGTACCTATTATTATCTATTTATAATTATTATACCAAATTAAATCTCATATATATTAAAATATAATAAGATTTAGTAATATGACACAGTTTAAAGTAAAAATATTTATCCTTGTTAAATTTCATACTCTATATAAATTTAATTATAGCCTTTTTTAAAAAAATCCACACTAATATATCATAGTATTAGTGTGGACTCTTGTTTATAAATATATATCTTTTAAATTTTTATATATATTTCTTTATTTCTTCAACCTTATTTAATTGCTCCCATGGTAAATTTAAGTCATTTCTTCCAAAATGTCCATAAGCAGCAGTTTGTTTGTATATAGGTCTTCTTAAATCTAATTCTCTTATAATAGAAGATGGTCTTAAGTCGAAAACTTTATTAACTATATCAACTATCTTATCTTCTGAAAGCTTTCCTGTTCCAAAAGTATCAATTTGTATAGATACTGGTCTAGCAACACCAATAGCATATGCAAGTTGTATTTCTAATTTATCAGCAACACCAGCAGCTACTAAGTTTTTAGCTACCCATCTTGATGCATAAGCAGCAGATCTATCTACCTTTGTTGGATCTTTTCCTGAGAAAGCTCCACCGCCGTGTCTACCAGATCCACCATAAGTATCTACTATTATTTTTCTACCTGTAAGACCTGAGTCTCCTTGAGGTCCGCCAATAACAAATCTACCTGTAGGATTTATATAGTATTTTGTGCTTTCATCTAATAAATCAGCAGGGACTATAGTAGCTATAACATGCTCTTTTAAATCCTTCTCGATTTGTTCTCTTGTAACATCTGGACAATGCTGAGTTGAAATTACTATAGTATCTATTCTAACTGGCTTATTGTCTTCATATTCTACAGTTACTTGAGTTTTTCCATCAGGTCTTAAGTAAGATAAGGTTCCATTTTTTCTTACTTCTGTTAATCTTCTTGATAATTTATGAGCCGTAGCAATTGGAAGTGGCATATATTCTTCTGTTTCATTTGTAGCAAATCCGAACATCATACCTTGGTCTCCAGCACCTGTAGCCTCATCATTATTCATTTGACCTGCTTTACTTTCTAAAGCCTCATCAACTCCCATAGCAATATCGCGTGATTGCTCATCTATAGATGTTAATACTGAACATGTATTGCAATCAAATCCATATTTTGCTCTATTATATCCAATCTCTTCAACTGTTTTTCTAACAACCTTTTGGAAATCTACATAGCAGTTTGTACTTATTTCTCCCATTACAAGAACCATTCCTGTAGTAGTTGCAGTTTCACAAGCTACTCTAGCATTTGGGTCTTTTTCTAATATAGCATCTAGTATGGCATCAGATATCTGATCACACATTTTATCTGGATGTCCTTCAGTTACTGATTCTGACGTAAATAATCTTTTCATTGAATTTTCCTCCTTAAATATTAAAATATTACCGGCACTTAAAATTAAAACCTCTTCTTGTCAGACAAGAAGAGGTTAGTACTTTTCAAACTAAGCTTTCTTATCTTGCAGAAAACACTGCAGGAATTGGCACCATTGCTTTTATTAGCCGGTTGCTGGGTTTCATTGGGCCTTTGTCCCTCCACCACTCTTGATAAGAGTTATATTATTAATTTATACATAGATAATAGCATAGGGGAATATAACTGTCAACATACTTAACAATTAATATCATAAGTTAATATTTACCATCCTATTAACTTCGTATATGCCATTAATTATATTTTGAGCTTAATAAAAACATTTATCCAATTCTTAATTTATATTTTATTAAAAAACAAAATAAGATACTAAGTTAACTTAGTATCTTATATGGTGGAGGAGGACGGATTCGAACCATCGAAACGAAACGTAACAGATTTACAGTCTGCCCCCTTTGGCCACTCGGGAAC
>DKGY01000064.1:19316-19884 GCA_002453475.1 Clostridium sp. UBA6758 | reverse complement strand
GGAGGAAGATTATGAAGAAAATGAAATTTAAACTTAGATCTAAACTAAAGAAGAGATTATCTGTTTTTATGGCTTTAGCTATTGCAGTTTGCCAAATTTTTAATATTATTCCTATAGCACAAGCTGATGCTATGGATATTACAAGTAATTTTCCATTTATAACTGAAGTAACTTTAACTGATGGCGATGGCAAACCTATAAATGAGTCATCAAATCCAATAAGTAAGAATGAAGAAGTTAAACTAACTTATAAATTTACTGTACCAAATCAGGGTACAGTAAAAAAAGGTGATATTTATACAATTAAAATACCTAAGGAAATACAAATAATAAGTACACTAAATTTCCCTATTACCCTTGATAATGATGATACAATTGCAAATGTTAAAATAGAAACCAATGGAAATGTTACCATTACTTTTACTGAATTTGCTGAGAATAATTCCAATGTTTCAGGATTCTTTTATATTGATACTCAATTTGATCCTGATCAAATAGGAGGCGATAATCCAGTCCCTATTAAATTTGAAATTGGAGGAAATTCTTCACCAGTTATAGTTAATGTGAA
>DKGY01000064.1:16436-19269 GCA_002453475.1 Clostridium sp. UBA6758 | reverse complement strand
TTATACCAGGTTCTGTTACCATAAATGGAGCTAATGCAGATGAAGCAAATTATAACTATGATTATAGCAATAAAAAATTAACTTATAGCTTTCCAAGTGTTATAGACACATATCAAGTAATTACCTTTAAAACTAAGGTAGTAAATCCAAAAGTTTTTGAAAGTGAAGGAGCTACAATATATGAATATAATAAAGCAATCTTTAATCATGATGGAACTAGTGTAGATTCTAATGAGGCATCAGTTAGTATTTTTACAGACTTCATTAGAAAAGATGGAAACTATGATGCAGCAACAAAGAGAATAAATTGGGTTATTTATGTAAATAACAATGCTCTAAGCATTCCCAATGCTGTAGTTACAGATGATATACCTAGTGGATTAACTGTTACACCAGGTAGCGTAAAAATAGATGGAAATCCAACTAACGACAATTATACTATAAATGGACAAAAATTCACCTACACTTTTCCAACAGCTATTAATGAACCTCATAAAATTGAATTTTCAACAGATGTAGCTGATGATATATTTAATTCTAATGAATGGAAAACCTATAATAATAAGGCAACTATTACAGGAGAAGGGGTTCCAGGTAACGCTTTAGATGAAAAGGGAGTTGACGTACCTAGTAACGTTATTTCTAAGCAAGGAGTAGGATATAATCCAGCTACAGGAGAAATAACTTGGGAAGTTATGATTAACTGGAACAGCGGAACCATAAAAAATCCAATTTTCACTGATAAAATAAAATTAGGACAAGAGTATGTAGATGGTTCTGCTACTATAGATAAAGATGTTCCAGGAGGAAGCTTTAACTATGTACCAGCAGTAAACGATGCAGAAAAAACTGGAACACTAACCTATACCTTTGGTAAAGATATTAATGAAACCTATATAATAAGATTTAAAACAAAAGTAACAGACCCTAAGGTTTATGCAGGAAATAGGAATGAGACCTATTATAATGTTGCTGAATTAACTGGCGATAATATAAAACCTTCCACCTATCAAGGCACACAGAAAGTACAGAGCCAAGTTATAAATAAATCTAGTAAAGACTATAACTATGTTGCTAGAGAAATTACATGGAAGATAGTAGTTAATAAAAACAAAATGACCCTTCCCAATGCCTATGTTACAGATGTTATAAAGGAAGGACAAGAATTTGTTCCTAAATCCGTTATGATTAATGGAAATCCAGCAAAAGAGTCAGATTATGTTTATGATGAAGCCACTAAAACTCTAAGATATAATTTCCCTAGTGAAATTAAAGATGAGCAGGAAATAACTTTTAAAACTAAAGTAACAGATACTTCTATATTTAATACTAATGGACAAAAGGAATTTAAGAATACTGCAAAACTAATAACTGATTTAATATCTGGTGGGGTAGAAAGCACAGGCAAAGGGACTATAAAAAGCACTTTAATAGATAAGAAAGCTGACTATACAAAAGGCAATTCTTATATTGACTGGAATGTAACCATTAATTCTAACAAAATATTAATTAAAGATGCTGTATTAACAGATATACTTCAAGAAGGTCTTGAACTTGATACTACTTCTGTAAAACTGTATAAGCAGATTTTGAAGCCTGATGGAAGCCTTGAAAAAGGTGAAGAGGTTATTTTAGATCAAAGAAATGTAAAATATAATAATTCAACAAGAGAGTTTACATTTACATTGCCTTCTTTAACAGAAGAAGCATATATTTTAACCTTTAGAACTAATGTAGTAGATAAGAGTAAGTCACCATTTACTAACTCTATATCTTTTAAAGGTACAGGAATAGATGGAACATCTACTTCTGGAAGTGTTGATGTTATATTCCAAGGTGCTGGCGGTGGTGGCGTTGGTGAAACTGGTAGCATCAAAGTTACAAAGGTAGATAAAAATAACGAAAGTATAAAACTAGAAGGGGCAGTATTTGAACTTCTTGATAAGTATCAAAATATTATAAGAACTTCAGAACCAACGGGAGCAAATGGAGAGGTTGTATTTAATAAATTGAGATTTGATATAGACTACTATGTTAGAGAAAAGCTTGCTCCAACAGGATATACACTAAGTAGTGAATCATATAAATTTCAAATTAAAAATACCCAAGATGAAAAGAATATAGTCTATAATTATAAAGATGAAAAGATTACAGGTGAAATTGAATTCTTTAAAAATGGGGAAAATAATAATCCTCTTAAAGGAGCAGAGTTTACACTTTATGACTTTTCAGATACAGCTTATACAAATCCTATAGCAACAGCTATAAGTGATGAAAATGGAAAAGTACAATTTAAAAATGTAGAGTATGGTAAGTACACTATAAAAGAAACAAAAGCTCCAGAAGGATATGTTACTTCAGATGAGGTGCTAACTGCTGATATAATTGAAAATGGTAAAACTATAAAAGCGAATCCTGAAAGTATTTCAAATACAAAAATTAGAGGAAGCATAGAGTTTGCTAAACTAGATGAAGATAAAAATCCATTACAAGGAGCAGAATTCAAGCTTTATAAAGAAATTGATACAAAGTTTGAAAATCCTATAGCAACAGCTATAAGTGATGAAAGTGGAAAAGTACAATTTGAAAATGTAGAATATGGCAAGTACATTATAAAAGAAACAAAAGCGCCAGAAGGATATGTTATTTCAGAGGAATTGATAACTGCTAATGTAATTGAAAATGGAAAAGTAGTAAAAGCAAACCCTGAAAGTATTTCAAATACAAAAATCAGAGGAAGCATAGAGTTTACTAAACTAGGAGAAGATAAAAACCCATTACAAGGAGCAGAATTCAAGCTTTATAAAGAAATTGATACGAAGTTTGAAAATCC
>DKGY01000064.1:12184-16187 GCA_002453475.1 Clostridium sp. UBA6758 | reverse complement strand
CTATAAAAGAAACAAAAGCTCCAGAGGGATATGTTATTTCAGAGGAAGTGCTAACTGCTAATATAACTGAAAATGGTAGTACTGTAAAAGCAAATCCTGAAAGTATTTCTAACACAAGAATTAGATCTTCGATTCAAGTTAAAAAATTAGATCAAGATAAAAAGCCTTTAAAAGGAGCAGAATTTACATTATACGATTCAGAGGGTAAAGAAATTGAAACTTCTGTATCAGGAGAAGATGGTACTGTGTTGTTTAAGGATATTCTTTATGGAGAATATACAATAAAAGAAACAAAAGTTCCTGAAGGATATTTAGCTTCAGAAGGTACAATAAAGGTATTTGTGGATAAAGATAGTGAGCTATATACTTATGAGGTAGTAAATAACAGAATTAAGGGTAGTATTATAATTACTAAAACTGATATGAATGGAAAGCTACTTAAAGGTGCAGAGTTTACCTTATATGACAGAGACGGCAAAGAAGTAGCGACTGCAGTTTCTGATAAGGATGGTATTGCAGCTTTTAATGATGTGGATTATGGTAGTTATACTATTAAAGAAACTAAAGCTCCTAAGGGATATGTTTTAAGTAAAGAAGAATTACAAGTTAAGGTTAATTCTGTAGAAATTCAAAAGTTTACCTTTAAAAATGAAGCAGAAAAAATTGTTATTAAAGACAAAGTTAAAGAGGAAGTTAAAAATGTTGTTAATAAAGTAACAAAAGTTCTCCCTAAAACTGGTGGGGTATTTGATTATAAACTTATAATTGGAGCATTAACAATTATAGGTGGTGTTGGTCTAGCATCAAAAAGAAAAAAATAAAAGTAATAAAATTAAAATCTAAAAATAGATATTTGAAATTAAAAGTAAGACATATATTTTAAATTCTATGCATATGTAAAGAAGGCTATTGTAAAATACAATAGCCTTTCTACTTTAAACAAAAATTGCCCATTTAAATTTATTAATTATTTCCTATACACATATTAGCTAAATCATTACCAAATGAAATGGAATCTTTTGGAACCCAAACTTCTTCAGTTTTCTTACCAAACTGCATTTTTACTTTTTCAAATTCAAAAGTATTTGATTTAACATCAGTTGAAGGAGTTAATGCATTAATATTTTCAATTATTTTTTTGATGAAAATTTCTGATATTTTAGTCATATCAGTAATTTGGTTACTTTGTACTTCAGAAATAGTATCATTACCAGCTTTAGTACTTGCTTCAACCATATTAACATATGTAGTTGATATTTTAACTTGAGATATTTCTTTATCACTAGAAACAACTTCTACAGTAGGTTTTAATTTTTTTAAAGCTTCTATTTGAACGTTATAAATTTGATCTAACTGCTCATCAGTAATAGGTAGACCAGCTTGTACAAAACCAGCTTTAGTAGCTTCATTCATTGATTCTTTTTGAATTTCTGCCATAGATGTAATTTCATCATTTGTCACACCAAGTTTTTCAAATTCGGCGCTATCTTGTAAAATAACTAAGTCATAAAAAGCTTTTGCAGTTTGTTCAATAGGAATAGTCTTTTTACTGCATCCTAAAAAAATTGATGAAAGACTTAATAACATAACGATACAAAGAATACTAGGTTTTATAAATTTTTTCATATGTAATTCCCCTTTGTTTTTAAAATCTGTAAATTGTTTTTATTTAGATAATTCTTATTTAAAGCAATTATATGATATAATAAAATTTACCAAATATCAATTATTTTTGCAATAAAGGTTATTAAAATACATATTTATATATTTATATATTT
This sequence comes from Clostridium sp. UBA6758, assembly GCA_002453475.1. GTDB lineage: Bacteria > Bacillota > Clostridia > Clostridiales > Clostridiaceae > Clostridium_J > Clostridium_J subterminale. Next base: position 14,409 of record DKGY01000064.1, on the reverse strand, counting down.
TTGTAGTTTATAATATAACTATAAAAAATATTAAAAATATATTAAAAAAATATGATAATAAAGCAATAAAAACTTTAATTATACCATCATGGCTTAATAAGTTAAGGAAGGAAAAGAAAGTAAACTTTTCACAAGTACTTCAAAATGTTTCAAAAAAGATAGTATATAGTTAAAAGATAAAATAGAATAAAATTAAAAGCTAGTAGGGAAAATCCTTACTAGCTTCTTTCTCTTTTGTAGCACATAATTTGGAGAATAAATCTAATTAAATTATAGACACTTAATTTTTAATTTATACATTAAATGTAAAAATATAAATTGTATTATATAAAAATATGTTTTAATATAAATATTTATAAGTTAAAGGGGAATGGGGTTAATTCTTTGCTATTCTTTTATTTTTATAAAAATCATATGTTAAAATTATAATAGTAGAAGATACATATTAATTAAGTTAAGATTATTTAATACGGTATACTAAAAGGTTACATTGAACTTATTGAGAAATTACCACATAATATAATTATAATTTTTATAGAGGTATTAAGGATGATAGCTTTACTTTTATTTATAGGGATTATTTCTATAATAGTATTTCTAAACAATTTTATATCAATATTAAAGAAGATAAAAAATGATGAAGCAACTAGCTATAATACAATGTGGTGCGTCATTTCATTGATATTAGTATGGGGGATTTCATTATTTTTATGTTCTATTTGACAAATGCAACGAGAGAAAACGTTTTTAATTATAACATGAGTTAGAAATATATATTATAATTTAAGAAGGTTGTTTCTATTAGTATAATATGTAGTAGCATTTTTTGAAATTTAATGTGGAGGGAAGGTTTAAATATGAAAAGTATTATTGTAAGCGAAAGGAAACCTTCAATTGAAGAATATATTTATTTAAGAAATTCTATTGGTTGGAGGGTATTACAACATGATAAAATAGAAAAAGGATTGAATAACTCAATCTACTGTGTTTGTATAGAAGATCAAGATAAGATAATTGGATTTGGAAGAATTGTTGGAGATGGTGGAACGGTTTTTTATATACAAGATATAATAGTTATACCGTCCTATCAAAAACAGAAGATTGGTACACTAATTATGGAAAAAATAATGGACTATATTGATAAAAACTGTATAGATGGTGCTATTATTGGTTTGATTGCAAATAATGGACTGGATAATTTCTATAAAAAATTTGATTTTACGTATAATCAGAACAATTGGTTTTACAGGTTCAATGCTTAATTTTGGGTAGGTTATAGTACGTTTTATCAATATTCTGAAACGGCTGAGTGTTAATAATATAAGTGATTATTCAATATTTATTTAGATTAGTTCATTTTGCAAAAGTCTCCTTTAACTAGAATAGTGAGTAGATTTATATTAGTGGTCTAGACATACCTATTACTGAATAGTGGTTTAGAAAACTTTATGATTACTATTATTTTAAGTATTATAAAACATATTGTGGTATAATTACATAAAACTGTAATGGGGGATAAATATGAAGATAAAAAAATATATTATAATAATTATTATAGTAATTGTTTCATCTATTGCTTCATTTCAATTGGGAATGAAGTATAGTACTACGAAAAAATATAATTGGGACAAGACCTGCTATCTAAGGGGAATGCATAATAAGATGGTTAGTACTGCATACCATATAACAGCAATAAAGAATAATGTTGATGAAATAAATAAAAATAAGGGTGAAGCTAATCCTTTTAAGGATATATTAGAAGAGCTTAGTTTCATGATTAATGCTTGTAATGAAGGAACTTATTATATGTTCGATGATTTAGTACANNCTTCATATAATCTTTTTAACTCTTTTGAGTTGATTAAAGACTCTATTGAGGAAGGGGTAGTTTTAGATGATGAAAGAATTTGTTATGGATTCTGGAAAGATAAGGTTATTTCTGAAAATGAAATATTATTTCTTGATTCTGTTCAAAAAGAATTAGAAAGCATTATAGATAATATGCATGAGGAAAATACAACAAAGGTAAGACTAGAGCTATCTACGGGTGAATTTGATCAAATAGTTAGTGAGTTCACAAGAAAATATGAATGGTCAAATGTGACTGAGCTTGGACTTAAAAATTAATAAATTACTTATATAGGTTATAAAAATATTTAAGGGAGCTTATTTCAAAAAAGCTCCCTTAGTTTATATTATAAGCATTTAGGCATCTTCAAAAAATA
>DKGY01000064.1:8305-12157 GCA_002453475.1 Clostridium sp. UBA6758 | reverse complement strand
ATTTATTTTCAGATGCCTTAAATTATTTTCTTTCCTTAATCATACCTTTTCTATATGCATTTAAAAGCATTTGAAGGTAATGAATTTGGCTTATAAGTTCCTTACCTATATCAGTATCTTTAATCTTTAGTCTTCTAGAGTTATATTCTAGAATAAAGTTAGTAGAGATAATATCTTTACCTTCATCAATGGCAGTTTGAGTTGACTCAAAAGGTTCATGCTGAACTAATTGAAGCCCATAGGAATTATAAATTAAAGTATATCCTGCAATGCCTGTCTCAGGTTGATAAGCCTTTGAGAACCCTCCATCTATAACTAAAAGTTTTCCATTAGCTTTAATAGGAGTTTCACCTTTAATAGTTTTAACAGGTACATGTCCATTAATTATATGAGAATACTTAGGAGAAAGACCAAATTCTAATAGTATTTTATTACACACTTCTTCATTATCTCTAAGGATGAAGTAAGGGCATTTATTTTCTTTATGAGTAACCTTATCACTTATAAAATATCTTTCAAAGGTAGCCATTTTATCCTTACCAAAGAGAGGCGAATCAGGACCACACCATAGATACCACATGTAATCTAAAGCATAATGGTCATTTTTGCTATTACATTCATTAAAATATGCTTCTCTAGCTATTCTATCTACCTTGTCTAAATATTCTTTGCCACATAACTCTTGATTTCCAAGTTTAACTTTCTTGAAAGTACCATCTTCATTTAAAGGAATAGAAGCATGATATAAAAGATTAGAATTACTCTTTAAATAAAGGCTCCCCTTAGAGTAAAGACATCTAATATGTTTCTCAAGCTTTTCACTATTTAAAAAAGAGGTATGAAGCTTAGACATTAATTCTTTTTCTTCATCTGTTAATTTATAAGGATTATTAATATCTATAGTTGGGAAGTTAGTATCATTTAGTGGATACTCTTTTCCATCTATAAGAATTGTTCCTTTTTCATAATTAACTTTATCAAGAAGTCTTCTATCATCCATGTCAAATTCAGGGTGTCTTTTAATAATTTCACCTTCTAATTTAAACTGAATAACAGAAATTGCCTTATGCATTTGAGCCATAAGTTTTAAATCTTTTTCTTTATAATAATTAACATTAACTTTTGGTTTAAATGATTTACATGGATCATTAGAATATACATCCATGGCAAAACGTGCTAAAGGTAAAATATTTATACCATAGCCATCTTCTAAGGTCTCTAGATTAGCATACCTAGTACATATTCTTATAACATTACAAATGCAGCTGTCATTTCCAGCAGCAGCTCCCATCCAAAGAATATCATGATTACCCCATTGAATATCAAAGGAATGATAATTACAAAGAATATCCATAATTATGTGAGCACCAGGACCTCTATCATAGATATCTCCTACTATATGAAGAGAATCTATAGTTAATCTTTGAATAACATTGCAGATTGCAGTTATAAAATCTCCAGCTCTACCAATGGAAATGATTGTATCTAGTATTCCATTAAAGTAATTTTGTTTATTGGGTCTTGCTTCAGATTCATGAAGTAGCTCTTCTATGATATATGAGAAGTCTGCAGGAAGAGCCTTTCTAACCTTAGAACGAGTATATTTAGAAGATACATTTCTACATACTTGAATTAATTGGTTAAGGGTAATTTTGTACCAATCATCATGATCAACTTCTTTAGCAAGAGCAATATCTATATATTGTTCAGGATAATATATAAGGGTGCATAATGCTTTTTTTTCAGATTCTCTAAGGGTATTACCAAAGATGTCATTAACCTTTCTTTTTATAACCCCTGAAGCATTTTTAAGCACATGCTGAAAAGCTTCATGTTCTCCATGAAGATCCGTTAAAAAGTGTTCTGTACCTTTAGGCAAGTTTAATATTGCCTCCAAATTTATTATTTCAGTGCATGCATCTGATATTGTAGGAAAATTATGAGAAAGAAGTTCTAGGTATTTCAAATCTTTTTCAATTATATCAGCACTTATTTCACAAGTTCCGCCCATAACAATCTCCTTCTTAGCAAATAACTATCTATATAGTTATATGTAATATGCTATATTATAATTATTGTATACAGATATTATACATTAAATTTATATAATTTTCTAATAGGATAGACGGAAAGTTTGAATTAGGAAAGTTGTTGTAAAATATTATAATAACACCAAATTTATGTATAAATTGAGGGGTTATTTATTGATTTGGTTGGAACCACTTGATTTTTCTGATGAAGATAAAGCAGACATCCCTATATTGGAAACATTCTAAATTGATGGGAAGTTTTGGCATCTCCATATGCCAATGATTACAGAATTGCTTACTATAATAAAGAACATTTTAAAACAGCAGGGTTGATTGCGATAGCTCCTCTTGAACTGATAGCGTTGATATTTAGGAAATTTCTAGTAGCTGGTATGACGGGGGCTCAACAAAAGGAGAATATGTAATTTGAGACATTACAAAATTTAGATTGGGACGTAACAAACATTAAAATTGATACGTCCTAAATTAATTATTTCACAAAATAAGTACCTAATTTAATGCAAAGTTTTCTTTAAATTATATTACCCTGGGGAATATTAATATCTTAAAAGATTATTCTTTTTTCTGTATCTTTATCAAAGAAGTGAAGCTTACTTGTGTCAACAGCTACATTTATTTTTTCTTCTGATTTTATACTTGTAGGAAATGGAGCTTTTGCTATTAACTTTTTACCATTACAGTCTAGATATAAGTATACTTCTGAGCCCATTAGTTCAACGATGTCAACCTTAGTTGATATCATATTACTTAGATTATCCTTAATGGAGTTATTTTCAACATATACGTCTTCAGGCCTAAAACCAATGATAATAGCTTTATTTATATATTTATCAAACAATGCCGTAATTTCTTCAGTATTAGGCAGCTTAAGGACATTTTCATGAAATTCAGCATAAAAACCATCAGGTTTATTTACTAGAGAAACTTCTAAGGTATTCATTTTAGGAGATCCCATGAATTCACCTACAAATAGGTTACAAGGCTTGTTGTATAGACCCATAGGCGTATCCACCTGTTGAATAAATCCATCCTTCATTACTACAATTCTATCACCCATAGTCATTGCTTCTGTTTGATCATGGGTAACATATACAAAGGTCGTACCTAAAGTTTTATGTAGCTTAGTTATCTCTGTTCTCATTTGTGTCCTAAGCTTTGCATCTAAATTTGATAGTGGCTCATCAAGTAAGAATACTGATGGATTACGAACAATAGCACGGCCTAAGGCAACTCTTTGACGTTGGCCTCCTGATAACTGCTTAGGTTTACGGTGAAGGAGACCTTCAATGTCTAGAGTTTTAGCAACTTCAGTAATTTTTCCATGAATTTCATCCTTTGGTACTTTTCTCATTTTAAGGCCAAAAGCCATGTTTTTATATACGGTCATGTGGGGATATAGGGCATAGTTTTGAAACACCATGGCAATATCTCTATCCTTAGGAGCAACATTGTTTACTAAATTATCACCAATGAATAATTCACCCTCTGTAATATCTTCAAGTCCTGCAATCATTCTTAAAGTGGTGGATTTTCCACAGCCTGATGGCCCAACTAAAATAATAAATTCCTTATCCCTTATATCTAAGTTAAGGTCTTTGACAGCGACAACATTTCCATCATATTTTTTCATAATGTTATTAAAGGTTATCTTGGCCATTTTATTGCTCCTCTCAAATATATATTAATAATTCAGTTATATTTAACATATATTATAGTAAACTTTGGTACTATGTCAATAAAAATACAAATTGCATCTAAGGCATCTTCAAAAAATAAGTAAGTCAGAATGCTCGTCTATTTT
>DKGY01000064.1:0-8241 GCA_002453475.1 Clostridium sp. UBA6758 | reverse complement strand
TTTATTTTCAGATGCCTAAAGTAATTGAAAAGGCGTATTTTACATGATAGGATTAAAGAATAATAACTATAAGAATTAAACAAACTATTTATAAAATAGGATAAGGAGTGATTAATATGAATAAAATGCTTAACCTTAAACGCTGGGCTTTACTTGGTGCTACAAATGATACTACAAGATTTGGATACAAAATTTTTAGGGAATTAGAGGATAAAGGATATACTGTGTATGGAATTAATCCCAAATATGCATCAATAGATGGAATAAAGCTATATAAGTCTATAGAAGAATTACCAGAGGTAATAGATGGAATAAACATAATAGTTAATCCTAAAATTGCTTTAGAATCTCTTCCTAAAATAAAAGCAAAGGGAATCAAAAATGTATGGTTCCAACCAGGTTCCTTTAATGAGGAAGTTATAGAAGAAGCTAAAAAATTAGGCTTTAACATAGAAGTAGAAGATTGCATGCATGTGGAATTAATGAAGCTATAGGCTTTATCCTATAGAGAAAATGTTATAAAAAAACTATCTAAGTATGTAGCTTATACAGAGCTAATGAATAAATAAAATTAAACAATAAAAAACTCCAATCTCATTTTTAAATTTGGATTGGAGTTTATTTATAGGATAAGACATGGGGGAAGTTCTTATGGGTGAAGTTTTAAATGAAATACTAGATAATATTTCACAAGGGGTTATTGTTATTAACATAGAAGGAATAATAACAACTTATAATAAGAAGGCTAAGGAGATATTTGGAATATTTGAATCCTCAAAAATTAGTCATAAGGCAGATAAACTTAGAAAAGATGATTTAGTTTTTATTGTAGATAATAAAATTGGTGAAGATGATGGTGAACTAGATTATAAATCCTTTGAAAAAATAGGTATCTATGATAAGAAAATTAAAAAGAGAGATTCTATTTTAGCCTTTGGCACATATAAAAGTTCTNNCAGTGAATTATAAAGTTATAGATGTTAGTGATCAAAGTGGGAAAGTATATCTTGATGGAGTATATAATGGTTTAAAATATAAGCTGAGCATAGATTATAGTAAAAAAATATTAGAGATATGTATAAATGAGACAAGATATAGTATGGGTTATAGATATGCTGTTGGTCATATGGTGATAATTAGGAATAATGAATTGGTATTTTATCAAAGTAAAGGTTATACAGCTAGAAATGAAAGTTTAAGATACATATTAGAAGAGAGAGTTTTTAGAGAAAAAGGGAAGAATGCAAAGGCTATAAATCCTATTGGAGATTTTATTTTTAATGTGCATGAAAGAAATAATGAGATGGACAAGTTCTATAGGTGTGCTACTAAAGAAGATAATATAGTTACAAACGAATTTATGAATATTAATGGTATAGCTACATTATCATCAATTATACCACTATATTCAGAAGAAAATAAAATTGGTGCTATATTAAGAGTTGAAGACATAACGGAACTGAAAGAAGTAATAGAAGAAAGAAATATTTTATTAAAGAATCTTAAAAAAACAGAAAAGTTATTAGAAGATGAAAATATAGCAAGAAGTTTTAAAAAGTTTCAAGGGGTAAGCACTCATATAAATGATATTAAGAAAATAGCTTACAAATCATCAAAAACAGATTCTACAGTATTGATACTAGGGGAAAGTGGAACGGGAAAAAGTACTTTAGCAGAAGAAATTCATAATCTCAGTAATAGGAAAAATAGTAAGTTTATCCATATAAATTGTGCATCTTTACCAGAAAGTCTTTTAGAAAGTGAGCTTTTTGGGTATGAAGGTGGAGCATTTACTAATTCAAAAAAGTCAGGTAAACCAGGACTATTTGAATTAGCTAATAATGGAACTGTATTTTTAGATGAAATAGGAGAAATGCCATTAAAGATTCAAGGTAAATTGCTTAATTTCTTACAAAATAAAACCTTTTATAGAATTGGAGGAATAGAAGAAATTAAGGTAGATACCAGAATTATATGTGCTACAAATAAAAATCTAGAACAGTCAATAAAAGAAAAGGAATTTAGAGAAGATTTATATTATAGAATCAATATTATACCTATATATATTGAGCCACTTAGAAATAGAATTGAAGATATACCTATATTGGTGGACAAGTTAATTATAAATTTATCTGAAAAATTAAAACGAGAACACATTACTATAACTAGAGAAGCAATGAACAAATTAATGTGCCTGTCTTGGTCAGGGAATATAAGGGAATTAGAAAATGTTCTTGAAAGAACAATAAGTTTAAATGATTCTAATGTAATATATTCTAAGGACATATTAGTATACAATACAGAGAATGAAATAAAACAAGTAAGTGAAAGTTTAAAAGTTAGCTTAGAAGAAGCTGAAAAGAAAATAATAATTAACTGTTTAAGGGCTTATAAAGGAAATATAAAAGAGTCCTTGAACACATTAGAAATTGGAAAAACAAGCTTTTACGATAAAATAAAAAAATATAATATTAATATAAACGATTATAAATAAAATTAAATATAAATATTCCGTAAATGTGGAATGGAGTTCGGAAAAGTGAACATTGAAATTCTATGTATATTGAGTAAAATCAAGTCATTTGGAATAAATATTTAGAATAGTTCGAAAAAATGGAAAACCATATAAACTATACTTAAAGATAAATATAAAAATGGCTATTTTAAAGCAATTAATTTAGTAAGTTGCGTTAAAAAAAATGGCATAGTTATTGCTTTACTTATAAAGTAAGAATTTTAATAGGAGGCAATAATATATGTTACAAAATAGAATTAAAGATGGAAAATTATATTTTAATGGATGCAATGTTGAAGAATTAGCACAAAAGTACGGTACACCTTTGTATGTAATATCTGAGGATTGCATAAGAAACAAATGTAAAGAATTAAAGGATAGTTTTACAGAAAAGTATCCAAATACTAAGGTATTCTATGCTAGTAAAGCATTTTTGACTTTAGAAATGTGTAAGATAATGAAAGAAGAAGGCATGGGAATAGATGTAGTATCAGGAGGGGAACTTTTTGTAGCAATTAGAGCTGGAATTAATCCAAAAGATATCATGTTTCATGGGAATAATAAGACAACTGCAGAATTAAAAGTGGCCATAGAGTATAGTGTGGGAAGAATAGTAGTTGATAGTGTAGATGAACTACAGGTACTAGATAAGCTTGCTTATGAAGCAAATAAAGTTGTAGATATTTTATTTAGGATAACTCCGAATATAGATTGCAATACTCATAAGTATATAAGTACTGGTCAAAAGGATTCTAAATTTGGTATTCCACTAGATGGTGAGATTATAAAGGAAGCTATAACTATAGCTAAAACGTCAAAAAATATAAATTTTAGAGGAATTCATTTTCATGTAGGTTCACAACTCTTTCACAATTCATCTCATCTAAAGGCTGTAGAAAATGCAGTTAAATTAATGAAAAATCTTAAATTAGATTTAGATATAGATGTAGAAGAACTAAACGTTGGAGGAGGTTTTGGGATAAAATATCTAGAAAGTGATGAACCAAAACCCCTAAGCTATTTTATTGATGCAATAATGGAATTAATTAAGAAAAATACTTATAAAAATGGACTTAAAATGCCTAAGGTTTTCATTGAGCCTGGAAGATGGATGGTTGGAGAAGCTGGAATAACTCTTTACACTGTGGGAACCATTAAGGATATTCCAGGAGTAAGAACCTATGTATCTATAGATGGAGGATTACCGGACAATCCAAGAACCGCATTATATACAGCAAAATATCAAGCTTATTTAGCAAATAAAATGGATAATGAAAGAAATAAAACTGTTACAATAGCTGGGAAATGTTGTGAATCAGGTGATATACTAATATGGGATTTGATGGTACCTGATTCTATAGAAAGAGGAGATATTCTTTCAGTTATGAGTACTGGAGCATATAATTACTCCATGGCTAGCAATTATAATAAAATTCCAAAGCCAGCTGTAGTGATGATAAAAGATGGACAAGAGAGAATTATCGTAAGACGTGAAAGTTACGAGGATTTAATTTCCATGGATGTAATTTAATAATTCTAGTTTAAATATGGGTGATATGAGATAATAAGTAGTAATTATAAAATTTTGGGGGGATATAACGATGGAAGGATTTTTTAACTCGATAAATAAAATATTTGAGTTTATAGTACCAGTAGCAGACTTTTTATGGGATTTTCCAACTAATTTTCAATGGTATTCTAACATTCCTATAATAGGAAAGTTTTCTTTAGCCATCTTACTTTTAGTAGGGTCAGGCATATATTTTACGTTTAAAATGGGATTTGTTCAATGTACTAAGTTTAAAAAAGGGATTAAAATACTTGCAGAAAAGAAAGCCCATGAAGCAGGAATTAGTCCTTTAGCATCATTTCTATTAAGCTCAGCTATGAGAATAGGACCTGGTAACATAGTAGGTGTTACTGGAGCAATTAGTGTAGGAGGTCCAGGAGCTATCTTTTGGATGTGGGTTTCTGCTTTCTTTGGAATGGCAACAGCCTTTGTAGAAGCAGTTTTAGCTCAAATATTTAAAGAGAAAAAAGATGATGAGTTTGTTGGTGGATTACCTTTCTATGGAATGAAAATTTTAGGAAATAAAAGATCAATAGGAATAATACTAGCAGTTTTATTTATTGTATATGCAATGTTTTGTATACCAGCACAGACTTTCAATATTGTAACTAGTTTAAGTTCTATAGTAGAAACAATCACTGGAACTGTCTATGAAAGGCAATCATTACTATATTATGCAATTACCATATTATTAATAGCTTCAGTTGTAGTTACTGTATTTAAAGGTATAAATGGAGTTACTAAGGTTACAGATAAATTAGTTCCTATAATGGCTATAATCTATGTAGGAATAACATTAGTAATAATTATATTTAACTTAGATAAAGTTCCTCTATTTTTTACTGCCGTATTTGCTGGAGCTTTTAAACCTCAAGCTATCTTCGGTGGTGCCTTTGGTGTAGCACTTGCTCAGGGAATAAAAAGAGGCCTTATGTCAAATGAAGCTGGACAAGGTACTATAACTATGGCTGCAGCTACAGCAGATAATGATCATCCCGTAGAGCAAGGATTAGTACAAGCTTTAGGAGTATTTTTAGATACTATGATAATTGCTACAATGACAGGAATAGTAGTAGTTATGGCAAGTCTTTGGGTAGCTGATTCAGGAGTGGCTTGGGAGAGCATAAAAGGTTCTAAACTAACAGTTTATTTAACTTCTGTACAATATTTAATTCCAGGTACAGCCTTTGATTCAATTGCTACTATAATAATATCTTTATGTTATGGATTATTTGCATTTACAACTCTACTTGGAATGATTCTATTTGCAGAGATATCAGGAAACTTTATATCAAAAAGTAAGAAATGTATTAATACCATAAGAAGTTTAGGTGCTTTAATATTTGTACCTTTTGGTNNTCAGGATTAGAACTTGGTAATTTATGGTATATATCTGATTTAGTAAACATACTAGTTGTATATGCCAATGTGCCTATACTATTATTGGGATGTAAAATTGTATTTAAGACTTTAGATAATTATAACAGTACTAAGGGTGCAAAATTTAACTCTCTAGACATAGGAATTGAAACTCCTTGTTGGGGAAACTATGGAACTGATAATTATAAAGAAGAGAAACAGGTATCTATGTAAATATTTAAATTATATAAAAAATAGGATAATAATGTATACTAAAATATTACCCATATGATATAATAGAATATATTAGAAAAAATGGAGGAAACAACTGTGAGATATCTTAACATAAAAAAAGGATATACCCCAATGAGTAGCAGTTCTATGTCTAAAACTGCAATATTACCAACTAAGGGGTTACTGTATCTTTTTTTAAGATGATTTTGCAGGAATAATAGTCCTTCAACTTCAAAAGTAACTCCAAGACTTTATTATAAAGATTAAATTCTTCATAATAGAGTCTTTTATTATGTTCATAAAAATCATTAGGGGGAGTTACAATGAATAACGTAAAAGAAAGTTTAAATATAAATAAGATTAATAAAGAGAAGAGAGTAGATTACTTAGCTAGGATAAAGAAAAATATAAAAATTGATTATATGTATAAGTTTTTATCTTCCATAGATATAAGCTCTGCCATTTGGGTATTATATTTAGCTCATAAAGGCATGTCGCTTATAGAAATAGGACTTTTAGAATCAGTTCACCATATAACTAGTTTAATATGTGAAGTTCCTACAGGAGCCATTGCTGATATTATGGGAAGAAAAAATACTATAATACTTGGAAGGATAATGTCTGCAATTGGAGCAACCTTAATGCTGTTTTGTAATAGTTTTTGGGGGTTTGCCATTGCCTTTGTAATATCCGCCATATCTTATAATTTAAACTCAGGTTCAGAGGAAGCCTTAGTTTATGACTCCTTAAAAGTTATAGGAGAAGAGGAAAAATATTTAAAGATAAATGGAAATTTAAATTTTATAATTGAAGTAGCTCAAGGAATAGCTGTATTAGTTGGAGGAATATTATCAGATTACTCCTTTACATATAGCTATGGATTATCAGCCATTATAAGTATATGTGCACTAGGAATTTCTTTTGGATTTAAAGAACCAGAATTCCATGAAGAAGCAAAGGAAAGAGTGACTATAGTAGGCCATTTTAAAAGCTGTTATGAAGTGATGAAATCTAATAAAAAAATTATACTAATAATGATGTTTTTTGAATTAATATTTATGACCGGCACAACTACTCATTTTTATACTCAACAGTATTTTAGTGAAATGGGGTACTCTAGAAGTTTCATAGCAATAATCTATGTAATATCAAGTATAGGCTGTGCCATAGGAGCAAAATTCGCCTATAAAGTAGAAAGGAAATTAAAGAAATCCATGCTTTATATAGTCCCAATGTTAGGAGGAGTGTGGCTTATAATTCTTAGTAACAGTAAAAATATAACTGCTATAATAGGATTTATTATGTTTTCTATAAGTGTAAATATTTTATATCCTGTTAGCTCTAACTATATAAATAAGCTTATTCCATCAGCTCAAAGAGCAACCTTAATATCTGTTCAAAGTATATGTTTTAGCATATTTATGATTATGATATTTCCACTACTAGGTTTTATAGGACAATTAAGTTCATTAAGGGTAGCTTTTATGGTACTTGCAGTGATTCTTTTCATAATAAGCTTTGGGAGTAGGAGATTTTTAAATGAGAATAATCGTTTCAAAGTTTTGTAAAATGTGATAATATTATCTATATTAGGTGGTGTAGAATAAATATGAAAATTCAAAACAAAAAAACAGGTAGAGCAGTGCTTATTTTAGTATCAATAGAGCAGGCTATTAAAATGGTAATTAATAATAATTTTCTTGACAAAAAATTTCCTATATTGCCTCCTTTATTATACTTTAAGCCTATGTTCAATAGGGACTATTCATGGTTTAATTCTATGTTGCAATTAGGGATCGGTAAATGGATTCATATTTCAATAGTAGCAATTATGAGTATACTAATATATCTTTTTTATAAATATCTAAATAAGCAATTTGGACCTAACAAAACTATTAATATTATGTATGCTTTCATATTTTCTGGTGCTATGTGTTCATTAATTGACAAGATTTTTTGGAATGGTAGTTTAGATTATATATTAGTAAATGGGTTTTTTACCTTTGACTTAAAAGATGTATATATAAATATTTTTATGGGGTTGCTAATCTTAGCATTGCTCTTTAAAAACAAAGTTTTAAACCAAATTGATGATGATATAGTAAAAGATTTTACTAAATATATTCTACGAAAGTTATAAACATAAATTCTAAATTACCTTTTATTACTGTATGATCAAAATATAGTCTTATGAACAATAGTAAAGTATTACGAAGTAAGTATAATTTATTTTTAGAGAGGTAATTTAAAATGATAACAAAATGTTTAACTGTTATAGTAATTGCTTTAATTCTTTGTATTACTAGTTGCAGTAATTCCAGTTCAAATATTGAAAGTTATCTTAATAGTGGGACATCAATTGATTCAAAGGCGAAAGATATTATGCCAGAACTAGAGGCTNNAGGATTTGCCTGAATATGAGGATATCGAATACAAATATACACATATGTCCCTGTTAATTTTTGAATCTCACTCCGTTGCCCTTATTGTGAGCTATGATGATAATACATTTGAGAGTGAAAAAAAGAAATTAGATGAACAATATACTTTTTTAGATAAAAAA
>DKGY01000102.1:92802-94167 GCA_002453475.1 Clostridium sp. UBA6758 | reverse complement strand
ACAATGATGATAGCTAATGCTACTGGTTGTTCATCAATTTGGGCAGCAGGAGGACCTTCAACAGCGTATAGACCTAATCAACAAGGTTACGGTCCAGCATGGGCTAACTCATTGTTTGAAGATAATGCAGAGTATGGTTTTGGAATGTATGTAGCTGTTCAGACTATAAGAGAAAGAATTGCACAAAATATAAGAGAAGCTCTTAGTAGCAATGATATTTCAGAGGCAGCTAAACCTGTATTACAAGATTGGTTAGATAACATAGATAAGGGTGAAGGCACAAGGGATAGAGCAACTAAGTTAACACAAGTTCTTGAGAAGGAAAATAGTGAAATAGCTAAGAAGATACTAGAAGATAAAGAGTTCTTCGTTAGAAGATCACAATGGCTATTTGGAGGAGACGGTTGGGCTTATGATATAGGATATGGCGGTCTTGACCATGTATTAGCATCTGGAGAAAATATAAATGTACTAATATTTGATACAGAAATTTATTCTAATACGGGTGGTCAATCTTCAAAATCAACTCCAACAGCTGCAGTAGCTAAATTTGCAGCTTCAGGAAAGAGAACTAAGAAGAAGGATTTAGGGATGATGGCTATGAGCTATGGTTATGTATATGTAGCTCAAGTGTCCATGGGAGCAGACAAAAACCAAACTGTTAAAGCTATTGCTGAGGCAGAAGCTTATGACGGACCATCTCTAATAATAGCTTACTCTACATGCATTAGTCATGGTATTAAGGGTGGTATGGCTAATTCACAAGAAGAAGAAAAGAGAGCTNNATGGATATTGGAGCCTTTATAGATATAACCCTGACTTGAAAGGAACTAAAAACCCATTCTCATTAGATTCAAAAGCACCAAATGGAAGCTTTAAAGACTTCTTATTAGGTGAGGTTAGATATGCATCCTTAGCTAAGGTATTCCCAGAGGTAGCAGAAGAACTATTTGCAAAAACAGAAGCAGATGCTATGGAAAGATATAATAACTATAAGAAATTATCAATTCAAGAATAAAAAGCCAGAAAAACAAGCTAAATTCTAAATTAATGTTGAGCTTGCTCTTATATTAAAGTGCAAGCTCAACATTTTATAAAGATTAGCAAATAATTCAAAAACAGAAACTCATATAATAGGAAGTAATTATGAGTTTTTATTGATATATATTTTTAAAGCTTTAATTATAAGTATAAGTACATAAATGCATAAACCCCAAAATAATAAAATTATTGGTAAAATAATTAACATAGGAACAAATGCTAATAAAGTATCCATAAAAGCCTCCTTATAATAAATTTAATTTGCTTTTTATATACAAAATCCCTTCAAACCCGCATGGTAGCAACAACTAGTTAAATAGTTAT
>DKGY01000102.1:92431-92748 GCA_002453475.1 Clostridium sp. UBA6758 | reverse complement strand
ATAGTTCCATATATAACTATTTCATGATTTTTATATAGTTTCATTTAAAATGATTAACTAGATGATGTAGAAATAGATTTTTTAGGAATAAATACTACAAGCAATGTAGATATAATTAATACAATTGTGCAAGCAAGTCCGCCCTCAGCTCCAAAGGCACCACCAGAAAGTAAAGATTCACTAAAGTTATTAACTTTAAATATAGAAGGGCCTATGTTCATTCCACTAACAAGAATTCCATATATATTACCTTGGGCAAAGTTCCACATGGAGTGAATTGCACATGCTCCAATAATATTATCTGTACGATAAGCATC
>DKGY01000102.1:92027-92375 GCA_002453475.1 Clostridium sp. UBA6758 | reverse complement strand
AAGCATAAACAGAAAAGAATATACCAACTAAAATAATATTAATCAGTGGTAGTATAGAAAATCCTGCATTGAAAAGATGAAGAAATCCAAATAGACAAGAATTTAAAATAATACCGAGAATAATTCCATTTTTAGCAGCAATGGAAGTTAATAAAAAGCCTCTACATAAAAATTCTTCACTGGCACCTTGTATCATAAATCCAATAAAGTAAAGAATAATTATAGGAAGAGAAGAAAGGGTGACACTAACAAAGGATAATTGACCAGAAAGCATTAAAATTAATACAATGGCACTAAACATAATAAGTCCTATTATTAACCCAATACCATATTCTTTAAAGGCACCTT
>DKGY01000102.1:78871-92005 GCA_002453475.1 Clostridium sp. UBA6758 | reverse complement strand
CCTTTTTTTATTAATCCCATAGAACGAAGATTCCTTTTTTCACTAAATTTGCAGTATAGAATACAAATTATAATTAAAAATCCAGTGCTAAATAAATTTATAAGATTTAATGCTGGGTTATCCATAGTCATAGATAATCCATTATTCTTAACTGCAATTATAATGCCTATTATAGCCATAGGTAAGATAAGTATAATCTGACTTACCAGAATAAGGATTATAGATATAAGTAAGTTAAGAAACGGATTATGTTTGTGTTCAGCTTTTTTAGCTTCCTCAATCATAACAGAAGATGTGTTAAAAAATTTCATAAAAAATCCCCCAATTTAAATTATAAAATATATACAGGAATGTATATGTAATACTATATTATATTTTACACTATTTATATTAATGCACAATGTACATAATGCAAAAGAAGTAATATATTACATAAGTTTCTATTTGTGAATTCATATATGAAAAAATAATTGATTAATGTATAATAATTAGTAATAAATATTTTATAATAACGATAAAGAAACTATTTAAAATAAAAGGAGAGAAGATATATGAGCATATTATTTATTCAGTATCCAAAGTGCACTACATGTATTAAAGCAAAGAAGTTTCTTGTTGAGAATAATATAGATTTTGAGGATAGACATATAGTGGAGAATAATCCAACTAAGGAAGAGTTAGCTTTATGGCTTGAGCAAAGTGGACTTGAAATTAAAAAATTCTTTAATACCTCAGGAAAGCTTTACAAGGAAATGAATTTAAAGGATAGGATTAAAGATATGTCAAAAGAGGAAGCCATAGAACTTCTTGCTACAAATGGAATGTTAGTAAAAAGACCTATACTTATAGATGGCGATAAAGTATTAGTAGGGTTTAAAGAAGATAATTATAGGGAATTTATTAAGTTCTAATTCAACAAAACTGTCTCAAAATTAAGTTTTTGAGACAGTTTTTATTATAGATGAAATACTAGCCTTAGGATATAATTTAATATATGAATTAATTTTAAGAGTTAAGTGTTTTAACTTTTAATGGAAAGGAAGAAGTATGAAAAAGTTAGAAATAAACCTTCCAGATAATAATTATGAAATTCTTATTAAATCAAAAATTATAAATAATATAGGTGAAGAAGTTTCAAAGATATATAAAGGAAACAAAATAGCTATAATTACTGATGAAAATGTAGATAGATTTTATGGAGATATAACTATTAGGTCTTTAGAGGATAATAACTTTAATGTTTTAAAAGTAGTTTTGAAACCCGGAGAAGGTAGTAAATCAGTAGAATCCCTAGTAGGACTTTATAATGAGCTTTTAGATTTTAGATTAAATAGAGGAAACTTAATTATAGCTTTAGGTGGAGGCGTAATTGGGGATTTAGCTGGTTTTTGTGCAGCTACTCTTTTAAGGGGAATTCCTTTTGTTCAAATTCCAACATCACTACTTGCTCAAATAGATTCTTCTATAGGGGGAAAGGTAGCTGTTGATTTACCTAGGGGAAAAAATTTAATAGGCAGTTTTTATCATCCTAGGGCAGTTTACATAGATCCTCAGGTGCTTAAAACTTTAGAAAAGAGATATGTAAATGATGGATTAGGAGAAGCTATAAAATATGGGTTAATAAAGGATAAAGAGCTCTTTGAAAAATTTGAAAGTATAGAAAGCTATGAAGCTTTATTTGAAAATATGGAAGATATCATATATAGATGCTGTAGTATAAAAAAACATGTAGTAGAGCAGGATGAAAAGGACAATGGAGAGAGGATGATTTTAAATTTTGGTCATACCATAGGTCATGCTATAGAAAAGCTTCAAAATTATAAGGGAGTTTCTCATGGAGAAGCTGTAGCTATAGGAATGTATTACATAGCTCTTAGATGTGAAGAGCTAAATATATGTAAGAATGGAGTAGCTAATAGAATAAAAACGCTACTAGACAAATTTAATTTGCCCTACAATTTGCAAGGGGAAAGTAGAGAAGATATTATTGATGCTATTTCAGTAGATAAAAAGACAATAGGAAATTTTATAAACTTGATTCTTATTAAAGATATAGGTCAAGCTTTTATTAATAGTGTCAATGATGAGGAATTAGAAAAATTCATTTAGGAGGAAAAAGGTGGATAAAATTATAATAAAACCTAAATTACTAAAAGGAAATATAGTTGTTCCTCCTTCTAAGAGTTTAGGTCATAGAGGGATAATTGCAGCTACTTTAAGCAGGGGTATATCTAGAGTGGATAATATACAACTTTCTAAGGATATTGAAGCTACAATGGATATAATGAAGGAGTTAGGAGCAGTTCTTAATACAGAGTATCATAGTTTGCACATTGATGGAAGTAATATATTTTCCTATGATAAGAGCCTTGATTTAAAGTGCAATGAATCTGGGTCTACCCTAAGGTTCCTTATCCCACTAGCTTTAACTAAAAAAGGAGACTATGTATTTCATGGAGAAGGGAAGTTAGTCACAAGACCACTGGATCCATATTATGAGATTTTTAGGGAAAAGGGCATAGAATACTCAACGAAAGGGGAAGGATTGCCTTTGAAGGTAAGTGGAAAACTAACTAGTGGTACATATAGAGTCAGGGGAGATATTAGTTCACAATTTATAACAGGATTACTATTTTCACTCCCTCTTATAAAAGGCAATTCTAAAATTGAGATAACTACAAAATTAGAATCTAAAGGATATATAGATCTTACTTTGGAAGTATTAAAGGATTTTGGCATAGAAATAGAAAATAATAATTATAAAGAATTTAATATTAGGGGAGCTCAAAGATATCATAGTAGAGACTATTACATAGNNGATTATTCTCAAGGGGCCTTCTTTCTAGTAGCAGGAGCATTGGGTTCTCCCATAATATGTTCTGGATTAAATAAAAACTCTCTTCAAGGGGATAAGGTCATATTAGATATTTTAGAGGCAATGGGATGTAGTATAGATGAAAGTGAAGAAGATATAAAAGTAAATCCGTCTAGGACTAAAGGGATAGAAATAGATGCTTCTAATTGTCCAGATTTAGTTCCAATTCTTACGGTGCTTGCTAGTCTTTCAGAGGGGGAAACTAGAATAATAAATGCTAAAAGGCTTAGAATTAAAGAGTGTGATAGATTACATGCTATAACTACAGAGTTAAGTAAACTAGGAGCAAATATAATAGAGTTAGAAGACTCTTTAATAATATCAGGAGTTAGTGAATTAAAGGGTGGAGAAGTTAATTCTCACAATGATCATAGAATAGTAATGGCTTTGGCAATAGCAGCTACAAGGGCTACAGAAGATGTAATTATAAATAATCCTAGTGCTGTAGAGAAATCTTATCCTAATTTCTTTAAGGATTATTTTAAATTAGGGGGTGAATTTGATGAGTTCCATTATAGGAAATAAAATAAAGGTATCAATTTTTGGGGAATCCCATGGTGAGGCCATAGGAGTTGTAATTGATGGATTGCCAGCAGGTCATAGAATAGACTTTGACTTTGTTTATGAAGAAATGCGAAGAAGAGCTCCAGGCCAAGATTCCCTATCTACACAGAGGGTGGAGGAGGATATACCTAAAGTGTTAAGTGGAATTTTTCAAGAAAGAACTACGGGAGCACCACTGTCAGCCATAATTGAAAATAATAATATTAAGTCAAGGGATTATTCGGAGCTTAAGGTGAAGCTGAGACCTAGCCACTGTGATTATCCAGCCATGATTAAATATGGAGGATATAATGACTATAGAGGTGGTGGACATTTTTCTGGGAGACTAACAGCTCTTCTAGTTTTTGCAGGAGCAATATGTAAGGATATATTAAAGGAACATAGTGTATATATAGGTGCGCATATAAAGTCCATTGGAAAGATAAAGGATGATGGTTTTGATAAAATAAATATAACAAAAGAATTATTAGAAGAACTGAGGAAAGATAGATTTCCTACTTTGAATAAAATTATTTCCAAAGAAATGAAAGAAGAAATTTTAACAGTTAAAGCCATAGGAGATTCTATTGGAGGGGTCATAGAAGGAGCTGTTATTAACTTACCAGTGGGACTTGGAAATCCAATGTTTCACTCTGTAGAAAGTGTATTATCCCATATGCTATTTTCTATTCCAGCAGTTAAGGGAGTAGAATTTGGAGAAGGATTTAACATTACAGTCTTAAGGGGTAGTGAGGCAAATGATGAATACTATATAGACGGTAATGATGTAAGGACTTATTCAAATAATAATGGAGGTGTTCTAGGGGGAATAACAACTGGAATGCCAGTTACATTTTCAGTAGCATTTAAACCAACACCATCTATAGCTTTACCACAGAAAACTGTGAATATGGAGACAAAAGCTGATGATGTTTTAGAAATTAAGGGAAGGCACGATCCTTGTATAGTACAAAGAGCAGTACCAGTAGTGGAGTGTGTCACTGCCATTGCTATCTTAGATATGATGCTTTAGGTATCTTCAAAAAATAAANNATACTTTCCATCTTTGACTTATTATTTATTTTTAGATGCCTTAGTAGAATAATATATGGGTATTCTAGAAGGGAGAAGAGTTTTGAATAATATCATATTAATAGGTCTATCAGGATGTGGGAAAACATGCTTAGGTAACATAATTAGTAAAGAGGAAGAAATAAGGTTTATTGACTTAGATGAATATATAGAAGAAAAAAATAATATGACTATAAAGGAAATGTTTAATCTTAGCGAAGAATTCTTTAGAGATAGGGAAACGGAAGCTGTTAAAGAGGCTTCTAAATTAGAAAATACTCTTATTGCCACTGGTGGTGGAGTTATAAAGAGAAAAGAGAACATGGATACTTTAGCGAAAAGTGGATGTATAATATTTATAGACAGAAAACCAGAAAATATAATAGAAACCTTGGATACTTCAAATAGACCTCTTTTAAAAGGCGGAAAAGAAAAGTTATATGACTTACATAAAGAAAGGTATGAGCTTTATAAAAAATATGCTTATATTACTATAGATAATAATGATAATAAGGAGAAGGCTATTAATACTTTAAAGGATGTAATCAAAACTAAGCTCAATAAGGATTAGTATTATTAGATATATTCGTTAAATCTTATATATTTATAAAGTCATATATATGTCCTTTTTAATACTATATTAATATAGGGAATTGAGGTGAGGTAATGGATACTAAGAAAATAATGTCTATCATAAAACGGCAAGAAGGGTTAAAGTTAGATTTTAAACAAAAGCTTTCTTTAGATTTTGAAAGTGGAAAAAAGGAACTTGCTAAAGACATTTGTGCAATTGCTAATTCAAAGGGTGGAAGAGGATATATTGTTGTAGGTGTTGAGGACAAAACAAAAGAGTTAATAGGCTTAGATGAAAGTGAAGTTTTCACAGAAGAACAAGTACAGCAAATAATATCTTCTAGATGTGAACCACCAATTCCAATATCTGTAGATGAGTATAATATAAGAGAAAAAAGGATTTGTATAATAACAATATATGATGGAGAGCAAAAGCCATACCAACTTAAGGAGAATGGAGCATTTTATATTAGAAGAGGATCTACCACTGATACTATGAGGAAACAGGAGCTAGTAGAAGCCTTTGAGGAGAATTTAGATTTTTATATTGAAACTTCCCAAGTCGTGAGAAGTGACATAAGTCTTATAAACATGGAAATAGTAAAAAAATATTTTCAGAATAAAGGCATAGTTATAAATAGTTCTAATGAGAAATTTCTTATGAGAAGTGCGGGAATAGCATATACAGATAAGGATACTGGAGAAGATAAGTGTACATTAGGAGGACTTTTAGTATTCTCTGATAATAATAGCCTTTGTATACCTCAAAATATGATTAGAATAACTAATAATTTAGGGAAGGTAAAAGAACGAG
Organism: Clostridium sp. UBA6758; assembly: GCA_002453475.1. GTDB lineage: Bacteria > Bacillota > Clostridia > Clostridiales > Clostridiaceae > Clostridium_J > Clostridium_J subterminale. Next base: position 86,129 of record DKGY01000102.1, on the reverse strand, counting down.
TAAATATTGTACAAGGTAATCTCTTATCTATGATAGAGAAAAGTGAAGATATACTAAGAAAGATATTACCCAAGAATTATCCTATAGGAGCTATAGTGGAGGCAATAAATAATGCAGTACTTTACAGAGAATATTCTTCCATAGATAGAGTAATAGAAGTAGTAATATCTAGAAATAGTATAATTATGAATAGCCCAGGACAAATGATTCAGAATAATTCCACAGGAAAAAGAATTAACTATAATAGAAGAAACATGTGGCTTTATGAGAAACTAGTAACACTAGATGAAAACAAAAGATTTTTAAATAATGAAGGTGGGTTTGGAAGAATAAAAAGTCCTTTCAAGAAAAATGTGACTTTTATAAACTCTAGGGCAGAAGATTGTTTTAAGGTAATATTACCAGGAACAAAACTCTATGAAGGCAAAAAATAATTATGTTAAGTTTATTTAATATTAAGTTTATTAATTTTATAAATAAAAGATTAGCCGATAAAGTAAGAATTAGAATTTATCGGCTAATCTTTTTATTATTAATTTTATCTTCTTCTACAAACCTCATTGTAAAGTAAAACTAAAGTTTTGATATGAACTTCCTCATCCTTTATTATTCTTTCAAGTGTTTCCCTGACTTTTTCATCTTTAATTAATTTTATTGTTTCTTTGTATTGTCTAATAGTTGCTTTTTCACCATCTACATCTTCACGAAGCATGGAGGCTAAATTTGAGCCATATTCAATAAATTTAGGTGACCAATGTCTTTTATTAATTTCAAATCTAGGATTTCCACCAAGAGCAATGATAAGCTTCCCCAAGATTTCTAGGTGTTCCATTTCTACACTAGCTATGTGCTTTAAGCAATGGGATACATCTTCAAATTTATCAGACATAGCTAGGCTATGATACATATATTGATTTACGGAGGTTAATTCTGAAATAGCACCGGCATAGTTAATTTGTATTAAGCTAGCATAAGATTTATTTTTATCCTGGCAACTTATTTTTGGATAAGGTAAATCTGATTTATATATATTCTTAGCTTCCATAGCATGTCTCCTTAAAAATTTTTACTATATATATTATGAGGGAGTTTATACTTTTGTGAGAATTGTTTGTCATTGAAATTTAACTGAATTGACAAAAAAAATTAAACATGTAATAATTAAAAAAACATGTTAAAACAGTTCCGAAAAGGAGTTATGTATGGATTTGATAAAGTTATTAGAGGAAAATCCTATAATAGCAGCAGTTAAGAATGAGAGAGAGCTAGATATAGCACTAGATTCAGATGTTCAGGTAATATTTGTTCTATTTGGTGATATACTTAATATTAAAGATACAAGTGAAAAGATTAATTCTAAAAATAAGATAGGTATAGTTCATATTGATTTAGTAGATGGTATTACGAATAGAGAAGTTGGAATAAAATACTTAAGAAAAGAAACTCAGTTTAAAGGTGTAATAAGTACAAAACCTCAGGTAATTAAATATGCCAAGGCTTATGATTTATTAGCAATACAAAGAGTATTTATATTTGATACTCTTTCACTGAATAATGCAATAAAGCATCTTGGAGAAGCTTGCGATGCTATAGAGGTATTGCCAGGAGTTATACCAAAGGTTATAGAAAAACTTGCAGAAAAGTCTAATAAACCTATCGTTGCTGGAGGACTTATTGAAAGTAAAGAAGAGATAATAACAGCTTTAAAATCAGGGGCAACCTGTGTATCTACTACAAAGGAAGAAATTTGGGCTATGTAGGCGAAGAGTGATGAGAGAGGCTACATAAGACTAGAATGCTAGTTTTATGTGCCTTTTTATTTTATTATTGATGATAATAATTTTATCCGATGACTATCAGCTCTAATACTCCCATCTTCTTCAAAGTGGGAGTAAAGAGCTACTACGTCCCTGGATAACGATTTCTAAGCTTCAGTGGGAGTAAAAACTCCCTCTGAAGCAAAGAACTCTGTTTATACTGCGTNNGAAGCAAAGAATTCTGTTTATACATAAATATTTAAGTAATTTATGGATGGAGGATTAAAATGGCAGATTATATAATTGCATTAGACCAAGGGACTACAAGTTCTAGGGCTATAATTTTTGATAAGGAACAAAACATATTAGGAGTGAGCCAGAAGGAATTTATACAAATATATCCTAAGGAAGGATGGGTAGAACATGATCCTATGGAGATATGGAGTAGTCAGTACTCTATGCTTCAAGAGGTTATGGCAAAATGTAATATATCACAAAAGGATGTAGCAGCCATTGGAATAACTAATCAGAGGGAAACTACTATTGTATGGGATAAAAATACAGGGATGCCTATATATAATGCAATTGTATGGCAATGTAGAAGAACAGCTCATATATGTGATGAGTTAGTAAATGAAGGCTTTAGTGAATATATAAAAGAAAATACAGGATTATTGATTGATGCATATTTTTCGGGAACTAAGATTAAGTGGATTTTAGATAATGTGGATGGAGCTAGAGAAAAGGCTGAAAGAGGAGAGCTTTTATTTGGAACTGTAGATACTTGGCTAGTATGGAAACTTACTAATGGAAGAGTTCACGTAACAGATTATACTAATGCTTCAAGGACTATGCTGTATAATATTAAGGAATTAAAGTGGGATGAAAAAATACTAGACATATTGCAAATTCCTAAATCAATGCTNNTTCCTCAGAGGTATATGGTCACACTAACCTAGGTGGAAATGGAGGAATTAGAGTTCCTATAGCTGGAATAGCAGGAGATCAACAGGCTGCTTTATTTGGGCAAGCTTGTTTTGAAAAAGGAAGTGCTAAGAATACTTATGGTACAGGATGCTTCTTATTAATGAATACAGGAGATGAGATAATTAGAAGTAAAAATGGATTAATAACCACCATTGCCATAGGTATAGATGGAAAGGTTCAATACGCTCTTGAAGGTTCTGTATTTGTTGGAGGTGCAGTTATTCAATGGCTTCGTGATGAATTAAGAATGATAACTGATGCTGTTGATACTGAGTATTTTGCTAATAAGGTAGAGGATAATGGTGGAGTATATGTAGTTCCTGCCTTTGTAGGACTTGGAGCACCGTACTGGGACATGTATGCAAGGGGAGCTATCTTTGGATTAACCCGTGGAGCTAATAGAAATCATATTATAAGAGCAGCTTTAGAATCTATAGCATATCAATCAAAGGCTGTTATTGATGCCATGTCTGAGGATGCTGGATATAGAATTGAAAAGCTAAAGGTAGATGGAGGAGCAAGTAGCAATGGATTCTTAATGCAATTTCAATCAGATATTATATGTCAAGAGGTTACTAGACCGATAATATCTGAAACTACAGCCTTAGGGGCTGCATATTTAGCTGGTCTTGCAGTAGGTTTTTGGAAGAGTAAAGAAGAAATTGCAGAGAAGTGGTTTGCTAGTAAGACTTACATGCCAAACTGTGATAAAGAGACTTCGGAGAAACTTTATGCTGGATGGGAAAAGGCTGTTGCAAGGACTAGACAATGGGAAGAAGATTAGTTAAATTTATTTTATGGAGGTAGGCTATGGAATTTAAAGTAAAGAAATTTAATGAATTAACTACAGAAGAATTGTATAAGGTTTTAAGAGTAAGGAATGAAGTATTCGTAGTAGAACAAACTTGTATTTATCAAGATTGTGATAATAAAGACTATAACTCATATCACTTGTATGTAGAAGAAGAAAATGAAGTAGTTGGGTATTTGAGGATAGTTAATAAGGGAATCTCTTATGATGAGATATCTATTGGAAGAGTATTAGTTAAGGAGACCCATAGAAATAAAGGACTAAGTAGAAAAATGATGTTAGAAGGAATTAAGTTTATAGAAGAAAATCTTAATTCTACTGAAATTAGATTATCTGGCCAGGTTTATATAAAGAGATTTTATGAAAGCCTTGGATTTAAACAAGTATCAGAGGAATACTTAGAAGATAACATTCCTCACGTAGAAATGCTATATAAAAAGTAAATTAGACCTTTAAGTTTAATAACTTAGAGGTAGTTTCATGGACACTTTTTTAAAAAAGTGATATACTATTAGTATAAATGAAATATTAGTGCTGATTAGAGATTTAGAGACAAGCACAAAATAAGGAGTTATATCCTTGTTTTGGCTTGTCTTTTTTGCGATTTAAGGAGGAAATTTTAATGTATGATATAGCTATAATAGGTGCTGGAGTAATTGGAGCTTCTATATTTAGAGAACTTATGAAATATGATTTAAAAGTGGTGATAATAGATAAGGAAAATGATGTTTCAATGGGGACGACTAAGGCAAATTCAGCCATTGTCCATGCAGGCTACGATCCTAAGGTAGGAACTTTAATGGCAAAGTATAACGTTAAGGGTAATGAGATGTTTGAAGAAATTTGTAATGAGTTATCAGTACCTTTTAAAAGAAATGGATCTTTAGTAATTGGCTTTGATGAAGAAGATATGGAAACCATAAAAGAGTTATATGACAATGGAAATAAAATTGGTGTTAAAGGGCTAAAAATTTTAAATAAAGAAGAAGTCATTGAAAAAGAGGCTAATTTAAGTGATAAGGTTATGGGTGCACTATATGCACCGACAGGAGGAATTGTTGGTCCATTTGAATACACAATAGCTCTTGTGGAAAATGGAGTAGAAAATGGGGGAGAAGTTAAATTAAATAGACAAGTAATTGGTATAGAAAAGAAAGAACATTTTATTATTAATACAGCTGAAGGTGAAGTTATAGAAAGCAAATATGTAATTAATGCAGCAGGAGTTTATGCTGATAAAGTGCACAACTTAGTATGTAAAGAAATCTTTAAGATAAATCCTATTAAGGGAGAATACTTTGTTATGGACAAAAGCCAAGGCAGTGTAGTTAGTCATACCATATTCCAATGCCCTTCTAAATTTGGTAAAGGCATATTGGTTACTCCTACAGTTCATGGAAATCTGTTATTTGGGCCAGATGCGGAAAGTGTAGATGATAAAGATAATGTGGCAACTACAGTTGAAAATTTAGAGTTTATTAAAAATACTGCTATGAGAACCACAGATAAAATTAATTATAGAGAAAGTATAAGAAATTTTGCAGGACTTAGAGCAAATCCTGATTGTGGAGATTTTATTGTAGGAGAAGCTGAAGATGTAAAGGGCTTTATAGATGCCGCAGGAATGAAGTCACCAGGGCTATCTTCAGCACCAGCAGTGGCTTTAGATGTAGTGGAGATTCTCAAAAACTCTGGACTTAAGGCTGAGTTAAAGAAAAGCTTTAAAAATACTAGAGAGCAAATTAATTTCATGGAATTATCTATTGAAGAAAAAGCAGAACTTATTAAAAAGGACAGTAGATATGGAAAGATAATTTGTAGATGTGAGGGCATAACAGAAGGGGAAATTATAGATAGTATAAAGAGATCCTTCGGACAAGTAAGCCTGGATGGAGTAAAGAGAAGATGTAGACCAGGTATGGGAAGATGTCAAGGTGGCTTCTGTGGTCCTAGAGTTCAAGAAATAATTGCAAGAGAACTAGGTGTTCCAATGGAAGATATAGTTCAAGAAAGTGATGGCTCATATATTTTAATCGGAAGAACTAAATAGGAGGAAACATTTATGTATGATTTAATAGTAATAGGTGGAGGTCCAGCGGGACTTGCAGCAGCTTGTGAAGCTTATAATAATGGAGTAGAGAAAATACTAATAGTAGAAAGAGATAGAGAACTTGGAGGAATACTAAATCAATGTATTCATAATGGATTTGGACTTCATACCTTTAAAGAAGAGCTTACAGGTCCTGAGTATGCTCAAAGATTTATTGATATGATAAATGACACCAGAGTTGAGGTTAAACTTAATACTATGGTATTAGAAATAAAAGAAAATAAAGAAATTCATATGATAAATGAGGAAGATGGATATTTAGTTCTAAATGGAAAAGCTATTATTCTTGCTATGGGATGCAGGGAAAGAACTAGAGGAGCTATAAATATGCCAGGGGATAGACCTTCAGGGGTGTTTACTGCAGGAGCAGCTCAAAGATATATCAATATGGAAGGATATATGCCAGGAAAGGAAGTTGTGATTTTAGGTTCTGGTGATATAGGTCTTATTATGGCAAGAAGAATGACTTTAGAAGGTGCAAAAGTTAAGGCAGTAGTAGAGCTTATGCCTTATTCTAATGGGCTTAATAGAAATATAGTTCAGTGCCTAAATGACTATGATATACCCCTTTACTTATCTCATACTGTAACTAAGGTTGTAGGAAGAAAGAGATTAGAAAAGGTGGTAATTGCTAAGGTAGATGAAAATAAAAAGCCAATAAAGGGCTCTGAAATAGAGTTTGATTGTGATACCTTATTATTATCTGTAGGGCTAATACCTGAAAATGAATTATCTTCTAAGGCTGGCATCGATAAGGATAGAAGAACCAATGGACTTATAGTGAATGAGAGTATGGAAACTTCTGTAGAAGGAATCTTTGCCTGTGGAAATGTAGTCCATGTTCATGACTTAGTAGACTTTGTTAGTGCAGAATCTAAACATGCTGGAATTTGTGCGGCTAAATATATTAAAGGTAAAGAGGTTAAAGGAAACTATGTAAATATAATAAATGGTAATAGAGTTAATTATACAGTTCCTCAAAGATTAAATGTAGAGGCTGTAGAAGATAAGCTAACCATATTTATGAGAGTAAATAATATATATCATAATAAGAGTCTTGTGGTTAGATGTGGAGATGATAAAATCGCCAGCTTTAAAAGAAATCACTTAGCACCATCAGAGATGGAAAAGATTTTGCTTAACAAAACTCAATTAGAAAAGATTACAGGAGATATAACAATTTCTCTAGAGGATGGTGAATAATATGATAAAAGAATTAATTTGTATAAGTTGTCCTATGGGATGTCATCTAAAAGTAAATACTGAAACAAAAGAGGTTACAGGAAATACTTGCAAAAGAGGTGAAATTTATGGGATAAATGAAGTAACTAATCCTGTAAGAGTTATAACAACTACAGTAAAAGTTAAAGATGGTGAACTCTCAGTTATACCAGTAAAAACAAAGGCACCTATTCCAAAGGAGTTAAATTTCAAAGCTATGGGAGTATTAAATTCTATAGAATTACAAGCTCCAATTTATATGGGAGATATTATAGTAAAGGATATTCTAGGGACTGGAGTAGACGTGGTGGCTACTAGAAACTTAAAGAAGAATGTATAAGGCATCTGAAAATAAATAATAAGTCAAAGATG
>DKGY01000102.1:78296-78839 GCA_002453475.1 Clostridium sp. UBA6758 | reverse complement strand
AGTATAACACAAAATAGACGAGTATTCTGACTTACTTATTTTTGAAGATGCCCAATAGAAAAGTAAATATATTTTTTAAATAATGGAGAATTAGAATAATAATTTGTAGAGTGGAATAATATATTTACAATGAAGCATTTTTAAGGTAGGAGTTTATGGCGCAGAGAAGAGTTATTGAAAGTTATGGAAGAGACCTAGGTTTTACTATAGAGCAGTTATGTAAACTGGTAGGTTCCTATAAAATCTTAGTTGATACAGCAAGCAGTGTAAACTGCATTACCATTGCTAATAAAAGGGACATTAAAGATGCCCTTAAAAGAGCACAAGAAGTTGGTTGCTTAATAGATGAACTTATTGATGTTTTAGATTGTAGTATATGTACCTGGGGCAGCTATATGAAATTAAAAACTCAGTATATAAACTCTAGATTAGATTTATGCACTATAGAAACTGAAATAGAAGAAGAAATTAGATTGCAACCAGGACCTTAATTAAATAAAATATGTTATAAAATAATTGAGAAGATGTTAATATATATATTAA
>DKGY01000102.1:73034-78222 GCA_002453475.1 Clostridium sp. UBA6758 | reverse complement strand
AAGCTAAGAATTCTGTTTATAACGAAAGTGAGGGAATTTTATGTGGTATGATTACTTTGATTCTATTATAGGAACTATATATGTGGTTATGGATGAAAAGGGTATAGTGAAGATAGAACTTTTTCAAGATGGATGGAGAGAATACTATGAATTGAATAAGGCAAATTTAGAACATAATAGGGATAGGTGCTTAACTGCTATAACTCAGTTAAAAGAATATTTTAATGGACAAAGAGAAGTATTTAATTTGCCATTGTCAGTAAGTACTACAGAATTTAGAAGTAAAGTTTGGGAGGAACTTATAAATATACCCTATGGAGAAACTAGAAGTTATAGCGATATTGCTATAGCAATTGGTAATCCTAAAGGTGTAAGAGCGATAGGTGGAGCTAATAGAGCTAATGAGTTTCCTATAATAGTTCCATGTCATAGGGTTATTGGTAAGAATGGCAAATTGGTAGGATATGCAGGGAATCATACAGATATTAAAAGTAGACTTTTAGAATTTGAAAATAAAAATAAAGATAATTTTATTAAAAAAACTCATTAATTTACCAGTCATAAATAATTGTATATTTACACAAAATAGGCTAAAGGATACCTTTAACCTATTTTTTATTTTGAATAAGATCAATTTTTGTGTAAGTTATTTGCTAGGAGGATATATATGAAAAAGTTATTTTTATTTGGAGCTATAATTTTAACGATATTACTTACTTTAGTTAATAATATGACAGTATTTGCAGATGATATAGAAGGAAATAATGATACAAATTACAATATTACAATGAAACAAGATATTCTCACTTTAATGATGGCATATCCAGAGTACATAACTGGAGTTGAAAAAAGTGAAGAAGGAAGGGTATTTATCATAACTGTTTCAGGAAAGAAAATACTATATGATGATAAGCAATCTAAGGACTTTAATGGAAAAATGGATAATGCCGACATTCAAGATATACTAGAAGATATTTATCCTCTTAGTATGCCTGATAAGCTTTTAGATATAAATAGAGATCCAGGTAGATTTAGAAATTATAATTTGCTAAATGAAGTTTATGGAGGTAGTGAAAGAGAAGTATCATCAAACCTTATAGGTGTTCCATCACCGTATAAAAACTACCAATTTAATAAAAATAATGGAGCAGCAGAAAGTTTAAAGAAGGCTATGGAAGAGTTAAAACAATTATCTTTAGGAAATGCAGCTGTATCATCCCTCCTAAATCCGGTTAATGGAACTTTTAATTATAGAGTTATATCAGGTACAGGAAAGCTAAGTCCTCATGCTTATGGTATAGCCATTGATATTAATAGTAATCCAAGTGACTATTGGAAGTGGGCATCTAGAGAGGCTGGAGAAAAGAGGATGTTATCCTATCCTAAGGAATTGATAGATGTTTTTGAAAAAAATAACTTTGTATGGGGAGGAAAATGGGGGCATTTTGATATTCTTCATTTTGAATATAGACCAGAGATACTAATAAAGGCAAGATATTTTGGAGAAGCTTTTAAGGAAGAGATGGATTGGTTTGGTGAAGTGTCAAGAGATGAAAAAGTAGATAAATATATTAGCATTATTGAAGGAACTTTAAATTAATATTTAACTAAAGATCTAAAATGAGGAGGACCTTTATGAACATTATAAGATCCATAAAAAAGATACTTACATGGAAGTTAATATTTGGAATATTACTAGCTATTATTATTGCAAATATTCTTTTATCTAGAGCTAATGCTGAAGAGGTAGATGAAGAAGTAAAGCTAGAAATTGGGAAGTTTATTGAAGAGACCATTTCTAGACGTAACAGAGCTATTGTAACTGGAGAAGAGGAAAGCATTNNTGGTAGATGGGCTTATGAAAATGAAGAGAAAAAAATGATTTATCTTCACAACTGGGAGCAAAAGCAGGGTGTAAAAATTACTGAAATACTTCCTAAGGTAGTTGTAAATCGTATAAGTGAAAAGGATAATGGATTCAAAGTTAACTTTACATGTTCTACAGAATATAGGTATGTTTATGAAGATAGACCAGAAGAGGTTAATGCTGCTAGGATAGGGACTTATCATGTGCTTACTTTAATCAATAAAGGTGACGATTTCTTGATAAACAAGGAGTGGTATACAGATCCTTTTGCAGACTCTTTAAACTTAGAGAAATTAAAGGTAGATGATGTAAAGGAATTTATCTTAGCCCAAGAGCGGAAAGACTTTTCAACTTTAGATGAAAGGAGAAAAGCATCTGTAGAATACGCTAATAAATATTGTGGGGCAGCTACAGAAGAGGAGTTTGGGTATAAATACAATAAAGAGTACAGAAACTTTAATCCAGAAGGTGGAGATTGTGCAAATTTTGCTTCGCAGATACTGCATGAAGGTGGTAAGTTTAAAGTAAACTCAGCGTGGAATTATTGTAAAGGAGAAGCTTCTGCATCCTGGGTAAATGCAGATAAATTTAAGGCGTATTGGGTACATAGCGGTAGGGCGTCAGTAATAGCCTACGGAACTTATGATAAGGTATATAAAGCCTCTTATCAACTTATGCCAGGAGACTTTGTTGCCTATGAGAAAAAAGGAGATATTAAACATATATCCACTGTAACCAATGCGGATTCTAGAGGCTATGCATTAGTTACTTGTCATAATACTGATAGAAATGATGTACCTTGGGATTTGGGATGGAGTGATAAAAATATTAAGTTTTGGCTTATAAGAGTTCATTATTAAAAAATATTTAATTAACCTTATTAGGATACATAGCATACCTTAAAATATAAACATTTATATTAGAGGGCAATATGTATCCTATTAAATTTGAAAATTTATATTATGAAAAGATGTGGGGAGGAAGAAAACTAGAAGAATATAGAATAAATCTTCCTAAAGGAAACATAGGAGAAAGCTGGGAGATTGCCTGTCATAAAAATGGAATGAGTATTGTTAGTAATGGAAAATATAAAGGAAAAGCACTTATTGAAATAATTAAGGAATACAAAAACTTAATTGTAGGAGATAAGATATATACAGATAAATTTACAGATAAAGATTTTCCATTACTTATAAAGATTATAAATTCTAGTGATAATCTATCTGTTCAGGTTCATCCCAATGATAAGTATGCTCATAGATTAGAAAATGATAATGGTAAGGTTGAGGCCTGGTATATTATAGATTGTGTAGAAGGAGCAGAAATAATTGTCGGTACAAAGGGATGCACAAAGGAAGAATTTAAGAGAAGTTGTGAGGATGGAACTGTGGAAGATTGCATGAATAAAATATCAGTTAAACCTGGAGAATTATTTTTAATAGAACCTGGATTACTTCATTCCATAGGAAAGGGCATATTGTTGGCAGAAATACAACAAAATAGTGATATTACCTATAGGGTTTATGATTATAATAGAGGAAGAAAACTTCATGTTGATAAGGCATTGGATGCAATTAATTTTAATGGCGAACCTAAGATTATATGTATAAAAAATAATCTAGTCATAGAAAACTATACTGATTTAGAAAAATTCAATATAGATATATATAATATAAAAGGTAGCTATAATGAAAGTAGTGATAAAAATAAGTTTTTTATATTTACATGTGTAGAAGGTAAAGGAAAAATTAGTTTTATAGATGAAGGGGTTAGACAATGTATTGATATATCCACCTTGGAAAGTTTTCTAATACCGGCATACTTAGGANNAGCTATATATTTTAAAGTAAAAATAGCCCTAGACTTAAATAGAGCAATCTATATAAGTTCAGGGCTAAAATTTTGCAATAAATAGTAAACAGTCACATAAGTGGTTATTAATAAATGGACAAGTCAATATTAATATAATAATATACAAGTAACAATGAATTTATCTAAGGGGGATCTTAATATTGGAACATGTTATTACTACAATGATAATACCTACAATTATTTCAATGCTAGAATTAATGGGAACCACAGTAATCCTAGTAGCTGGGATAAAGGCTTTTTATAGATATATTCTAAGCTTATTTAAACCAGTTAACTATTCTATAAAGGTAGATTTTGCACAAGCACTGGCCCTTGCACTGGAGTTTAAACTAGCGGCTGAGATTTTAAAAACTGTAATAGTAAGGAACTTTGATGAGATGTATATACTTGCTGCAATAATATTACTTAGAGCTATATTAACCTTTGTTATTCATTGGGAAATAAAAAGTGATAGACATTAGGGATCTTTGAGTTATATTGTAATTGACTTAAGTTTAGACTTATCTTGAGACTAGATTAATATCAAATAAAGAGGACTATATGATAATACTAAATTTAGCTTATTTAGTAGTATATAGTCCTTTTGTATTTTATTAATTCAATGCTATTCATTATATTTTAATCTACCTAGTAAACTTATAGGAAGAGCAGTTTCTATATTATCATCACAGTATCTTGAAAGAGTAACAGGCCTTGGCTCTATAACTATAGGGGTGGCAAGTTGATCCTGTTGAGCGTAAATTCCCCTAATAGCATCAAACACTCCAGCCATATCAAGAATGCCATAACCCCAAAATTGATTAGGATAGGCCTCATTAGGCCTTTTTCTAGTTCCTCTAATTAAAAAAGTTTTTATGCTTTCAGAAGATATTACAGGAATATTTCCATCGGTTACAGCCCATTGGTAAAATAGAGTTATAGCACCAGCTAATACTGCTGTGGCTGCACTGGAACCTGAGATAGTTGTGATGGCATTGTTTAAGCCAGTAGTCAATACATTTACTCCACCACAGGTTAAGTCAGGTTTTATTCTATAATTTGCTGTGAATCCAACTCCAGAACTTGAACCTATAGTATTGGTATTTTGATTATAAAATGCAGTAGTAATAGCTAGATTACTAGTAGAAGGTATGGTAAGAGTTGTAAAATTATCAGGATTTAGTAGCGCTGTACCAGGCTTAGATAAAGGCCTTTGATCAAGCCAAACGTTAAAAGAACCATTTACTATATAATCACCGAACAGCTTTATAGTCCATATACCAGGAGAAAGATTAGAAAATGACAAAAATATTAGCTGATTGCCAGATATAATTTCAGGGAAATAGTAAACTAGTCTAGCAGTGGTGTTTTCATATAAAAAATTGAGGGTTGTAGTTAGACCAATTTTCACAGGAATTCTAGAAATTACTTGCCCACTAGGAGACGTTAGCCCCAAAGACATTTTATCTG
>DKGY01000102.1:3100-73004 GCA_002453475.1 Clostridium sp. UBA6758 | reverse complement strand
CAGTACCTACGGCAAAGGAGACATTATTAGAAAAAGAGTAGTAGTCAATGAGCTCTTCAAGAGCACTACTACCATTATGAGCACCTTGATTACTACTAATAGGTAAAAATATTACCATGGGTTTTTGGTATATATAACGTTGTTGTAAAAGATAAAGCATAGCCGTAGCTATATCAGGACTACGATAAACTGGAATGCCAGGTAGTGACGGGTCTATTGTATCTGTTAACTCCCTTATAGGCAGTAGTTTAACTACTATAAAATCACAGTTAGGTGCTGCTCCCTTAATTTCACCATAACCTCTAGCCCCAATTATACCTGCACATTGAGTTCCATGTCCATTAGTATCTATCCTTGGGACTATGGAATAGGGATCACCACCTTCCCTATTTAATTTAATAGCTGCATTTATTTGTTCTTGTGAATATACACTACCATAATTAATTCCAGGTGGGGCAGTTCCAGTATTATCAGTTTGATCCCAAATGGATAATATTCTAGAGGTTCCGTCTTCTCTAGTAAACTCTACATTTAAGTAATCGATACCCGTATCTATGGTACCGACAATTACATCAGTTCCAGTTAAATATATAGGGTTGCCTTCGGTGAATTGAATTATGTTAGAAGTTTCTAAGGGGGATAGTTGTGTAAGTATATAGTTATTGAAAGGTTCAATTACATTAATATTAGGTATAGTTACAAGTAAATTTTCATATCCAGGCTCTACAAATATAGCTGCCAGATATGGAGTTAGTATTACAACGTTGATTTGAGGAATGGAAGCAGTAGCACTAATTATATCTCCACTATAGTAAACTGTATATCGGGTGTATTGTGATGGAATATCTACTTGTGGAGTTGTTTCCCTTAAATCCTTAAGATTCATAAATTACACATCCTCCTTATATATATCATCTATTCTTCCATATAATTGTTTAGGAACTTTCATTGAAAAATTAAATGGAAGGTGATTTTCTCCTGGGGTAATGAATTCATTAGAACTTCTAATCAGGGAAGAGGATCTAAGATTTTCAAAGGAGCCTTGAAGATTTAATATTCCATAACCCCATTGAGGATTAGGATATATATCACCTGATCTTTTGGTAGTACCTCTGGTGAAATAAGAAATTACGGTGGGTCCATATATATTAGGATCATTTCCAAGGATAATTCCCCATTCTAATAAAAGAAGTGTAGCACCACACAGCACGGCACCAGCGACTGAACCTCCTGTAAGCGAAATAGTTTCATTGTTAAGTCCAGTAGTTAAGGCCATAACACCACCAGTAGTTAAGTTAGGCTTAATTCTATTGTCAGCAGTAAATCCTCTACCAGATTCTACAGCTATGGTGTTATTATTTTGATCATAGAAGGAGGTTGTTATAGATTTTCTTGCATTGGCAGGGGCTTGCAATGTAGTATAAGGGCTAGGATTTATTACTCTAGTGGTTAACTGAATAAGTGGCCTTTGAGGTAGCCACATGTTGTAGACCCCATGAACGATATAATCTCCCTTAAGCCTTATTTGCCAAAGCCCATCTTTAGGATTGGTTATAGTTATATATACAGATTCATTTCCAGTTGTAATTTCAGAACTTGTAAAGGCAATATTAATCACACTGTTTTCAAGAATTAGATTAACTTGTTCAAACTTTGTACCTACGAGTTCAGGTTGTACTGGTTCGGCGATTTCTCCACTAGGAGAAATTATAGCTANNAGCTATAGATACTTTATCGGGCCTTTGAATCCAGAGCATAAGAACTAAGTTATCTTCATTTAAGCCTACAATAAATTCTATAATCTGTAGAGAGTTACTTTTTAAAAACCTACCAGAGGCGTGAGTTAAACTAGCGCCTTGATTTCCAGTATTAGTTACAAAGACAATACCCTTTCTAGTGGAAAAAAAGTCGATATCCTCTTCTATGGAAGTTAAACCTTCATGACCACCCCAATTTGTTCCAGCAGATAATAAAATACTCATAGGTTTTAATAAGTTCATATCATTATAATTTATTGTAAATCTTACGGCAAGATAAATATCGATACCTTCAAAAATTGGAGTACTTCTTCTATTATTAACTCCTATTAACTTAAGATTGCTAGTTTTAGCTTCTTTAAGCTTTACAATTAGAAATTCACAGTCAGGAGCACCACCTATTACATTATTTAATCCTCTTGCCCCAACTAAACCAGCCATATTCGTACCATGGCCTAACTCATCTCTTGAAGGAACTATATCATAAGGATTTCCACCTTGAATAGATGCTTGAATAGCTCTATTGATATCTTCACGGCTGTAAATTGTACCAAAAAAGGCTATAGGATCATTATTAGTTACATTACTTTCAATGGTTTGATCCCATATTGCCACAATTCTTGTAGTACCATCAGGATTTTGAAATTGAGGATTTAAATAATCTATTCCAGTATCTATAATTGCAGCTATTGTATCTTTACCTGTAAGATTTAAATAAGCTTCTCCGTGAAATTGTGTTATATTAGCAGCATCTACTGGTTGTATAGCTGATAAAGTATAAGGAAAACTTGTATCTATGGTAAATTTATTCTTAAAGTCACGGATAAAGTCAGCATAATTAGTAGTTCTTACAGACACAATATAGTCTATATCAGATACTCTAAAAGCACAGGCGTATTCTACGGCTTCGAGCTCACTAACGAGGTCCCTATCATATTGAACAAATAGACTGATATAATCCTCACTAAGATAGGCATCTTTACATGGGTCAGCCTGTCTATATATATTTATGTTACCCATTAATAAACTTACATCTCCCCAAAATTGTTTATCTATTTATAGTATTCTATAGTATTAAAAGTAGTTACAAATTCAGTATATTTACAAAATATTTATATTTATAAAGTGAAAATTTAACTTATATTATTATATTTAGGAACAGGTATTTAATTTAATTGCAGGAACAAGACAAAAATTTATAGAGGTGCTATATGTGTGCTAGAATGAGAAGAGGTACCCTATACTCTGAAGCTGAAAGACTTGGCTGTAATAAGCTTGCTCTAGGCCATCACTTTAATGGTGCTATTGAAATTACTATGTTAAATGTGCTTTATGGAGGAACCTCCAAGACTATGCTTTAAAAGCTTAAGGCAACTCTTAGAAGAATATGATGGAGAATTTTTAGATTAAAAATCAAGGTATTTAATTAATCAAAGATGATATAATGGCTAGACTCGAGATAAATATTATATAAAAAAACCTCTTATTTTAGAATTATAATTCTAGAATAAGAGGTTTAATATTTTAACGTATAATTAGATTCTACCTATTGAAACAAATAGTGAAGCAAACTGCTATAACCCAGCTACCTATTCCTACACCTATTAATACGAAAATAATAGCATAGAAAATGATTAATACTTTGTATTCTGCCTTTATGAAAGCAGTAGCACCTTCACTGATAGCTGAATCGATTTCTTTCATTTTATCTGTACCTTCACTAAAAACTAAGAGATATTAGTATAATATGGTTCTTTTGAATTTTCATAGAATTAAATTATTTATTATATTTTAATCTGCCTAACAAGCTTACAGGAAGTACAGTATCTATGTTATCATCACATTTTCTCAAAAGTATAGCAGGTTTTGGGTTAATAGTAATAGGTGGTGCTATTTGATCCTGCTGATAGTAAATTCCTCTAATGGCATCGAATACTCCAAGCATGTCAAGAGTACCATAACCCCAATACGGGCTAGGATACGCTTCATTTGGTCTCTTCCTAGTTCCTCTAATTAAAAATGTTTTTATAGTTTCAGAAGACATATTGGGTAGATTATTCTCTATTATACCCCATTGGTATAATAGAGCTATAGCACCAGTTAATACTGCGGTGGCGGCACTGGAACCTGATATAGTAGTTGTAGTATTATTTAGAGAAGTCGTTAATACATTTACACCTCCACAAGTTATTTCAGGTTTAATTTCATTGGTTGATGTAAAACCAACTCCAGATTCTGAGCCTATGGTATCAGTATTTTGGTTATAGAATGCAGTAGTAATAGCAGTGGCACTAGTAGAAGGAATGGCAAGGGTTACAAAGTTATCTGGATTTAATAAAGCAGTACCTGGTCTAGATAGTGGGCGTTGATCAATCCAGACATTGAATAAGCCATTTACAATATAATCACCAAATAAAGTTACAGTCCATATACCGGGAGCAATATTAGAAAAGGATAAGAATATTAATTCGTTGCCAGATATAACTTCAGGAAAAAAGTATGTTACCTCAGTGGTAGTATTTTCATATAAAAAGTTAATCGCTACGTTTTGACTTATTTTAACAGGTATTCTAGAAACTACTTGACCACTAGGAGAAGTTATTCCCAAGGATATTTTATCAGGATACCTACACCATATAGATACATTTAAATTACCTTGATTTGGACCTACTGAAAGTTCTACAGATACAGTTTCTCCAGTATTATTTATATAACCTGAACTATGGGTTTCAGAATTACCTTGATTACCAGTACCTAAAGCAAAGGTTACCGTTGCAGCAAAAGAGTAATAGTCTATAAGCTCCTCAATAGCGGAAGTACCATCATGACCGCCTAGATTACTACTCATTGGTAAAAATATTACTATAGGCCTTTGATATTTAGCTTTTTCTTGTATA
This sequence comes from Clostridium sp. UBA6758, assembly GCA_002453475.1. Classification (GTDB taxonomy): domain Bacteria; phylum Bacillota; class Clostridia; order Clostridiales; family Clostridiaceae; genus Clostridium_J; species Clostridium_J subterminale. The sequence continues at coordinate 68,350 of DKGY01000102.1, read as the reverse complement.
AGGTAAAGCATAGCTGTAGCTATATCAGTATTATGGTAAATTGGTATACTAGTTGATGAGATATCCGATATTTCGGAGAACTCTCTTGTAGGTCTTACCTTTACTACTATAAAATCACAGTTAGGAGCAGCACCTCTCACATTGTTGTAACCTCTAGCACCTATTATACCTGCACACTGGGTTCCATGTCCGTTGGTATCTCTTTCAGGAACAATAGAGTATGGATCACCACCATCTTTACTTAATTTAATAGCTGAATTTATTTGCTCATTTGAATATACGCTACCGTAACGAATATTTTCTGGTGGAACTCCACTACTATCAGTTTGATCCCAAATAGACAAGATTCTAGTAGTTTCATCTTCTCTAGTAAATTCTACATTTAAATAGTCTATACCAGTATCTATAGTACCTATGATTACTCCAGTACCAGTTAAATCTATGGGCTTACCCTCAGTAAATTGTATTATATTAGAAGTTTCTAGAGGGGATAGTTGTGTAAGAATATATTCATTTGGAGGTTCTATTATGCTAACATTAGAAATAGAAGCAATTAAATTTTCATAACCAGTTTCTACAAATATAACAGCCATATAAGGGGTTAATATTATAACGCTGGCTTGAGGTATTTCAGCAATAGAGCTAACTATACTACCACTATAATAAACTATATAACTGGTATATTGTGGAGAGGTAGGAATCTGATTAGTTATTTCTCTTAAATTATTTAAATTCATAAGTTAATCCTCCTAATGAATATCGTCTATTCTTCTATATAATTCTTTTGGGGTTTTTATATAACATTTATAAGGAAGAGAATCTTCTTTACTATAATTATCAGAAATTCTAAGTAAATTAGAAGACCTAAGGTTCTCAAAGGAACCTTGAAGATTTAGCATGCCATAGCCCCATTCAGGATTTGGATATATGTCTCCAGTTCTTTTATTAGTACCTCTTGTGAGATAAGAAATAATAGTAGGACCATACATGTTAATATCATTTCCAAGGACAATTCCCCACTGTAACATAAGTAACGTAGCACTACAGAGTACAGCTCCAGCCACAGAACCGCCAGAAAGTACAGTATTTTCATTATTTAATCCTGTGGTTAATGCTTCAATACCACCAGTAGTTAGATTAGGTTTAATTCTATTATCGGCAGTAAATCCTCGGCCAGATTCTACAGATATAGTATTATTGTTTTGATCATAGAAGGATGTAGTAATTGCATTTCTAGCATTTGCAGGAGCTTGCAATGTTGTATATGGGCTAGGATTTATAACTCTAGTGGTTGGCTGTATAATAGGTCTTTGTGGTAGCCACATATGATAAACACCATTAACTATATAATCTCCCTTAAGCCTTAATTGCCAAAGTCCATTCTTAGGATTTTGGACAGTTATATATACAGATTCATTACCAGTTGCAAATTCAGAACTGATAAACGAAATATTTATTATACTATTTTCAAGTATGAGATTAGCCTGCTCAAATTCTCCATACGGTGGCCTAGATTGAATAAGTTCTACAATTTCACCACTAGGAGAAATTATAGCTATAGATATTTTATCAGGCTTTTGTATCCATAGCATAAGAACTAAATTATCTTCATTTTCACCAACAATAAACTCTATAACTTGTAAAGTATTACTTTTTAAAAATCTGCCTAATATATGTGTTAAGCTAGCACCTTGATTTCCTGTATTAGTTACAAAGATAAGACCTCGTCTAGAAGAAAAACGGTCAATGTCTATCTCTATGGAAGAAAGGCCTTCATGTCCTCCCCAGTTTGTTCCGGCGGATAATAAGACACTCATAGGAGTTCTTAGATTTAAGTGGTATGCAGCTACAAAGTGTATTGCAAAATAAATATCAATGCCTTCATAAATAAGAAGATTCTTTCTGTTATTAATTCCTATTAATTTAAGATTACTTGTTTTTGCTTCTTTGAGTTTTATAATTAGAAATTCACACTTCGGAGCTCCACCGAGTACTCCATTTAAACCCTTTGCGCCAACTAACCCAGCCATACCTGTACCATGACCAACCTCATCTCGTGAAGGGACTATATCATAGGGATTTCCACCTTCCAAAGAGGTGTGTATAGCTCTATTAATTTCTTCACGACTGTAAATAGTACCAAAAATGGGGGCATTTGCATTGATAGATGGAGGACTTTGAATGGTTTGATCCCATATAGCCACTATTCTTGTAGTGCCATCATCATTTTGAAATTGAGGGTTTAAGTAGTCTATACCTGTATCTATAATTGTAGCTATGGTATTTTCTCCTGTAAGATTTAAAGAACTTTCTCCATGAAATAGAGTTATGTTAGCAGCATCTACCGGTTCGATAGCTGATAAAGTGTAAGGAAAGCTAACATCTATATTTAATATATTTCTGAATTTATGGAGAAAATCATCATACTTATCAGCACGCACGGAGACTATATATGTTGAAGGTGATATATTATAAATACAGACATAATCTATGTCTTTAAGCTTTTTAGTAAGATCTTCATCATACTGAATAAAAAGACTAACATAATCTTCACTAAGATAAGCTTCTCTACAGGTATTAATTTCTTTAGATGTATTTAAAGTATTCATTAATAAATTTACATCTCCAAAACTTACTTATCTATCTATATTATTCAACATGCCGTAAAGTAGTTACAAAATAGACGAGCATTCTGNNTTTTTTGAAGATGCCTTAATTGCAGTAACAAGACAAAAATATATAAAGGTGTTATAATATCAAGGTAAGTTTATAGATAAAAAAATATTAAATATATTATAAAATATACGAGGTGAAATAAATGAGTGGTGTAGCAGGAGAAGGCTGTGAGATACTAGTCCCTTTTAATGAAAGAAAGCCTTTAGAAGAAATAGAAAGAAGTTTAATAAAAAAATATAGAAAATCAGTATGGTCTAAGTTTATAAAGGCTATTAGAGAATACAACCTAGTGGAAGATGGAGATAGGATAGCTGTTGGAATATCAGGAGGTAAGGATAGTATAATAATGGCTAAATTATTTCAAGAGTTAAAGCGTCATGGACAAGTAAATTTTGAATTAGAGTTTATTGCTATGGACCCAGGGTATCATCCACAGATTAAAGAGCTTTTACTGGATAATTGTAATTACCTGAATATACCGATACATACCTTTGATTCTAAAATATTTGATATTATAGATGAGATAGCAAAGGACTATCCATGTTATATGTGTGCTAGGATGAGAAGGGGGGCATTGTATTCTGAAGCTGAAAGACTTGGATGTAATAAGCTTGCCTTAGGACATCACTTTAATGATGTTATTGAAACTACTATGTTAAATGTGCTTTATGGAGGAACTTTTAAAACTATGCTTCCAAAACTTAAAGCAACTAACTTTAAAGGATTGGAGCTTATACGCCCTCTTTATTATGTTGAAGAAAGTTATATAGAAAACTTTATACAAAGTAGTGGTATATGGCCTCTTAACTGTGCATGTATGGTAGCAGCAAAGAAGATAGGTAACAAAAGACATGAAATAAAAGATATGATAAAAGAAATGAAAAAGAATTTTAAGGATGTAGATAAATCTATATTTAAGGCCGCTGAAAATGTAAATATGGATGCAATACTTGGATGGCAAAAGGACGGACAAAAACATTCTTTCTTAGAAGAATATGATGGAGAATTTTTAGATTAAAAATCAAGGTGTTTAATTAATCAAAGATGATATAGTGCCTAGATGAGAGATAAAAGCTATATATAAAAACCTCTTATTCTAGAATTATAATTCTAGAATAAGAGGTTTAATATTTTAACTTATAATTAGATTTCTATAAAAGTCCACCTATTGAAACAAATAGTGAAGCAAAAACTAAAGAAACAATTGTCATAAGTTTTATTAATATGTTGATTGATGGTCCTGATGTATCCTTGAATGGATCTCCAACAGTATCTCCAACAACAGCAGCTTTATGAGCATCGCTACCTTTACCACCGTGAGTACCTTCTTCAATGTATTTCTTAGCGTTATCCCATGCACCACCAGAGTTAGACATGAAGATAGCAAGCATAACTCCAGAAACAAGGGATCCTACTAGAAGTCCACCTAAAGCTTCTGTACCTAGTAATATACCAATTACTAGTGGCATAACTACAGCCATAACTCCAGGAAGCATCATTTCTTTTAATGCTGCAGCTGTTGAAATTTCAACACATCTTTTATAGTCAGGTTTTCCTGTACCTTCTAAAATACCAGGAATGTTTTTAAATTGATTACGAACTTCAACAATCATTTTGTTAGCTGTTTTACCAACTGATTCCATTGTAAATGCTGAGAATAAGAATGGAAGCATACCTCCAACTAATAATCCAACAATTACTTTAGGATTTAAACAATCGATAGTAGTTAATCCAACTGCTTGAGAGTAAGAAGCAAATAATGCTAATGCAGTAAGAGCTGCAGAACCAATAGCAAATCCTTTACCCATAGCAGCGGTAGTGTTACCTACAGAGTCTAATTTATCTGTAATTTTACGAACTGATGAATCAAGTCCGGACATTTCTGCAATACCACCAGCGTTATCAGCAATCGGACCATAAGCATCAACTGCAACTGTAATACCAGTAGTTGATAACATTCCAACGGCTGCAAGAGCAATACCGTATAATCCAGAGAAATAATAAGCAACTAATATAGCAATAGCAATTAATACTATAGGTAGAGCTGTTGATTCCATTCCAACAGCAAGTCCAGATATAATTGTAGTTGCAGAACCAGTTTCAGATTGCTCGGCAATCTTCTTTACTGATCTAAAGTCACTTGAAGTGTACACTTCTGTTAACTTACCAATTAATAAACCAACTATAATTCCTGAAATTATGGCAAAGAATGGTAAGAAGTCTCCGAAGAATCTTTTACTTAGTATTGCAGAAGATATAACAACTAATATACTAGCTAAGTAAGTTCCACTATTTAAAGCTTTGTGCGGATTTTGGCTTTTGCTATTATTTACAAGCACAACACCTATTATAGAACAGAAAATTCCTGCAGCAGATATTATAAGTGGGAAAATAGCTCCTTTTACTTCGAAAGCAACTACACCTAGTGTAATAGCAGATATGATAGAACCAACATATGATTCAAATAAGTCTGCACCCATACCAGCAACGTCACCAACGTTATCACCAACGTTATCAGCAATTACTGCTGGATTACGAGGATCATCTTCAGGTATACCAGCTTCTACCTTACCAACAAGGTCAGCTCCAACGTCAGCAGCTTTAGTGTATATTCCACCACCAACACGTCCAAAAAGAGCTAGAGTAGAAGCTCCTAAACTAAATCCAGTAAGTACTTCTACATTACTTGTGAAAAAGTAAACTACACTTACTCCTAAAAGTCCAAGACCTACAACACATAGTCCCATAACAGCTCCACCAGAGAATGCAATTGATAGTGCTTTACTCATACCAGATGTTCTAGCGCCTTCAGCAGTTCTTACGTTAGCTTTAGTTGCTGTATGCATACCAACATAACCTGCTAGAGTTGAGAATAATGCTCCAACTAAGAAGCAAACTGCTGTAACCCAGCTGCCTATTCCTACACCTATTAATACAAAAATAATAGCACAGAAAATGATTAATACTTTGTACTCTGCCTTTAAGAAAGCAGTAGCACCTTCACTGATAGCTGAAGCGATTTCTTTCATTCTATCTGTACCTTCACTACTTTTATTAATTTTTGATAGTAGTAAAAAGGCAGAGATTAAAGCAAGCAATCCAGCAGCTATACAAACGTAGATAAGATTGTTCATAATAAAATCCCCCTATATGTTCTTATTTAGTTTTATTAAACAATTGAAGTAAAGGGTTTAACCTATACTTCAATTGAATTTGTCCTTTGTATTAACGTTGTATATGATACAAAAAAAATTATGATATATCAAGCTGAATAATTAGCCATTTTAGAGTAAAAATGGTTAACTAATATATGAATTTATGTGATTAATAATCTCTAGATAGATAAGCAGAGTTAATTAATATTTCATAATTAATATGTATTTAAATACAGTTAAAATCTTATTAGTACTAATAAATGTTATCATCATAATAATTTTATGTCAAATATAAGTTGAATTTTATTTAAATATATTTGAATATATTAAAAGAAAATATAGAATTATTTTAATATACTAAATTGTGATACATTTTATATGTAGAAAGAAAGTATTAATGCCACGTTATAACTGTCAATTATGATTAATAATTATAGTTAATTTATATAAAAAGGATATCTTAAATTTTACTTAAGATATCCTTTCAATGTTGATAAATATATCATATTTGTGAATTATGGATTATTAATCTACTTTACCAACTGGAGCTACATAGACTACAAACTCATTTTTGCCATCTAATGCAAGAAATTTATCTATAAGTTTTTGATCATAGGCTCCTACAGCACATGTACCGCAATCTATGGCTTCACAAGCAAGATAAAGGTTTTGACATACATGACCTGCATCAAGGAGCATAACTTTATGGGCAGCATCGAGATACCTCCATTCTCCTCTATAGGGAATACAACTCCATATAAATGTTACTGCACTATCACCAACAAATGTTTGTCCACAAGCTATATCAGAAATTTGGGATGATAAAGTAGAATCTTCTAACATTAGAAGTAATTTATGGCTTAAAGGAAGGTATCTGTATAAGCCTTTCTTAACACCAGTTATATGATTTATTATTAAGTATGTCTCAAAGGGATGACGAGCACCACCAGAAGGGACAGTTCTTAGGGTTGCATAGTTATTAGCAGTAACTTTTTTTACACCTTGTGTACACCAAAGAAGGAAGGAAAGTTCCTCCAAACTTAGATTATCATCAATAAACTTTCTATGACTTTCCCTTTGATTTATAATGTCTAGGATATTAGATCTAACTAAAATTTTATCTGTTACCTCAGGTAAGTCTATAGTTTTATCATGTTCATTATAGGGTTTTTCTAAAGGTGGCTGAGGTAATTTCTTTTGTTGATCAGATAACTCATATTCATCTTCCTCATCGTCTGTTGAAAAGCTAGACTTCATAAAGTTTCGAAATTTCTCTAAATTCTCCATTTAATACAACTCCTTAAACAGTAAAGTAATATGTTCATAAATGAACTTAGTCCAGATTTATTATTCATTCTAAGTTATTACTTAGAATGAATAATATAAAAATAACCTTTATCCGATGACTACCAGCTNNACTTAGAATTCTGTTAGTAAAGATTCACAGAAGCTAAAAACCCTGCTTATATTATTATTTCATAATAAGCCTTAGTTTTAAATAGATAATTTGTAAAATATGTGATTTAATAGTTAATAAGGATATATGAAAAATTTTTTCTAGGGAAATATATAAATATTTATATNNAACTATTTAAATAGTTGTTCTGTTCATGCGGGTTTGAAGAAGATTAGGGGGAGAAAAGTGGAGTTAATATTAAAGGATATAGAAAAGAGCTTTGAAAATAAAATGGTCTTAAAAGGCGCATCTTTTGCTTTTGAGAAGGGAAAGATATACGGACTTTTAGGAAGAAATGGTGCAGGTAAAACTACTCTGTTTAACTGTATAAGTGGAGAAATAGAAAATGAAAGTGGACAAGTTACTCTACAGAATAGTACGAATGATGAGAGCAGGTTAGATTACTCTAATATAGGGTATGTTTTTGCAGACCCAGTACTACCAGAATTTTTAACTGGATATGAGTTTATTAAGTTTTACATTGATATAAACAAGAATAAAATTAAAGATTTAAAAACAATAGAAGAATATTTAGACATTATCAAAATAGCTAAAGAAGATAGTCATAGATTAATAAAAGGCTATTCTCATGGAATGAAAAATAAGATTCAAATGTTATGCTTTTTAATATCAAGACCACCAGTAATTTTATTAGATGAGCCATTGAGTTCTTTTGATGTAATTGTAGCCTTAGAGATTAAGAATTTATTAAAGGAAATAAAAAGTGATCATATAATTATATTTTCAACTCATATATTACAGCTTGCTACAGATTTATGTGATGAAATTGTAGTATTAAATAATGGTATATTAGAGCAAGTTCCAAGTGATATATTACGAAGTGGAGAATTTGAAGAACGTATTATGGAAATCTTGAGGGAGGAAAGCAATGATTAGAATTTTCACTAGTACATATAAATTTGCTTTTGCCCAAAGAGCAAATACATTTATATATTTCATTAAGAAGATTCCTATAATAGGAAAGAAAATCCCAGAAAATCTTTATGGAAAAACAAATATTAAAATGACTCTTGGAATTATATTTGAAATATTGTCTTTTTTATTTGGATTTATTAGAAAAGCTATATATATAGGGGTGATGGTGCTAATTCCAGCCATGTACTTTTCAAGTGATATTGGCAACACAAAGGATATTGCAGTTCAGACATTCTTTTTCTTAAGTTTTATACTTGGACCTCTTGAAGATACTGTTGTACTTTCTGATATATTAAAATCTTTTAATATGATTAGGCTAATGAGAGTTGATTCTAGAAAATATTTTATTGGGCAAATAATATATAAGAGAATATTAGATTTCATACATTTTATTCCTATAATGATTATAGTATTTTCGCCTTTAAAAGGAATGATTTTATCCATAGAATTTATTGCAATTAGATTTATAGGAGAGTTAGTACACTTATTTATATATGATAAGCTTAAAATATTACTTCCTTCTAAGGCTATATATAATGTAATAATTATAGTTTTAGGTATGGTATTAGCTTATCTGCTTCCATTCTTGAAGATTAATATAAGTATTGGTAACTGGCTATATGATTATAGAGTTCTAGCATTATTGATAATTTTATCAGGAATATCACTTAAATATACATTTAAATATAAAAAGTTTAAAGAGATTGATAAAATTATATGTACTAAGGCTATGGCCTTTAATGGTCAAAATATAATGGCCGAGGCTACCTTTGCAGATGTAAAAATAGATGAAAAAAAGATGAAAAGTGAAGAGTTAAGCTCTAATATATATGAGAGTAAAAAAGGATATGAATATTTAAATGCCATATTTTTTAGGAGACATAGGAAGTTGCTATCTAGAGCTACAAGAAATATAGTTATAGCAATTATAATTATATCTTTAGCTATCATTGGTTTTGTATTATGGAAGCCAGAAGCTGGGGAAGATGTTATAAAGGTTTTATATAAAAAAGCGCCACTATGGATATTCATAATGTACTCTATATGTACTAGTCAAAAGATTTGTAAGGCAATGTTCTATAATTGTGATGTAAGTTTACTAAGATATGGATACTATAGGGAAGGTAATGTTATAATTGCTAATTTTAGAGCAAGACTTAAGAGAATAATTATTTTTAATGTTATACCTGCATTAGCAATTTGTATGGGTATAATTGGTATTATATTATCTGTAGGTAGGTTTCCTATGATGTTTGAAATGATACCGATGTTTTTAAGTATTATATGCTTATCATGCTTCTTTTCAATCCATCACTTAGTATTATATTATGTAATTCAGCCTTATACTGCGGCGTTAAAAATTAAAAGTCCGTTATTTAGTATAATAAATTCACTTATGTATATAGGTTGTTATATATGCTTAAATCTTGATGTTACTTCATATTTATTTAGTGTAGGAATTATTATTTTCACTGTAATTTATATGATTATTGCTTTAATAGTAGTTTATAAGGTGGCACCTAAAACCTTCAAGCTTAGATAGATAACAAATAAAATACTAATTAATTAGGTGATTCGTTGACTATGAAGTGAAAAGTAAATACAATTGAGGTAGCATATAGTATATATTAATATAAATAGGAGATGTTTTTAACTATGATATATTTTGATAATGGAAGTACTTCATTTCCTAAGGCTCCTAATGTTGGTGAAGCTATGGCAGAGATGATAGAAAAGGGTGCGTTTAACATTAATCGTGGAGGATACGAGGGGGCTTATGACTTAGAAGGTATAGTTTATGATACTAGAGAACTAATTTGTGAACTATTTAAATTTCCTAAGTCTAGTAATGTTATTTTTACTCCAAGTGTTACCTACTCATTAAATTTTTTTATAAAAGGATACCTTAAGCCAGGGGATCATGTCATTGTAAGTAGTATGGAACATAATGCAGTTATGAGGCCATTAGTTCAGATGGAAAAGGCAGGGGTTGAGTTCGATATTGCAGAAGGTGATAGAGAAGGTAATATTACAGTAGAGGATTTTGAATCATTAATAAAAGAAACCACAAAGGCTATTATTACAATACATGGATCCAATGTATGCGGTACTATTATCCCAATAGAAAAAATTGGACAACTATGTAGAAGAAATAATATTGTATTTGTAGTAGATGCAGCTCAGACTGCAGGAGTTTTAGATATAGATATGGAAGAATATAACATTGATTTTTTAGCATTTACAGGACATAAGAGTCTGTTAGGGCCTCAAGGTATAGGTGGATTTATTGTAAGGGATGAGATAGCTAGTAAGATTTCACCTACCATTGTTGGAGGGACAGGCAGTATATCAGATTCTGAAGAACCTCCAACATTCTTACCAGATAGATTTGAGAGTGGTACATTAAATTTACCAGGTATCATTGGATTGTATACTGCCCTAAAATATATTAAATCTGTAGGGAAGGATAAAATTAAAGAGAAAGAACTTCGGTTAACAGAATATTTTATTGAAGGAGTTCAAAAATTAAATAACGTAGAAATTATAGGAAAAAAGACCATGGAAAATCGATTAGGAATCGTATCTATAGATTTTAAATCTATGGATAATGCCCAAGTGGCCTTTTTATTAGATAGTATTTATGGTATTTCAACTAGAGTTGGATTACATTGTGCACCACGTGCACACAAGACTCTTGGTACTTATCCTCAAGGTACAGTTAGATTTTCATTTAGTCATAGCAATACTAAAGAGGAAATTGATACGTGTATCAATGCATTGAGCAATATAGTATAGCTAAGCAAATTTATCTTGGGAAATTAATGCAGCTCCTAGAGCTCCAGCATATCGACCTCTTGGAGTTGCAACTATAGATTTCTTTAACTTAGTTCCAAGTAAATGAGTAAAATATTGATTTCCGCTTAAGCCTCCCGTAAGAATTAGAGTTTCTGATAGACCATGACGATTGCAAAGCAAGGATACTTTAGTAACTACAGAATCAATAACTCCTGCAGCAATATCAGATCTATCTCTACCTTCACCTATATAATTTATAATTTCAGATTCGGCAAAGACTGTACAAATAGAGCTAATGGGAAGGGCATTTCCATAAGTAGCTAATTTAAATAATTCTTTAATGGTTACTCCTAATCTATTTGCCATAACTTCAATAAACTTACCGGTACCCGCTGAACATTTATCATTCATAAGAAAATCTACCACAATACCCTTTTGTAGGGTGATTATTTTCGTATCTTGTCCACCGATATCTATAATAGTACAGTCATTTTGAGCCAATTCTTTTCCACCACGGCCATGACAAGTTATCTCTGTAATAATTTTATCAGCATAGTCTACTGATATACGTCCATAGCCAGTAGCAATAACTTTTACTTCATTAGAAGACACATCTATATTTTCTTTAAGGAGTTTTTCTTTAATAAGTTGGGAAGTCTCCTTACTGTTCCATCCTGTAGGAAGTACAAATTCCAACTGAGTATCCCCAAGTACAACAACCTTAGAGGCTGTAGAACCAATATCAATTCCTATAAAATACATATTAAATTACCGCCTTTTATATAAATTAAAACAAGGAGTAAGAAATATTCCTTGCAGACTATTTCTCACCCCCAATTTAGTAAAATTTATCCCTTAAGGGATTTGATATTTTAGGAAGAGCTACAATATCAATGATATCAATATTTTCTGTTTTTATATATTCATTGACTACATCAATAGCTTCCTTTGGTATTAACAGTGAAATACCACAACAGGAACTTGCCCTTCTAGGTGTAGGCACAATAGTAGCCTTAATTTGTGCATTTTTTAAGCTACGGTATAAATGTAATCCATTATTATGATTTGGAAATAGTACATAATATTCCATAACTGTTAGCTCTTCATGTTGGGATTTATTTGATGAATTACAAGTCATAATTAACTATTAAGAATTTCAACAAAGGCACCGATTCTAGTACGTAATTGTTGAGAATCTTGGTCATTATAATCAGTTTCGATTCCAAGCACAGGAATACCTGCTTCTTTTAGTGCTTTTTCTACTGTATATCCTTCAATATCATATAGGCTACAGAATTTTAAGTTAATGTCAATTACACCATCTGCTTTATATTCTTCTACTAAACGTTTAATATCATCGATTCTTCCATGGTTTGGTGTAAAGCATGCACAATTAATACTCATATAACGCTCAGCTAATGCCATGATCATATCATCAATGGTTGTTTTTGTTTCATCTACTAAGTTTTCAAAGTATCTAGTACCTGTACATGTTTCTTCAGCAACTACAGCAGCACCACTTGTTTCTACAATGTGATGTAATTTCCAGTTCGGAACTGCCATTGGTGTACCTGTAAATAGAATTCTCTTTGTGCCTTCTTTAAATATTCCAATTCCTTGTTTTACACGTTCATCTAGTTCATCACAAAGCTTGTTTACCATCTGTGTAAAACGAATTGGATCATCATAAAATGCAATTTGAGAAATTAGTAATACGTCCTTACCACTAATTGGTGGATTAGGTTGCTTCCTTAATTCATATAGTCTAGCTAGAGCACGTCTCTTATCATTAATTAATTTAATACTTGCAGAAAGAGATTCAGCTGTTATTTTGTTACCAGTAAATTCTTCAATTTTAGACATAAGTGTTTTGATTTCTTCAGCCCAACCTTCCACGTCTTTTCTACGTTTCATTTGTGGTAAGTCCATAACATGCATAGGTACATCTTCACCTAGGATTTCCCAAGCCTTTTTCTTTCCATCACAAGTGGTTTCACCAATATACATATCAGCAATTCTAAAGAATGGACAAGTTCTATCTAAACGAGCACCAACAGAAGCTTTTATTAGTGGGCAAGTACCTGATGGTAATACCTTTTCTCCACCTGGAACCCAAAACTGAGAACCGCCACAAAGACCAGTAGCAATAGCACCTGCTGCAAATATTATTTCATCAGGAACATAAACACAAAAAGTACCAAATACTTTACCACCTTTTTTTTGATGTTCAATAAGTTCTGCTGGTCTTACTCCATGAATTTCTGCAATTACAAAGTTAAAGTAATCCATTGATTCTGGACGGTTTTCTTGAGTTAAATATACATCTTCAAACATAGATGGTAATACCTCGCATAGCTGGTCATGAGTTTCTAAATCCATGTTTAAGCTTTCCCACATTTTATGATAGTCTGCCATTACAAATCCCCCTTTTATACTTTGGTGTCATATTATTTTATGACATTTTAATTAAACCTAACTTTACATATAAAATATGATTGAACTAATATATTCAATCTATAACACATTATAACATTGGAAAATGGACACATACAACGAGTATCCATACGGTTACTATTGTGTTTTATGATATATATAGTCGAAGCTATAGAAATAATAAATACATAGTAAATAAAAGGAAAAGGGTGCTGTAAATTTGGATTAAAGCTCCACAAGCTTAAGGATTATTAATATAAATTTGTAAAATTAACAAAAAATTATCTATTATTTTCTATAATTATAATGTATAATGTATAGGCAACTCATAAATAGAGAAGTATTTCATTATGATAAGTTCTTAGAAAACTATACAATTAATGCAAAAATAACATTACATTATAAGCAAAGAGGAAGAATCCAAAGGATTTTTCCTCTATATTTTTTCAAAAATATAAGAAGTGAGAGGTGAAAAATAATGACAATTAATAGAAAAGAGACTTTGAAGGAAGAAATGAAATTCAATAGCACCAAGGAATGGATAGGAGAACAACTTTTAAAGACTGAAAAAAAATGTGAAGAGTATGAAACTAAAATAGCAGCTCTTAAGAAATCTGCAGGGGGTACTTTTAGTACAGAACTAATTTTAGCCCAAAACATTCAAGACTTCGCTAATAAGGATTTGCACAAATATAATGAAAGTAAAGATAATCCATACTTTGCAAGAATTGATTTCAAAGAAAAGATAAGAGATATGGAAAGCTTCTATATTGGTAAGTTTGGATTTATAGATGAAGTTAAGAACGAGGAGGTTGTCATTGATTGGAGAGCACCTCTTGCTAACTTATATTATAGTGGAACTTTTGGACCAGCATCCTATACTGCCCCCATGGGAGAAATTCAAGGAGAGCTATTATTAAAAAGAAAATTTCAAGTTAAGGATGGAAAAATAATAAATATCTTTGATGAGGGAGTAAATGAGTTAATAGTTCCAGTATCAGAAGATGGAGAAGAACTAGTAGATGAGTTTTTAAAGATAAATCTAGAAGAAAATATGAGTAAAAAGTTGAAGGATGTAGTTAATACCATTCAAAGAGAACAAAATGAAATTATTAGGGCATATAAAAATAAGCCTATAATTATTCAAGGTTCTGCGGGTTCGGGAAAGACTACTGTAGCATTACATAGATTAGCCTACCTAGTGTATACCTATGGAGATGAAATGAATAATAGGAATATACTAGTGGTTGCACCAAACCAGTTATTTTTAGACTATATATCAGAAATTTTACCAAACTTAGGAGTTAGTAATGTAAAACAGTCAACCTTTGAGGAGCTTTGTGGTACAATTTTAAACACTAAACATAAAATAATAACTAAGGATAAAAAGCTTGCACATATAATGGAATGTAAAGATGAAGAAGAGATTAAATACATTACTGCATCAAGCAAGATAAAAGGTACAATAACCTATAAAACTATTATGGATAGGTTTATAAAATATTTAGAAAGAAGAAGTTCTGAAGTAGACGATATATTAGTAGATGAGTATGTTTTATTTACATCAAAGGAAATAAAAAGGCTTTATATAAAGGATTTAGGGAATTTACCTATTAACAAAAGAAAAGATGAAATAAATAGATATTTTAAAAGTAAGTTGAAAAATAGAATAGAAGAAATTAAAGAAAAGATAGAAAATATATACTTCTTTAAGATAAAAGATATAAAGGATAGAAAAGATATATCAGAAGAAGATAAGAGAAAAAAAATAATTAGAACCTATGATGAGCGAGATGAACTTATAGGAGGACTAAAAACTAAAGGTAGTAAATCGTTAAAGGAATTTTTTGTAGGTTGGAAGAAGATAAGTGTAGTAGATAGTTATATAAATTTATATAATGATGAAGAAGCTTTTTCATCTGTAACAGATAATTGCATACCTAAAAAGTTAGCTGATTACATGAAAGATGAAATAAATGAAAATATTGCTAAAAAAAATATAGACTGTGATGATTTAACGGCTTTGACATACTTGCAACTAAAACTAGAGGGTGTAGGGGAAGAGAATTATATTCATACTGTCATTGATGAAGCACAAGATTATAGCCTTATGCAGTTTAATGTATTAAAGGAAATATCAAAGAATAACTCCATGACTATAGTAGGAGATTTAGGTCAAGGAATCTATAACTATAAAGGAATTAATTCATGGGAAGGCTTAATAGAAAAGGTATTTAACGAAGATGCCACTTATATAACTTTATCTCAAAGCTATAGGTCTACAGTAGAAATAATAGAATTTGCTAACAAGGTATTAGCAAAGCAAGAGTTAAATATAAAACCAGCTCTTCCTATATTAAGACATGGAGATAAACCTAGAGTTATTTATGCTGAAGAACATGAAGAAATAAGAATTATTGATTCTTTATTAGAAGAGATATATAGTAAAAATAAAAAAACTGTAGCTATAATTTGCAAAACCTATAAGGAGTGCAAAGAACTACATAAAATACTTAAAAAGCAATCAAAATATAAATGGGAAATGATAGAAGAGAGTCAAAATAAATTAGATATAAATAACGTGGTTATACCTAGCTATATGACTAAGGGATTAGAATTTGATGCAACTATTGTTTATAATTGCAATGAGAATATATATAAGGACGAGGTTCTAGATAAAAAATTACTCTATGTAGCTTTAACAAGAGCGTTACATCTTCAATATGTAATGTATAATGGATCATTTTCTTCTTTACTTATGGATGAATAATAGGTATAAGCCTATTTGCAATAAGGAATAATAGGGTATAGTTTAGAATGAAAGTTATGGTGCTGTAATTTTAAAGATAATAGAAAAAAAGTACAAATTATGATATATTTAAGGGTGTGTAAGTCAAAATAATTAGATAATTTATTGATAATATGAATTATGTTTCGATAATGAAGGTATATGAATACTATGATATTGTTAGATTATTTGATAACAACCTAAATAAAATATAATAAGAGGAAGTGATTATTATGGGAGAAAATATAGGAAATACATCTTCAAATTTTATTAAAAGAATAGTGGTGGATGACTTACAGAGTGGCAAGCATGACAATATAATTACTCGTTTTCCACCAGAACCAAATGGATATTTACATATAGGACATGCAAAATCTATAGTTTTAAACTTTGAGTTAGCAGATGAGTTTAATGGAAAAACTAACCTAAGATTTGACGATACAAATCCTACTAAAGAGGATACAGAATATGTTGAATCTATAAAAGATGATATAAAATGGCTTGGGTTTAAATGGGATGATTTATACTTTGCATCAGATTACTTTGAGGAAATGTATAATAGAGCAGTACTTTTAATTAAAAAAGGATTAGCCTTTGTATGTGATTTAGCTCCTGATGAAATAAGAGAATATAGAGGAAGCTTAAAGGAGCCAGGAAAAGAAAGTCCTTACAGAAATAGAACCGTTGAAGAAAATTTAGACTTATTTGATCGTATGAGAAAAGGTGAGTTTAAGGATGGAGAGAAGGTTTTAAGAGCCAAAATTGATATGAGCTCTCCTAATATAAATATGAGAGATCCTATAATCTATCGTATATCTCATACAGTTCATCACAACACAGGAGATAAATGGTGTGTATATCCAATGTATGATTTTGCACATCCAATAGAAGATGCTATTGAAGGAATAACTCACTCAATCTGTACTTTAGAATTTGAGGATCATAGACCCCTTTATGATTGGGTGGTAGAAGCTTGCGAAATGGAAAGCACTCCAAGACAAATAGAATTTGCAAGGCTTAACATTACTAATACAGTGATGAGTAAAAGAAAGCTTAAGGCTTTAGTAGATGAAGGTATTGCTGATGGGTGGGATGATCCAAGAATGCCAACTATAGCTGGATTAAGAAGACGTGGTTATACTCCTGAGTCTATAAGAAACTTCTGTAGAGAAATAGGGGTAGCAAAAAATGATAGTACTGTAGATGAACAATTATTAGAACATTTTATTAGAGAAGATTTAAATGTTAAAGCCCCAAGAACTATGGGAGTTATTAGACCTTTAAAGGTGGTTATAACAAATTATCCAGAAGATGAAGTTGAAATGTTAGAGATTGAAAATAATCAAGATGACCCATCTATGGGGAAAAGAATGGTACAATTCTCTAGAGAAATATATATTGAAGAAGAAGATTTTATGGAAGAGCCGCCTAAAAAGTACTTCAGATTATTCCCAGGAAATGAAGTTAGACTTAAGGGAGCATATTTTATAAAATGTAATGATTTTATAAAAGATGAATCTGGAAAAGTTGTTGAGATTCATTGTACTTATGATAAGGAAACTAAGAGTGGAACAGGATTTACAGGTAGAAAAGTAAAGGGCACAATACATTGGGTAGATGCTAGCTCTGCTATACTAGCAGAATTTAGACTATATGAGCCTTTAATAAAGGATGAAGAAATTGATGAAAATAAAACTTTCTTAGAATGTGTTAATCCAAACTCTTTAGAAGTGTTACAAGGGTATGTTGAAGATAATATGAAGGGTGTAAAACCAGGTGAAAGCTTTCAGTTCTTTAGACATGGATATTTTAATGTAGATTCCAAATATTCTACAGAGAATAAACCTGTATTTAACAGAATAGTATCTTTAAAAAGTTCTTTTAGAATAAAATAAAAAGCTTACCTCTTAATTTGAAAAAATTAAGAGGTAATATTTTTTGGATAAACAGAGTTCTTTGCTTCAGAGGGAGTTTTTACTCCCACTGAAGCTTACTAACAGAATTCTTAGTATCAGTATTTTCGATACTTAGAACTCGTTGTCCTTTGGGGGAAATCGTTATCCAGGGACGTAGCAGCTTTTTACTCCACTTTGAAGAAGATAGGAGTATTAGAGCTGGTAGTCATCGGATAAAATATAATAATAACTTTACTCAGATATTTACTATATATGAATTATCTGTTACCTTTAAGGAGTAGATATAAACTTTATGTGTATAAGGGCGTTAATAATATATGGACAAGCATAAAAATTGTATGTAAGAATAAAGGAGGAAGTATGAAAAAAATATTAACCGGTTTACTAGGCATATTTTTAGTATTTGCAGTGATGAAAACTACTGCTTTTGCAGATACTAAAGAGATGAGAGGCGCATGGATTAGCACTGTTTGGAACCTTGATTGGCCAACTGTTGGCGCTAGAAATAATGTGGCTCAACAAAAGCAAGAGTTTATTACACTATTAGACAAGCTACAAGCAGCAGGACTAAATAGTGTTATAGTACAAGTAAGACCTAAGGGAGATGCTCTATATAATTCTAGTCTTAATCCTTGGTCTGACGTACTTACAGGAACCCAGGGCAATAATCCAGGCTATGATCCATTAGCATTTATGATTGAAGAAACTCATAAAAGAGGAATGGAATTTCATGCTTGGTTTAACCCATATAGAGTAACAACTTCTGGAACAGATGTAAATACATTAGCGTCTAGCAATATGGCTAGGAAGAATCCAAGTTGGGCCATAGCTTATAATAATGCATTATATTATGATCCAGGCAATCCAGATGTGGTAAATTACTTAGTAGAAACTGTAGCTGAAGTAGTGAAAAATTACAATGTAGATGGAATTCATTTTGATGATTATTTCTATCCAAGTAAATCTTTTGATGATAACACTAGTTACAGTAAGTATGGTAATGGAATGAATAAGGATGACTGGAGACGTAACAATGTAAATACATTAATTCAGAAGGTATATGCTGAAATTAATAATATAAACTCATCAGTAGAATTTGGAGTAAGTCCAAGAGGAATATGGAAAAATTCATCTAGTGATCCAAATGGTTCAGCTACAAATGGTGGACAAAGCTACTATGATATATATTGTGATTCTGTAGCATGGATAAAGAATGGATGGGTTGATTATATAAATCCACAGATATATTGGACTTTTGAAAATAGTGCAGCTCCTTATGGAACCCTTGTAGATTGGTGGGCAAAGCAAGTTGAAGGAACTAATGTTAAGCTTTATATTGGTCATGATATTTCTAAAACTGAGGTTGCTAATCAAGTAGAAAAACAAGTAAATTATAATAGGGCTAATTCAGAAGTAGATGGAAGTATATATTTTAGAGCGAAGTTTATTGCTGAGAATAGTGAACTTCAATCAAAATTAAAACAGTTAAATTCAATTACACATAAACAACTTAAGGGTTTAAATAGATATGAAACTTCAGTAATGGTAAGTAAAGAAGGATGGAGTAGTGCAGATACTGTGCTATTAGTAAATGGTTTAGCAAATGCCGATGGTCTTGTAGCAACTCCGTTAGCATCAGCTTATGGAGCTCCAATAATTTTATCAGAAAAGAGTTCATTACCAAGTGAAACTAAGGCGGAAATAAAGAGATTAAATCCATCTAGAGTAATACTTATAGGAGGTAATACGGTTCTTTCAGATAGCTTGGATAAACAATTAAAAGAAATAAAATCAAATTTAGTTGTTGAAAGAATAGGAGGTTCCACTAGATATGATACTTCACTTTTAGTAGCTAAAAGACTAGATACTATAGCTGATGTGAGTAAATCATATGTATGCTATGGGTTAGGAGAAGCAGATGCTCTATCAATAGCAGCAAAGGCAGGAGAGGAAAAGGCTCCTATAATTTTAGTTGAAAAGAATGTTACACCTAGGGGTACTTTGGATTGGCTAAGAGGTGAAAGTCTCCAAACTGCATATTTTATCGGTGGAACAACCAATATATATAGTTCTGTAATATCCGAAATAAATTCTATAACATCTTCAGATGTGAGCGGAAATAGAGTTGCAGGTATTAATAGATATGATACAAATGCAGCTGTAATTAATAAGTTTTATACTAATACAGCTCAATCTGGAATTAGTGTTACAAAGGGATTAGTGTTAGCGGATGCATTAACATCTGGACCAATGGCAGCAAAATTTAAGACACCTATAGTGCTTGTGGACACTGAACTAAGTAACGATCAAAAGCAAATTTTAAGTACGAAACAAACATCATTAATATATGAGATAGGGGGAGGAATAAATCCTTCTGCAGTGCAAGATCTTATAAATAGAGTAAGATAATTTAAGATATTATTCAAATTTAAGAAGGGGCTGTTGTAAAACTAACATGAAAATGTTAGAGGAGCAATTGCTTCTTTTTTTTGTATAAAGAAAAAATGTGAATTCCGATTTCTTCAGTTTAATTATTTTAAAATAGAGAGCTGTCACTTTTGATTAAAAATTTAAAAAAGATAAAACAATATTAATAAATTGTAATAATTTAGTTAATTAAGTAATATATTTCTACTAATAAATTAAAGGAGGTAATTGTATGAAAAAGAAGTTAATAGCATCTATTTTAGTTGGAGCTATGCTTCTAGGGATAGTAGGTTGCACACCGAAAGACCCTACATCTGGTGGGAAAACAGAGGGGAAATCCTATAAAATCGGAATAATTACAGGTACGGTTTCACAAGGAGAAGAGGAATACAGAGCAGCGGAAAATATGAAGAAAAAATATGGAGATATGATAGTANNTTGCAAACATATCCAGATAGTTTTATGAAAGAACAAGAAACCACAATAGCGAATACACTTAGTTTAGCAGCAGATCCAGATGTAAAGGCTATAATATTTGTACAGGCAGTACCAGGAGCTTCAGCAGCTATCGATAAAGTAAGAGAAAAAAATCCAGACATGTTATTTATAGCAGGAGTACCAGGTGAAGACCCTGCAATGATAGGTGCAAAAGCAGATGTGATTTTACAAGCAGATGAGCTTGGAATGGGAAAAACTATAGTAGAACAAGCTAAGAAGCAAGGAGCTAAAACTTTAGTACATTATTCATTCCCAAGGCATATGTCCTATGAAATGTTAGCAAAGAGAAGAGAGTTATTAAAAGAATCTTGTAACGATTTAGGACTAAAATTCGTTGATGCTACAGCTCCAGATCCAACAGGAGATGCAGGGGTTCCAGGAGCACAACAATTTATATTAGAAGATGTACCTAGAAAAGTTGAAGAATTTGGAAAGGAGACAGCATTCTTCTCAACTAACTGTTCGATGCAAGAGCCACTTATAAAATCAACTTTAAATGAAGGTGCTATTATGCCTCAACAATGTTGTCCATCACCTTATCATGCATACCCAGGTGCTTTAGGAATAGAAATTCCAGAAGNNGACGTTGATTTTATAGTTAAAGAAATTGGAGAAAAAATTAAAGAAAAGGGTGGAGAAGGTAGATTTTCTACTTGGCCAGTACCAGTAAATATGCTGTTTGTAGAAGCTGGAACAGAATATGCTATGGCTTATTTAGATGGAAAGACTAACGGAAAGAATGATAAAGAAAAGCTTTCTGAAATATTAAATAGTAAAATAGATGGAAAAATTAATATTACTCAATATAAAGATTCTGGAACAGGAAAAACTTATGATAATTACCACTTAATCTTATCTGATTATATAGACTTCTAAAAAACTTTAATCTTCAAGAGGTTAACTCTCTTGAAGATTTTTAAAAAATAGCTATCTAAAAAGTTAAAATCTCATTTACTAATTTAAATAAATTAAGATATTTATATAGAAGGTAGGAGAAACTTGCTATTAAAATGGGGGGATATAGTTTGAATGAAGAATATGTACTTCGTATGGAAAATATAAGGAAAGAGTATTTTGGTAATTTAGTTTTAAAGGGGATAAATCTAAAAATAAAACCGGGTGAGATTCATGCTTTACTTGGAGAAAATGGAGCGGGAAAATCTACCTTAATGAATATATTATTTGGTATGCCTGTAATACATAGCACAGGTGGGTTTCAAGGTGAAGTTTTGCTAAATGGAGAAATAATGAATATAAAATCGCCTAAGGATGCTATGGAGCTAGGGATAGGTATGGTACATCAAGAATTTATGCTTATACCAGGATTTACGGTATCTGAAAATATAAAAATAAATAGAGAAATTACAAAGTCTACTATAATCAGTAAAGTGTTTGGTAAAAATCTGAAAAAGTTAGATTTTAAGACTATGAATGAAGATGCAAGAAAAGCCCTTGATACTATAGGAATAGGTATTGATGAGTTAACATATGTATCTTCTTTACCAGTAGGGTATATGCAATTTGTAGAGATAGCTAGAGAAATTGATAAAAGTAGTATGAAGGTTTTAGTTTTTGATGAGCCTACAGCGGTGCTTACAGAAAGTGAAGCAGAAACATTAATGAATACTATGAAAGTACTAGCTAATAAAGGTATAGGTATAATATTTATAACTCATAGATTGGATGAAGTCATGCTAGTTGCGGATAATATAACTATTTTAAGAGATGGAGAATATGTAAATACATTAAAAAAATCTGAAACTAATGTAATAGAACTGGCAGAACTTATGGTTGGTCGTAAATTAGAAATCCTACAAAAAACAGATGATGATATTGAAGAACATAGAGAAAAAATTCTAGAAATTAAAAATTTTAATGTAGATATGCCAGGAGAAAGAATTAAAGGAATTAATCTAGATGTATTAAAAGGAGAAATATTAGGACTAGGTGGCCTTGCAGGACAAGGAAAAATAGGTATAGCTAATGGAGTAATAGGCTTGTATCCTAGTGATGGAGAAGTCATATTTCAAGGAAATGCACTAGAGCTTAACAATCCTAAAGAAGCTTTAGAAAGTGGTCTTGCTTTCGTATCGGAAGATAGAAGAGATGTAGGGTTATTATTAGATAGCTCTATAGAACTTAATATTGCAGTAACAGCTATGGAGGTTAAGAATAAATTTTTAAAGTCCTTTGGCTTTATTAAGTTTGAAGACTCTAAAGAAATTAGAGCTTATGCAGAGAAAATGATTAAGGCTTTAGATATAAGATGTACAGGTCCAACACAAACAACTAAAAGTTTAAGTGGAGGAAATCAACAAAAAGTATGTATAGCTAGAGCATTGGCTTTAAGTCCTAGCATTTTATTTGTCTCAGAGCCTACTAGGGGAATAGATATAGGAGCCAAAAAACTAGTTTTAGATACTCTTGTAAATCTAAATAGGGAAACAGGTATGACTATAGTTATAACTTCTAGTGAGCTAGCAGAGTTAAGAAGTATCTGCCATAGAATTGCAATAATTACTGAAGGAAAAGTAGCAGGAATATTAAAACCTCAGGATAAGGATGCAAATTTTGGACTGTTAATGTCAGGCTTAGAAATACCAAGAGAGCAAGGAGTTGATTAGATATGAAAGAAAAAATTAAAACCTTTATAGGAAAAGTTGGGTTACCAAGAATTATTATAGCAGCATTTTTCATATTATTATGTGTTCTCGCAATACCATTAAATCTATCAGTTCCTATGTTGGTCTCTGATATATTAGTTAGATTTGGTATGAATGGAATTCTAGTTTTAGCCATGGTTCCAGCTATTTTATGTGGTATAGGCTTAAATTTTGGATTACCAATAGGTATCCTTGCAGGTATATTAGGTGGACTTATAAGTATAGAACTAAACCTTAGTGGTGGTTTAGGATTTTTTGTAGGAACATTAATTGGAATACCAATAGCGATACTATTTGGATATTTATATGGACAACTTCTTAATAAAGTTAAGGGTTCTGAAATGATGATAGCAACCTATGCAGGATTTTCAGCTATATCTTTAATGTGTATTGGATGGTTACTACTACCTTTCAATAGTTCAGAAATAAGGTGGCCAATAGGACAAGGATTAAGAACAACCATAACTTTGGAAGGAAGATTTGCTAAGATTTTAGATAATTTCTGGGCATTTAATATAGGAGGAGTAAGGATACCTACAGGGATGTTACTATTATTTTTTATAGGATGTGTAATAGTATGGCTATTTTCTAAGAGTAAAACTGGAATCATGATGGCAGCAGAAGGAAGCAATCCTAAATTTGCTATAGCATCTTCCATTCCAGTAGATAGAATGAGAATTATAGGAACTATTCTTTCAACAGTTTTAGGCTCTATAGGAATAATGGTCTATTCTCAAAGCTATGGTTTTATACAGTTATATCAGGCTCCTATGATGATGGGATTTGCAGCAGTAGCGGCAATCCTCATAGGGGGAGCTTCTACAACTAAAGCTAAAATATCACATGTAATAATAGGCACTTTTCTGTTTCAAGGATTACTAACAGTAGGACTTCCAGTAATAAATCAAATGATAAAGGAAAGCAATTTATCAGAGGTTATAAGGATAATAGTTAGTAATGGTATTATAATCTATGCACTAACTAAAGCTAAAGGAGGTGCAGCACATGAATAAAGGCAATTTTATAGGAAAGGCAAAAGAGTATATTTTCAATAACATGGTAACGATACTTTTTGTGATTCTATGTTTAGTAGGGCTTAGTTTATCAGGTCAACCTATTTCTTTAGTTTTAAACGAATTAGTAATTAGAATTGCAAGAAATTCTTTCCTAGTACTTGCTCTAATAATACCTGTAATTGCTGGAATGGGACTTAACTTTGGTATTGTAATTGGAGCTATGGCTGCCCAAATTATAATAATTGCAGTTACCCATTGGGGTATAGTAGGAATTCCAGGATTTTTGCTTTGTGTGGTATTAACAACTCCTCTAGCTATAATCTTTGGATATTTTACTGGTAAGTTACTTAATAAAACAAAGGGACAAGAAATGATAACTAGTATGATTCTTGGATTTTTTGCCAATGGATTATATCAATTACTATTCCTTTTCTTGATTGGAACTTTAATACCTATGAATAATCCAGTACTCATGATAAGTGGTGGTGTAGGAATTAAGAATACGGTAGATTTAACAGGGGGAATTAAATATGCCTTAGATAATATATTTAATAGATCTTTGTATTACGTAGTATATAATATGGCGCTTATAGCATTAGTCATATGTATAGCTTTAATAATATACTCAGTAATTAAGAAAAAGAAAAATCTGAAAGGCTTAATTATTAAAGCCATAATTTCTTTAGTAGTATTTGTTGGTTGTCAAATAAATAGTGTAGCAATACTTTTAAACTATGTAGGGGTTCCAATAGTAACAATGCTTGTAATAGCAGCATTATGTGTATTTAATATACTTATCTTTAAAACTAAGCTTGGTCAAGATTTTAGAACCGTTGGACAAAATCCAGTAGTAGCTAATGCATCAGGTATAAATGTTGATAAAACTAGAATAAAGGCCATAGTTATATCAACAGTATTAGCAGCTTGGGGACAGCTTATATTCCTACAAAATATAGGAACATTAAATACCTATGGAAGTCATGAGCAAGTTGGAATGTTTGCAATAGCTGCTATTCTTATAGGTGGAGCTACAGTATCTAAAGCTACTAATAAGCAAGCTATTTTAGGGGTAATATTATTTCATACTTTATTTATTGTTTCTCCAACAGCAGGAAAAAATTTATTCAATAATGCACAAATCGGTGAATACTTTAGAGTATTCGTTGCTTATGGAGTAATCTGTGTATCCTTAGTATTATATGCGTGGAAGGATTATGTTAAAGCAAAAGAAGAAGTAAGATTATAATAATTTAAAATATAAGGATATGGAGTGTATTGTTATAATATTCTCTCCATATCCTATTTTAATATAGAATAATTTATATAATTTTATATGTTTAAGTTAGAATCTATATCTGAAAACTCTACCATGAGTTTTTCACTATTATCACTTATATTTTGAGAGATATGATTCTCCACATCTTCAGTAGCTTTATCAAATTCTTTTATAGGAAGAGTAAATATAAATTCACAACCTTTGTTTGGTTCGCTTTTAAGGATAATAGATCCATCTAAAAGCTCTACTAGAGATTTTACCAAAGATAAACCTATACCACTACCCTCTTTACTTTTAGATTTTTCATTTTTAACTTGTGTAAATCTTTCAAAGATGCTTCTTTGTTTATCTTTAGGTATTCCTATTCCAGTATCTTTTACTGAAACTGATATAGAATGTTCTGAGCATTTTAGGGTTACGTATATACATCCACCTTTAGGAGTAAATTTAATGGCATTTGAAAGAAGATTTAATATAATCCTATCTAGCTTTTCAGAATCTAGTGGCATATAAACCTCTTCTTCGTTAGTATCAAATACTATAGAAATTCCTCTAGCAGACGCATATTCAATAACAGACATAGTTATGTCCTCTACTACTTCTACTATATTTTTTACTTCAAACTCAACATGATAGAATCCAGAATCGATTTTGGTCATATCAATTAAGTTATTTATAAGCTTAAGTAGTCGGAAGCCATTTTGACGTATATATATTAGTTCAATTTCATCTTCTTTATTAGCAAAAGTAAGCTTGCCATTATCTTTATATATATCTAAAAGTTGTAGACCTGAAAGTATAACATTAAGCAAAGTACGTATTTCATGAGAAAAGTTAGCTAAAAATTCAGTTTTAATTTTATCACTTATCAGAAGTTCATCATATCTTTTTTTGGCAGCAATCATATTTTTAGCATTATTTGTTTTTTGGATTGTTTGAATGGCTAACATTATCATGCATATTAGTAAGATTAGGAGTAAAAGAAATACTATACCTATGGAGACACCTTTATTTATCCAGCTATCATTTATAAATACAACATTCTCAGGAAGAGAAGATCTAGAAATATTATTTGCTGTTATTTCAGAAGCATCAAATAGCAAGGTACTTCCAGGATCATATACACTAGGTATTTCTTTTGGCTTAGCGCCATTTAATACACGAATAGCAGTTTCATATATAATTTTACTGTGATTTTTTGCATATAATATATGTCCACCGATAGCTCCGTTTCCAACATAAGTTTCATTAAAAGTATACAATTGACCATGTGAATAGTTGTTTATTATGTGTGTAGCATTTTTAGGTGAAATTATAATGTTAGAAGTATCTTTAAAATTACCAACGATTATTGAGGGTGTATTACTAGGATATTGAGATAATTTATAGCATAAATCATCAATATAATCACTTTTAATAAAATTGAATTTTAACACATTATTATAATAAGGAATAGTGTCTCTTACTTGATTTTCTATATATTTAGACGCTATAGTATTATCTAATAAAATATTCATTTCTGAAGTATTTGGATTAGTGTGTAAAATTAAATCAACTAGAGTACGTACATTAATTGGTTCCATTACTCCAGTGAAATTATTAAATGGATAGGAAGATAATTTGGTAACATCATTAATGCCGCCATATACCACAGGTACATCTTTAAACATAGGAGTAGTGTAGTAATTTCCTATAAAATTTAAGGACTCATCATCAAGAGGAATAATTAAATCAAATTTAGTATTTTTATATTTTAATGACCATAAGTCAGCTTGTTTATCTAAGTAGGATTTGTCATTGTTTGTCATGGATAGGGATTCTGTTCGTGTATGAATATTTAAGTCGCTTGAAGTTAGTGAAGTATTAAGATTATCTAGAAGATAAGATTCCCATAGTCCACTTTCACTTTGAGAAGATAAGATCAATACTTCTTTATACTTTATAAGGTGTTGATCAGTATCACTTGATGGCATAGCAAAAGCTGTGATAGAGCTGAAGGACATAATTGTAGCCAAAGCTAAATTCACTAGTATGTATATAAAACTATTTCTTTGAAAGAATCGTACATATTTATCATTCATAAAAATCACCTAACATATCTATACTTATATTTTAATCATATTTAATTGAATTGTAACAAAATATTTGAGCAAGTATCCCAAGAAAGTATATATATCGACATAATAATTATATCATGAAAATTAAATAGATAATAGAAAATTTTTAACATTATATTAATTTTTAATGTATTTATTATTATCTTAGAGAATATAATAAATACATTTCCATAAAATAATAGTATTAAAATAGTGATGGGAGTATATATGAGTAGTAACTGTATTGTGAAATGTAGTAGATGTGTGGATTATGATAAAATAATAAAATTTAACTATAAAAATCTAAACTTTAATGGAAATACACAACAAGATTATATTGATATTAAATTGGAAGATGTACGTTATAGCGATTGTGAATTTAGAAATATAAGTTTTAAAAATAATAGTTTTTCAAATGCTATCTTTATTAGTTGTAAATTTATTAATTGTAAATTTATCAGAGGAAGGATAAGTTTAAGGAATTTTTTAGAGTTTAATAAGTGTATCTTAGAAAATTTGTATATTGATAATTGTGATTTTTCATCTTTGTACATAAAAGAATGTTCATTGTATAAAGTTGATTTTAAGAATAGCTTTATGAAAGGATGCAATTTTATAAAAAATAGCTATGATGAAGTTAGATTTATAGATGACTGTAACTTAATGGATTGTATTATAAAAGAGATGGAAGGAACTATGGATATAAAGTTTATTAATGAAAAATCTTATACTAAGCTTAATTATGGTTCTTATATAGGAAAATTCAACTATAAGGATATGAAAAAAAATAATGGATGTATTAATAAAAAAGAGTATTGTAATTGTATATGTAAAGCTAATTATTTAAATATTAGTTTTAGTTATATGGATTTTGGTGGGCAATATTTAAGAAATAATGTAAGTGGAAGATATGGAAGATGTTTTTATCAAAGTAAATTAGCTTTTCATAGGACACTAAAAGGGAGAAAGAAGTTTTATTCTTATGTGGCTAATATAGTTTGTGGTTATGGTGAAAAACCTTATAGAAGTTTTATGTTATCGTTAATTATAATTTTGATATTTGCTTTATTATACATGATTACCGGTATAAGCTGTGCTAGTGGAATAATTGGATTTAGAGGATTAATAGATAATTTCTCTGTTGGAATGCTATTAAAGAATGTAATTTATTGTATTCACTTTAGTTTAGTTACATTTTCTACAGTAGGATATGGTGATTTATTGCCTTATAATATGTCAGGGATAATACTAACTAGTATAGAAATAATTATGGGAATTATAATGATAGGAATTTGGACATCTACTTTAGTTAGAAAGATGACAAGATAAACTAAGTAAAAAAAGTAAGGTCGAAGCTATACCTTACCTTTTTACTTTATATATTTATATAAAGCCTTCTATATGTTTTGCTCTTTCAAATGAATTTTCTATGATTTCATCTGGATAACCAATGTATTTTAAAAGCTTTATAGCATTTTTAGTTTGAGAAACTCCCTGTTTCAGCTTGTAGTCAAAGGAAAGTCCTTCATTGTTATTTACGTCCTCACTGAAGTAAAAGAAATCATAATTATCTTTAAGAATATCAGCTAGTTCTCTATCATGAGTGGCAACTATAGAAATAACTTTTTTAGAGTTAATATATTTTAGGATTTCAGCGGAAGAAGCAATTCTTTCTACAGGATTTGTACCTCTAAAAATTTCATCTATGGCACAGAAAATAGGAAGCGGTTTCTCAGTGGCGTTTATAATTCTAAGGATAGATTCAGCCTCTGCCATGTAATAGCTTTTCCCTGTGTTTACATCATCATTGGGACTAATTGAGGATACAACATTGAAAAAACTAGCTTCGTAATTTTCAGCTAGCACAAAATTGAAACTTTGAGCAAATACTATGTTAATTCCAAGCATCCTTAAGAAAGTTGATTTTCCAGACATATTAGTACCGGTGAGAATGATACCGTGTTTATTAATATTAATGGAATTTGCGACAGGGTTTTTAACAAGAGGATGAATTCCTTTGGAAATATTTAATTTTATTTCCTGAGTAAATTTTGGTTTAGTATATGCTGTATTAAGTCCACTTTGATAGCTTGCTACAGAGGCTAAAGCTTCAATTTCTCCAATTATGTAATATAGATCTAGAAGATAATCCTTTTTATCCTTAAGTTCACTACTAAGTTTATAGTAAGTGGCTTCTTCTAGTAAAAGTGGTACGGAGATGAACTCAAAGAAACCTTCAAACATTGTGGTAAATCCAACAAATCTAGTTCCTCTATCTATGGTTTTTATATTGTTTAGGATATTGGTTATGTAGCATTTATAATCCTTAAGTTCAGAAATATTAAGGTTTTTTAACTTTTTAGCAGCAACAATTATTTTTCGTAGGTATAGTAGCCCTTTATCTTTGATATTTTTAGCTTCAGCCATATTTATAAATGCATTAATCCATAAGATTACAGCTAAAGGAAGCATGTACTTAACATTCTTTGAAAATATAGAAGTAAGTATTATGATTAAAGGAAGAATTTTACCTAAAAAGGTATATAAATAGTATTTAAACTTATTTACTTTAAGATATGTTTCTAGCATTTCTATAAAACAGTCTTTACTATCAAAGCCGATATTAAAAAAATGCATTTGAACCTGGCATTTTTTATCTTCATTTTCCTTAAAGAAGCTAATTATATTATTTCTTTTGTTAAGTTCTTTTTCATCTATAATAATATTCCTTATCATAGAATACAAAGCAGATTGTCCTGCACTACTATAGGTTCTATCAATTTTTTCATAAACTGTATTCATATCTAGGTCATTGAAACTTTGTTCATCTAGAAAATATTCAGTTTTAGGTCTTATATCAAACAACCGTCTAATAGATTTGAAGTTACGTACTCTTTCATTATCTCGTTTAGAATCTTCTTTAATATAGTTTAGTTTGTTTGTGGACAAAATATCACTTCCAATACATGTTATTATTTAACATTATAACTTATTATTATATTTTAGTCTAATAAGTAACAATGACCTATTAATTTTATAGGAAGAATATGAGAGTTTATGCTATAATATAAGGTATATTATAAGTGTAAGTAAGGGATTTATATTAAATTGATATTTTTAGTGGCATAGACAGGGAATGGAGGTGATTTTATGGATATAAAACAGGTTTTAAGTAAATTTAAAGAGGATAAGAAGCATAGATTTTTTATAATCAATGGAAAAGAAGGTGTAGGGAAAACTAGGGCAGCTTTATCAAGAGCTATATTTTTACAAGATAATTATTGTATTAGAGAGAATGAAAATATATTGTTTATATCCAATGAGTATTTAGGGGATACTTTAGAAGAGGTAAAACTTGATGTAAATAGAAATAATACGTTCTTTACATATTTAAATAATAATGTTGAGATATGCAGTAAAAAACAATTAATAAATAAATGCTTTCAGTATATAGCAGCAGATAGCCGTTTTGGAAATAAGAGACTTTGCAATAAGGATGTGACAAAGGCTTTTATTTTAGAAGGAATTGGGGAATTGCGACAGAAGGAAAAAAGAATAAATAAGATTATCTTAACAAAAAATATAGATTTTTTATTTGATGAAGTTTTATATATAAAACATTTGAATATAAAATCTCTTGAAGAATATCAACAATTAAATAGAAAAAAAAGAGGGCTCTCATTAAGAAAGAACTCTAAAGGTAGAGAATCTATTTATAAATTATATTTATGGTATTGTAACTACATGGATGAAAATGGGCTACTAGATTATATAGATGAGTTTAAACTTGTTTATGACAATATGGATAAGCTTAAAGATTTAAAGTATGCACATATAATAATAGATAATGTAGAACAGTTAACCATTGAAGAAGTAACATTTATTCGTGGCCTTTTAAAAGATTTTACATATAGTAATTTTATTTTGGTGAAAAATAGTAATCCTATTAACACATCAAAACCTTGGCTAGAATACTTTAAAAGAAATAAGGATGTTACTATTTTTGATAGTAATAAATATAAGATTATTAATTGTAGTAAGGTATCAAAGAAAACTGTGACTAAAAAAGTTATAGAACAGACTATTGAAGAGAAAATTAATAAAGAGTTGAAGGAAGATAAAATGGTTAAAAATAATGAATATATCGAAACCTTTAAATATGTAGATTTAAAACATAATATATCTCATGATTTTGCCATAGATACTAGTAGTTATAATGAAGTAATTTTAAATCCTGACACTACTAGTGAAATAATCGGAGGTAAGGAAATAAATAAAGTTCCAGTATATAATGAGATTGCTGCTGGTCAACCTATTTCCATAAATGATGAAATAGAGGGAGAATTTAATGTCCCTATATATTGGCTTAAAGGTGTACAACAACCTTTTATATTAAAGGTAAAAGGAGATAGTATGATTAATGCTGATATTGAAGATGGGGATTATATAGTAATAAATAAGCAAACCATGGCAAATCATAATGAGATAGTTGCTGTAAGTATAGATGGAGAAGCTACCCTTAAGAGGTTATGGTTAAAAGGAAATAAGGCAGTATTAATGCCAGAAAATGATAAGTACTATCCTATAGAAATTAAAGAAGATAATGCTTATATTATTGGAAAAGCAGTAGGATTAATTAAATCTACTAGCTAATCGTATATGAGTATTAAAATAGTAACAAGTTATTTTATGAAGTTAATTAAAAGGTAGGGGTAGAGTAAATATATTATTTAAATTTACTCTACCTTTTTTATTTTATAATCTTAATAATATTTATAGAACAAAAATCAACAG
This sequence comes from Clostridium sp. UBA6758, assembly GCA_002453475.1. Taxonomy (GTDB): domain Bacteria; phylum Bacillota; class Clostridia; order Clostridiales; family Clostridiaceae; genus Clostridium_J; species Clostridium_J subterminale. The sequence goes on along the minus strand of DKGY01000102.1, from coordinate 35,424 downwards.
GATGTTTATAAAACCACCTATAGCTATGGAAATCCAATTTAAGAAAAGATGAAAATTTATACTGTTAAAGGTATTGAAAATTTTATTTTCTTCTTTTTTGAAAGCCCTATTATTTATATATTTGGAATGTATTTGATTTAAAATATAAAAGGACATACCTAAAGTTTTGCTGTTTATAGCTGAAGTAATAGACATTACTAACATGAGTAAGCCTTCTATAAATACAATATCTTTAAAGTAAAAGTTAGTTAGAGGTGTAAATATATTTGCTATTATTAGCGTTAAAATACTCCATAACACACCATATATAAATAGTTTTAAAGTGGTTTTTACTGATATATTTCTCATGAAATTCACCTCACTTAAAAATGCATTGTTAGTAAATTATAAGAGTTTAATATAATATATGATTAGAAAGTGATTTAGGTAAGGTATATAAGAAAAATGTAATAAAAAGTGTATATTGATATAGAGAAATGTAAACCATAGAAACTTCATAAGTCATAGTGTATAATTATCTATGAAGTTTAGTTTAATCTGATTATGAGAGGGAGAGATTTTATGTTAAGTAGAGTGAGATTAAATTTAGAGGCAGTAGAAGCAATGCTTTACTATTGGCAAGCAGCATCTGAAAAGGATAACATAGCAGAATCATTTTTCTATGATGTGGCAAAAATGCCGGGATTAACTGTTGCCTATGATGATGAATTTAATGAAGAGTCTGTAAGACGTGCTTTAAGTTCTATAAAAAATAGAGAACCTTTTGATGGAACTAAAAAAGAAAAGAAGTTTTGGAATAACAATATGTGGATGATGGAAGACCTAGAGTTTACACATGCAATGGCAGCTCCACTTAAAGTATTAAATTTAGATTCACTAGTAAAAGAATTTCAAAATGTAGAAAATAGACATAATTATGATGAAGTAGAAGTTATTTTTTCACCATTGCATTCTGATGAATATATAATTTCAGGAAATAAGCTAGTTATAAATTTCTTTAGAATAAAAATTGATTTAGCGGATGGCAAAGCGACTATTGGAGATATGGAAATAATAGAATATATTAAAGAAAAGATTATAGAATTATTATAATAGTAAAATGCTATAGAATTAATTGAAGAAAGGGTGTTGTAAAATGACTTATACTAGTCATTAGCAATGCTCTTTTTTAACTTTATTTTCATACAATGCATGTCTCATACTTTCAATAATCTTTTAGCTGTAGTATTATATTTATAGGATATATGAAGAAATATCTAAAAACTAAGTAGTGTGGTGTAATGAAGTATGGACAAAACTAATTTTAGTATAGGATTTTTTGACTCAGGGGTTGGAGGTATTAGTGTCCTAAAGGAATCGATAAAGCTACTACCTAAAGAAAATTACATATATATAGGAGACTCTTTAAATGCACCCTATGGAGTGAAAACTCCAGAGGAGGTTAGAAAGTTAACCTTTAATATGGTAGATAAGCTTATTTCTATGAATGTGAAAGCTATAGTAGTGGCATGTAATACTGCAACTAGTATTGCAATCGATGAATTAAGAAAGATTTATAAGGAAATCCCCATAATTGGAATAGAGCCAGCTTTAAAACCGGCGATAGAGAATTATGGTAATGGAATAATAGTAATAATGGCTACACCAGTGACTTTATCTGAGAATAAATTTAGTAAACTGAGAGAAAGATATAATAAGGCCTCTGATATAATTTCAATGCCTTGTGATGGTCTGGTGGAAATCATTGAAGATGGAAATATTAAGGGAGAAGTTGTAGAGGGGTATTTAAGAAATAGGTTTAAAGATGTACCTAAAGAGAAGGTATCCTCTGTGGTTCTTGGGTGCACTCATTATCCATTTATTAAAGAAGCATTAGTGAATGTTATAAATGATGATGTTGCTATTATAGATGGTAGTTTAGGAACAGTAAAACAATTGAAGCGTAAGTTAGAGCAAAAAGGTTTATTAAATACTAATAATGAGCAAGGAACTGTTAAAATATTTAATTCTAAGGATGATGAAAATTTAATAGAATTATCATATAAATTACTTAATGCTGATAAAAATAGCAAATAACTATGAATATAACAGGTTATATGAAAAATATAGATAAAGTAATCTATATTAAATATATAAATTAAGGTCTATATTTATCATTAGTATAATAAATTACATAGACATAATTAAAGAATAAATAATATAAATAAAGAAAAGAGGAAGATATATGAATCCAATAGTAACTTTTGAAATGGAAAACGGAAAAGTAATGAAAGCAGAATTATATCCTGAAATAGCTCCCAATACAGTAAAGAATTTTGTAGACTTAGCTTATAAAGGATTCTATGATGAGTTAATTTTTCATAGAGTAATACCGGGCTTTATGATTCAGGGTGGTTGCCCAGAGAAATCAGGAATGGGTGATCCAGGATATTCAATTAAAGGAGAATTTAGTGGGAATGGATTTAAAAATGAGTTAAAACATACAAAGGGCGTTTTATCTATGGCTAGAGCACAACATCCAGATTCAGCGGGTTCTCAATTTTTTATAATGGTTGAAGATGCTCCACATCTAGATGGAAGCTATGCTGCCTTTGGTAAATTAATAGAAGGTCAAGAGGTAGCAGATGAAATAGTAAGTACTCAAACAGATAGAAGAGATAGACCATATGAAGATCAAGTTATAAAATCTGTAACTGTAGAAACTTTTGATGTAAACTACGGAGAACCAGAAAAATTATAATGGAAGGTATGTAATATGAATATACTTAAAGAAAGATTAATTATAGCTTATGGTATTAATGATGAAGAGATTGAAAAATTAAATCTAAAATTTAAAGATATATGTGTAAAACCATGTTTATTAATAAATGAAAATATGGGTGTATATACTTTAGAGAATATATTGAAGGAAGAGAAGTTAACAGATAGTGATACTAAACTACCTGAAGAAAAAGTTATTATATTTAATGGCTTTTTAGGTGTGTATCTTCAACAAGCTGTTAAAAAGGTTAGAGAAGTTTTAGGTTCAGAGCCAATACTTGCATCTACTACACCAAATTCAATTAAAATGACTCTTCATGAATTAGTAGACCATTTAGTAAAAGAAAGAGAATATTATAAGAAAAAATAATTTAGAAATCCTCTAGGGTTAGAGGATTTCTGCTTATATGAGGGATAGGCGAGGAGGATGACTAAACATGAGTACCGTTGGAGAAAGAATTAAACAAGGAAGAAATGCTAAAGGAATGACTCAAAAGCAACTTGCTAAGAAGCTTGGAGTATCAGAAAACTATATAAATGATGTTGAGAATGGAAGAAAAGTTGTAGAAGAGAAGTTTATAGAAAGAGTAGGTAAGGTTTTAGGTGGAGATCTTGCAGAAATGACTACACTATTTGATAACATAGCTTATGAAGAAAGAAAATCTTCAGAAGCAAATTTAAATGTACATGGAGCAGGCAAGGCTAATAAAGTAAAAGAATCTATAAATGAAGTGTGGAATGATGCCTTTAGTTCAGTTCTTAAATCTGTAGGAATTTATAATTATGATTTAAACAAGCCTATAGGAAAAAAGGAATTACCTGTTATATCAAATAAAATAGAAGGATATGCTCAGGATAAGGTATTGTATCTTAAGATTGAAAATGATGATTTACTAGGATTCAGAATTTGTGAAGGTGATTTAGCTTTAGCTAATTTAACTTCTGAAATAGAAAGTAATAAAATATACCTTATAGACATAAATGGAGAGAGAGTAATTAGACAATTAAAGAAACTAGATAGTAACAAGGTATTAATTATAAGTAATAAAAATATGGTTCGTACAGAAACAGCTCATCCAAAGGATATAAAAGTTATTGCAAAATTAAATAGACTAGAAATTGAATTATAGTAAAAAGCAATCTTAGAATTAATTTAGTTGATTTTAAGATTGCTTTTTATTATGAAGTATTATAACTATATTAATATTTAAAGCGCAAGAATAGTTGCTACTTAAATATTAATTTAATAACACTTTCAATCTTCATCCATATTATGAATATATATGAATTTGGAGGTATGGGTGTGCAAAAGGCTGATGGGTTATTAAATTTACTTACAAATCTGCCGGAGGAAATAAGAAATAAAATTGCATCAGGATATGAATTAGGGGAACCAGGAAAAAATTATATTGAATTAATTATACTTTATAGTGGGACTCCAGAGGCAATGGCAGAACAAATTAATGCTATTGGAGGTACCTTTGAAGATTTAGATTTTGGATATGGTATTGTAACTATACTTAATAGTGATATCGGAAAGCTAGCAAATATAAGGGAAATTAACTATATAGAATTACCTAAAAATTTATATTTATCCTTCGAACCAAGCAATAGAGCTTCATGTATAACAGAAGTAAACGCTAATTATGGGTTAGAAGGAGAAGGTGTACTTATAGGGTTTATAGATTCTGGTATAGATTATGTAAATCAATCATTTAGACAGGAAAATGGAGATACAAGAATTGATTTCATTTATGATTTAGATACAATAGATAGAAGGGTTTATACAAGAGAAGAGATAAATGCAGCTCTAAGAAGTCCAGATCCATATTTATTGGTACCTCATTCGGATAGAGCAGGTCATGGGACGCATGTAGCAGGGATAGCTTGTGCTGGAGGGAATATACCAAGAAGATTTTATGGAGTAGCGCCTAGAAGTTCTATTGCTATGGTTAAAATGACAAGAGAGATAGGTGGACGTGGAGCAAAAAGTACCCAACTAATGAGGGGAATTAAATTCCTAGTTGATAGATCCTATGAATTAAGTAGACCTTTAATTATAAATATAAGTTTTAGCACTAATGATGGAGCTCATAATGCGGGAAGTTTATTGGAACAATATATAGGTATAGTTTCTACAATTCAAAGAGTAACTATAGTTATAGCAGCAGGAAATGAAGGAGATAGAGCGCATCATATTGGCGGAGAACTAGGTGCAGTACAAGAAGTACAATTTAATGTTGGAGTAGATGAGAGAATACTAATAATACAGTTATTTAAGTCTTTTTTAAAGGATATTAATTTAAATCTTATATCACCAAGTGGAGCTAACAGCGGTGAGTTAAGGTTAACTAATGCAATAAATAGAGGAAGAATAGGTAACACAGAGTATTTTATATATAACACAGGACCAACACCTTTTAACATAGATGGTGAAATAATAATTGTACTTTCAGGAGTAGGGGAAGGAACTATTGCCAGTGGTATATGGACTATGGAAATGACTACTAACGAAAATGTTAGAGGTAAGTATGATATGTGGCTACCTATCGCAGAAGGATTAAATATTGCAACAAGATTTTTAAGACCGAATACAAGTAATACTGTAGGTATACCAGGAACGGTACCAGAAGTAATAACTGTTGGTAGTTATAATTTTGTGAATTCTACAATATCGCCTTTTTCAGGACGTGGAAATGAAGAATTAAATCCAGTAAAACCTGATTTAGTAGCACCAGGAGAAGGCATAGAATCATCTACTCCAGGAGGTGGATTTGAGCCACGGTCAGGCACCTCAATGGCAACTCCACAAGTTGCTGGAGCTTGTGGACTTTTAATGGAATTTGGAATTATAAAAGGAAATGACCCTTATTTGTACGGAGAAAGAGCAAAATATTTTTTATTGAAAGGAGCTAGTAGAAGCAGAGTAGATGTACAGTTTCCTAATAATAGTTGGGGATATGGTACGTTATGTCTTGCAGGAGCTCTTAGAGTATGGAATAATGAAGTAGCTTCTAGGTAGAAAGAAATGATAAGTTTGGTATAAAGAATATGTAACTTTTCTATGATAGTCATCATAATATATATATTGAAGTATTATTTTAAGGAGAAATTCATGGCAGATATAGGTAGACTACAGGTTCAAGTGTATAGAGTAAATTCAGCCATACCAGTAACTAATGCTAATGTTATTATAANNAAGAGCAGAGGGAGAAACTAGAGAACAAGTTGCAGCACTTACAACCGATACAGAAGGGCAAACAGCTACTATAGAAGTAGAAACCCCGGACATAGAAAGATCATTAAACCCTGAGAATACTTTAATACCTTATGCACTTTATGATATAGCAGTAACTGCAGAAGGGTTTGATGATGTAGTTGTAAGAGGGTGTCAGATATTGCCACGACGAACAGCATTACAGATATGTAATCTAATTCCAACAACTCTTGCTAGAGAAACAGAGGCGGAAGAGGTACAGGTAGTCAGAGTTATAGAAATTCCGCCTAATGTTCAATTTGGAGATTTTCCACCTAAGATACCTGAAGATCCGGATAAACCATTGCCACCTCCACCAAGTGGCTTTGTGGTTCTACCAGAGCCAGTTGTACCAGAATTTATAATAGTACATGCAGGTACACCAACTAATTCAGCAGCCCCAAATTATACTATTCCATATAGAGATTATATAAAAAATGTGGCTAGTTGTGAAATTTATGCAACATGGCCAGAGGCAACTATAAGGGCAAATGTATATTGTATTATTTCATTTACACTAAATAGAATATACACAGAATGGTATAGAAGCAAGGGATTTAACTTTGATGTAACAAACTCTACAGCTTATGATCAGGCTTTTGTTTATGGAAGAAACATATTTGATAACATAGGTAGGATAGTAGATGAAATATTTGCTACCTATGTGAAGAGGACAGGAGCTAAACAACCTTTGCTTACACAATACTGTGATGGAAGAAATGTTCAGTGTCCAGGATGGCTTACACAGTGGGGGAGTAAGGATTTAGGTGATAGAGGATATATACCATATGATATATTAAGAAATTTCTATGGAAATGATATAGTCCTTGAAAGAGCTGAAAAGGTTTCAGGTAGTCCAAGGTCATATCCAGGTTTTACTTTACGACAGGGAGCTAGTGGAGAGCCAGTTAGAACCACTCAAACATTTTTAAATAGAATAGCTCAAAATTATCCTTTAATACCTAAAGTTGCTGTAGATGGAAGATATGGTCCGACAACTGCTGAGCAAGTAAGGGTATTTCAACAGGTATTTGGGCTTCCACAGACAGGTGAAGTAGATTATGCTACATGGTATAAGATTTCAGCTATATATACAGGGGTAACTAAAATTGCAGAACTAAGAAGTGTTCACGAGGAAGAAGTTGAATACTCATACTTTGTTCCACATTGGCCATATAAGGATCCATGGGATTTACCTAGAATAAAATATCCTAAAAATTAAATATATAATCTGTTAATGGACTTCGAATTTAACTCGAAGTTCATTTTTATGTATAAAAATAATATAAGAAATATTTTAATAAAGTGTATAAGTAAATAATTATACAGTATAAAATAAGGTATAATTATGATTAAGAAGAAAGATACAAGGAGATATGGGTATGGATAATATAAATATATTATTAGTTGATGATGAAGAAAACATTAGAAATTTATTAGATGCTTATTTGAAAAAGGAAGGATTTAATATATTACATAGTTCCAACGGTAAAGAAGCTATAAAGATTATGGAGAGAGAATCAGTAAATTTAGTAGTACTAGATATAATGATGCCAATTTTAGATGGATTTGAGACATTAAAGGTTATAAGAAATAGATGGAACGTACCAGTAATAATGCTCAGCGCAAAGGAAGAAGAAGAAGATAAGCTTTTAGCATTAGGGTTCGGTGCAGACAATTATGAAACAAAGCCCTTTAGTCCAAAAGTTTTAGTAGCTAAAATTAAAGCATTAATAAAGAGGACCTATGGCAGTAGTATAGATAAAAGTACAGGAATTATTATAGAGAGTCTTTACATAGATGAAGAAAGTCATAGGGTTATGGTAGGTGATGAAGATATTAATCTTTCACCAACGGAGTTTTCTTTACTAATATATTTCCTGAAAAATAAAAATATAGTTCTTACTAGAGATCAAATTCTTACTAAAATATGGGGTTATGATTTTGAAGGAGACATAAGGGTTGTTGATACTACTATTAAGAGACTAAGAGAGAAGCTAAAGCACATGAATAAAGTTATAGTTACAGTAAGAGGCTTTGGTTATAAGATAGAGGTTTAAGATGAATATAATAATTAACTACTATAAAAGAATAAAAGGGAATATAGAAAAAAGCATTACAATAAAAATGTTTGCTGTAACTACTTTGGTTTTTATAGCATTTTTAACCATTACTCTATTAAGTCAAAGAATATTATTTGAAAAGATATATAATGATAAAAAAGAAAATGATATTAAGAGTAATGTGATAAAATTTAGAGATACACTAAGTAATCCAAAGGATGAAGGTGAAATAGCAGAGAGTATTAAGAAGTTTGATACTAATTATAATACATCTATAGGTGTAGTTAACATGCAAAGTAATTTAATATTAACAATTAATACTGATTCAGAAATTATAGATAAAAAAAATACAGAAATATTTAACTATATTATTAAAACCATAAAGGCGGATCCTGAGTTATTAAGTGAAATGCTTAATAAAAAACAGGTGACTATTTCATTTAAGGATGGAGAAAACACTAAATATTTAGCCTCTGCTATTCTGTATGAAAATAATATAATAGTTGGTTTTACATCTTTACAATATGTAAAAGAAGCCATGGATGTTATAGGTATATTTTATAAGTATTTTTACGTGGGTGCTATAGTAGTAATAGTTGCATTAGCTTTAATATATTCTAAACTTATCACAAAACCATTAAGAGAAATAAATAAAGTGGCTGTAAAAATGAGTAATTTAGATTTTAGTAAAAGGTGTACTATAGTATATGAAGATGAAATTGGAAATCTTGGAGAGACGTTAAATTTTTTAGGACAAAACTTAGATAGCTCTTTAAATTCTTTAAAAGAAGCAAATAGAAAGCTACAAGATGATATCGAAAGAGAAAGAGAAATTGAGACTATGAGAAAAGAATTTATAGCAGACGTATCTCATGAGTTAAAAACTCCTATTACTTTAGTAAAAGGATATGCAGAAGGTATTAAGGATGGAGTATTTTTAGAGGGAAATATGGACTCATCGTTAAATGTAATTATAGAAGAATCTGATAAGATGAATAATTTAGTTAGAGATATGCTTCAAATATCATCTTTGGAAAGTGGAAAAGTGATACTTAATAAAGAATTGTTTTTTATTGATAATTTAGTAAAAAATGTTGTAAAGAAATTACATCATAGTATCGATAATAAGAATGTAAAAATAGATATGAATCTATATGAGAAACAAATTTATGGAGATGTATTTAAGATAGAACAAGTAATAACCAACTTCCTTACTAATGCCGTAAGACATACTCCCTGCGAGGGAAGTATATTTGTTGAAATGTACCCAAAAGGGAATATGACTCAAATATCTTTTGAAAATACAGGTGAGCTTATTAATGAAGAAGAAGTAGATAAGATATGGGATAAATTCTATAAGATAGATAAGTCAAGAAATAGGAAGGATGGCGGCACAGGACTTGGACTATCAATTGTTAAAAATATAGTAGATTTGCATGGTGGTCAATATGGAGTTGAAAATACAAGAAGAGGCGTAAAATTCTATTTTGTATTGCCAAATAAGTGCTAATATGCTATAGCCATAGAAAAGAGGGGTATTAATTATGAAAGGCACAGTTGTATCAATATGGCTAAATACTTGTAGAAAACTATATAATGATTCACAAGTGAATGAGGCTATGAATCATGCAGGGTGGAAGACAAATAAGATATTTTCTCCACTAGAAGAAGTTGACGATAAAGTAATAGCTAAATTTATATCAAAACTATCAGAAACTAGAAGTTTAACTAAAGAGAAGTTATGGAATGAGATAGGAAAAGACAATATACAATCATTTGTTAATGTATATCCAGTGTACTTTAAAAAGAAAAGTGCATATGAATTTTTAAAATCACTGAGTGATATACATATAGCAATAACTAAGAAAATTACTGGAGCTAAGCCACCTGCGGTAGATATTGTTCAGACATCTAAAAGAAAAGCAGTGATGACTTATTCATCTAGGAGAAGGATGTTTGATTATTTCTTAGGTATGCTTGAAGGAACTTTTGATTATTTTGGTGAATCATTAGAATATGAAATTTTAGAAAAATCTGGAGATGTGATGAAAGTGGAAATGACTTTTGAAAAAGAAATAAGTAGCAGAAAAAGTTATGGCTTTAATAAAATTTTATCCTTTGGATTTATAAAATCATTGTCAGCTAAAGCGTCAATATTTACTTTTATACTAACTCTTATTGGATCAATGTTAATACTTGGAGTTGAAAGTATGGTTCCAGCTTTAGGAATTACAGCCTTAGCTACAGTAGTAACCTTTATAGGTACATATTTATTATTAAGTCCTGTTAAAACTATGACTAGATTACAAGAAAACAAGGAAATGGCATATGATGCTATTAGCACTAAGGACGAGCTTGAAGGATTATATGAAGCTATTAAGTCAGGTGCTAATACTTCTTCAATGGATATGACAGAGTTTGATGCTAATGTTAGCGAGATGGTAGAATATCTTAATAAAGTTAAAGCCATTTCAGACGTAATGGAAGCCTCATCTAAAGAAATATCTACAGTAGTAGAACAAATGTCAGAAACTAGTGTGGATCAAGCTAATAATACAGAGAGAGTAGCATCGGGATTAAATGATAATATTAGAGCACTAAATAATTTAGTAAATAGTGAAAATGAAAACAAGTTAGCTATGGAAGATACCATAATGAAAATTACTGCTGGATTTGATGAGATAAAGACTGTAAGTAATAATATTCAAAAGACATTAGACAAGTTCCAAGAGGTAAAAGAAACCGGAATTAAGTTAAATAATAAAGCTAGTGATATTACTAATATAGTATCAATAGTAGCTCAAATTTCTGACATGACAAATCTTTTAGCATTAAATGCTTCTATAGAAGCAGCTAGAGCTGGAGAACATGGTAGAGGCTTTGCTGTTGTTGCAGAAGAGGTAAGAAAGCTTGCAGAACAAACTAAAGATGCTGTTGAAGAAATTAATTTAAATCTTAAAGAATTTGCGGAGGACATAAAATATACTGTAGATAGTATAGATGAACAGTACGTGGCACTTGAAAAACAAACTGATGGATTAGAAAGAATTAGAGATATAAGTGCTGGTACTACTACTGCTATTGATAAAGTATCAGAATCAATGATTTCTACAATAAATGATTTAGGTAGAGAAGTTGAAGCTATAGAAGGTATGTATGACAATGTGGAGTCATTAGCAGCTATTGCAGAAGAGAATTCTGCATCATCTCAAGAAGTTAGTGCTAGTGTAAATACCTATACTGATGAAATGATTAAACTTACAGATGCTATAGGTGAGGTTCAAAGAATTACAGAATACTTTGGAAGTACACTAGATGTATAATTAATGATAAAAGCATTCTTAAGGTAAAGTTCATGAGATTTTACTTAAGAATGCTTTTTATTTGCTTAGTTTTATGACTTTTAAAGAGCCTTATTATATTCGAGTTTTAAATCCCTTGTAGATTGAAATCTGGTACATAAACTGTTGAGTTAGAACCAGATTCTTGGATAAAGGCATTTTTGTAACCTAGATCTACACAGTAATCTATTAAGGAGTCATAATGGCTAGGGTTAAGAGGTTTATTAATTTCAACATATTCTACTGCTTTAAACATAGGTGTATACTGATTCATTAGACTTAAGTATACTGAATCTCCAAAGGTTTTATATATGTAATCTACTATTTTTTTAGAGTCGAATAAAAGTCCAGGGAGCATTAAATGTCTTACGATAACACCTCTAATCATAATTTCTTCATCATTAAATATGGGGATACCTACTTGATCCACCATTTCCTCAATAACATTTGATGCAATGCTGAAATAATTAGGAGCAGAAGAATACTTTATTGCATATTTATCGTTAAAATACTTTAAATCAGGAATATACACGTCTATATATCCTTTAAGAGCTTTAATGCTTTCTACGTTTTCATAACCATTGGAATTATAGACTACAGGGATATTTAGTCCATTTTCTTTGGCTTTATCTAAAGCAATTATTATTTGAGGTATATAGTGAGTAGGATTAACTAAATTTATATTATGGTATCCTTTCGCTTGTTGCTCTAAGAATATTTCACTTAATCTTTCTACTGAAACGTCCTTACCTATGCCAGACTGACTAATATCATGATTTTGACAAAATACACATCTAAGGTTACAGTTTGAAAAGAAAACTGTACCAGAACCTTTGGTTCCAGATATACATGGCTCTTCCCACATATGTCCATAGGCCTTAGCCATCTTTATCTTAGGTCCACTCTTACAAAAGCCTAATTTTCCAGAATTTCTATTTATACTGCAATTACGAGGGCACATATTACAATTATTGAGAGAAGTTATATCTTCCATAATTATCTCCTTACATAATGAAAATATAGTAAATACTATACTTTTATTTTATTCAAAGTAAATGAACACTACCTAAGATAGTAGTGTTCATCTTATATAACCTCAGTATAATTAAAGAAAAGCAAAAAGTGAAGTGTGTTTTTGTAGGTTTCAGCTATTTTTTTACTTTATTCATTTTAAAGTAGAACCTAATGCATTGAGCTATAAATATCAAGCTAATTATTCCGAAACCAGGATACAGGAAGGTTATTAGCTGTTTAAAGCCAATTTGAGATATAGGAATAGCTACTAAAAGAATGAGCACAACGGCTCTCTTATAAGGAATATTGTATTTATTTTCAAGAGTTTTACCAACACTATATATATCTGAAACTTCAGTAGAAAACATCTCGCACCAAATAATACATAAAAGAAGAATTTGCATTAAAGAGGTAAACTTACTAGCTACAAAGAGCAGTGGTATTTCAAATTTAAATATTTCAGGTATATTTGCCATTAACATTGAATTAATTAAAAAAGCAAGTAGAGTAAGGACAAGAGCGCCAATGGTCAATCCAGAGATAATTAGGCGTTTATTTTTTATTTCCTTACTAATTGGCACAAGAACTCCACTACAGGATAACATGTTAAATCCTGCGTAAAGAAGTGATGATATAATCCACTGTTTATCTATAATAAGGTTTTTATATATTGGTACTTGCTTCATATAGTCTATAGATATAGTATCCTTTGAAAAGAGAAGATAAAGTACAAATATAGTAATAATTATGGTAGTAAGACTAGGTACTATTATGGAATTAATAGCTATTAGTCCCTTAGTGTCATTTAATAAGGTAATAAGAGCTATTCCAGCCATTAGTAATACTCCAACAAGTCTTGGAATACCAAAGTGTTGATAAAGTAAAGCACCACTACCTGCAAGGATTATAGCTGCTCCTGAGATTAAAAAGAAACTAGTAAGATAATCGGTTATTTTTCCGAAGAAACCTGGGCTTACAAGGGTTATAAAATCTGTATAGGAATTTAAATCATATTTTAAACTTATTGAGACTATAATGGAACTTATTATTATGTAAAATATTGCACAAAGTAGAAGTCCATAAAAGCTTGAAAACCCATAGGTAGAAAAGAATTGAGTTATTTCTTGACCAGAAGCAAGTCCTGCGCCTACAATGGTACCAATAAAAACAGTGGCAGCTTGAAAAATTAATTTAAGATTCTTCAAAGTTATCCCCCCAAAATATAATAGCTTGTATATTTATATTGAAGTCCACAAAGGAATATGTGGAAAACTATTAATATGTGGACAACTTTTTAAAGTATTGTTAGCAAATTTTCATATAGTGGATTTTGAAAGCTAAAAGAGTTAAACTATAATTGAATATAGAAGATTACTGTATGGATATATTTAAGAATAGATAACATAAGAATAGATAGGAAGATTAGGTATGAGAAAAGATTTTAATGGAAAGAGATATCATAGTTTAAATTATTTTTTAAGAAATAAATTTAATGGGCAAAAAACTTTTAAAATATCTTTAGATGGCGGATTTACATGTCCTAATAGAGATGGAAAATTATCAAAAGGTGGATGTATATTCTGCTCTGAGAGTGGTTCAGGAGATTTTGCTGGAGATAGGTTATCATCCATAACTCAGCAGTTTATTGATATAAAGGAAATGATGAATAAAAAGTGGAAAGATGGCAAATATATAGCTTATTTTCAAGCATACACTAACACCTATGCGCCTATAGAAGTATTAAAGGAAAAGTATGATGAAGCTTTAAGACAAGAGGAGGTGGTTGGACTAGCCATTGCTACGAGACCAGATTGTTTAGAAGAAGATGTTCTAGAACTATTAGAGGACTACTCAAAAAGAGTATATACTTGGGTAGAACTTGGACTTCAAACTAGTAATGATACTACAGCTACGCTTATAAATAGAGGATATAAGCTAGAAGTATTTAAAAGAGCAGTGGAGGAGCTACATAAAAGGAATATAGATGTGGTGGCACATATAATCTTTGGACTTCCAGGAGAAAGTAAAGAAGATATGTTAAATACCATTAAGTATATTTCAAAGCTTTCAATAAAAGGAGTTAAGATTCACCTTCTTCATGTAATGCAAAATACAAGGCTTGAAAAGCTCTTAGATGAAGGTAAGATTACATTACTAGAAATGGATGAATATATTGACCTTGTAACTAAGGCCATAACTATGTTACCACAAGATATAGTAATTCATAGACTTACAGGAGATGCTCCAAGAAATTTATTAGTAGGTCCTATGTGGAGTTTGAAAAAGTGGGAAGTCTTAAATGCTATAGACAATAAGTTAGTAACTGAAGATTTATATCAAGGAAAATATTATAAAGAAGATTAATTTGATTAAATATATAATTATCGGGGGGAATAGCACATGAATATTGATGTAGTTATATCTGCACAACATATTAAGCCAGAGAAATTTAAAGATAGAATAGTGGTTGTTATTGATGTATTAAGAGCAACGTCAGTAATGGTTACAGCATTAAATAATGGTTGTGATAAGATAATTCCTGTAAAAGAAATAGAAGAAGCTGTGCACATTGCAAATAAAGATAGAAATAACTATCTTTTAGGAGGAGAAAGAGGTGGAATAAAAATAGATAAATTTGATTTCTCTAATTCACCTTTAGATTATAGTGAGGATATAGTAAGAGGGAAGAGTCTTATAATGACTACTACAAATGGAACTAGGGCTATTAAAAATAGTGAGGAAGCAGAGAAGATATTTATTGGTGCTTTAATAAATGGAAGAGTAGTAGCAGAAAAATTAGCTAAGTTAAATAAGGATGTAACATTTGTAAATGCGGGAACAGATGGAGAATTCTCCATGGATGATTTTATAACCAGTGGATACATAATCAACTGTTTAAGAGACATTATGAAAAACCAGTTCACCCTAACAGACATAGCAAAAACTTCAGAATATGTATATATAAATAATCCTAGTATAATAAGCTTTGTAAAAGATGCACTTCATTATAAAAGGATGAAGGATCTTAAATATCATGAAGATTTGAGATATTGCCTTTCAAAGGATTTAGTAAATATAGTTCCAGAATACAAGGATGGAGAAATAAAGATATATTAATAAATTACAGGCTTTAATATACAATTAAAATATAGATTTGAAACTTAGTTTAAGAACTACTGCTTTTAGTAGTTCTTTTTCTTTTAGCTAAAGTTAAAAATATAACTTCATACACTACAGTATATAAGGTAAAGAGAGCTATGAAAATAATTTGCTCAATGCCATTCATTTTAGAGGTAGCAAACAGTATTATTATAGGGAAACAAAAAACAATCTGAATAAATCTTAGAATGGATAAGCCTTTCATAACATCACCTTTTACCAAATATTACTATATGACTATTGTTACACTTTTAGAACTCATATTCAATAAAAAACGTATAACAAATTTATATTTTATTATCCTTAAAATTTAAGAAAAGTAAAGAATAAAATTACATTATGTAAGAATAAGAAAAAATGTGGAGTGATATGCATATAGTATACTTAGTAATGGTAAGTAACTAAAATTTATATGAAATTATAATAAAAATGTACTCATGTAATAAGAAGGTGAATAAAATATATAAAGGGGGAATATGTATGGATTTCTTTAGTTATATTACAGAGAATGCATTGATACTAATACCAGTGCTATATATAATTGGTATGATCTTAAAAGGTATTGAAAAGGTAAATGATAAATATATACCAGTAATCTTGCTTCCTATAGGCATATTGCTATCTATGGGAGTTATGCATAGTTTTAGTGCTGATGCTATAATTCAGGGTGTTTTAGTAACTGGAGTTAGTGTATATGCTAACCAATTAGTAAAGCAAAGTCAAAAGAAAGAATAAATAAGATCTAAATATAAAGAGCTATATAATTTATATATCTAATTAGATTATAAATTATATAGCTTTTTATAAATAATTAAACTACTTGGAAGATATAAAATTTTAAGTAGTATGATTCATCACTATTCCAAAGAATTGGATGGTCAGGAGCTTGAGTTCTAAATTCTACTTGTCTTAGGGTAACCTTTGCATCTTTAGCTGCACTAGCAATGGTATCTTTAAATAATTCAGGATTCATAAAGTGAGAACATGAACAAGTTATAAAATAGCCACCTTTATTCACTAATTTCATTCCTCTAAGGTTTATTTCTTTATAGCCTCTTGTAGCACTTTTAATAGTAGAACGAGATTTTGTAAAGGCTGGCGGGTCAAGGATAACCACATCATATTTTCTACCTTCATCAGACCATTCACGAAGTACATCAAAGGCATTGTGACATTCAAACTTAACTACATCTTGTAGATTATTAAGCTCCGCATTACGTCTACAGAATTCTACTGCATGCTCGGATATATCTACTCCCAATACTGACTTAGCACCAGCTACTCCGGCGTTTAATGCGAAGGAACCAGTGTGAGTAAAACAATCTAGCACAGCAGCATCTTTACAAAGTTTATGTATAGCGGCTCTGTTTTCTTTTTGATCTAAGAAAAATCCTGTCTTTTGTCCGTTTTCAACGTCAACATAGTACTTAACACCATTTTCAACTATCTGAACCATAGTATCAAAAGGTTCAGTTAAAAATCCTTTAACTTGTTCCATGCCTTCAAGGATTCTAACCTTAGCGTCACTTCTCTCATAAATACCCTTAGCACCATATTCTTCTACTAGAATTTTTACGATGATATTCTTATATTTATCAATTCCTAGAGCTAGAGATTGAATAACGTAGTAATCTTCTAATTTATCAATTATAAGTCCAGGTACAAAATCAGCTTCCCCAAACAAAAATCTGCAGCTAGAAGTATCTATGATTTTTTTTCTGTATTCCCAAGCAGCCTTTAGTCTTTTTCTAAAGAATTCTTCATCAATTTCTTCATCAATATCTCTAGTCATAATTCTTATAGTAATTTTAGAAACATCATTTATATAACCTTTTCCGATGAATTCCTCTCTACAATTATATACTTCTACAATGTCTCCATTTTTATATTCACCATCGTACTCTTCTATATCAGTAGAGTAAACCCAAAGGTGACCATTCTCAACACTTTTTCCTTTTCCCTTTAGTAGATAGAATTTACAAGTCATTTATATCCTCCTATTATTAAAACAACTGATTATTAATAATAACTCATATTGTTAGATTTAAAAATAAATTATTAAACTATGTTTAGACTTATTATAGTATAAATATATAGAGAAGATTTTGCAAATAAATTATTTATTTTCCATAGAAAAACTTTTAAGAGTAAAGTATAATATTCTTGGTTTGAATTTTTAGATTCAAGTTATTAAATAATAGTCATAAGGATATTAGGAGGAAAATAGATGAGTATACTTACAGTTAAAAATATAAGTCATGGTTTCGGGGATAGAGCAATATTTGAAGATGTATCCTTTAGATTATTAAAAGGGGAACACGTAGGTTTAATTGGAGCTAATGGTGAAGGTAAGTCTACTTTTATGAATATAATAACTAGTAAACTTATGCCTGATGAAGGCCAAGTGATTTGGTCTAATAATGTTAGAGTAGGATATATGGATCAACATGCTGCTTTAGAACAGGGGTTAACTATAAGAGATGTACTAAGAGATGCATTTAAATATCTATTTGATTTAGAGACTGAAATGAATGAGCTTTATGGCAAAATGGGTGAAATGGACGAGGAACAAATGAATAAGGCGCTAGAAAGAACTGCTGTTATTCAAGATATGTTAGATAATAACGGATTTTATGTTATAGATGCAAAAGTTGAAGAAGTTGCTAAGGGATTAGGACTTTTAGATGTAGGGCTAGATAAAGATGTAACAGCTTTAAGTGGAGGACAAAGAACTAAGGTTTTACTTGCAAAGCTTCTGCTTGAAACTCCAGATATATTACTTCTAGACGAGCCTACAAACTATTTGGATGAAGCACATATAGAATGGCTTAAAAGATATCTACAAAGCTATGAAAATGCATTTATTCTAATATCTCACGATATTCCTTTCTTAAATTCTGTAATCAATCTTATATATCATGTGGAAGATAGAAAGTTAAGTAGATATGTGGGAGACTATGAAGAGTTTAAGAGAATATATGAAGCAAAGAAGGAACAGCTTGAAAGAGCATATGAAAGACAACAAGCTGAGATTGCAAAACTTGAAGATTTCGTAGCAAGAAACAAAGCTAATGTTGCTACATCTAATATGGCTAAATCAAGACAAAAGAAGCTGGACAAAATGGATAGAATAGAGCTTTCTAAGGAAAAGCCAAAGCCAACCTTTAACTTTAAAACTGGAAGAGCATCAGGAAAAGTTATATTTGAAACTAAGGACCTAGTTATAGGATATAATAGTCCATTAACAAAGCCTCTTAATATTTCCATGGAGAGAGGACAAAAGATCGCTCTTGTAGGGGCTAATGGACTTGGGAAAACTACTCTTCTTAAGAGCCTTATGGGAGAAATAAGACCTATAAATGGAGAAGTTACCCTAGGTGATTATCAACAGATAGGATATTTTCAGCAAGAAGGCGCATCAGGAAATAAAAATACTTGTATAGAAGAATACTGGAAGGAATTCCCTAGTTGTACTCAATATGAAGTCCGTGCCGCCTTAGCTAAGTGTGGCTTAACTACTAAGCATATAGAAAGTATGGTTATGGTACTATCAGGAGGAGAAGCTGCCAAGGTAAGACTTGCAAAACTTATAAATAGGGAAACAAATATACTAATCCTAGACGAACCTACCAATCACTTAGATGTAGAAGCAAAGGATGAATTAAAGAGAGCATTACAAGAATATAAAGGAACTATATTACTAGTTTGCCATGAACCAGAATTTTATAAAGATGTAGTAACTGACATATGGAACTGTGAGGATTGGACAACTAAAATAGTGTAGAAACATTAAAAAGGGTTAGAATTAAATCTAGCCCTTTTTTGCAGTGATTTTCTTTACAATATAAAATTAAGAGAATATGATAAAATAGAATTTAATATAAGGCATCTTCGAAAAATAAATAAGTTAGAATGTTCGTCTATTTTGTGTNNGACTTATTATTTATTTTCAGATACCTTAAATATATAATAAAAACTTTGAGGTGAAAAATGAAAATAAGAGTACCAAAATATCTTAATAAATTTAAATGTATATCAGATAAGTGTGAGGATACATGTTGTGCTGGTTGGGAAATTGTTATTGATGAAGAAACTTATGATTATTATCAAAATCTTAGTGGTAGCTTTGGGGAAAGACTAAGAAGTGAGATGGTTAATGATGGAGAAGATAATATATTTGTATTGAAAAATGGCAACTGTGCCTTTCTAAATGAAAATAAATTGTGTGATATATATAATGAACTTGGAGAAGATAGTCTTTGCTATACTTGCAAGAAGTATCCTAGATATATGGAGGAGTTTGGTAATTTAAGAGAAATAGGTATATCACTTTCTTGTCCAGAAGCTGCAAGAATAATGCTAGGTGATTCTAATAAAGTTGAATTTGAGTTAAGTGAAAATGATGAGATTATAACTTCTTATAATGATATTGATGCCATGTTGTTTATTGAGCTTATGCAGTGTCGAAATATAATTTTTAATATATTTCAGAATCGTAATATTGATTTAAATATAAGAGCTGCTATAACTCTTGACTTTGCAAAGAAAATTCAAGACAAAATAGATGAAGATGACCTGACTAGCTTAAAGGTGATTAAAGAAAGATATATGGATAAGAGTTTTATAAATAAGACTATTAGCGATTTGGATAAGTACAGCAGTGATATAAAATACTGGTATAATGATATAGAAGAATATTTTCATGTGTTTAAAAGCTTAAAGCATATAAATGGGAATGATCCATTAGGTTTAGAGAATTTATTATATTACATTAAAGGTAGTGATGAAAATAAAGATATTTATCTAGATAAGTATAGGGAGTTTAATAGTTTTTATAATGAAAAGATGTATAAGTTTGAAAATATATTAGTTTACTTTGTGTTTAGATACTTTATGAAAGCTGTCTTTGATTATGATGTGGCTTCTAAAGTGAAGATTGCCGTGGTGAGCTATATAATGATTAAGCAGTTATGTGTAGTAAGGTGGATAGAAAGTGGAGATCTTAGTGATGAAGATATTGTAGATATAAGTCATACATATTCTAAGGATATTGAACATTTAGAGGAAAATATAGATACCCTAGCAGATATTTTTTAAATGAATCCTGTATTTAGAGAAGATAGAATTATAAATATATTAATAAACTAAAAATATAA
This sequence comes from Clostridium sp. UBA6758, assembly GCA_002453475.1. GTDB lineage: Bacteria > Bacillota > Clostridia > Clostridiales > Clostridiaceae > Clostridium_J > Clostridium_J subterminale. Next base: position 14,675 of record DKGY01000102.1, on the reverse strand, counting down.
CATTAAATAATTAAGTAATATTTAGCTACTTCGATTTTAAAATATTAGATTACAAAGGAAAAAATTAAATTTATAGTTGGAGAAGGAGAGATATGGAACATTATAAAATTTTAGGCGTTGATAAAAATGCATCTATGGAAGAGATAACAAAAGCTTATGAAGATAAGGTAAATAAATTTAAAGAAGAGATAGAAGATGAAAAAAGAGTAAAATCTTTTATAAAGGTGTTTGATGAAGCCTATGAAAAAATAAAAGAAGAGAGAGAGAAAAATCAAAATCAGCAAACTGTGAGTATAGATAATCAAGTTGAAGATTTAAATAATAACTTTCATAAAGATGATAGTAATGGCTATGGGAGTTTTAATGAATATGAACAAGAATCCACAGTTGGTAGAGAAAAGAAGAGATCATCTTCAAAGAGTACATCAATAAGAAAGCAAAAAAGAGCTAAAAAGAAATCTACAGTAGATAGAGAAAATATTAAATCTGAAAAACAAAGCAAAAATGACAATAGTAGAAAAGCGGGAAGTAATAAAAAAAGTAGTGCACCTTCCCTTACTCAATTGCCGCTTAAGATATTGTTTATGCCTGTAGTAGCTATATTATCCATAATAATATTTCTATGTAAAATATTAAATATAATATCTTGGATTGCATCTAAGATTATAATAATAGCAGCTATAGCTATATCTGCTATTCATGGATATCAAATTTATATTGGACATGCTATTCAATACAAGGTATTTGTATTATGTGCTGTGGGCTTTGTAGTTTCTTTATTTTTACCAAGTATCCTAAAAATCCTTGTATCTACGTTAAGTAAAGTAAATAACAAATTAAAAAAGTTTATTTTTTAATGTTAAGTGGTAGAAATATAATTATGACTTTTCATATGTATATTTGTAAGAAGAGAATTTGCCAAATTTTACTTAGCGCAAACTGGCCGAACCTTCTGTTGCAATAGCATTTTATTATTGATATAATAAAATAAGTAAAGTTTATTATAAACTTGTTTTGATTGTTATAATTATGGGTTATTTTATATTAAAGTTAAAGGATAACTAATTCATTCGTATCTTAAATATTTTTAAAATAGGAGAGAATGCATATGAAAGAATTTAGTATCAATACAAATGTCTATTTTGGAGAAGGTTCTTTAGATAGACTAAATGAAATTAAAAGTAAAAGAGTACTGATTGTATGCGATAAATTTATGGAAACTTCAGGTATGGCTGAAAAAGTACAACAAAAGCTTGTTGATTGTCAAGTAGCTATATTTAGTGATATTGTACCTGATCCATCTGTAGAAATTATTGCTGAGGGTATTCAAAAGTTACAAAGTTGTAATGCACAAGTTATGATAGCGCTTGGCGGAGGTTCATCAATTGATGGAGCTAAGGCTATGAGAGAATATGCAAAAAAAATTACTGGAGGGGTTTCTTCTATAGAAGAATTCTATGCTATACCTACTACAAGTGGTACAGGCTCTGAGGTAACTGAATATGCAGTAATTACAAATAAACAAGAAGGATTAAAATATGCACTTGCAGATAAATCTCTTCTTCCAACGGTTGCAATTCTCGATCCTGAACTGGTAAAATCCGTACCTAAGTCAATAACTGCGGATACAGGAATGGATGTAATTACACATGCTATAGAAGCTTATGTTTCAAAGAATGCTACTGATTTTTCAGATGCTCTTGCAGAAAAAGCTCTTACTTTAGCTTTTAGATTTTTACCACAGGCTTATGCTGATGGAAATGATATAGTAGCAAGAGAGAAACTTCACAATGCATCATGTCTTGCTGGTATGGCATTTAATGCAGCTGGACTTGGAATTACTCATAGTTTAGCTCATGCTGTAGGTGGGAAATTACATATTTCTCATGGAAGAAGTAACGCAATGATACTTCCTTATGTAATTGAATATAATGCTAATTTAAATAAAGGTGCTTTCAATGTTGAATATGACATAGCATCTAAAAAATATCAAAGACTTGCAAAATTATTGAAGTTACATGCGCCAAATGTAAACATTGGTGTTAATAATCTAATTAAAAGTATTGTAGAACTTCAAAATACATTAATGATTCCAGCCACATTAAAAGAACAAGGGGCTGATATGGCTTNNAGCATTGTAGAACTTCAAAAAACATTGATGATTCCAACAACATTAAAAGAGCAAGGTACTGATATGAATTTAGCTGAAGCATCAAGAGAAGAAATCATTAATGCAGCCCTTAATGATATATGTACAGCAGCAAATCCTAGAGAAGTTACAGGTGAAGACTTATCAAGGATTTTGGATAAAGTTTTAGGATAAAATATTGTATTTTATACCACTCATTAATGAGTGGTTTTTTTATTATTTTTGTAAGGTATTTTAATTTAATTTAATTTAAAGTTATATATAATTAATCAAATGGAATAAATTTCCTCTTTACAGTTGTCATTATAATATGTAATATTATTTATACTAATAATAAAAATTTTTTTGAATTTTAAATGGTAAATAATTCATTTTGAGGTTAAATATTATTCTTCAATTATTTTCGGAAATTATTAATTTTTGTTTATAGCAAACTCACATAATTAAGTATTTATAATTCTCATCATAATCATAATAAAAATATCCATTTATATAAAAGTTTGATATCAGAGTTAGTAAAAGTTTTATTAGAAACTTAGCTATATATAAGTTTATGATAAATGTTTTGAAAGTTACAAAGAATTCTTAGTTCTTTGAATGAATTTAAAGTAATAATAAATATCATAAAGGTGGAGTTAATTTTAAAAATGCATATAAGGACTCCACCTTATATATATTTGACATTTAGTGGGGTGAATTCTTTTTAATAAAGTTTTAAAATCTTTGAAATTTAACGAATTTAGACTTTGAAAACAGCTAAAATATTATAAAAGAGGTGAACTTAGTATGGGAGAAGAATTATATTCAATAGGTAAGGTAGAGGAAATATGTAAAATAACGAAAAAGGCACTGAGATATTATGATAAAATGGGAATATTATCACCTGACAAAGTAGCTGATGAAAGTGGGTATAGATACTATAGTAGGAAAAACCTACTATCTGTGCCAGTAATAAAATATTACAAGCAAAGTGGATTTAAGTTAGAGGAAATGAGAGCTTTTTTGAAAGGGACTACCTATGACTTTTTTGATAAAAGTTTTAGAAGAAAAATTGATGAATTAAGAGACCTTGAGAATGAGATAAATTTAAAAATAAGATCCGTTAAAGATTGGCATGAGCTTATAGTTGAGGCACAGATGGTGATTGAAAATAATGTTCGAGATGTTTCTATAAAATATATTGATGAGCGCAAATTAATATTTTTAGATCAAGATTTTCAATATGATTATATGGATTCTATAATTAATATAGAGTTTAATAATTATATCGATTATATAAATAATGCAATAACGGGTCCTGTAATTATATGTTTTCCGTCTTTTGAAGATAAAATTAATGGAAGATGCAGTAAGATGAAAATAATGCAGGAGACTATTTTAAAGTGTAAAGAGGAAGAAAGCATTGAATTTGGTGGTTGGCTTGCAGCTTCTTGCTATCATATAGGAACTCATGAAACAATTAATAACACATATAAAAAAATACAAGAGTGGTCGGAAGAACATGATTACATATGTTCAGAAGAATCTTATGAAAGATATGTAACAGATTATTGGACAACTAAAAATACAGATAAGTTTGTAACGGAGATTTTGATTAAAATCCAAAGAAAACGATAAATTCATTATACTGAAAACACTGGAAACGTTGCCCGTAGGGGAAAGGATAAATTGTCGATAAAACTCACCTTGTAAAAAAAAGCCAAATATATTAAATAAAAAAATACATTTATTCCTTTCATAAAATTTAATTTGTATTGAGTGATGTTAATGGATTTCAGTATTTATCACTTAAAAAAACTAACACAACTAACTTAGAGGTAAGTATTAAGTTAATTGTGTTAATTTTTTTTGAATTTTCCTGTGAAATATATATTGACTTTACCCCATAGGGAAAGGCATATAATTTAATTGTTAATAAAATAACCATAAGATATCAAATGAAAAGTTATTCGATAGTTAAAAATTAAATATCCCCAATTATAACAATCTCAAAGTGTATTCATTGTAAATTTTTATTTAATAGTATAAATTTAAAGAATTATTTCAATAAGCGGAAGGAGATTTATTTTATGAAGGAAGTTTCGAAAACGGCAAGTTTAGAAGCGATTACTGCAAAAAACAAATTATCATCTAATTTCCTTAAAAAAGGCATTTCCATTGCTCTTTTTTCAGGCCTTATGTACGGATTCTATTCAGCATTTTTGACATTAGGAATGACAAAAGGAGTTTGGGGTNNGAATACAGCAGGTTTATCAGCAGTAGTTATTACATATGTGCTTGGTGCTCTTGGTAGTGCCGTAAACGATACATGTAGTGCTGTTTGGGCAGTGATTTATGCAGCTGTTAAAGGTAAACTTGGAGATTTCTTTAGGTGTCTTAAGACTAAACCAGGTGCTGTGATGATATTAGCAGCTCTTATTGGAGGACCTATTTCAAGTACAGCTTTTGTTGTAGCTTTACAAATGGCTGGTTCAATTGTTATTCCAATTACTGCTCTTTGTCCAGCTATTGGTGCTATTTTAGGAAGAATATTGTTTAAACAAAAATTGGACAAACGTATGATGCTCGGTATTGTCATCTGTGTTTTATCTAGTTTTATGATTGGTAGTACTAGTATTGGTGGAGATGCTCCAGCTGGAATGTTCCTTGGAATTTGTATTGCATTTATCGCAGCTCTTGGATGGGGATTTGAAGGTTGTGTAGCTGGATATGGTACATCTATGATTGACTCAGAGATTGGTATTACAATTCGTCAAGCCACATCTGGACTTTCAAACTTAATAATATTAGTGCCTGTATTTGGTATGATATTTGGTGATGGAATTAAATTTTCAACTGACTTAGTTGTTCAAGCATTTACAAGTGGTCCTGCAATGATATGGTTTGCCTTAAGTGGCCTTTGTGCTTTTGTTTCGTATATGAGTTGGTATAACGGTAACAGTATGTGTGGTGCTGCTCTTGGTATGGCTTGCAACGGTACATATTCCTTCTGGGGTCCTTTCTGCTGTTGGATAATTCTTGGAGTAATAGGCGGTATGGAAGGATGGGCATTGCCTCCAATCGTTTGGATTTCTGCAGTATTAATGATGTTCGGTATCCTTGTAATAGCTATGAATCCAATGGATTTATTCAAAAAGAAGGAGGTAAACGAAAATGAAGCCGCTTAATTATGCAATTTTAAAATATTTTACTAAAGTTGAAGAAGCTTGTGCTGATGATGTTATAAATGCATTAAAAGGAGAATACGGTAATTTTAAGGCTTTAAAAAAGAATGCTGTAATAACTGCTTTAATGACAGCAGAGGCAAATGGTCTCATTGAAGAAACAAGATTTGAATTAGATAAAAATGGTGATTTAAATGTTTATTATCATGCGCACGAAGATGGTGCTGCTACAATTAATAAATATATAAAAGACTAAGAAAAGTTTTAGAAGTAATTAATTAAAAGGCTCATTGCTATAATTTAAATTTCATAGGGATGAGCCATAATTATTTATTAATATACAAAAGAAATCGTTAATTGAAAGGAGTTTTATTTTATGAAGGAAGTTTCAAAAGCAGTAAGCTCACAAGCTATTGCTGCAAAGAAGAAATTATCAAGTGATTTCTTCAAAGAGGGTATATCTCTAGCTTTATTTTCAGGACTTACCTATGGATTATATACTGCATTTCTAACTATGGGTATGACGAAAGGAGTTTGGGGTGACTGGTATGGCATTAATACAGCAGGTTTATCAGCATTTGTTATAGCATACTTACTTGCTGCACTTGGTAATGCAATAAATGATACATGTAGTGCAGTTTGGGCGATTTCATATGCATTAGTAAAAGGTAAATTTAAAGATTTCGTAAGATGTATTAATACTACTCCAGGACGTATTATGATATTAGCTGCTCTAATTGGTGGGCCTATAGCTGGTACTGCTTATGTTATAGCGCTTCAAATGGCTGGTCCAATAGTTGTTCCAATATCAGCTCTTTGTCCTGCTATCGCTGCTATATTAGGTAAAATTTTATATAAGCAGGAATTAAATAAACGTATGGCTTTAGGTATTGCAGTATGTGTATTTGCTAGTTTCTTAATTGGTAGTACAGGCTTTAGCGGTGGTGCTTCAGCAAGTACTTTAATTGGTATTTTAATAGCTATTATTGCAGCTCTTGCATGGGGATTTGAAGGTTGTGTAGCTGGATATGGTACATCAATGATCGATCCTGAAATTGGTATTTGTATTCGTCAAGTGACATCAGGTATAGCAAATTTATTCATCTTAGTTCCAATTTTTGGAGTGATGGCTGGTGGATTAAACATTTCTGTTGACCTTGCTATACAAGCATTCACAAGTGGCCCTGCAATGATTTGGTTTGCTTTAAGTGGTCTTTTATCATTTATTACATTTATGACATGGTATGCTGGAAACAGTATGTGTGGAGCAGGACTTGGAACTGCATGTAACGGTACATATTCATTCTTTGGACCATTATTCTGCTTATTGTTATTAGGAGTATACGGTGGAATGGATGGATGGTCATTACCTTCAGTTGCTTGGATTGGAGCTGTAATAATGATGTTTGGTATCCTTACAATATCTATGAATCCACTTGATTTATTAAGAGGAAAAAAAGAGGGGGATAAAATAGATGAAGCCGCTTAATTATGCAATATTAAAATATTTTACTAAAGTGCAAGAAGCTTGCGCAGATGATGTTATAGAAGCTCTAAAAGGAGAATATGGAAATTTTAAAGCTTTAAAAAAGAATGCTGTAATTACTGCGTTAATGACAGCAGAAGCAAATGGTCTTATTGAGGAAACAAGATTTGAATTAGATAAAAGTAACCAATTAAAGGTTTATTATCACGCCCATGAAGATGGTGCAGCCACAATTAACAAATATATAAGAGATTAATTTTTAACATTACCCATAGGGTAATGCTTATAAAGAAAAATCTCTTATGAATTTAGTAAAATAGTTATTCTTATTAAACATTATGAAAAGACTTTACTCTTAACAGCATAATTTCTTGTAAAAGTATTTAAGAATTTTAATGCAAGAAATATATTGACTTTCCCCCAAAGGGTAAGGGATATAATCAATATATAAGAACAAACAAAAGATGCATGCAAACATAAATATAATATATAGAAGTTAAGTAGTTAAGCTAAAGTATATTGAGCTAAAAATAGGAAGGAGGAATTAGTAATGAGATATTATGGAGATGAGGCTTTAGGCCTTGTGGAAACAATAGGATTGGTTCCTGCACTTGAGGCTGCAGACAAAATGCTTAAGGCAGCTAATGTTGAATTAATTTCATATGAAAATGTTGGTTCAACACTTGTAACTATTATGGTAAAAGGTGATGTTGGTGCAGTAAGATCTGCTGTAGAAGCAGGTGCTGAAGCAGCAGCAGCTATTGGTAAATTAACAGCACACAATGTTATGCCACGTCCTATTAAAGAAGTTGGAGATATCGTTTCAGTACACGATATCGATGCATAAAGCATAGAAAGGAAATGATTTACATATGTCAAGATATGAAGCTTTAGGATTAATCGAAACTTTTGGTCTGGTTTTTGCATTAGAAGCAGCAGACGCTATGTGCAAATCGGCAGATGTAGAACTGATAGGATATGAAAACGTTGCGTCAGGTTATATATCTGTATTGGTTCGTGGTGATGTTGGTGCTTGTAAAACAGCAGTAGATGCTGGAGTTGCAGCAGTAGAAGGAATGGAAGGTGGAAGCCTTTATAGTTCAATAGTTATCCCAAGACCACACCAAGATCTTGAAAAAATAATAAAACGTTATGCGATTACAAATCTTATAACAGAATAATAAATTGAAAAAATTTTTTCTAAGGAAAAGGAGAGAGAAAAATGAATATTATTGATAATGATTTACTCTCCATGCAGGAAGCGAGAATTCTTGTTGAAAATGCTCGTGAGGCACAAAGAAAATTAGCAGCCTTCCCACAAGGAAAACTTGATGAGATAGTTGAACGTATGACCGAAGAAGTTGAAAAACATTTAAAAGAACTTGCAAAAATGTCTAATGAGGAAACTGAATATGGAAAGTGGGAAGATAAACATATCAAAAATAACTTTGTATGTAAGTATCTGAAAAGCAGGCTTAAAGGTATGAACTGTGTAGGTGTCATTAGTGAAGATAAAATGAACAAGACAAAGGATATTGGAGTACCAATGGGTGTTATTATAGCCTTTTCTCCATCAATGAGTCCTGTTTCTACAACCATATATAAGGCGTTAATTGCAATTAAGTCAGGAAATGCAATCATATTTTCACCTCATCCAAGAGCTAAAAATACAATTTCTAAAACAATTGATATTTTGATTCGAGCTGCAGAAGGGGTAGGACTTCCAGAAGGTGCTCTTGCATATTTGCATACAGTGACGTCAAGTGGTTCATTAGAACTTATGAATCATAAGGATACTTCACTTATAATGAATACAGGAGTTCCAGAAATGCTTGATGAAGCTTATAAATCCGGTAAACCAGTAATTTATGGTGGAAATGGAAATGGTCCAGCATTTATAGAACGTACTGCTGATATTGAGCAGGCTGCTAAAGATATTATTGATAGTAAAAACTTCGATTATGGAGTTGTATCTGCTGCTGAACAATCAATTGTTGTGGATAGCTGTATAGTAGCTGAAGTAAAACAAGAACTTATTAAAAATGGTGGATACTTTATGACAGAAGAAGAAGCTGAAAAATTGGCATCAATTTTTTATTACAAAGATGGAAGTCCTGACATGGATATGATTGGGAGATCACCACAATTTTTAGCTAAAAAGGCTGGATTCAGTGTTCCTGAAAATATAAGAGTTCTTATTTCTCAGCAAAAATTTGTATCTCAAAAAAATCCTTATTCAAGAGAAAAGCTTTGTCCTGTTTTAGCTTTTTATATAGAAGATGACTGGATGCATGCTTGTGAAAAGTGTATAGAATTATTACTTAGTGAGAGACATGGACATACACTTATTATACATTCAAAGGATGAAGAGGTTATTCGTCAATTTGCATTAAAAAAACCTGTTGGAAGAGTACTTGTTAACACTCCAGGAACTTTTGGAAGTATGGGAGCAACCACAAACTTGTTTCCATCAATGACTCTAGGCAGTGGATCTGCAGGTCATGGAATGACTTCAGATAATGTATCACCTATGAACCTAATATATGTACGTAAAGTTGGATATGGGGTTCGTAAGGCAGATGAAATTGTTGGCATGATGGACAATGCAGAGGATTCCAACTATGAAGTTTTAAAAGATAAATTAAATGTAAATGAAATTGATAGTGTTAAGCTATTAGAGAATATTTTGAAAAAAGTTTTAAATGACTTAAAATAATAGGTCATACTAAATGTATGAAATATATTAAAGAATGTGAGGGAATGAATTGGATATTCGTGAATTTTCAAATAAATTTATGGAAGCTACTCAAAACATGTCTGATGAAGAACGTGCTAGTTTAATGAAGATGTTTTCTAGTGTTTCCAAAGAAATAACAAAGGAAGAATCAACTACTAGCTGTGTTGTATGTGACAATAATGGTCAAATTCCAGATGGAATAACAGAGCGTTTAGTTAAGTTAAAGGAAAAGTACTTAACTCATGTGCCGACAATCACTACTCACAAAGCAAGAGTTATTACTCAAATAGCAAAAGAAAACCCTGGTATACCTAAGGCAATTTTACGTGGTAAGTCTTTCAAGCGTTGCTGTGAAACTGCACCATTAGTAATTCAAGATAATGAGCTTATCGTTGGTGCACCAAATGGACAACCTCGTGCTGGATCTTTCTCTCCTGATATATCTTGGAGATGGATGAGAGACGAGATTGATACAATAGGAACTCGTGCACAAGACCCATTCTATGTTTCAGAAGAAGATAAGAAAATCATGCGTGAAGAATTATTCCCATTCTGGGAAGGTAAATCAATTGATGAATACTGTGAGAGTCAATACAGAGAAGCTGGAGTATGGGAACTTTCTGGAGAATCTTTCGTATCAGATTGTTCATACCACGCATTAAACGGAGGAGGAGACTCTAACCCAGGATATGACGTTATCTTAATGAAAAAAGGTATGCTTGACATAGTAAAGGAATGTAATGAAAAATTAGCTGACCTTAGCTATGAAAGACCAGAAGATATGGAGAAAATATACTTCTACAAATCTCTAATCGATACTGCAGAGGGTGTTATGATATACGCTAAACGTATGTCAGATTACGCTGCAGAATTAGCTGCAAAAGAAACTAATCCTACTCGTAAGGCTGAGTTATTAAAAATTTCAGAGATAAATGCTAGAGTTCCAGCTCATAAGCCAAGCACTTACTGGGAAGCAGTTCAATCAGTTTGGACTATAGAATCATTACTTGTAGTTGAAGAAAACCAAACAGGTATGTCTATAGGACGTGTTGACCAATATATGTACCCATTCTACAAAGCTGATATTGAAGCTGGACGTATGACTGATTTTGAAGCATTTGAGTTATCTGGTTGTATGCTTATAAAAATGTCTGAGATGATGTGGCTTACAAGTGAAGGAGCTTCTAAATTCTTTGCAGGTTACCAACCATTCGTTAACATGTGTTTAGGTGGAGTTACTAGAGAAGGAAGAGATGCTACAAACGAATTAACATACCTTCTAATGGATGCAGTTCGTCATGTTAAGATATATCAACCAACTTTAGCTTGTCGTATACACAAAGCATCACCTCAAAAATATCTTAAAAAGATAGTTGATGTTATCCGTGCAGGTATGGGGTTCCCAGCATGTCACTTTGATGATGTTCATATAAAAATGATGTTAGCTAAGGGTGTTTCTATAGAAGATGCAAGAGATTACTGCTTAATGGGATGTGTTGAGCCACAGAAGTCAGGAAGATTATATCAATGGACTTCTACAGGATATACTCAATGGCCTATATGTATAGAACTTACTCTTAACCATGGTGTACCACTATGGTATGGTAAGCAAGTATGCCCAGATATGGGAGATCTAAGCAACTTTAAAACTTATGAGCAATTTGAAGCAGCTGTTAAAGAGCAAATCAAATTCATTACTAAATGGACAAGTGTTGCTACAGTAATTTCTCAACGTGTTCACAGAGACCTTGCACCAAAACCACTTATGTCTATGATGTATGAAGGATGTATGGAAAACGGTAGAGGAGTAGAAGCAGGCGGAGCTATGTATAACTTCGGACCAGGAGTAGTATGGAGTGGTCTTGCTACTTATGCAGACTCTATGGCAGCTATAAAGAAATTAGTATTTGAAGATAAAAAATATACGCTACAAGAAATGAATGAAGCTTTAAAAGCTGATTTCGTTGGATATGAACAACTTAAGAAGGATTGTTTAGAAGCACCTAAGTATGGTAACGATGATGATTATGCAGATTTAA
>DKGY01000102.1:359-3077 GCA_002453475.1 Clostridium sp. UBA6758 | reverse complement strand
ATACTGAACAAGAGCACCGTAAATACAAGACATTATATTCAGTGCTTAGCCATGGTACTTTATCAATCTCAAACAACACTCCATTTGGACAACTTACAGGAGCTACAGCAAATGGACGTAGAGCATGGATGCCTTTATCAGATGGTATAAGCCCAACACAAGGAGCTGACTTTAAAGGACCAACTGCTATAATTAAATCTGTTTCTAAAATGTCTTGCGAGGATATGAATATAGGTATGGTTCATAACTTCAAGTTGGTAGCTGGTCTTCTTGATACACCTGAAGGTGAAAATGGAATCATTACATTACTCNNGCTTGGAGAAATGCAGTTCAACTATTTAGATAACAAAACATTACTTGAAGCACAAAAACACCCAGAGCAATACCGTGATTTAATTGTTCGTGTTGCTGGATACAGTGCATTCTTTGTTGAGTTATGCAAAGACGTTCAAGATGAAATTATCAGCAGAACTGTGCTTACACACTTTTAATTAAAAAATTGTATAAAATCTGTAATCTGCAGTAGTGTTCTGTAGATTACAGATTATAAATAAGATATATATTAAAAATCAAGGTAATGAAACTGGAGAATGAAAAATATGAGTAATGAAAACTTAGGTATAATCGAACGAAAAGCGACGATTTTTAATATACAGAAATATAACATGTATGATGGAGATGGAGTAAGAACTTTAATATTCTTTCAAGGTTGTCCTCTTCGTTGTAAATGGTGTGCAAATCCTGAAGGACTAGTTAAAAAGCATAGAGTTATGTTTAAAAGTAATTCATGTGTTAATTGTGGGGCTTGCGTTTCTGTTTGTCCTGTTGGAATACATACCATATCTAATGAAACTTTAAAGCATGAAGTTAATCGTGATATTGATTGTATCGGATGTGGTAAGTGCAAAGAAGCCTGTCTTAAATCTGCTTTAACAATAGTTGGAGAAGTAAAAACTATTTCAGAGCTTTTGGAGATTGTAGAGGAAGATAGAACTTTTTATGAAGTTTCTGGTGGTGGTGTTACATTAGGCGGTGGTGAAGTTTTAATGCAGCCTGAAGCAGCGTGCAGCTTGTTAATGGCATGTAAGCAATCAGGGATAAATACTGCAATTGAAACTTGTGGTTATGCAAAACTTGAATCAGTACTTAAGGTTGCGGAGTTTACAGATTTATTCCTATTTGATGTTAAACATATTAATTCTGATAGACACTTTCAGTTAACAGGTGTGAGGAATGAACAGATTTTAGAAAATCTGCAAGAACTACTTCGCCGCAAATATAATGTGAAGATTCGTATGCCTTTACTTAAAGGTATAAATGATTCTCAAGATGAAATTCAAAAGACTATGGAGTTTTTAACACCATACAAAGATTATAAAAACTTTAGGGGTATTGACTTACTTCCGTATCATAAGATGGGGGTAAATAAATACAATCAATTAGGAATGGAATATCCTATAAAGGATGATCCAAGTTTAAAAAATGAAGATTTAGATAGAATAGAAGGATGGATTAAAGAGTACGATTTACCTGTAAAGGTAATCCGTCATTAAATAATTTTCAAATAGATAATAAGATGGAAGGTAAGGTTTATGGGAGATTTTCTTGATAGAAACATACAGCGTGTTATACAAGAGTCAGTGCCAGGAAAGCAGATTACAATAGCTCATATCATTGCATCACCTATGTCTGATATATATGAACGTCTTGGAATCGATGAAAAAGGAGCTATAGGTATTTTAACGCTTTCTCCATATGAAACTGCAATTATTGCGGCAGACATTGCTACAAAGGCTTCTAATGTTGAAATTGGTTTTCTTGATCGTTTTACAGGTTCTGTTGTAATAAATGGTGATGTTCAAAGTGTGGAAACAGCACTTGGGGCAGTAAATGATACGTTAAGAGATATGCTTGGATTTACTCCGGCGCCCATTACAAGGACATGAGAAAAAAGCGCATAATGGTAATTGGACCTTCAAGGTGTGGTAAAACCACATTAGTTAATGCCATAAATAGTTATGATGGTCCGTTGAAGCGAACACCAGATTTAATTTATGGTAAAAATACTATTGATGTTCCAAGTGCTTATTTAGAGAATTCATGGATGTACAAGCATATAATAGCAGCAGCTCAGGATGCATCTCATGTGCTTATATTGGTTGATCAGTCTAATTGCAATGAAATATACTCCCATGGATTTGCAAAGTCTTTTAGATGCCCGGTAATTGGAGTTATAACAAAATGTGACTTGATACCTGAAAATGAAGAAAAATGTTTACGACAACTCAAGAACATAGGAGTATCAGAGCCATATTTTAATATTAGTTTTCCAATGGGAATAGGAATTGATGCTTTAAAAAAGTATTTATTTGAAAAAGGTGAGGAGTAAAGGTCAATGATGAAATTTATTACCGAAGAGTATTTGAGAGATTTATATCGAAAAGAACCTTTTAATACCTACAAGTTACAGCAGGGACAGCGCCTTACACCTGGAGCAGCTCAATATTTGTCTGATAAAAGAATAACAATGGATAGCGATGCTTCTAAAAAGGATAAAAATGTTTCTCAAGACAACAAGACTGAAACAGTAAAACCTGAGGGAAACAACAATATAAATTTGAAGAAACTTTGTTGTAAATTAAAATCTATGGAGGCAGTATTTCTTGTTACTAGTAGTGAAATATTAAGAGAAGATATCATTTTAGCACAAAATATTAT
>DKGY01000102.1:0-321 GCA_002453475.1 Clostridium sp. UBA6758 | reverse complement strand
CTTGATGATTGTTTTGAAATAACAGAATTTCATATGCAGCTTGAAAAAAGCAGTGCGATTTTAAAAATGCACACACTTCGTTGTGCTTTAAGGGAATTACAATTTGAAATAATTGATACCTACAAAAATGATGATGACGGTTTAAAAAATAGAATTATGGAGAACACTAATTCAATAATTAATTCGCTGTCTCAATTGATTTGTTCAGCAGTAGGAGGAAAAGAATGTCAGAAAAAAAATTAACTTTTGAATATTGCGATAAGATGGTTCAAGAGTTTGAAGAAGTTATAGAAAAACCAATCCTTAATGGATCTTCTGTTT
>DKGY01000109.1:7128-49527 GCA_002453475.1 Clostridium sp. UBA6758 | reverse complement strand
TGGAGCTAAAAAATATGATAGAGTTAAGGAGGCTATAAAGTATCCTCAAATAGCAGCTTTAATTATTGCTACCATAGGATTTTTAATGATAGAACTTATTCCAGGAGTTTTAGTAAAGTCATTTAACTCAGACCCAGAGCTACTTTCAATAACGAAGCATGGAATGAGAATTTTCCTTTCTATGATTATTTTTGTAGGACCACAGATTATAAGAACTAACTACTTCTCTTGTATAGGAAAAGCTAAGAAATCTATGTTCTTAAGTTTATTAAGACAAGTAATACTTTTAATACCATGTCTTATAATTCTGCCTAGGATACCACTTACAAATGGAGGAACTCTTGGATTAACAGGAGTATGGATGGCAGGACCAACTAGTGATTTCATATCTGTTATAATCACTCATTTTATGTTTAAACATGAAATTAAGAAGTTAGACAATCCTGACATAGAAGATGGAGAAGTTATGGGAGAGGCTATTTAGGTTTCTCAATTAAATATAAATAAAAAACTGTTAACATAATAATATGTTAACAGTTTTTTATACTAAGAAGCCTTTATATTGTAAAGCATGTTTTAATTACATCTCATGTATTTTAAACTATAGAAATTCCACCTTCAACAAGGATATGTTGAGAAGTTACATAGCTAGATGCATCTGATGAAAGATAAATAATTGTTCCATTAAGCTCACCTTTTTTACCTGGTCTTCCAGCAGGAGAAATAGCATTGTAAGCTCTAAGGAAAGGCTCATGTTTAAATAGAGTATTTTCTGTCATCTCAGATTCAAAAAGTCCAGGTCCTATGGAATTAACTGTAATGTTATCTTGCATGTAACTTGCGGCCATACCCATAGTTAAACCTCTAACAGCTGCTTTAGAAGTATTGTAGGAGTGACGGAAAAGAGAAGGATCTTTATCTGCAATAACTGCGTTTATAGAAGCTATGTTAACAATTTTACCATATTTTCTTTCTCTCATATGANNCAGACATATTTTCAACAGAACCTGCAGTTGCAACTCCTGCATTGTTAAGTAGGATATCAATTTGTCCAAAGTGCTTCATAACTTCTTCGACTGCGATCTTAACACTTTCTTCATCAGAAATGTCACATTGAACTGCTAGAGCTTTTCCACCCTTGTCTTCAATTTCTTTAACTACATGATCAAGCTTATCTTTTCTTCTTGCAAGTAGTGCAACACTAGCTCCATATTCAGCATAAGCTTTAGCTGCATCAGCACCTAGTCCACTAGAAGCACCTGTAACAATGGCAACTTTACCTGTAAGATCGAATAAATTATTCATAACATCAAATCCTTTCTAAAATATAAATCTCTTGTAAATATTATCAATAAATAAATATTATTAATGGATATTTACTTGCTATAATAATATAGTAGCATAGCTGAAATATATTGTAAATTAATTAATTATTTAACAAGGAACTTTAATACTAATTTACAATTAGTATTATGCTAACCTAAGAGATTAATTGTCATGCAGTTATAGATTTATCATACAAAATATTCTATAATTTTAATATACTCTCAAGTGTAAGGAGTTAGTTTTGAGGAGGAATGTGAATGATCAATATTCGTAGAGCTAAAGTAGGGGAAGCTAGTATTTTAACTAACATTGCTATAAACTCGGAAGCATATTGGGGTTATGATGAAGAGTATATGGAAAGCTTTAAAAACACTTATGGTGTAAGTGAAAATTATATAAGTAATTATCCTACTTTTCTAATCGAAGATAACCAGATTATAGTAGGATTTTATAGTATTTTAATGAATGTTGGTGAAACGGAGTTAGAGTATTTTTTCATTAACCCTAATTATATAGGAAAAGGGTATGGAAAGTTATTATGGAATCATGTAATTGAGAATGCTAAGAATCTTAATATAAAACAGCTTGAAATAGTAACAAGTCCAGAAGCTATAGATTTTTATATAAAGATGGGGGCTGTAAAAATAGGAGAGGTAGAATCTCTAGTGAAGGTAGGACGTAAAATTCCAAGACTAATTTATAATGTAGAGAAATAATTATTCATATTAAATAATTAATAATTGTGTTACAACGAAACTATGACTAATATATTGAAGTAGTGAAGATATTATAAGGAGGAGTAGAATTGAAATTAAAAATTAAAATTCTTTTAGGAATATGTTTAATGCTATTATTATGCACTTTTAGTGGTTGTACATTGAATACGGGAAAATCAGATATTTATAATAATAATGAAAAAATAGCACGAGATGGAGATAGTTATAGTTATGTAGGTAGGAATGAATCAGGTTCTAAAAATGACATTAACGTTAAATATGGGAAGTTTTCTGGTTCAGAAACAATTTGGAATATAGAATCAGATGGAGAGTGTGAAATTGCTATTAAATATGATTCTAAGGTTGAAAGTGGTGATTTTAAAGGAGTTTTAATTAATCCAGAAAAACAGGTAGAGGATATATTAGTAGGTACTGAAGAAGGGGAAAAAACAATAAAATTAACAGAGGGAAAATATAGATTTAAATTTGTAGGGAATAAAGCCAAGGGGGAGATCAAAATTTCAATTGACACCGGAGAGGAAGAATATGTTAAGATAAGAAAAGTAGATAATGATTAGCATAAAATCGTCTATAAAGGACTGTATGAAAAATTAGCTTATTTTCATATAGTCCTTTTATTAATAAGATTACACTTTTTCAAACTTTGCAAAGAAAGCGCCAATCTTCTTTTATAAATATAAAAATTCTATATAAGTTTTAATAATAATTCTATTCCGCTATTAAAGAAAGCTTTTCTTTCATCGTAGATATTACTTTATTTGTGTCTTCTTGCCCAAAATAGTTTACACGCATAACTCCTTTTCCTTTACAGGCAAAGATTTCACATCCACCATTAGTTTCATGAACAATTAAAAGGTCTAGGTTATCGTCTTGTAATATAGGAGGTTTTGTATCTTCACCTCTAGAGCCATCATCCCCCTTCCATAAATCCAAAAGTAACTTTTCAGCCATAAATTTAAATCTTACCTTATATACTTTATTGTTTATTCCAGTATCATGAGATTTAGCATAGGTGGTAGTAGGATTTATCATTACAGAGCCAAATTCATGACTGGTATATTGTAATGGAGCAAAAAAAGTTTTTTCCTCTCTATAATGACGCTCATAATCAACTTCTTCAGAATCGGGAGCTGGAGTTTTTTTTAAGGTTTCATGATTTTCAACTTCTTTCAGTCTTACAATTGCCATGGAAGAGGTATCATCAGGTATAGTTTTTTCATCGGCATAACCAGTGAAAAGTGGAGAAAAAGATATTGTTATTAAGCTTGTTGTAAGGAAAACTAAACAAGAACTAATGAAAATGGATGATATATAATTAAATCTCCAAGGTGCGTTATGATTTACAGAGGTTCCTTGTAAAAGTGATGTTCTAAGATTACGGATATATACAATCTCAAATATTCCATTAATAAAGGTTAATATAATTATTACTTGAGAAAGGATGTCTAGGAAACTCATATTTACTAAAACACTAACGTATCTTTTAGCAATAAATATAGGGATAACTACATAGAATGCAAATAAAATTGCTAAAGAAATAAGTAATTGTATTATAGCTTTTTTATAAAATGGCTTTAACATCTTTGCATATTCTTCAGGGATAATATGAACCTCTGTGGTATTGAACTCATAGGGTGATGCGAAGATATGAAAAATGTTATAGTTTGTGATATAAGTCCATCCACGAGTTTTATATATTCTAATTTGTTCTTCACTTAATTCATCCTTTTCCTCAGACAATTCTATTCTATAGTACATATCCCTAGGTTCATCTTTTTTAAAGGTGGCGAAGTATTTTCCCATTTTCTCTATAAAAAGTCCCTTTTTAGCCATGGCATTAAGCCAGCTTTCGGTAGCCCCAATTTTCCAAGGTGAGCCTGGTTTAAATTTATAAACAGATTTACTCAAAATTAAATCCTCCTAAGAATTTGTTTCAACATATATTACATATTATATAAATTATACCAATGAACCTAGTAGAAGTTAATCAAAAGTTAATGAAAGGCTATTATTTGTTCTTAAAAGTTATGAGTTTAAGAAATATACATTTATTATTTCAAATTTATTAATACTTTTTTAGACAAATAGGCAAAATTGTATAAATACATTTTAATTGTATTAAACTATAATAATAAATAAGGAATCTTCATTAATTAATTTAACTAGAAAGTTGAGGTAATTATTATGAGTAAAAAATCAAGTAAAAGTAGTATAAATCCATTAGTTGCTATAGGGGCTATAGCAGGTGCAGCAACCATAGCTACTTTAGGAGCTAAGAAACTTAAAAACAAATCACAAAGTCAAGAGACAGAAGTTGAATATATAGACCATTCTGGAAAACAAGTTTATTTCGTTGGAGGAGGGTTGGCTTCTTTAGCAGGAGCAGCTTATCTTGTAAGAGACTGCAACTTTAAAGGAGAAGATATTCATATAATAGAAGGAATGAGAATTCTTGGTGGTAGTAATGATGGCGCTGGAGATGTACAAAATGGTTTCGTATGTCGTGGAGGTAGAATGTTAAACGAAGAAACCTATGAAAACTTTTGGGAGCTATTCTCAACTATTCCATCTTTAGATATGCCAGGTAAGAGTGTAACAGAAGAAATACTTAACTTTGACCACTTACATCCAACCCATGCTCAAGCTCGTTTAGTAGATAAATATGGTGTAATTCAAGATGTAAAAAGCATGGGATTTAACAATGAAGACCGTATGGCTCTTGGTAAATTAATGATTACTCCAGAAGAAAGTTTAGATGATATGACTATAGAACAATGGTTTAGTCATACCCCCCATTTCTTTGAAACTAACTTCTGGTATATGTGGCAAACAACCTTTGCTTTCCAAAAGTGGTCTAGCATATTTGAATTAAAACGTTATATGAATCGTATGATTTTTGAATTCTCTCGTATAGAAACTCTAGAAGGGGTTACACGTACACCTTATAACCAATATGAATCTGTTATTTTACCAATAAAGGCATACCTAGATGAACATGGTGTTGATTTTAGTATAAATGCAACAGTAACAGATTTAGATTTTAAACCAGGTAATGAAATTACAGTAACAGCCATTCATGTAGAAGATGGAAATGGAGAAAGAGTTATTGAATTAAATGAAGGTGATATTTGTATCATGACTAATGGTTGCATGACTGATAGCGCAACTTTAGGTGATCTTCATACACCAGCAGTTTATAATCCAAGTGCTCCAATTTCAGGTGAACTTTGGAGAAAAGTTGCTAATAAAAAGCCAGGGCTAGGTAATCCAGACCCATTCTTTAATCACCCAGATGAAACCAACTGGGAGAGCTTCACTGTAACTTGTAAAGGCAATAAACTTTTAAAATTAATAGAACAGATTTCTACTAATATTCCAGGTAGTGGTGCTTTGATGACATTTAAAGATTCTAACTGGTTAATGAGCATAGTAGTTGCAGCTCAACCACACTTTAAAGCTCAAACAATGGATACAACTATTTTCTGGGGCTATGGATTATATACAGACAAAGTTGGAGATTATGTAAAGAAACCAATGCGTGATTGTACTGGTGAAGAAATGTTAATAGAGCTTTTACATCATTTACATTTAGAAGATCAAATAGAAGAAATTATGGAAGATGTGGTGAATGTTATTCCATGCATGATGCCTTATATCGATTCTCAATTCCAACCTCGTAAGATGTCCGATCGTCCAAAGGTTGTACCAGAAGGTTCAACTAACTTTGCTATGATTAGTCAGTTCGTTGAAATTCCAGAAGATATGGTATTTACTGAAGAATTTTCAGTACGTGCAGCAAGAATTGCAGTATATACTTTATTCAATGTAAAGAATAAGAAAATTTGTCCAGTAACTCCATACAAAAAGAATCCTAAGATACTAAAAGAAGCTTTAAAAACTTCTTATAGATAAATACCTCTTATCCACTGGCTTATTAATAGCTATTATGGATAAAAGTTTCCACTAAGTTAAAAAACTAGTAGCTTCATTTGGGCTGAAGCTACTAGTTTTTTATGTCAATACATCTATATTTGAATATGGTATTAATATCCTATACAATAAAATAAAGGAATAAGCTTAGTTAGAGAGAATTTATATTATATGAAAGTAGGGATATGTGTGAATGCTATTATATTAGATGAGAATCAGTATTTTAAAGGGGTATCAAAAGCGACTGAGCTAACTACCAGAAAAATTATAATTCTTCAGCAAAAACCATAATTGCAAATGGTGGAATATTTGAAAATGAGATAGCTGATAATAATGGGAATATAGTTGAAAGATATTGGATAAATTTATAAAATAATATACACATTCTTAGAATAATTTGGTATAATATAAGTGAGAAATGAAGAAAATGTTTAGTAATTTATAAGTAAAATGTATCAAGAAAATGCATATAATAAAAATAGGGTGTTGGAGCACCCTATAATATACAATTCTAGTTGTCTAGGCAACTGGTATTACTAAAACTAAAAAGAAATTAGTAGCTTCCATTTGCACGTGGGGCTACTATTTTTTTGATATCTTATCAATAAGCAACACTGTAAATGTCAAGAATGCCAGAAGGAATAATCCACCTTGGAATAGTATCATTAAAGTATTGTCACTCAATGTATCGCCTCCCTTTAAAAGAGGTAAGTGATACCAGTAGTAGCCCGCTGTAACTATATTGAATTGTATATAGAAATTATACTATATATTTCATAATATTACCATATAACTTGCCTAAAAGTATAAATATAGTTCATTAAATTATTGCCAAGTAGACTTTCCTTAATTAATACTTTATAATTTTTATGATCCCAGCAGTGAAACCCGCATGTACCTATTTTCGTACCATCTGATTTCCTTAAGATAATCCAACGGTGTTGGAGTCGAGGTTCAGGCTATATATAAAATGTTATGATTTCATTTGCCCCTTGCATATCAGTTACTGGCTCTGCATCAAATAAGTATTTATTGACTACATCATCTGAGAATTGGCTAAATATAAAATCTTTGTCATCAATATTTATATTTTTATGAAATAATCGTTCCGTTTCTAGCTCATTAAATAACATATCTGCCTCCTACTATATAAACAGTTTTTAAAAACATACAAATGAGTAATTTATTGTAGTTCATATGTATTACGATTATAACATTTATTTACATGTAGTGTATATAGAGAAAGGGGATTAATGGAGTGTAAGCTTTAATAAAAGTAGTAGGTGAAATGTATATTTATAGGTTATAATACTATTTAATATGGTTATGAGAGTAGGAGGATACCAAAATGATTTCAATAATTGTAGCAGTTACAAAGAATAATGTGATAGGTAATAAAGGTATAATGCCTTGGACTATAAAAGGAGAGCAAATAAGATTTAAGGAATTAACTACAGGACATACAATAATTGTAGGTAGAAAAACATATGAAGCTGAGGGAAAGCCTTTACCTAATAGAAAAACTATTGTTGTTTCAACAACTAAAAATATAGAAGATGAAAATTGTATTACTGTTAAGTCTCTCGAGGAAGCTTTGGAGTTAGCAAAAAGTGAAAATGAGATATTCATTGCTGGTGGAGGAGAGATATACAGACAGGCATTGCCTATGACAGATAGAATATATATTACTATTATTGATAAAGTTATTGAAGGAGATGTTTATTTTCCTAAAATTAATGAAAAGGAATTTGTGAAAACTTATGAGGAGAGAATTGAGGGGGAAATAACTTATACTTATTATACCTATGAGAGAAAAAGAGATTAGTGGATTATTAATCTGAAAATATAAATTTTATCTAAGTATATAAACTAAACCGATTTTAATAGAATAATTTAAAGTAGCTAGTAAAATAAATTAAGGTTTACTAGCTATTTTTTATATTAAAGCTCATCCATATGAGTAAGTTAAATAAATTTTTAAATGATATTTTTATCTATTGACATTATCACTAATTAGTGATAAATTTAAACTATGGAAGATTTAAAAAATTTAATTAAGGAAAACAAATTAGATTTATCTACACTAGTTGTATTTACTAGGGCAGAGCATGAAATTCATAAAAGGGAGTTTCAAACTATAAAGGAGACTGGACTTACAGTTGCTCAGTTTGGAGTTTTAGAGGCTTTATATAATAAGGGAGATTTAAAAATATATGAGTTAATAGAAAAAATATTAACTACTTCTGGTAATATAACTGTAGTTATAAAAAATTTAGAGAAGGAGGGATTAATAAAAAAGAATATAGATCCAGAAGATAAAAGAGCTGCTATAATCTCTATAACTGATAAGGGAAGAAAAATTATAGAAGACATTTTTCCAGAGCATATTAAAAACATTAATAGGATTTTTAGTGTTCTAACGGATGAAGAAAAAATTATGCTAAAAAATATATTAAAGAAGTTTAAAAATTTGTAAAAATTTTTTATAAATAAATATCACTAACTAGTGATAAGATGGAGGGAGTTATGTTAAAGAGAATAGATAGTAAGAATATGGGGAAAAGTAACTATGGATGGCTAAAAGGAAATTTTCATTTTTCTTTTGCAGAGTATTTTAAACCAACAAATATTAATTTTGGTGTGCTTAGGGTACTAAATGATGAAGTTATGAAGGCGAATTCAGGATTTGACACTCATCCTCATAATGACATGGAGATTATAACCTACATTGTAAGAGGAGAATTAACTCATGGTGATAGTATGGGGAATACTAGAAGCTTAGAGAGAGGCCAAATGCAATATATGAGTGCTGGTACAGGAGTGTACCACAGTGAATTTAATCGCAGTAATGAGGATTTAAGGATTCTTCAAATATGGATTATGCCTGATAAAAAAGGATATAAACCTAATTACGGAGATTATAGATTTAATTGGGAAGATAGATCTAACAATTGGCTCCATATGGTATCTGGCACTTCAAAGGATGTACCTATAAATGTTCATCAAGATATAAATATGTATACAACTTATTTAGAAAGGGATAAAGAGGTATACTTTAAGGTAACTCAGATATTAATAATGTACATTTAAATGAACAAGATGCCTTAGAAATAGTTGAAGAAAACATTGAAATTAAAGCTAATGAGAACTCACATTTAATAATAATAGAAATGAATAAAACAGAAGCATTATATATATGATAACTACAATATAAAATTTAAAAATAATAAATAAAATTATGTCTTGGGTAATGGCATATACAAGATAGAAAAAGGAGAGAAAGATATGAGTAAAGTATTATACATTAAAGCAAATATTAAGAAAGAGGGTGAATCAAGAACTTTTAAGGTATCAGATAGTTTTATAGAGGAGTATAAAAGTAATAATCCTAGCGATGAAGTAATTACTTTAGATCTATATAAAGAAAATATAGATTTTCTAAGACCAGAGGATTTAGGAGAAATATTTGGGGCTAAAAATGAAGAAAGCAGGAATAACCCAATTCTAAAATATGCATATCAATTTGCAGAAGCAGATAAATATGTAATTGCAGCACCGATGTGGAATTTAAGTATCCCTGCAATTTTAAAAGCTTATATAGATTATGTAAGTGTTACAGGAATAACATTTAAGTACACAGCAGAAGGTCCAGTTGGACTTTTAAAGGATAAAAAGGCAGTACACATTGTATCTAGAGGAGGAGAATATGGGGACGCACCATATGAAATGGGGGATAGATATTTAAGAACAATCCTAGGATTCTTTGGAATTCAAGATATGAAGACTATTGCTGTAGAAAGTTTAGATGTTATTGGAGCAGATGTTGAAGGGAAAGTTGAAGAAGGAATAAGAATAGCTAAGGATACTGCTAAGTTATTTTAAGATTTACAACAGATATAATCATAGCTATAACAGTTATAATGCTTAGGAAAATAAAAAAGTAGTTTAAACTACTTTTTTATTTTTGATTTAATATAATTTAAAGATTAAAATAATCGTATATTTTTTAAAAATATAAAATCCTAGTATAAATAATAACTATTAAAAAAAAGAATAAATACCACCATTATAGCCTTCACACAGCACAATCTGAGAATTATAATAATTACTAATGGATTAGAGATAATATTATGAAAATTCATGTTATAATTTTATATAAAGTCAAATCAATTAATTATTAAATATAGTGAACTCTAACCTTAATAATAATGAATAATTATGAAGTTGAATGGAGGTTAATATGGAAATAAAAAAAGTTGGTAGCAGAGGTACCCTTTTCACGTTTTATGATTTAGGAATTCCTACAAATGTGTATGTAATCAATGCAAAGCAACACGTTTATATCTTAGATACTTATCTAGGGCCAGAGATAATGAAATTAATTAATCAGTATATTAATGAGCAATATGGAAATAAACAGGTGATTGTTGTAAATAGTCACAGCCATTGGGATCATGTATGGGGAAACAACTTTTTTTCATCCAATATAATAATATCGCATGAGTTATGCAAAGAATACATGGAGCGAGATGGCTTAAAGGTACTTGAAGAGTATAAAGAATATAAAAGAGGAGATGTCGCTTTAGCATATCCCAATTTGACATTCACAGATAAAATTTGTTTTGAAGAAGATAAAGTTTTAATTTATCATACTCCGGGACATACAGATGATGAAATATCAATTATCGATCTAGAGGATAAGGTTCTATTTGCTGGTGACAATCTAGAGCGACCTATACCCTATCTTATATCAAAGGATATTGGTCAATATATAAAAACATTAGAAGATTACTTAAGTATTGATGTTCAAATTATTATTGGAGGTCATACGAATTGTGAGGATAAGAATTTAATACAGGATAATTTAGACTATGTAAAAAAAGTATTGATAGGCAATACTGCAGAATTTGAGAAAGGTGAGTATGCTCAATATCATAAGACTAATATGGAAGGGTTGTACGAATAAAAAATTAGTAATAAAAATGTGCTCTAAATTAATAACTTAAACGGTGTTATATGTAAAACTTATAAAAGTCTAATTCTATAATTTGCTCTCAAGGTGAATTTTACAACTAATTTAAGGTGAAAGTCGTAGATCAAATCTGCGACTTTTTTATTTTATATGTATCATACTATCAATAAAAATATAAAATGTATTTACTTTATTGCTCTACCATGGTAAAGTAATAAAGTAACAGACTATAAGTAAATGGGGGATAAGAAAATGAGTAAAATATTAAGAAGTGTAATAATCTTTGGAATTATTGCAGTAATGGCATTATTGGTAGTAGGATGTAACAACAAGTCAAAGGATACAATGGCTAAGAAAAAACTTATACTTGGTTTTGATGATACTTTTGTTCCTATGGGGTTTAAAGACAATAAGGGAGAGATCGTAGGCTTTGATATTGATCTTGCAAGGGAAGTATCAAAAAGAATAGATAAAGAAATAATTTTTCAGCCTATTGATTGGTCTATGAAGGAATCAGAGCTTAACTCAGGAAAAATAGATCTTATATGGAATGGTTATAGTATAACTAAAGAAAGGCAAGAAAAGATAAATTTTACAAAACCATACCTAGAAAACAGACAAGTTATAATAACTTTAGTGGATTCAAAAATAAACAGCAAAGCTGATTTAAAAGGCATGAATGTTGGAGCTCAAAATCAATCTAGTGCAGTGGATGCAATAAATAAGGAAGAGGAACTTTTAAAAACCTTTAATGATGGTAAAGTTTATACTTTTGAAACAAATAATGAAGCATTAATGGATTTAGAAGCAAAAAGAATAGACGCTGTTGTAGCTGATGAAATTTTAGCAAGATACTATATAAATCAAAAGGGGGCAGGNNGTGATTTCGGTGATGAATCTTATGGTGTTGGTATAAGAAAAGGTGATGAAGAATTGCTTGAGAAACTTAATCAAGCCTTTGAGGATATGAAAAAAGATGGTACAGCTAAGAAAATTTCCGAAAAGTGGTTTGGACAAGACATATTTAAATAGGAGTGCATTTATATGAATAATTTAATTAACCTATTACCACAAGTATTCCAAGGACTAAAAGTAACTATTGAGGTATTTATATTAACACTTGCTCTTTCAATACCACTTGGAATACTAGTTGCACAGGGACGATTATCTAAAAATAAAATATTGAACAAAATAACAAGTGGTTACATTTTAATTATGAGAGGAACCCCGTTACTTCTACAAATTGTATTTATATTTTTTGGCTTACCTATTATAGGGATAACCTTTGATAGATTTCCTGCTGCAATATTAGCATTTACACTTAATTATGCAGCTTATTTTGCAGAAATATTTAGGGCAGGAATAGTTTCTATAGAGGAAGGACAATATGAAGCAGCTAAAGTTCTTGGTTTTTCTCAGAAATACATATTTTTTAAAATAGTTCTTCCACAAGCTATTAAGAGAATACTTCCAGCAGTGGCAAATGAGATTATTACTCTTGTAAAAGATACAGCTTTAGTATATGTAGTCGGACTAGATGAACTTTTAAAAGTTGGCAAGATAGCATCGAATACAGAAGCTTCTCTTATTCCACTTTTAATAGTAGGAATAATATATTTACTTTTAATTGCAGTATTTAGTGAAGTCTTTAAAAAGTTAGAAAAAAGATATAGTTACTATCAATAGAGGAGGGATATTATGCTTAGAGTAGAAGACTTATACAAAAACTATGGTGATAATAAAGTTTTGAAAGGTGTAAACCTTGCAATTGAAGAAGGGGAAATTACTGTTATAGTAGGACCTTCTGGTGGTGGAAAAACAACCCTCCTTAGATGTATAAGTGGACTAACAGAACCTGATAATGGATCTATAATAATAAACAATAAATATTTATATAAACATGGGAAAAGGGCACAAAAAAAGGATGAATTAGAAATACGAATGGATATGGGATTAGTATTTCAAAATTTTAATTTGTTTCCACATATGAGTGTCCTAGAAAATATTACGGAAGCTCCAAGGGTAGTTTTGGGGGTATGCATTGAAAAAGTAAAAAATAAAGGTAAGGAGATATTAAGTTTTTTAGGACTTGCAAATAAAGAAAATAGTTATCCATTTCAGCTTTCAGGAGGGCAAAAGCAACGAGTTGCAATAGGAAGAGCGCTTGCAATGGAGCCTAGACTTATATGTTTTGATGAACCAACCTCTGCTCTAGATCCAAGTAGCACTGGAGAAGTAGCTAATCTTATAAAAAAGTTAAGTGTTGAAAAGGGCATGACAGTTTTAATTATTACCCATGATATGACTTTTGCAACGATGGTAGCAGATAGAATTTTATCTATGGATAATGGAGTATTAAAAAATGAACATATGTATATTTAAAGTAAGGGATAATCTATTTATGATGGGATTATCCTCCTTTCATTTCGTCTATTATTAAGGGATAGTTCTACAAAAGAAATAGGAAAAGATATTAATGTACAAGTTATATCTATAATTAATGGATAAGTAAGAGCTTTCCATGGAATTCTTACAATAATGAAAGACTAATGTAATAGATTTAAATATGAAGTTAGTTATAAAAAACATATAATTTACTTAAAAAAAACTATAGGAGGACATAAAATGAAAAAATTAATAGGAATTATTGTAAGCATATTAATAATAGGTGGAGCTTTATTGTTAATAAATTCTAACGGTATAATTAATCTAGGTTCAACAAAGTATTACGTTAAAACCGTCAGTGAATATAAGGATAGGACAAGTGCAAATAGTAGAGGGTACAATGTATATGAGTATAAAATAAATGGGTATGATAAAGAGGGAAATGAAAAATTAATTACATTCACAGCATCAAAGGTACTAAAGGTTGATAGATATTTAAAGGTATATGTTAAGGGGGAAAAAACAAAGAGCTATGAAGAAGTTGAAATAAAAGAACTACCTGATAAGGTAAAAGAAATTTATGAATTAAATTAGTTAATTCTTTAATGTTTTATTAAAGAAGGAAATTATGTTAATATGGGACTAGATAAAACATAATTTTTAGGGGATGAAGGCATAATGAACGCAATTAATCATTTTAAGACTATTACAAAGCATAAGTTATTAGTTATGAAATACTGCTTTAAGGTAGGTTTATATAAACAAGGACTTTTACATGATCTTTCTAAGTATTCTTGGGTAGAGTTTTCAGCAGGAATAAAGTACTACAGAGGTAATATAAGTCCTAATGGAATACAAAAGAATGTAGAAGGATACTCTAAGGCTTGGCTTCATCATAAGGGTAGAAATAAGCATCACCTAGAATATTGGATTGATTATGGTATGAAAATTCAAGATGGATTAGTTGGTATGAAAATGCCAAAGAATTATGTAATTGAAATGTTCATTGATAGAATGTGTGCCTCTATGAATTATGAAAAGGAGAAGTATAGAGATGATTCTGCTTTAATATATTATGAAAGAGGTAAGGCCTATCAAATTATCCATGAAGAGACTAGGGAGCTGCTAGAACTTTTGCTTAATAAGTTAGCAATTGAAGGAGAACATGTAACTTTAGATTATATAAAAAAACAGGTTTTAAAATAAGAGCATAAAAGCCATCTGAAAGGAAAAATTACTTCTTCAGATGGCTGTGTTTTTATTAGTTTTTAAATTTTTTATCATTAGGAATACTTTTTAATATAAATTTTAAATTTATAAATAATGAACACGGAATGAACAAAAGGTGAATATACAGGTGTGATACAGAGAAAAAAGGAGAAAAAAATAGAATTTGGGGAAAAAGGAACGAATATAGAGCTTTATTTTTTTGTGGTTTTATAGTAATATAATTATAGAATATCAATAAATTTTTGACGCATAAAGTCAAAATTTGTTGAGTTTATATCTAAAATCTTAATGTATATAGGGACAAGTTATTATTTATAAGTTTACAGAAAGTTATCATTATAATGTACAATCTAAAATTAATATGGAATTTTAATAAGATTTACTAAGCTGAAATACTGAAAATTAAGGAATTTAGACCGAAAGAGGTCAAAAAAATTTTAAATATTTGAAAACGTTTAGAAGTATATGAAGACTTAGAATATAAAAAAAAGCATAAAAATTCTTACTTCATAGGATAATTATACACAAAGTATGAATTTTAGACATTATTTTTAGAAAATCATGCATATTTAAAAGTACATTAATAATGAAAATTCTTTCTGAAATTATGAATAATATGTTAATTATATGCTTAAAGTAGATGTAATTAAGTAAAGTAATGATTACTAAGAATTTAGTTCATTAAAAAACTAATTGCATCAGAAGAGGGGTATTAAAGAACATAATATCTCTTTAGATATAAATAATTTAAGCTACTATGTGTAGCCAACACTAATATTAAATTATTGGAGGGATTTACATGGCAAAGCAGAAAAGGAAATTATCCTTTCCAACTGCATTCACAGTATTAATTATAGTATTGCTTTTAGCAGCAGCACTAACTTATGTGATACCAGCTGGTTCATACTCAAAATTATCTTATAATGCGGATAGCGCTAAGTTTGAGATTACTGCTCCGAGTGGAGATGTAACAGAAATGCCTGGTACTCAAGGAACTTTAGATGAACTTAAGGTTACTGGTGATATTTCTAAATTTGAAGATGGTAGTATCAACAAACCAATAGCTATACCAGGTAGTTATGAAAGAGTTGAACAAAAACCACAAGGTATATTGGAAATAGTTCTATCACCTATTAACGGAGTATATGATACTATAGACATAATTTTATTTGTATTTATTATAGGTGGAGTTATTGGAGTATTAAATCACATTGGTGCATTTAATGCAGGGATTGCAAGTCTTTCAAGATTAACTAAAGGAAAAGAATACATATTAATAGTATTTATTACGTTCTTGATTTCTCTTGGAGGTACTACTTTCGGACTGGCAGAGGAAACTATAGCCTTGTATCCGATAATGGTTCCCGTATTTTTAGTTGCAAACTATGACGTTATGGTATGTATTGCATCAATATATATGGGATCTTCTATAGGAAGTATGTTCTCAACAGTTAATCCATTCTCAGTAGTTATAGGTTCTAATGCTGCTGGAGTAAGCTTTACAAATGGACTTAATTTCAGAATTATTGCTTTTGTTCTTGGTACTTTAATTACTATAGCATATATCTTAAGATATGCTAAAAAAGTTAAAGCAGATCCAACTAAATCTTTAACATTTGCAGATAAAGATGCAATAGAAGCTAAATTTGCTAGTGAAGGAGAAGCTCCTGAGTTAACTTTAAGATTTAAAATTATATTACTAATATTCCTTTTAACTTTCGTAGTTATGATCTATGGAGTTTCTGTTAAGGGCTGGTGGTTCGGCGAAATGACTGCTCTATTCTTAGTATCTGGTATAATCATTGGATTCTTATCAGGACTTGGCGAAAAAGATTTCGTAAACCAATTCGTAGCTGGAGCTGCTGACTTAATGAGTGTTGCCCTAGTTATAGGTGTTGCTAGAAGTATAAACCTTGTATTAGAGAATGGTATGATTTCTGATACAATCCTTAACTTCTTCTCTAATGCTATAGTAGGTATGAATCCGAATATATTTATAATTCTAATGCTATTAATATTCATAGTACTTGGATTCTTTATTCCTTCATCATCAGGACTTGCGGTTCTATCTATTCCAATTATGGCTCCTCTTGCAGATTCAGTTGGACTTTCAAGAGACGTTATAGTTTCAGCTTATGTATATGGATTAGGATTAATTTCCTTCATTACACCAACAGGATTAATTCTGGCAACCTTAGAAATGGTTGATGTAACCTATGATAAGTGGCTAAAATTCATCATGCCTCTAATGGGATATATAGCAGCTTTCAGTGCAATAATGCTATTAATACAAGTAAATTTTTAATTTTAGAAATATATAAAGACTTATAATAAAAACATATAAGTCCTAAAGGATTATAAAATGTACCCTGTGGGATAGGCTATTTAACAGTCTATTCTATGGGGTGTTTTATTTGCAGTATTTGCAATTATTCCAATTGGAGCACTTACTCTTGATGATGTAAATAATATTCAGGATATTATTTAATGGGAAGTGAATAGTTATGTTAAATAAAATACAGAAGGACTTTTTAAAAATATTATATAGTAAAGGGGCGCAAAAAGTAGTTAAGAAATTGAGATAATAAAAATAAATTGTATATAATAAAAGTGTGCACAATCATAGGATTTTGCACACTTTTTATCTAACTAATTATATAGTTTTAGGTGGTTTTCTCCAAAGAGTTTCATTAACTGCTCTTACAGTTTTAGTGAATTTTTCACAAGTTATAGAAATTTCTATTTTTTCTTCTGGAGATAACCTTTCACTAGAGAATAATCTCTTCATCCCATAACCAAATCCTAAGGTTCCAAAGCCGAATTGCATTTCTGGAATTCTACCTTTGTTTAGCTTCATATCCATAGGTTTTTGATTCTTTAGTATATCTTGCTTAGTTTTTTCAGGATGCTTATCCCAGAAGTATTTATATTCAGGATTTAATTTATAAGCAGTTTCATGAACTTCTTTAAGCAAAGTAAATTTTACATAGATATTGTTCATGGCATTTTCTAATCTTTTCCTTGCCTTTGCATTTGCTTTTTCAATCTTTTTTTCTTTTGACATTAAAATTCCTCCAAAATTCATATATGTATATAATAATTAATATTCAAATAAATTATAAGTTATAAACAATATTATATATAGAATTCTTTATAAATGCAAACTTTTACACAATTAGAGGGAGAGTGAGGTTTTATAATATTTCAGTAATCTTTTTAATTAAAAGATACAGTAAGAATAAATAATTTAAAAGTTCTAGTGCTAATCCAAAAGTTAGACCTAGTATTTTTATTATATAAATTATACTTATACATATAGAATTGAAATTTATAATAGATCTATGAAAATATAATATTTGACTTTATATACAACAAATTTTATAATTAAAGTGAAAATATAAATAAATAAATTCACATAAATGAAAATATTTTAACAATATGAATTTTATTTATAAGTGTATGTTGAGGTGATATGTTGAATTTACCAAAAATTATTAATATTCAAAAGTATTCTATCCATGATGGAGATGGAATTCGTACAACTATATTTTTTAAGGGATGTCCCCTTTCTTGCTTATGGTGTCATAACCCAGAAAGTCAAAATTATAGTGAAGAGCTTATGTACAATGAAGAAAAATGTACAGGGTGTATGATATGTATAGAAACTTGCCATCAAAGGGCAATCTCAAAGGAAGAAAATCATGTTGTTACAGATAGAAATAAGTGTGATCTTTGTAAGAATTGCCTTGACTATTGCGTAAATAATGCTCGTGAAATAGTAGGAAAAGAGTATACAGTAGCACAGCTTATTAAGGAAGCAGAGAAGGATAGAATGTTTTATGAGGAATCAAGTGGAGGGATTACATTATCTGGTGGAGAGATAATGACTCAAAACATGGATTACATAGAAGAATTATTAAAAAAGTTAAAGAAAAAGGGTTATAACATTGCCATTGATACTTGTGGGCAAGCACCCTATGAAAATTACAAAAGAGTACTTAATTATGTGGATACTTTTTTATATGATATAAAGCTTATGGATAATGAAAAGCACATGAAGTATATAGGAAAACCTAATAAGGTTATTCTTGATAATTTAAAAAAATTAAGTGAAACAGGAGCAAATATCAATATAAGAATACCCTTGGTGGAGGGTGTTAATGCAGATGATGAATCTATAGAGGAATTTATAAAATTTTTAAAGAATAATATAAATGTGCAAAAGATAAATTTACTTCCTTATCATAATACAGGTAAGAGTAAATATGAGAGACTTCAAAAGGTATATGAAGGAGTTAACTTTGAAGCACCGAGTGAGAAAAGAATGAAGACCATAAAGGAAAGCTTTGAAAAGGCTGGGTTTATAAATATAAAAATAGGTGGATAACAATGATTTTTATGTTTAAGGTAATTTTAAATATTTAGCTAAAAGATAGGAGGTTAATTTATGGAAAGAGGTATGAATGAAAGAATTAAAAAATTAAGGGCACAAAGTATAAATACTGTTCCCAAAATATACATGGAGAGGGCGACGTTAATGACGGAGGCCTATAAAAAGTATGAGGGTTCTGTATCAGTTACCGAAATGAGAGCTTTAGCATTTAAACATTTTATGGAGAACAAAGCTTTATGCATTAATGATGGAGAGCTTATAGTTGGAGAAAAAGGAAATGGACCGCAGGCAGCTCCAACCTTTCCAGAGCTTTGCTGCCACACGCTTGAAGATATGCACATAATGAATGATAGAGAATTAATTTGCTTTAGGGTAAATGAAGAGGATTTAAAAACTCAAGAGGAAGAAATTATTCCTTATTGGGAAAGAAGATCTATTAGAAATAAAATTATAAATGCTATGAGTGATAAATGGAAGTCTTGCTATGAAAGTGGGATTTTCACTGAGTTCATGGAACAAAGAGGTCCGGGTCATACAGTAGGCTCTGAAAATATATATAAAAAAGGATTCTTAGATTATAAAATTGAAATTAAAGAAGCTATAGATAAATTGGACTTCCTAAATGATAGAGAAGCATTTTCTAAAAAAGAGCAATTAAATGCTATGAGTATTAGCTGTGACGCCATCATGATTCTAGGGGAGAGATATGCTAAATATGCCAGAGAACTGGCTAGCAAAGAAATAGATGAGGAGAGAAAAAAAGAACTACTTCAAATTGCAGAAAACTGTGATGTGGTACCAGCTCATGCTCCAAGGACTTACTGGCAGGCGATACAGATGTATTGGTTTGTTCATTTAGGAGTAACTACAGAATTAAACCCTTGGGATGCTTACAGTCCAGGCAGACTTGATCAACACTTAAATACTTTCTATGAGAGAGATATAGAGGAAGAAATTTTAAATGAAGATGAGGCTAAGGAACTTTTGGAATGTCTATGGATTAAGTTTAATAATCAACCATCACCTCCAAAGGTTGGAGTAACCTTAAAGGAAAGTGGTACTTACACTGATTTTGTCAACATAAACACTGGTGGAATTACGCCAGAAGGACAAGATGGGGTTAATGATGTAAGTTATTTAATCCTAGATTGTATGGATGAAATGCAGTTACTTCAGCCAAGTTCAAATGTACAAATCAGTAAGAAAACACCTAAGAAATTTTTAAAAAGAGCTTGTGAAATATCTAGAGAGGGCTGGGGTCAACCTGCTTTTTACAATACAGAGGCCATTGTACAAGAACTACTTAATGCAGGTAAATCCATAGAAGATGCAAGAAGAGGTGGTACTAGTGGATGTGTTGAAACTGGTGCTTTTGGAAATGAATCCTATATTTTAACTGGATATTTTAACCTATCCAAGATATTGGAATTAACTCTATTTAATGGATATGATAAGGTAAGTGGAAAACAACTAGGGCTACAACTTGGATATGCTAAGGATTTTAAAACCTATGAAGAGTTATTTGAAGCTTATAAAAAGCAAATAGAGTATTTTGCAGATATAAAAATAGAAGGAAGTAATATCATTGAAAAAATATATGCAGATTATATGCCGGTACCTTTCCTTTCAATTATAACTAATGATTGTATAGAGAAAGGGAAAGACTATAATGAAGGAGGAGCTCGTTATAATACTAACTATATTCAAGGTGTTGGAATAGGAACAATTACAGATTCTCTAGCTGCTATAAAATATAATGTATATGATGAAAAGAAATTTACCATGGAAAAATTGATAGAAGCAGTAGAAAATAACTTTGAAGACAATGAGATAATTGCGAATTTAGTTAGAAATAAAACTCCAAAATACGGCAATGATGATGACTATGCTGATGAAATAATGACATCAGTATTTAATACCTATAATAAAATCATCACAGGCAGACCAAATGTTAAGGGTGGATGCTATAGAATTAATATGCTACCTACAACTTGCCACGTTTACTTTGGAGAGGTGATGATAGCTAGTCCAAATGGGCGACTTGCTCATAAACCAGTATCAGAAGGAATATCACCTGAAAAGGGAGCAGATACTAATGGACCAACAGCAGTTATAAAATCAGCCTCTAAGATGGATCATCTAAGAACTGGAGGAACTCTTTTAAACCAAAAATTCACTCCAAGTGTAGTAGCAGGAGAAGAAGGACTAGACCACATGGCCAACTTAGTAAGAGCCTACTTTAACATGGATGGACATCATATTCAATTCAACGTAATTGATAGAGAAACTCTAATAGAAGCCCAAAAACATCCTGAGGATTATAAGGATTTAATAGTAAGGGTTGCAGGTTACAGTGACCACTTCAGAAATTTAAGCAAAGAACTTCAAGATGAAATAATAAACAGAACAGAACAGAGATTCAACTGACGCTCTAAATCTACGATTTAGTTAGCGGAAGTTACTCCACCGAGTGAATACGAGGCGGAGTGTCCTTTAAAAAAGGAAAATCTATGATTTAGCAAGCAGAAGTTACTCCACTGAATAAATATAAGGAAGAGTATATTATAAAATATAGAAATAAAGGGGTCTTTAAGATGGAAATGAAGTTAGGATTTATTGGTTGTGGAAATATGGCAAAGGCTATGATTGGAGGAATTATTTCTTCAAAGATTCTTGGTGCAAAGGAAATTATAGCTTCTGATGCATATGCTGCGGGATTATCAAAGACAAATAAAGAACTAGGTATAAATATTACTGCTAATAATAAAGAAGTAGCAATGAATAGTCAGGTGGTGGTTTTATCTATAAAGCCTCAATATTATGATAATGTAATTAAGGAAATCTCACCTGTGATTAAGGATGAAACTANNTAGTAACTATAGCTCCAGGTCAAAGTCTTGAGAAGTTAGAAGGGCAATTTGGAAGAGCTATTAAGATAGTTAGAACTATGCCAAATACGCCAGCTCTTGTAGGAGAAGGAATCACAGGAGTGTGTAAAAATGCTTTAGTTACTGAGGAAGAATTAAAATATGTATGTAATATTTTAAGTGGCTTTGGTAAAGCTGAAGTTATAGAGGAAAGAATGATGGATGCTGTAGTAGCTGTAAGTGGAAGCTCACCAGCTTATGTATTTATGTTTATAGAAGCTATGGCAGATGCAGCAGTAATGGAAGGCATGCCAAGAGATAAGGCTTACAAGTTTGCAGCTCAAGCAGTTTATGGCAGTGCAAAGATGGTAATGGAAACAGGTAAACATCCAGGAGAATTAAAGGATATGGTATGCTCTCCAGGTGGAACAACCATAGAAGCAGTAAGAGTTTTAGAAGAAAAAGGCTTACGTAGCAGTGTTATTGAAGCTATGAAGGCATGTGCAAAAAAAGCAGGAGAAATGTAAATTTATTAAAGTTATTACCTGTCTATTGATTATCCCCAACATGTTAAATTATTATCATATTTTAATATGTTACAATAGACAGTTAACCTTAAATTACAACACATAAACAATCAAAAGAATTAGAGGAAGGATATGTAACCTTCCTCTAGTTCTTTTTGAATATTATTAGAAGTACTATTTTCTAGGTTTTATGCTAAGGTTTATAGTATATGATGGTTCACCCTCATCTAGGTATAAACCATGTATCATAATAGTGTAAATAGATTCGTAGTTAGGACTTAATTTACGTAAATAAGCATCATCATTTCCACTTTCTTCATATATATTCTTAAATTGTAAAAAATCTTCATATCTAATAACTTCCTCTCCAAAGAAGTCATTTAATGCTTTACCACTTTCATAACAATCATTAAAAGCATTTTCAGAAAGTTCAGAAAGGTACCAGCTACTACTAGTGGTACTTTTTAGAATATGGTTACTATTATTGGTAGAATAGATCAAGTAAAATTCATGATTAGCTTTATCTATATAGCTAAGCCATTTTTTATCATCTTCAGATTCAGAAGTAGGCTTATACCACTCACACGTAATATAGTTACAGTCTTTACCTATATTATAATAGGGTAAATTTTTACCCATTGCATCATTTATTTTATTTTCAGTTTCTAATGTATATGCTTCCATTATATTGCTATATTTATTATAATAAATTATTATTCCAGATATTAGAATTATAATGAAGAGTAATAATTTTTTTTTCATTATTGTACCTCATTTTTAAAAATAAATTTTTTTAGTCTTCTATAATTTTTATATTTAGATGTTATAATAAAAGTTTTACGTTTGGATTTCTTTTCTGTTTCACTATGTTCGATTCCATCAGTCTTTAGAACAATATAACCTCTTCTATTCTCTACAACTGAAAAATTTTGCATTTCAAAGTTCATAACTAAGGTAGGTCCATTATTGCTAACTTTTGTAGATGCATCTAAAGGTTGAGGATTTCTCTTAGAGTTTTTATTTGTTAATTTTTTCAATAGAGTATTACTAAACATTTTTTCAAATAATGAAGGTGACTTTGTACTCTTGCTGTAATATTCATATGCGAATAAGATATTTTTATCGTAATCAATAGCATAGACTAAGCTTTCAGCAGGTTCATATAAATGACCATAAAATATATCTATAGGTATATGCTTGGAAACTTTAAATCTAACTATAAGTATAATAATAGCAATCAGAATCATAATAGTAGCACTTAAAACTGCAGTACCTACAAATACGGGTTCTAAAAAATCGTTAAGGATACCTTCTTTTATATATTCATTCTTAATAAAACTTACACATACAAGCATCGATATCACTTCTATAGGTATCATTAATATTAGTGCCATAACCCATTCAGATATATTATCTATGTTACTATGTATATAAAACTTTTTTACCAATAAAATCTCCCTCCTATATAGTAAAATTACTCCAAGAATCCTCTAGTCTTATTAGTAGAATTCTTATAAGGTGAGATAACAACCTTATCTCTATTCAAATATTTTCTTATAATATTACCTAATCTACTACAAGAATAAAAAAATGCAAGTAAATTTAAAATAGATAAACCAGGAATAAACCCAAATTCAATATTTGCTTTTATAATTCCTAAAATTATACATAAAACTATAAGATAAAATGCAAGATTAGAACCTAGAAATCTATAATGAGATAATTTATGTCCTATACCAAAATAGTAATAAGAAAAACAAATTAACCCGAAAACAATGGCTATAATACAACCTATATAGGAAAATTTCTCTATATATGATGAAGAGAATATTTTGGTTATTATAAACAATATTAATGAAGACATTGTTAATCCTACTAAATATTGCAATTCTGAATTGAAACAGCTAATTTCTAATTTGCATTTTTTAAATCTAACGATTAAGGCTTTTAAGGAAGTTAAAAGTCCAATTATAACTAGTATAAATAATATATTTAAAATAAGGTCATCAAAGTAATAGTGAGTTTTAAGAATTAATCCTACTGAAGAGTAGAGTTCAAAAAATAAGATGATAGAGAATCCAATACATCCCCAAAAGCCAATAGAAAAATAGCTGAAGTCTTCTAGAGATTCTCTTTCTTTCTCAGGAAATTCACAATATTCCTCTATATCTGGTAATGAAAACTTTTCAATTATTTCATTAATGAAGTCACCATTATAAAAAGTATCATAGATATGAAATTCCTTATAATATCTTTGGAAATAGTTAGGATTTATGGTATCTATTATTTCTTTTGCAGAGTTAGGTGATAAATCGCAACAATAATTAATTCCCTTAATTGAGTAAAGCTTTGAAAAAGTATTATATTTGGTTTTAGTAATACTCTTTAAATCAATATATTTCACATTAATAGTAAAGTCTGTTCTAGTTAAATCATTTGGACTTAATTTTATTAAAATATTACCCCTTATGAAAACCTCTGTATTTTCATCAAGATGAAAGTAAGCATATTTATTTGGATTTGCAAATGAAAGACAAATAAATAGAGGAATAAGACTAAATCCTGCACCTATTCCTAATGTAGGCCAGAAAATTTCTCCTTCAAAAAAATAAGTGTAAGCAAATGGAGATATAAAACATATAAATGCAATTATCAACAAAATATTCATTGCAGGTCTTCTAATTTTTTTATCCTTAGGATATAGATAAGTATTATGAATCTCTTCTATAGCTTTTATTTTGCGAATAGAGGATTCTAAATAATTATCAGAATTGTATCTTAGATATTCACATACATCATTAAATTTATATAAATTCTTATATATTATATCAGTACTTATATCAGAATGAGACATACCTACACGTTTCCCCCCAATCATAATAGAATTTTAAAATTAAAGTAAACATTCTATTTATATTGTACATCCTATTAATATATTGTCAATATTTATGTAAAAATGAAAAATAATGAAATATAAGGGGAGTGAAAAAGGTTATTATTAGCTTCGAAGCATTAAAAGTTCATTGGCATTATAGAATTATTTAATATCAAACAATTTATTTTTATAATTAAAGAATTAAATAATTATAATTAAGACTTTAGAAGTATTATAAATATAAAAATTTCTCATAATCATGAATTTAGTTTCACATATAATTTTCCTTTGGAATACATTAATAATGATAAACTTTTAATGAATTAAGAAGGAGGTTTAGAATGTTGCATGATATGGATGAGAAAGTAAATCCAAATAATACTTATCCCTTTGAATTTAATAATGGGCAGAATCATAAAGATGTAAAATACACCGTTGCTAAAGATGGATATATTATATTATTTCTTAAAAATGAGATAATTATGGGTCTCAAGGAGATTAATAATGTTACAACACTTAATTATGATGAAGACCAATTAAAGGAAATCACGGATACAGAGACTACTAATTTCTTTAAGATATTACTTAAGAATTCATTACCTGATGTTGAAATCATAGGGGAAAGAGAAGGTGATGAAAAGAAAAATTATTTTGATTTTTATGACCCTAATGAAGAAATTATAGATGTGCCTACTTATTCAAAGATAAGGTATAAAGGAATTTATCATGGCATAGATTTAGTTTTTTACTTTAACGATGGAAATTTAGAATATAAATTTATACTTCAACAAGGAACAAATCCAGGAACTATTAATATGACTTTTGAAGGCATAGATAACATTAAGTTAGGTAGAGGAAAAAATGTAGAAGTTACAGTTAAGGAATGTAAATTATCAATTCTAAAATCTAGTGTTTATCAAAGCTATAGTGAAATGAAAATAGAAGTAACTAGTGAATTTAAGATTGAGGGTAATAGTTTATCTATAAATGTAGGTCACTATGATAAAACTCTTCCCCTTGTTATTGAATCAGCACTGTCATACTTCAAATATTCGAGAGGAGAAGGTGATGACATGGAATATATAGTAGAAAAGGACAGCATAGAAAATGCTGGAGTGAATGATGTAACAGATTTATCTGACATAATATATGGCGATTTACCAGTGGAAGAACCAAAAGAAGCTGTAATTAAAGGAGAAAGTGATGACCATGAATTGAATACATTGGATAGAGATCATCATAAAAAACCAGACATTGAAGATATTTATAATATTATTACAAATCCACGTTATGGCTTAGCAGAGATAAAAAGAGAAGTTAGAGCTATAGAAAGAAATGTCAAGGAGACTATACGTAGATTAGAAGCTAGAAATAGGGAAATTCAATGTAAACTAGATTGTATAATAGCTTGCATGAATTGTAAAAGAAGATTCACATTAACTACTGGTAGGGTAAGAAGAGCGTGTAGAGTAGCTAATTTATTTATAAATATAAGAAATAACTCTAGAATACCAGTGGAACTAGAAATACGCAGAAAAAATATACGTAATGATATAAGCAAGGTTTGTACTATTTCCATAATAGTAGGACCAGATTCATGTAGGGAAGTTATTTTCCGTAACATTCCAGATACCTATGAAATAGAAATTAGAGGAGTTACAGAAGACGTGAGGATAAGAGTAACGGAAGTATGTTGCGGAGATAATGGTGCTAGCAGACAAATAAGATTTTGTAGGGTACCTGATCCAAGTTAAAACTAATTATTTTCAGAATTTTAATAAAAGGCTAACTCAGAATTTTGAGTTAGCCTTCTTATAATTACTCTATTACTTTTAAAATAGTATCTGCAAACTTACGTTTTGGCATTGCTACTTCTTCATCATAATACCCAATAGGAATAACTGAAACAATTTCCTCTGTATCAGGGATTCCAACAATTTCAGATATCTTTGCTTCATCAAAGATACCTAGAATAACTGTGCCTAGACCTAGATCTTTAGCTTTTAATAAGAAAATCATGTTAGATAATCCGCAATCGTACATTTGCCAACCTTCACCTTTAGCAGAATCAAAGCCACCATCACGAGTATAACCAGATCTAAATTTAACTACACTTGAAACTATGATAACAGGAGCTGTTTCACAAGAATGTTTATTAAAATCAGGCATTGCATCGATTATCCTTTGTTTTGTTGCAGTATCTTTCACTGCATAATAACGAGTTACCTGAGAGTTTTTCCATGATGGTGCATAAGCAGCTGCATTTACTAATTCTTCTATAACCTGATTGCTTACTTCCTTTGAATTAAAGTTACGAATACTTCTTCTTGTTTCTATACAGTTTTGAAATTCCATAATTAATACCCCATTCATTCTTTCTATTAATAGTAGTTTTCTGAGAATAAGATATAGTAGAGACTTTCCTTAAAATATCATTAAACCGGAGAAAACTTAACTTCATTACCTATTATAGTATAGGACACTAAGGCTATCAAGGGAAAGCAATGAATCTTTAAATATGTAGGAAACTAAAAAGTTAGGGCTAATAAATATTAGATATAAAAAATATATTGATTATATATAGTTAATATGGTAAATTGTACTTGTAATCTTAAATTTAGGAAGGTGGCAATGAGATGTTAATTAGATTCAATTGTTAGCTAAATTTTTAAAAAAGAAAAAATTTAATTTAAAAGAGGTTTTTTAGGTTATAAATCTATAGTATTTCTATGGGATTTTTTGTGATGCTTCTTTTTAAAACAATTGAAATGAAATCAATCTTATTGAGCTATTTCTAAATTTTACTTAATTATTATAATAAAAGCCTTTAATTAAGACATAAATCTTAATAAGGTTAAACTTTGTGTGGCTACTTTTAAATAGAAGCCATGGTTATACCTATGGTCTGAAAAATTCAGTGACTTAAAAAGGTAATATAAGTTTATATTTATATAAAACTTTACTCATATGCTGGGTGAGGTAGGTAATATATATTAAGTCAGAGATTTAATATATACCTAAGTAAAATAAAGTGTTAGGTCTAGCTATAAGAGAGATATCTTTCTTATAGCCTTTTTATTTATTCAATAATATGAGTTATTTAGAAAATAAGGATTTCTTTTAAGAAATAAAGGATTTTAAGAAGTGAAGCTCCATTAAAAATCAATAGACTTAGATTAACAAGAGAACAGCAAAAATTATGATTAATAAAGGAGAAAACAATTATGTATAATGAAGAAATAATAAGCCAAATACTGCTAAAACTTCAAGAGGATATGAACTTAGGAAATGATGATGCCATAAATAAATTCTGGGAAAAGGTTGAAATGGAAGGTGCTCCTCTTATTGAAGATATAGAAGGAGATGAGAATAATTCCATTGTAACTGTAATTTGGAGACAGAATAGAGAGGTTGATAATATATTTGTTTTTAGTGAAATCTTTGGAGGATGGATGTTCGGAGAAGGAGACAAGAAAACTAACTTATATAGATTAGGCAATAGTGATTTATGGTATAGAAGCGCTATTGCACCTAAAAAAGCTCGCTTTTTATATACGTTAATAGCAAATGTAGATGGAGAATATGAGTGGAAGGATGAAGATATAATCCTAGATCCTTTTAATCCTAAAAGGTATACCTGTCCTATAGATGATGAAAATCCTGAAGACATATGTTTACTTGTAGCCACTGAAAATATAATTGAGATGCCTGGGGCTAAAGAAAAAGTATGGACGAAGGAAAGAACTGATAATAAAAAAGGAAAAATTCATATGTCTAGATTTAAGTTTAAATCAGATATGGAAGATATAAGAGTTTGGATATATACACCTTATGGTTATGCAGAAAATGAAAGTGAAAATAATCTAATGGTCTTTACTGATGGGTGGGAATATATAAATTTAGTAGAATCCACTAAAATATTAGATAATCTCATAGGGGATAAATATACAAGCTCTACCTGTGCTGTATTTATTGCAAGCTCAGAAAACAGATCCCAAGAGTTGATTTGTAATAAAGAGTTTCTTGAATTTATAACAGAAGACATATTACCATGGGTTAGAGAAAATTATAGGGTGACTAAAGACCCTAAAAGAACAATTATTGCAGGATTAAGTCTAGGGGGACAATTTGCAGCTTATGCAGCACTTAATCGACCTGATATATTTGGAAAGGTTCTATCACAGTCAGGGGCTTTTGCATGGTATATTGACCATAA
This sequence comes from Clostridium sp. UBA6758, assembly GCA_002453475.1. GTDB lineage: Bacteria > Bacillota > Clostridia > Clostridiales > Clostridiaceae > Clostridium_J > Clostridium_J subterminale. The sequence continues at coordinate 20,069 of DKGY01000109.1, read as the reverse complement.
GGGAGAAATGCAACTTGATTCTGAAGGAAATAGTAAACTAATAGAAGAATATAAGAATTCAGAGTTGTTACCGATAGATTTTTATTTAAATATGGGAAGCTTAGAGGGATTTACAAAAGGTCATGTGGAGGCAAATGACAGAATGATAGCTACATTAAAGGATAAGGGATATAATGTAGCATCTGAAACCTTTATGGGAGCTCATCTTTACTATGATTGGCAAGATAACTTAGCAAATGGTGTAAAGGCATTGCTAGGTTATAGATAATATAAAAATAATAATTAAATCCTTTAAAGCACTATAATAATTATAATTTTTTATATCGATTACTTAAGTTTTATAGAAAAAATATACAAAAAAAGCCTATGTAAAAATATTTTTACATAGGCTTTATTATTATCAAAGAAGCTCTTTATATAACACATCTAAGATTCCAAGATAGTTATTTTTCCAAGGTTTATTTCTACCACAATAATGAATTATAACAGTGTTTTTCCTAACCCAATTTAAATCTAACTTTTGTCGCCAGTTTTCAGGGTCTAGGTTATAACGGGCTAAGTATCTATCACTGAGATTATAAACTATAGATTCTACAGTTTTGGTCTTAGATCCATATAAACCGCTTAAAACGTCTTGGTCAGGTAAAAGAAGTCTGTTTTTAAATTTTTCAATATAGTCGAAGACTTGCTGGAAGTCTTGATACTTTCTTAAAAGCTCTAAATTCATTAACATAACGCCAGAGTTGATATAAGCACTATCTTTGTCCATGTTAAGGCGATATTCATTTATAAGTTGTAATGGCTTGTTAACATGAGAGGCAGCAATGAAAAAATTTCCTTCAAAGTTCATGCTGTATAGCTTTTCTAGAGAATTTATAACTACAATATCTGGGTCAAGATAAAGAATCCTATCTAAGGTATTAGGAAGATACTTAGCTGCAAATATTCTATAATACATCTCCTTAGGATATCTATCCGTCACTGGAGCATCCTTCAAAAGCTCATCTTCTATAACAATAGAAATAAATCCACATCTAGAATCATTTACCCCCTCATTTAATTGTTTAAAGTTTTCATCTGTAAGACTTTTATGAACTATATATGTATTAAAATTTGTATTTGAGTTTGATTTTAATATGGATTTCATCATAATGATTAATTGTGGTATGTAATTGGCATCTAAGGTTACTAAAATATTCATAATATCCTACCTTTCTATATTTAGTTATGAGTAAATCAATAGTTTAGAACCTCTAATACTGAGTATTTAAACCTTTATGTAAATCATAACATATTTTTTAAAGCCTGCAAAAGAAAGTGTATAAATCGCAGCAAGCCTTAATAATGTATACTCAATAATATATTATTACACGAAGATGAGAAAATTATATTAATAGGAAAAATTTAAGTCAGGAAATGACAGAATTTGTTTAATTAAAAGATATAAATAGCATATGTTGGAATATAATGAGGTAAATACAATAATATGGTTGAAGCGTGGGGAAAGGAATGTTAAAATAAATTTGTAGCTGAGTTTGATATTGATTAGGTTACTTATAACTTTGAGTTATAAATTGAAATATCGTGGGGGGATAATTATGAAATTTAAAGATAGTCAAATAAGTATAAAGAAAGTTATAATCTTAGCTATCATTAGTATTTTTGCTGGCTCCGGCATTGGAATTATGGGAAGTGTTCCAAAAGATGAGTTTTCAAAGGTAAATGAGAAAAATGAAGTAGTACTTGCTCAGATTAGTGAGAAAGAGAATATTTTAGAAGAAAGTAAAGGATATTTAAATACATTATCTAGCAAAGAAACAGAACTTAAAAATAAAAAAGAAGAGATTTTAAAGACTGAAAGAGAAGCTAAAGCCGAGCAAGAAAGATTAGCAAAGGAAGCAGCAGAAAGAATTGTGAAGGCAGAAGCAGAAGCAAAAGCTGAGGAAGAAAGGATAGCTAAAGCTGAAGCGGAAAGAGTAGCAGCTACTAATGCTGCAAGTCAAAATAATGTAAACAATAGTAATTCAGTAGTAAATCCAGAACCAGTAGGAAAAATGGTATGGAAAACAGCTACAGGTAAAAAGTATCATAGCATTAATAACTGTGGTAATACCAATCCTAAAAAAGCTACATGTATAACTACGGAAGCAGCAGAATCACAAGGGTTAACCCCATGCTCAAAGTGTTACTAGGAGGTATAGGTTAATGAAAAGTAAAGAATCATTAATTAGAAAGTTTGTCATAGCATTTATAGTTATTATAGGAATTAGTATAGGTACTGCTATAGGTACAACTGGTAGAGTGACATATAGTGCATCTGAATTTGATAAGGAATATGAAGAAAAGTTAAAGCTTTTAGAAGATAAATCACAAGAAGTAAATGATATTAAGAGTAAGATAACAAATACAGAAAAATCAATTGAAGACTTAGAGTCCTTTTTAAAAGAAAAAGAATAGATTGTAAAATGGAAGAATAATTATTATTCTTCCATTTCTATTTGCAATATATTTCACCATATTAATAGACATTCTACTTAAAATAATACAATTGTGTAAACATATTTAATCACTTATTGAAAAACTCATAGATAAATAATAATATACTATATAAAGAAGTAATAGTATTCTATATTTAAAGGGAAGTCTACTTAAAGGAGTAAAGAAATACTATGGATATTAAAGAACTAATTTATCTTATACCAGCCATTCTTATTGCAGTATCTCTTCATGAATTTGCCCATGGTTATGTATCTTATAAACTAGGAGATCCAACACCAAAGGCAACGGGTCGTCTTTCACTAAACCCATTGGCACACCTTGACCCAGTGGGAACTATATGTCTTTTATTCTTCCACTTTGGATGGGCAAAACCTGTACAAGTAAATCCATATTATTATAAGGATAAAAAAAGGGGCATGGCACTGGTAGGTCTAGCAGGACCTATGATGAACTTTTTAATAGCTCTTATATGTGCTTTTGCCATAGAAGTAATCTTAAAAGTCACAGGAGGCTATGGTGGAGATATCATTGTGTTTATGTTCAAACTCTTTAACTATACTTATATAATAAACATAGGGCTTGGAGTATTTAATTTAATTCCATTCCCTCCACTTGATGGTGCCAAGATTATTGGAGCATTATTACCAGAGGAAAGATATTTTAAATTTATGAAGTATGAAAGATATGGTCAATTAATTATATTTGCATTATTAATGTTTAATTTTTTAGATGGACCATTAATGATAGCAAGAAAAGGAATAGACAAGATTATATGGGGTATTGTGAAATTGTTTATATAAAAAAATATATATAGTATTATAGGGAAATATTTAAATGTAGAAATAGGAAAATAGATTAATATGGAACTATTTATATATGAAACTATTTAAATAGTTGTTGCCACCATGTGGGTTTCATGGATTTTAATGGTTAAACTAATTCATTAAAGCATAGGAAAATTTTGTATTTTCTATAAAACTATTGACGTTACAGTAGGTGTAAGGTGTTTAATTAACTAAAATCAATAGGATAGGGGAGGCTACACATGAAAATAAAGGACGCGGAACTGTTAACAGGATTATCTGCAAAGACAATTCGATTTTATGAAAGTGAGGGCTTAATTTCAGTCAAAAGAAATTCAAATGCTTATAGGGAATACAATGAAGAAAATATTAAGGAATTAAAAAGGATAAAGATTCTTAGGCAATTGGAAATTCCAATTTCTAAAATAAAAGAGTTTAAAAATGGAGATGTACCATTAGAAAATATTTTAAAAGAAAAATTAGAAGAGTTAAATAAAGGTGAGTTAGATATTCAAAGTAAAAAGCTTACTATTGAAGTTCTATTAAAAGAGATAAATAAAAATCCTAATGCTGATTTAGATTGTTATCATGATGACCTTGAATATATTAAAAGTGAAGAATTCACTGAATTTTTAGGTGAAGTTAAGGAGCTAGGGGAAATTTCATTAACAGCTCAACTGTTTGGAACTTTAATGCTTAGTGGTCCATTATTGTGGCTTTGGATTAATATTACCGATAAAAATTATGATTCCATAGGCATTAATAGTATCATGGCTATATTAAGTACAGTAATATTGACTTTAACTTGGAGAAGATATTTAAAGCAACCTAATAAAAAGACTAAGGGGACAGCCTCTGTATTTTTAATTTCAATTCTTATAATAATTTTAACCATTGCTATTTTTGTAGGTATAGGGAAGTTACAAGAGTCTATATTTGTACCAAAGAATTATTTAATGTTTATGTTTAAACCACCATATAGTTATTTGATTTTCTTCTTTGAAGTAGAACTAATTGCATTTTTAATTTCAAGAATATATAAAAAATTTAAGAATATAGAGTTAAAGTGGACTGTAGATCTTTGTAATTTTGCAAAGAAAGATATTGTAGTAACTATTATTTTAAATATTGCTTTATTGTATATGTGCATTACTGGAATTACTGTAGTAACAGAAAATAAGATTACGGACTATAGTTTTTATAACCCACTGGGAAAAGAATATTCTTATAGTGATATTTCTAAGGTTGAAGCTGGATTTAATGGAAAGAAGTTTGGTATTTTTCCAAAAGGAGCAGGTGACTTTTATTATATTGTATCCTTGAATGATGGTAATAAAGTAAATTTTTATCAAGCAAATAGTGAGTTTGAAGATACTTATTTAGAACTTGAAATATTTGATAAGCTTATTATGGACACTGGTAAAGTTGAAAAGACATCATCTAAAGAAAATTATGAACTATGTGACTTTGATCAAAGATATGTAGATAGATTTTTGAGAGTAATTGATAACAAGTAATTTGAAAATGGAGGGAATAATTAAGATTTAATTATTTCCAAGGAAAGTTGTTTTAGAAGTTTTATGTAGGTAATTTTAATCAGTTAATATTATGAAGAAAATTTAAAGGAGTTGTTTATATGTTTAAGGAAATGAGAAAAAAGGATAGGGAAGTTTTTGGTGAGGACATAGAAAAAATTTTAATTAATGGAGAATATGGAATTCTAGCAACTGTTGGTGAAAGTGGATATCCTTATGCTGTGCCATTAAGTTATGTTTACCAAGATAACACCATATATTTTCACTGTGCTAAAGAAGGGCATAAGCTCGAAAATATTGAAAAAAGCTCTAAAGTATCCTTCTGTGTTGTTACAGATACTGAAGTATTACCAGGAAAGTTTAGTACAAATTACAAAAGCATTATAGCCTTTGGAGAAGCAAAGGAACTAATTGGAGATTTAAAAGGGGATATTTTATTCAAATTTATTAAAAAGTATTCTCAAAATTTTATAGAAGAAGGTAAAAGATATATTGAAAGAGCACAAGATAGTGCAAAAATAGTAGAAATTAAAATAGAACATATTACTGGAAAATCAAGAGGATAGAGAGATTAATTGAGTAATCTTAAATTTTATAAAGGCGCTTTCACAAAATAGACTAAGCTAAAAGAAATATTGAGCATGCCCATATATTATTAACGCTCAGCCGTTTCGGAATATTGATTTACTAAAGCATTTATTCAAGGAAAAATCTACAACACAACAACTCGTATACACTCAAACAAGTTGTATTGCTTACGATTTTACCATTCATAAGTACTAAGTAATAAAATATTCATGGAAGTTCTTCTAATAAATTAGAAGAACTAAGTTCGAATAACTAAATCAAAGATTTAGATTCTTACCTATCCAAATGGCATTCGCTAACAATAATATAAAAGTGCAAACTCAACATTCTATATAAGATTAGTAATATATTTTGCGAAAGCCTCTTTCTTTTTTAGCTATTATTCATCATAGATTAAATTAACTTATATATACATTATATTGAAGTAAATGTTACAATTAGAATATATTAAATTTAAAACCGATATTAATTATCTTTAAAAACAAATGCAGTAATAACTTATCAATCATATTATTAAAGTAAGACAATGAAAATTAGGATTTATATATTCGTTGTAACATTAAATGGAGGAATAAAGTTGAAATGTGATGAATTAATTGAGTATATAACAAAAAAAATAGCTGCTCAGAAGATAATAATACAAGAAAGATGCTTGATAGTTGGAATTGATGGACAAGGATGTTCAGGGAAATCAACTTTATCGCAAAATATTAAAAAATCCTTATTAGAATCAGGAATTAAAGCTGAAGTAGTTTCAATTGATGACTTTTGTAATAAAAGAGCTACACGTTATTCTGATGAATTACCATGCTGGAAACAACAATATAATAATAATTTTGATTATATGAAGTTTGAAAATGATATTTTAAAACAAGCTAGAATAACAGGGAAAATAGAATTTAGTGATTTCGTTTTAGATACTTTAAAGGATGAATATACAAAAAAATTAGATGTTTCTTTAGGCAGTGAGGGGATACTCATAATTGAGGGTATATTTATATTTAAAAATGAATTTAAGAAATATTATGATTATAGTATTATGCTTGTAGTTGAAACAAATGAACAATTAAGACGAGCTTCAGAAAGAGATATATTTAAGAATGATAACTTAAAAGTGTTATTAAATAAATATAATAATAGATATATTCCTGCGTATAAATTATATGAAAAGAATGATAACCCTTATTCCTTTGTAGATTTAATTATAGATAATACTAATGTAGATATGCCTAATATAATTAAATAAAGTAAATTATCATATGAATGTAATCTTTGTAGGAATGTGCTTATTTATATAGGTTTTATTACTTATAGAAACATCATAAAAAGACATTCGGGGGGAAAGAAAAATGAATGAAGTTATTGTTAAAGAAGATAAAAAGAAAGGAATAAAACTCTTAATACTTGGATTTATTATGATGATTGTAAGTATTTATGTATTAATGATTGGACTAATTGAAACAAAACCGATTTATTTAATTATTGGGATAATATCTACAGTATTTTTTTGTACATGTTTTATCTTTGTTATTAAATGTATGTTAAATTCTATACCACTATTATTGATAGGAGAAGATGGTATAACAGATAGGTCAACTGCTTCTAGTGTTGGATTTATTGCATGGCAAGAAATCCAATCTATATATGTTCAAAAGAGTTTTAATCAAAGATATATAGGAATAAGTGTTTATGACTTGAATGAACTTATGAAAAGAATTTCTCTTTTAAAGAGAATAATCATTAAAATAAATTTAATGTTAAATTACGCGCCTTTATCAATAAATTTATATACAGCAGATATGGATTTTAATGATGTACTATCATTATTACAGAAGAGATTAAAGGAATATGGAACTAGGAATATTCACTTTTAGTTTTATTGAGGTATTTTCATATTCAAAAAATTAGGAAGTATAAGAAAGAATAAAAAGATTATTATAATATGAGGTTATAGGAGGAAATATATGAGTAAAACAGTTGTTATATACAAATCAAAATATGGTTCAACAAGAAAATATGCAGAATGGATTGCTACTGCACTTAGTGCAGATATTTTTGAGGCATCTAAAATTGATGTAACGGGTATGCAAAATTATTCTACAATTATTTATGGAGGCGGTCTTTATGCAAGTGGAATACTTGGTGTTTCATTAATTACTAAAGCATTTGATAAGTTAAAAGATAAAAATTTAGTTGTATTTACTGTAGGACTTGCTGCTCCAAGTAACACTGAACAATTTATACCCGTCATTGATAAGAATCTTACAAAAGAAATGCAAAAGAGTATTAAATTATTTCATTTTAGGGGTGCTATTGATTATAAAAATCTTGGCCTTATCCACAAGTCTATGATGGCTTTATTAAAAAATAAAGTGAGTAAAATGCCTGAGGATAAAATGGATGATGAAGCAAAAATGATGCTTGAAACCTATGGACAAGTAGTAGATTTTACAGACCAATCATCAATTATGCCATTGATTGAATTTTGTAATGAAATGTAGAATATTACAAAGTAATATAGGGATATGTTTATTGAGGATATTAGTAATTTATTGGTAGCTAGCCAATGTACAAATATATTTGGAGGAATAACAATGAAATTAGTAACAATATGGGACAAAGTTGCCATTGATTTTGGAAAAGTTGGACCTAAATATTGGAATGACTTTGGGAATAGATTAGTTGAACTTTCAAGGATTAACAAAGGAGCGACAGTGCTAGATATTGGAATGGGGAGAGGTGCTTCATTATTTGCTGCAATAGATAAAATAGGTAAAGATGGATATGCTTTAGGTATAGATAGTTCAGAAGTTATGGTAAGTGAAACTTATAAAGATATTTTAAATAAGAAAATATGTAATGCAGAAGTTAAAAATATGAATGCGCAGAATTTAAACTTTGAAAAATATTCATTTGATAATGTTCTTTGTGGATTTGGCATAGGATATCTTTTGCTTAGTGAAAATAGATTAAATGGAATACTAAGAGTATTAAAAAATGGAGGACAAGCAGGATTTAGCATATGGGGTAAACAAGAAGATCAAAAGTGGCTAACTGAAATAGTTAATAAATATTTACCTAAGAACTTACAAAAAGAAAGTAATGATAGAAAACCAGATATTCCAAAGTTTGATACAGTAGTGGATGTAATAAAAATATTAGATGATTCAGGTTTCAATAATGTTAAAGTTCATGAAGAAAGTACAGATGTTGTGTATAAGGATAAAGAGGAATGGTGGCAAGAAATGTGGGCGAATGCCGTTAGAGGAATATTTGAAAAAATAGNNAGATTTGGGTTGTGACGTATTTGAAGAGTTTAAAAAAGACATATTTAAAGGACTAGAAAGGTTCAGAAAAAGTGATGGACTTCATTTTAATATGCCAGTAATATATGCATTTGGAGAAAAGTAAATATATTAGTTTAATAATATAAATTAGGAGTGGTAAAATTGGATAAGAGAATATATTTTGAAAAAATTCTTTCTCAGGATGATTTTAAATATTTTCTAGATTTAGTTTCAAATGAAAAAGTGATGGTAATGAATTATGGAAGGGTATTTACATTAGAAGAAGCAAAGAAAGTATATAAAGGCATATTAGAAAAAAATGAAGTTCATGAAGAGTTTGGACAATTTAAGGTTTTTGAAGCTACTACTAATACTTTTATAGGCATAGGTGGATTGATTATAAGTGATGATTTTACCAAGGCTGAGGTTGAGTATTTACTGCTTCCTGAGTATTGGGGAATGGGATATGGAAGTGAGATTCTAAGGGAATTATTAAATAAAACTGAAGTGATGAAGAGCATACAACAAGTTACAGGAATAATAGATCCTAATAACATAGCATCTAGAAAAATATTGTTGAAGAATGGTTTTCTATCATGTAAGGTATATGAAATAGAAGATGGTTCTTTAGCGGAAGTTTTAAGTAAAAAGATAACAGTTTAATATAGGAGAGATATTAATGAATATAAATGCAAAACATAAAAAAATTATGGAGATTGTTCAGGATAAATTAACTTGCTCAGCTCATAATTTAGATCATGTATTTAGAGTTTATAATCTTTGTTTATTGATTGCAAAGCATGAAGAAGAGGTTGATTTAGAGATATTAATTCCGTCAGCGTTGTTGCATGATATTGCAAGGGTGGAAGAGAGTAAAGATAAAACAGGAAAACTTGACCATGCTATCTTGGGAAGTGAAATTGCAGAAGATATACTAAGGAAACTACAATATGAAGAAGAAAAAATCCAAAGGATAAAACATTGTATTATAGCACATAGATTTAGAACTGGAAATGAGCCTACTACAATAGAAGCAAAAATACTTTTTGATTCAGATAAGCTTGATGCTATCGGTGCAATTGGAATTGCTCGTACATTTATGTTATCAGGACAATTTGGACAAAGATTGACAGTGAAGGAGCCACTTAATGAGTATATGGAATCTAATACTGTTGAGAACGGAAGGTTAAAAGATGTTTCTAAACATACACCTTTTATTGAATATGAAGTAAAGTTTAAAAAAATTCCAGATAAATTATATACAAAGAAAGCAAAAGAAATTGGTAAAGAAAGACTTAAGTTTATGGAAGAATATTTTAATAGGTTACAGATGGAGATAGAAGGCATTAAGTAAAGCTAATGCTTTCTATTTTATTTTTATCTAAAGAATAAATTAACTTATATACAAATATATACACTATATTGAAATTAATGTTACAATTAGAATATAAATAAACTGATATCTGCATTTTTCCTTTTTATGTTTTTTAAACGTTATACTTTAAAATTAAAAGAGAGCTATAAAAACTTTAAAGGAGTATATGGTAAATCAGTGGAGTTTACGTTAAATTTTTACAATGAAAAAATAGATATTATTACATTTAGATCTAATTTGACAATAGGGTATAGTCAAATTACTAAAGTACTAGAAACAGAAAATCTATATTCATTGATGATAGAAAAACAAAACATAATTCTTAGTAAAAGTGGTTTTATAAATGGTGATATTGATGAATTTAAATTGTTTATAAAGGAAAAAGGACTTATTGAGTAAAGTTAATAAAAAAATTTTTCATAATATGAAATTATGCTTAATTATAGAATTTAAGGAGGAGCTAATAAATGAGAAAGATATTAATAATTTTTTCAATTATGATAGCCATGCTGATTTGTAGTGGTTGTGAAATGTTGATTGCGGAAAAAGATAAAACTACAGATATTTCAAATTACAGTGAATATCTTGGAAGTGAAGGGAAACATCCTAATGATATATTCCCCAATAGCATACCGGATTCTGCAGAAATTGAAAAGTTTACTTACTATTACTATAATCCTTTTGACCCAAACTATGTAGCATATCTTGTATATTCATGTAATGATGAAGATTATATGAAAGAAATAGAGAGGCTGTCAAAATTGGATTCCTCTGAAGATTATCTTATATATGGTGCAACAGGATTTAATTATCCAGTATGTGCAGTTTACGCTGATAGTTATAATGGGTATATTTATGCTTTAGCTGATGAAGAAAATAACAGATTGATTTATGTTGAAATTAATTTTTGTAATTATTTTTCTGACATTAACTATGAAGACATAATTGATAAAGAGCATCTTCCTATAAATTTTGATGCAAAAAAAAGAAATTCTACCAGAAAAGCATTTGATGATAGGGAGTTATAATACAAGTAAAATTTACAAGAAAACATTAAATTTTTTAATTTGGAGGGTATTATGAATTTAACAGAACTTAATCCTAAAGGTAGATTTAGTAGTCGAGTAGAGAACTATGCAAAATATAGACCTAACTATCCTAATGAAATAATAGGATTTCTAAATACATCAATTGGCTTAACTAAAGAAGCAATTATTGCTGATATTGGCTCTGGAACAGGAATTTCTGCTAAATTATTTTTGGATAATGGAAACGAAGTATATGGTATTGAACCTAATGCAGAAATGAGGTCTGCTGGAGAGAAGTATCTAATTCATTACACAAATTTTTATTCAATAGATGCATCTTCTGAATATACAAAGTTGGAATCAGAATCAGTAGATATAATTACATCAGGACAAGCATTCCATTGGTTTGAACCAGAAGCTACAAAAAAAGAATTCCTCAGAATATTAAAACCTGGCGGGTTTGTAGTAATTATCAATAATAGAAGAAAGTTTAGCAATAGCCAATTTATGAATGAATATATGGAATTAATTGAAAAATATTCAGAACGTGAGGGTGGGAATTCACTTAACACGGATTTACCCAAATTCTTTGGTTTAAAAACAATCGATAAAGAAATATTTTCTAATCCTCAAGTGTATAATTTAGAAAGATTAAAAGGGGATTTAGTATCTTATTCATATATTCCAAATGAAGAAGATTCAAGATTCAATTATATGATTATGGAACTTGAACTTCTATTTAAAAAATATAATAAAAATGGGACATTGATTTTTGATTATGAAACAGTAGTATATTACTGCAAAATGAAGTAGTTCAGATGAATAATAATTGGAACTATTATTACTTTGTGAATTATGAAGAGCGTTAATAATTTTTGAAAATAAATGTATATATTTTTTATTATCATGTTAGAAATCAGATGAAAATGAATGTAATTAGGGGGTTATTAAAATGTTAGGAAAAGAAGACATAATTAAAATGCTTAAAGACATAGAGTTACCTTTAAATGAATATTGGATAACCTCTGGTGCAGGTTTAGTAATTCATGGCGTTAAAGAAACCACAAATGATATTGATTTAGGGTGTACTACACATTTAGTTGAACTATTTTTAAAAATGGGTTGTAAGTACACAGTAGAAAAAGATAATTCAAGAATTGTTCAGATAAACGATACAATAGAAATACTAGAAAATTGGTTTGTAGATGAAATAGTTTTCATTGATGGATTACCTGTAGGAAGTTTAGAAAGTATAAAAAAGCAGAAGGTACAATTAGGAAGAGAGAAGGATATTAAGGATATTAGGCTTATAGATGATTATATTAAGAATAAGGTTAATAATTAAATTTAGTACTATTCTGAATAGAGTTTACTTATGAAATTAAGGCATAGTGGTCTTAAATAACGTATGGGTAAGATATGATGGATTAATGAAAGGGAGAATATTAATGGTCAATATATTATTTAGTTTATATAACTTCCATGAAAAATGGGCAAAGGATACTATGGAAAAATATATAAAGTGTAATGATAAAGTTTTGGTAATTCCATTTTCTTTCGATGAAAATATAAGTAATGATATAGATTGGCAGGATGCCTATAGTAAAGATAACGGAAAGTATTATAACACCATTGTTCTACCATTTTTGAGTTATGGAATTAGGGAAGAAAATATGAACTGGATAAATTATTTTAAGGATACAGAGGAAAATGCAAAAAAGAAAGTAAGAAACAGTGACATAATATTTTTCACTGGAGGATTACCTGATAAAATGATGTATCGATTAAAGGAGTTTGATTTAGTAAATGAGATTGAAAGTTTTGTA
>DKGY01000109.1:0-7068 GCA_002453475.1 Clostridium sp. UBA6758 | reverse complement strand
ATAGAAAAAAACTATATAAATAAGGTATTAAATGAAAGAACAGATACTGTATATGCAATTAAAGATACTGGTGGGATAATTGTTGATAATAATGCAATTACATTACTGGGAGATACACAAATATTTAGTAGGGAATAGTTTAATTTTTTTCAAAATTAAAAAAGTTGATTGTGTAAATGGGGGATTTATGAAAAGAAATATAAATATATTATTGGTTAGTTTACTGTTTTGGTTTACGTTGGATATTACAGGGTTTTCTATAGGAAATTTTTGCTTAGTTGAAAGCCCAGGCATACTGAGTTTTGATACTACTTGGTGGATAATTTTTGTGATTTGTTCTATGCTATTTTTCTTAAAAGAAAAACAAGGTAAATATGTATTATCAGTATTTCTTACAGTTTGGGTTATAGTTCAATATTTTTCACATTGGAATTACACAATTTTTGGTGTAACTGAGAGGAAATTAAGTGGGTATAATAAATTTTTTGCTAATACATACCATATTATTCCACAATCTGATAGTATATTGATACCTGATTTATATCATATAATTTTACACATATTATTAATCTCATTACTTGTTTTAATACTAGTGTATATATTTCAAAAAAGAAATAGAATAACCTCAGATTAATCCATTTGTTCCTACATTTATAATGGAGTATGATTAGGAGATAAATTAATATTAATAACATTTATAATGTGAAATATATAATGGGAGATTAGCTGATATGAGGACAGTTAAAAATTATTTATGATGGTGAGTATGATTCTTATTTTGATATTAATGGTAATTAAAAATTATATAAGCATTATATTTTGAACGTAATCAATAAAAATAAGTCATAATATTCTTAAGTTTCAATATAATCTAGAGGATTGATTGTTGATTTATACAATATTTCGTATTATATAGAATATAAAGGGGGTATATTTATGGGAAAAAAGGCAGAAATATTTATACTAGGAACTTATCATTTTGGAAATGGTGGAGAACATTTAATAAAAACTGAATGTGAAGATATTACCACTGAGAAAAAACAAAAAGAGATTAAGGTAGTAATAGAAAAGTTAATACAATTTAAACCAAATAAAATTGCTGTTGAAGCAAATCGAGGAAAAGCAGAGGAATTAAATAAGGCTTATTCCGAGTATTGTATAAATAATTATAATTCATCTAATAAAATAATAAGTCATAGAAATGAAATTGTTCAATTGGGTTTTAGATTAGGGCAAATATTAAACCATAATAAAATTTATCCTATAGATTATCCAGTAGATCTACCAGAAGATGTTTTCGAATATGCTGAAAAGAATTGTCCAAAGTTCTATGAGAAATTTATGAATGAAATAAAGGAATGTGGTATAAGTGAAAATGAGCTTATGAAGAATAGTACAGTTATTGAAATTTTAAAGCATCTTAATGATCCTAAGCGTATTGCAAGAGAACATAGTGATTTATATCTAGAGCTAGCTCAAGTAGGAGCTGGAGATAAATATTACGGAGTGGACATGCTTACAGAATGGTATAGAAGAAATCTTTATATTTTGGGAAATCTACAAGATATGGTTGAACCGGGAGATAGAGTTTTGGTGATTTATGGAGCAGGACATTGCAAAATACTTCAGGATTTTGTATCAGAGTATAATGAATTCGAATTAGTAGATCCATTAGATTATTTATAAAACTTGATAGTTAATTCAGAAAATTAATTGATGATTTCTACAATATTTGGTATTATATAGAAGATAAGGTTTATTGGGGGGATTAAATATGAGATTTGAATTAGCAAAAAAAGAACAACTGAAAATACTCTGTGCAAAGTCTGTAAGTATGGCTTAAGGCGACAATTGCACAGAGGTAAATATATAGTCGCCATTACTAAATAAATTCATACTTATACAGGCTTTGTTTCCTTAATTTAAAGTATAAATTTAAGGAGCTGAGCTTTATGGGATATGTAAAGGCTGAAACAATTTTACCGGATAATTTAGTAAGAGAAATTCAAAAGTATATTCAAGGTGAATATGTATATATTCCATCTGAACATACAACACGAAAAAAGTGGGGGGAAAAGTCAGGAACTAGGCAGCGTATACAAAGTAGAAATGAAGTTATATGTAATAAGCATAAAAGTGGATATACCATTGACGCACTGTCAGAAGAATTTTTTCTTTCCATAGATAGTATTAAAAAAATTGTATATAGTAAAAATAGAAATGAGAAGCTATCACTCTTATAATGAGTGGTGGCTTTTTATGTGCAAAGAATAATATAGAACTGTTCTTTATATATTATTTTGTTATACCTATATATTAAAATAAATATGATGATAAATTGTACGTGCGTGAAACTATTAATTAAAGATATTTATGTTTTGCGGGGTGGAATATATATAAATTAAATTTTTATAACTGAGTACCGAGAAAGGAATCATAATTAAAATGGAGTTAGATGTTGAGCAATTATATAGAGAGTTTTCTAACTTGAAAATTGTTGGCTATAAGGATCCTTCAATAAAAATCATTAATGGACTATTAAAGAATAAAAAGGTTGAGGATGAAGAATTATTTGTTATAGAGGGATTATGGGCATATGAAAAAATAATAAAAAGTAATATTAGAATAAGAAATTTTATATTTTGCCCAGAATTTATTAAAAATAAATCCAGTCTTGAAATGGTCAAATTTATTGTTGGTGAGGCAGATGATTCGTGTTTGATATCAAGTAATTTGTGTAATAGATTAAGTAGTAGAGATAGTGGGGAAGGGTTTTTTCTGTTATGTAGCTTTCCACAGCATAAGCTTGGAGATATAAGTCTGAAGGAAAACAATTTGTTAGTAGTACTTGATGGATTAGAGAAACCAGGAAATATTGGCACAATAATAAGGTCTGCTGATGGTGCTGGTGGAGATGGAGTAATTATTTGTAACAGTAAAGTTAGAAAAACAAATCAAAAATTAATAAAATCAAGTATGGGATCTAGCTTTATGTTGCCAGTTGTAAGTAGTGATATATCATTGCTTGTGAGGTGGCTTAAAAGTAATGGATTTAAGATTATTGTTACTGATTTAAAAGCTAGTAAAAATTATTATGATGCTGATTATAAAGGAAGAATTGCTATTATTGTAGGAAATGAAATACATGGAATTTCAGAAATTTGGAATGAATATGAATGTGAAAGAGTAATAATACCTATGTTTGGAGGAGCTGATTCTTTAAATGTAGGAGTAGCAGCTACAATTGTTGTTTATGAAGCAAGTATTTGTCAGAAGGATTTAGGTAAAAGAATTGGCTAACTGTGATTTAAATAAATCATAGTTTAATGGCGTATATAAGTAGGAAAGAGGGAGTAGTCATAGAGGCTACACCTTCTTTTTTTAGTGATTATTTATGGTAAGTATTAAGTAATAGAATGATTTATTCAAATATACCTTGTAATGCAAAGTATATTTGAATATAATAATATTATACTTTGTATTACAAGGTAAAGGAGGTGTTACTTTGAATAATAATTCTCAAATTCTTAAGGGTATTCTTGAAGGATGTATACTTAGTATAATTTCAAAGGACGAGACCTATGGTTATGAACTACTAACAAAACTTAAAAAATGTGGATTTGAAGATATCGTTGAGGGAACACTTTATCCATTATTACTTAGGCTTGAAAAAAATCAGTTAATAATTGCTGAAAGAAGGAAATCATCCGCGGGAGTTAATAGAAAATATTATAAACTATCAGAAATGGGAAGTATAGAACTTGAAGGTTTTATAGAATATTGGAACAAACTTCATGTTAATGTAAATAAGATTATAGGGGGTATGGACAATGAGTAATAGCATATTGATGGATGAATATAAGGAGGCATACACAAGTATAGTAATGTACTTATCAAGTAGTGGTATACAAGGTAGCTTTATGGATGAAGTAAGTGAAGATGTAAAGGACTTATTAATAGGTGCACAGGATGATGGTATTGATGTGAAGAGTATTATTGGTAATAATATTGAAGAGTTTTGCAAGGAAATAATAAAATCAAAGGATATTAATAGTAGAACAATGCTTAATATGTCTCAGAGTATTAAATGGGCTTTAATTATTTCATCAATGATGTCATTAGTATATTATTTATTTGATATGAAATTTACCTTAAACATAATCTTTATGTTTATAGTTGACTTTTTGTTTTGTAGGTTTATTTTTAGCATAGGATTAAGGAAAGTAATAATAAAAAGCAAAGGTAATGTAAAAAAAATAATAATGGTGTTATTGTTATATATTTTATTTGTAATACCAGGAGCGATTCTAAACTTTATTTTGATTACAAATTTTGTTGTAGAAATTAATTCATTATACACATCTATAGTATTAGTAGCAATATTGCTATTAAGTTACATCACAGGTAAAGCTTTCAGAAATGGAAAGGTGAGATTAGATTAAGTAATAAAGCAGTAGAATGCTAAAATTCTACTGCTTTATCTATATAGAAAAATAGCAATATATCCAATCTCTTAAATAGGTTTCTGTAAGAAGTTTTCATAATATGAGTTTTTATTGTAGTGTATCCTGGGCCGTAAGTATACACATACTATATACATAAAGGGAATGAGAGTTAAAGAATTATGGATAAGTACATTATGATAATTGCAGTACTGCGGTAAAGATAAAGCCTTGGAATTGTAAAAGAATAATATAAATAGTGCATAAAAGTAAATGAAAAGAGGGCATAGGGAATGATAAATTTTAAAAAACATGTTAAGAAGGGTTTAATACTGTTGGCAGTTATGGTGTTAATGGGAAATATCAATGGCAAAATAGTATTTGGGATAGAAAAGAATGAAGTAAGTCTTGCTGAAACGTATTCTAATGTTATTTGGGGACAGAAACCCTTTGAAAGAATAAAATGTAATGAAGGTTTTATGTATGTATCTACAATCATAGACTTACCTCATCAACNNTTTACTAATGCCTTATATCAAGACGGAGGTAGAAAAATATTACTCCACATACATGTCCCAAACGCCACTAGTTGATCCTTACTCCATATATATAAATAGTATTTCAAGGCCCAATGGTTATCGTTCCTTTGTCTTTGATATAAGCCTTCAAGTAAACCCCTATATAGGACCTCATATTCTTGTGGGAACTGATAACATTGATTTTACAGTAGAAGGTAACGGAAGGGTTAAGGTGAAAAACTTTGAACATATAAAAAGTTATGACTTACCACCAAACTATGAGCATATAATGACAGAGATTGTATAGGGTTTAAGTATCATGTTACTATAACCAGTGAAATTAAAGTAAAATAATAAAATTCGCCAATACCCACAAAAGGATATTGGCGAAGAGCTAATAGTGGAATTTAATAGCACTAGTTTTTACTATTCTTGATAGTTGGAAAGGGTATTATTTAATGAATGTAGTGCACTTTCTACTGAGTTAAGAGTATTTTCGATTATTTGTCTGTTTTGTGATTTTTCAACAGATTTTAATGCTTGATCTAAGCAAGTTTTTGAATCTTGAAGTTTAATTTGTACATCTCGTAGATGGCGTTTAGCGCTTTCTCCTTCATTATTGTGCATAACAATCACCTCCTAAAATTTTATTTTTAAGGTATGGAGCCAGCATATTATGAAAATAAGCTTAAGCTCAATCCAAGAGTAAAATTTTATTCATAGTAAATTTCTTCATCAACAACAGTTCCATTAATACCATTAATATCAGAAAAAATTTCACTATGAAATATCAAAATTATTATATGTTATAAATTTAGAATCATACTTGGAAAGTTTAGCTTATGAAAGAAAAAAATCTTAAAAAATAGACTATTAAAGAATCTATTTGTTTAAGATTTTAGTTGAAATTCTTGTTAATCATCCATTAGTTTTTCCAGATCTATTGGATACTTTCCGTATAGTTTACCTGCATCCATAAAGGCTTCAATATTCTCCATTGGAGTGTTCATTGGAATTTGACATCCAGTGCTTAAAATATAACCTTTTTTAGAATCATAACCTTTTCTAATACATTGGANNAATACATAACATCAACAGGAGGAACATTTCCAGTAATTACAACCCTATCACCCATTACTTTTTTAGCTTCTTCTATATCTTCTATATTATCAATACTAAAATTAGAAATCCCAGTATTCACAACATCTTCCCAAATGTCTCTACTTTTTCCGCAGATGTGTATGCTAGGGGAACTACCAGTTTTTTCTTTGATTTTATTAACATTCTTTTGGAGGGCAGGTAATGAAAATTCTCTAAATTGCTGTGGTCTTATAAGACTAGTAGATGAAACTGGATCAGCAAACCCAATAGATACACCCAGTTTAGCAACTTCCTCTATGTATCTGTTGTTGGATTCAGTTACAATTTCCATAAGGGTGTGAACTTTTTTAGGGTATTTAATCATCCATTTTAATAAATTTTCAGTTCCAACTACAGAGGCTGCAACAGTAAACGGACCAGTCATAGAAGCTCCAACATCTACTTCATCTATAAGGGCATCCCTAGTAAGTTTTAAGGCGTTAATTAAGATGGGGAACTTGCCATCCTTTAGAGGATCTACGATTCTAAGAGATTCTATTTCATCTACAGAATTAATAGCTGGTTCTATTAAATAGGAGATGGCATGATCAGGATATCCTACTTTAGATCCCATAGCTTCTGCAACTCCTCTAAGACTAGTAGATATGCTTACGCTGTCATGACCCAGTCTTCTAAATAAAGCAATTTCTAAATCTGCCATAATCTCTGCTGAATGATAATAATCCTTAGCTGTTACTCCAATAAAAGGTACCATGGTGGCTCCCATATCAGGGATGCATATTAGTCTATCAATCTCCATACCCTTAGAGAATGCATCCATTCTTTCTCTTGGAGTCATTTCTTCTTTAATCACTTAACGGTCCCCTTTCTAATGAAAAATATATTTATATAACTCTAAAATAATTATATAAGATATATTTCACACTGTATAATTGAATTATCCTATATATAATATATATCTATTGATATAACTAATATTAGTAAAATATAAACAGAGTTCTTAGTAT
>DKGY01000068.1:29319-58633 GCA_002453475.1 Clostridium sp. UBA6758 | reverse complement strand
ATTATAATAATTAAGTAAAATTCAGAAATAGCTCAATAAGATTGATTTCATTTCAATTGTTTTAAAAAGAAGCATCACAAAAAATCCTATAGACGTACTATAGATTTATAACGTAAACAAAACCTCTTTTAAATTAAATATTTTCTTTTCTCAAAAATTTAACTAACAATTGATTCTAATCAACATCTCATTGTCCCCTTCCTAAATTTAAAATTACAAGTATAATTTACCATAACAAATATATATAGTCAATACATTTTTTACTACTTCGTATCTATTAAACCCAACTCTTTAAGTTCGTATATATTCAAAGCTTTATTATATGGTAATTCAATACTACCTTCATTAACTAATTTAACTATTTTTTCTTTATATGGTGATTCTAAATTAACCCCAGTTATCTCCCAGTTATTATCCACTTGTGGAGAAATAATCCCTTGATTTTTAATATACTCTACTATCATATCTCTAATTGTATTAGAAGATTTCCATATGTAATCTTTCTTTGCTAGCTTCCTACCTTTTAAATTTGCAAAATAGCAATAATCACTGGTTGCTAATTTTAATATCTGATCTTCTTTAACTAATTCACCTTTGAAAATTAAATCTACAATTCGATTACCTATTGATTTAGAAATATCTACTTTATAATCTACTCCTGCAAAAAATTCATGTTGATATCCTGGAATATCCATAGTAAAACTTATAGAAATATCCCCCGGCTTCCACTGATTATAAGCTGAAGCAGCCCATTCCATATAATTCTTTAACTCCTTACCAGTAACTTCTACTACATAGAGAAAAGTAGTAAATTTATATATATTAAAAATATTTCCATAAGTTATAATACCCTTTTTTATATTACTATCATCTCTAATTAAAGAAGTGGATGTAACATCTGCACCAGAATTTATAAGCTGAACCTTATTTATTAACTCTATTAATGGAGTATCTCTAAGTTTTCCTTCAGGTATAAATTTTATTTCATCCTTTGGTTGAAAATCTTCAGATGCTTCCCCTATTATTTCTGTGGTGAAATCCATAGTTGTTTCATGGGCTTTCTTAATAACTGGTAATTTACTTAACTCTTCACTTGGATAATAATCCTTCATAGCTACAACTTGTACTTTTCCATCTATCACACAATTATTACTATCCAAAGTTAAATCAAATCGAATTACGTCTCGTCCACTATCTGTAGCACCTCCAATAAGAGTTTTTCCTATCTTCTCTTTTACTGTTATATGAAAATGCCCAACTACTAGTACATCTATCTCCGGACATAGTCTCAATATTTTTTCAGCTGCATCACTTTCATTCTTCTTGTCATGTTCTGAAACCATGCTAGCATGAGCCATAACCAGTATCACGTCTACTTTATCTCTAATTTCATTAACATACCTATAGGCAGTTTCACCAAGATCATGAAAACTTAGCTCATCCACTAGATTTCCTGCCCATCTTGGTACATTAGAAGTAGTTAGTCCTATAATTCCAACTCTCACTCCACCACAATTTAAAATTGTATGTGTCTTTACAAACTCATCACCATTTTTTCTATAGTTTACATTCGCAGAAAGAAATGGAAAGTCACTTTGTTTTTCAAGAGATTTTATTAAATCAACTCCAAAGTTAAATTCATGGTTTCCCAATACCATAGCATCATATCCCATGAAATTCATAGCAGAAATCACAGGATGTTTTTCTTTCTTCTCATTACTATAAATTTCATCTGTTAAAGTATTACCCTGAATTATATCTCCATTATCCACTACCAAAGTATTAGGATTTTCACTTTTAACTTGCTTTATATAGGAATAAATACGATTCATACCACTATCAATAAAACTTTCACCATTATCATAGTTATATCCTAAAACATTACCGTGTACATCTGTAGTTGCTAAGATAGTAATTTTCTTATCCTTTGTTGTAGTGATTTTATTCATTTATATTTAATCCTCCACTTTAAAACATTGATTATTAATGATACTTCTCTGAATTGTACCTTCTTGATTTCAAGTTTTTATTATACTAATTATAACATTTACTTCAATATAATATAACTTTACTATTGTATCTATCTTATTCTTCTTAAAATAAAAAACGCATCTAAACATAGACACGTTTCCATTACTATAATTTTAAAATAGCTTTTCCTATAGTTCTCTTTAACTTAGTAGCTTCCATTATAATACCATATAAAATATTTACAATCACATATATAACCAAAAATACTGATACTTTATCTCCAACTTTATATCCAAAAGGCATCAAAACTAAATTAAATAAATAAAGCAATACAAAACTTGCTAATAAACTTATTCCCTGATCAATTATACTAGCCCCCAGCTTCGCTAGAAATCCACTTTTGTTTTTAATTTCTTCATTAGAAGACTCTTGTACTTCTTCAACTTCATCTATTTTTTCTAATTCTTCTGCATTTTCTAAAGTTGCTTCCATATTTTCTTGTGTTTCAACTATAGTTTCTTCCGTTATATTTTCCTCTTCTATAATATCATTTTCACTTTTTATATTTTCTTCATCCTTTAACATCCAATATCCTCCTCACATAATAATTATAAACTCTCTGATAAATATACTATACTTTAAATTATCTGTAAATTAATTCTATGTAAACTTAGTATGAATTTACATAAAAAATTTATTTTTCATCCATTTAAAGTAAATAATTATACATATTAATTAAAATTGTTAATATATTTTACTTTCAATATTAATTTTTCTAATTTAAACTTATAATGTAACTATAAGCTTAAAGGAGGTATTATATATGTCAAATTATAAATGTCCTAAATGTGGATGTACTCAATATGAAAGTGACCAATTTCAAGCAACTGGTGGTACCCTTTCTAAATTATTTGATGTGCAAAACAAAAAATTTATAACAGTAAGTTGCAGAAGTTGTGGTTATACAGAATTATATAAATCAACTACATCTACAGGGGAAAACATTTTAGACTTCTTAACTAGCTAATTATATTTAATAGCTATGGTGAAATTTTTTTATTTCACCATAGCTTAAATTTTCTTCACGTACACTAAAATATTTATAAATACGTTTAATTATTAAATCTAACCGTTATTTTTATTATTTGCTTCTCTATATAACTTATATAAGTAGTATAGATTTATAAAAACTATTATTGCATTAGCTATAGCTACAGGATATGCTTCTATGATTAGTCCGTATATTACAAATAAAACACATCCCATTAAATTAATAAATCTTAGTTTGAATATGTCTTTCATAAACATAGAAATTGTAATTAGTATAGATGCTAAATAACCTATCCACTCAATTAATGTACTATTAAACATGAGTCTTCCTCCTAAAGTTTGTTATATTTATTCCACATACTAATAAAACTAATGATAAAAAATTATGTTTATTTATAGTTTCTCTATTATATACTTTTTTATTTATATAATAATTATTTCTTTTCAGCTTTTATTTCTTTATGTCTTATATGATAATATGGATTAATCCTTAGATTTAAATTATAATATAAAAAACTATCTCAAACCAAAGATTTAAGATAGTTTTTCATATAATAATTTTCTATACTGTTATAATAATACACTAAGCTTAAAAACAGTTATAATAATTATTTATTCTACTTATTTTTATAGATTACTAATTATATTTTCAACAATTGTATTAAATGTATTTTTGAATTCTTCTTGGTGCTCTTCCTCACCTCTAGATAAATTACTTATACTACTCATCATAGGTAACTCACCTAAAAGACTTAGCTCCATATCCCTTAAGAATTTTTCAGTATCTTCTCCATTAAATAATTTAATTTTTTTATCACAATCAGGACATTTAATATAGCTCATATTTTCAATAACACCCAAGACTTTTATATCTAATTTTCTTGCCATGTTAACTGCCTTTGCAACTATCATAGATACAAAATCTTGAGGAACAGACACCATAACTATTCCACTTATTGGAATATCTTGCATTACTGTTAGTGCTACATCTCCTGTTCCAGGTGGCATATCAACTACTAAATAGTCTAACTCACCCCAAATTACGTCTGTCCAAAACTGTTTAACCATTCCACCAATCATAGGACCTCTCCAAATTACAGGGTCTTCTTCATTTTCTACTAGTAGATTTAAAGACATAACCTTTATCCCTTCTTTTGATTCTACAGGATATATATTTTTGCCATCACTCATAGCTTTTTTACCTGTAAGTCCAAGAAGTCTTGGTATACTTGGTCCTGTAATATCTGCATCTAGGATTCCTACTCTATGTCCCATTTCCTTTAACTGTCTTGCTATCAAAGTAGTCATTGATGATTTACCAACTCCACCTTTTCCACTCATAACTCCAATAATTGTTTTTATATTATTTAAAGGATTGTTTTTTATTCCACAACTTCCTTTATCTTTACTGCATCCACCATTTGATGGGCATGTATCACATGCTGACATAAAATCATCTCCTCATTATTATTGGTATTTACTAAATTTATATTACTTCTCTTTCAAATTGCTGTCAAATGCCAATAATGCAATTTCTTATGGATTACAATATTATAAAATTTCAATTCAACATACTATATTATTAAATTAAAATAAATCACCTAATAGAATGATTATTACCATATAAAAGAATCTACTACAAATTAAAGTTCTGTAATATTGCATGCTAATTCTACCTTGATTACATAACTTATTTCTATAGTAAATTCTTCTACTGATTTATCTCATTAATATATTTAATTCTATTCCCATGTTTCATTACAATAGCTACATAGTTTTTTATTATCTACACAATCCCTATTGCCACATCGTATACATTCTTCATAGCCTTCATCATAATAATTTATTTCATTTTCAAAATTATATTCTTCTTCTCCCCAATTGTCTTCTGGGACTCCATGATTATTCATTATGTTCTCCTCCTAAACTTTTATAAAATATAGTTTTAAATATTCCCATAATCTATAGGATATAGTATTATAATTTCCTGTAATAATTATATTTATACTTAATAACCCATTTTATAAAACAATTCACCAAGATGAAATTAGATGAATTTCTGAAAATACTATACTGCTTATTCTCACCACTAAACAATAGCTTACTTCTTAGTTTATTATGTATTATTTTGTTGTAATTTGTAGTTATAACGTTTTCGAATAGATTATTATTATTTATTTCAATTTATAATAAGAGTTATATACTAATATTTATTATGTTATCCTATATAAGGAATTGTTACATACTTTTCACGTAAGTATAACTTACTTACAATTGATTCATATATATGAATCAATTTAGTAGTATATAAGGGGGATTACAATGAAAAAGACTAAATTTCTCAGCATTGGACTATCTTTAATACTATCTTTATCCTTAATTGGATGTAGTTCAAAAAATAGTTCTACTGATACTGAGGCAAAAACAAATGAAACTGCTCAACAACAAATAAAAGATGGAGGGACAATGGTATTTTCAGCTAGAACTGATCCAAGCTGTCTTAATCCATTTTTTCAACAAAACAGAGTTACTTATACAATAAACAATGCATTATTTGATCCACTATATGTAGTTGATAAAGATGAAGTAAGATATTACTTAGCAGAAAGTATGGAGGCTTCTGAAGACAAACTTACATATACATTAAAATTAAAAGATAATTTAACATGGCATGATGGTACAAAAATAACAGCAGATGATGTTGTTTATAGTGTAAATGTAGCTAAAGATGAAAATCAAGGAATTGATGCTAGACAAACCTTTGTTATTGATGAAAAAGAAGTTCAAGCTAATAAAATTGATGACTTAACTGTAGAATTTAAACTTCCAAGTACCTTTGCACCATTCTATATATCAATTGGAGATTTCAGAATAATTCCAAAACATATCTTTGAAGGTGAAAGCAATTTAGCAGAATCAGATAAAAACAATAATCCAGTAGGTTCTGGTCCTTTTAAATTTAAAGAATGGCAAAAGGGTGAGATGGTAACCCTTGAAAGATTTGATGATTATTATTTAGGAAAACCTCATTTAGATAGCGTAGTTTATAGGATAATTCCAGATGATAATACTTCAAAAATTGCTTTTGAAAATGGAGAAGTTTCAGCTGCATACTTAGCTGAAGATAAATTTGAAACCTTCTCTACAGATGACAGATTTAAAACTCATTCTTTTGATGAAGGAATGCTAAACTATATTATACTTAATGAAAAAAATGAAAACTTAAGTAAAAAAGAAGTTAGACAAGCTATATCCTATGCCCTAAATAAAGAAGAAATTCTAAAAACATCTTATACTAATTTAGAAAACACTGAAAAAGCTTACTCTATTTTAACTCCAAACACAAAATTCTATACTGATGATGTAGAAAAATATGATCAAAATATAGAGAAAGCCAAAGAACTCATGGAAAAATCTGGTGTTGGTAATATAAAATTAAATTTTCAATACACTCCAAAAGATAGTAAAGTTGCCATGGTTGTTAAACAACAACTGGCATCTATCGGTATAGAAGTAGATGCTCAGCAAATAGATGACAATGTATACTTCTCAAAAATTCTTGGAGAGCAAGAAAGAGATTACGATATACTTATAAATGGATATGTTATGGGAAATGATCCAGATGGATATTCTAGTGCTTATATGTCTGATGGTAGCTTTAATGCTCAATGCTATGTTAATAAAGAACTAGACAAGTTGTGGAAAGATGGAACTTCTCAATCAGATGATGCAAAAAGAAAAGAAATATATGAAAAAATTCAAAAGACCATAGCTGATGATGCTGTAGTATATCCATTGTATTATTCTAAATCACTAATCGGAGTTGATGCTAAATTTGGTGGAGTTGAAGATGCTAAATTAGTACCTATATATATGTTTGAAGATTTATCAAAAATATATATGATTCAACAATAAAAATATATCTCTATGGCTCATTTACCCTTTCCGGGTACTTGAGCCATTTTTACATAAGTTTCTTACATAGAAAGGATAAGTATTATGAAAAATAAAATTACAAAGAGAATTTTACAAGCTATTCCTATGCTTTTATTTATATCCTTTGTATCTTTTTCGCTTATGAACTTGGCTCCAGGGGATCCTGCTCAAGGATATATAACCCCTAAAATGTCAAAGGAGCAGGCAGATCTAATAAGAACAAGTCTTGGATTAGATAAACCTATGTTAACTAGATATTTCTTGTGGCTTAAAAATGTATTAAGTGGTGATTTGGGTTACTCCTTGGTTTCTAGACAATCTGTAGCCAGTGAAATTTCTTCAAGATTTTTAGCTACGGTGGGGCTTATGGGTTCTTCCCTACTTCTTGGTATTTTAATATCAATTCCTCTAGGATTATATACGGGTATGCATAGAAATAAATTCTTAGACAGATTTACAAATATATTAAACTATATTGCAATTTCTATACCTAGCTTTTGGTTTGCAATGATATTGCTTTCAATATTTTCTTTAAAGTTAAAGTGGCTTCCTAGTGTTGGTATGAGGACTATAGGTGTAACTTCAACATTAGATGTTATAAAACACGGCATATTACCTACTATAGTACTTAGTTTATCTAATATAGCTGTTCTTACAAGATATGTCCGTTCTTGCACTATAACAGAACTAAAGCAAGATTATATTGTTACTGCAATTTCAAAGGGTGCAAGCAAAAATAGAATTCTATTTAATCATATTATGAAAAATGCTCTTCTTCCAATGATAACAATTCTTGGAATGAGCCTACCATCTTTAGTTTCTGGTGCATTTATCACTGAAACTATCTTTGGATGGCCTGGTATGGGAAGACTTGGCATCAACTCAATAAAAGCCTTAGATTATCCAGTTATAATGGCTATGACTTTAGTTACCTCAATAATGGTTGTTATAGGAAATCTAATTGCTGACATTAGTTATGTACTAGTAGATCCTAGAATACGTAGGGGGGATAAAAATGTTTAGTATTAGATTTAAAGAAAACTTTATAAGAGAGCTTAAAAAAAATAAGTTAGGAATATTTGCTTTAATATGTTTAGCTTTAATAATTATTTTATCTATTTTTGCATTTTTAACTCCCTATAATCCCGACACTATTGATATGAGTAATCAATTTACTTCTCCAAATTTAAAACATATATTTGGAACAGATGAACTCGGAAGAGATTACTTTACTAGAGCTTTATATGGTGCACGAATCTCCTTAATAGTAGGTGTACTCTCCATGATGGTATCTATATTCATCGGCACCCTAGTTGGTGCTATAAGTGGACTATTAGGAGGCAAAGTTGATGCTATTATAATGAGAATAATAGACATGTTAATGAGTATACCTCTATTCTTTTTACTACTAATAGTAAATTCCTATTTAAGGCCAAGTATAGCCAATATAATAATCATTATAGGTATATTTGGATGGATGAGTATCGCTAGAATAGTCCGCTCAGAAACATTATCCATAAAAGAAAGGGATTATATTCTATGCTCTAAAGCCTTAGGTAGCAATAATATAAATATAGTAAAAAAACATATAATTCCTAATGCTATTTCTACAGTAATTGTTGCAGCTAGTATAAATATAGCTGATGCTATACTTATGGAATCATCTTTGAGTTTTTTAGGTTTAGGAGTGCAACAACCAATGGCTTCTCTAGGTAGCATGCTTCAAACTGCACAATCTAGAATTGGGGATAAGACTTATTTAGCAATTTTTCCAGGGTTTATGATATTATTAATTGTATTAAGCTTTAACGTTCTTGGTGATGTCCTAAGAGTATCTTTAGATCCCGCTCAAGGAGATTAAGTTTAAAAGAATAATCAAAAACTCTAGATAAATAAAAAATCCTAGGTTAAATTACTACTAACCTAGGATTTTTATGTTGTCCTATAAAAAAATATTCCATAATAAATTATAATAAGTTCTTATTTTAAATTTTTGTTTCCCATAAAAGTTAAACCTATCATTCCTTGTCCAGTGTGCGTTCCAATTATAGGACCTATAGTACTAATAATAATATCTTTTACAAGTTCCTTTTCTCTAATAATATTAGCAAGATATTCCGCTCTTTCTAAGCTATCTGCATGACCTATAATAATAGTTTGTTCTTTCAAGTTTGTACCATCTTCTAACATCTTATCTAGTAATTTTTCCAAGGATTTTTTGTCTCCTCTTACTTTAGATACATTTACTAACTTTCCTTCATAGTCAACACTCAATACAGGCTTTATTTTTAAGGTTGTCCCAATAATTGCTTCCACTGAAGAAATCCTTCCACCTCGTTTTAAGTGATGCAAATCTTCAACTGTAAACCAGTGACAAGTATTATTTCTGTATTCTTCTATCCACTCAACTAATTCCTCCATGGCTAAGCCTTCTTCTTTTTTCATTACAGCATTGTATACTAGAAGTCCTTCTCCCACTGACGCTGAAAGAGAATCAACTGATATAATTTTTCTTTCAGGGTATTCCTCTCTAAGATCTTGTATAACTAATTGAGAGTTATTATATGTTCCACTAAGTCCTGAAGAAAACGCTATATATAAAATATCTTTTCCTTCCTTTAGTATCTTTTCAAAGTATTCTCTATAAGTAAAATAATTTATTTGTGTTGTAACAGAAGTATCACCCTTCTTTAGCCTTTCATAAAACTCATGGCTTGTCATTTCTCTATCATCGGGATAGTGTGTATAAGTTTTATTTCCCATGTCATAAGCCATAGGTATAATGCCTATATTTATTTTCTCTATAATATCAAGAGGTAAATCTACCGTTGAATCTGTAATAACAACATAGTCTTTCATATATTCTCCTCCTTTATAACTCATTTTTGCATTTCATACTATATGTGTCTAAAATAATATTTTAACATTTATTAAGTCTAATGTATATGCACAGACTTATTAATTTGTTCAATTCATCACTAATTTTGTTGAATTTAAAGCCTTCTAGAACTTTTTTGTTCTATAATTGAAATTATTCTCTATTAAAATAATTTCAAGCAAAACTTTACCTATATTAATTGACCACTCTATACTCATAGGTAAGGTCTATATGGTCCTTTTCCACTTCAATTAAAGCTTCAAAAACTTTTTTTACATTTTCATCACATACTTCATTCTTATATCTTTCATAATAGTAAACAGCATGCTCTTCTCTTTCCTTTGCCAATTTCAAAAGTGCTTCATCACTATCATGCTTGTCATAATTTATTTTAGATAAAGTAGGTGTTTTAGTAAAACCTCCTAGTCCCATATGAACCTTTGAATGAAAAATTTCTATTTTTGATAAAGCCTGAAAAGCCTTAGAAATCTTTTCACTCTTTGCTGCTTTAGCTGCTTCTTTATAAAATTCTCCATTAAATATTTCAAGCTTAACAGCATGGTCTAAAATTTTTAATGTATTCTCATCTAAATTCTTACTATCTACTTCAATAACTTTATCACTATTACTTAAATAAATACTGCTTACTCCACAGAATGGGCAATACACTATATTATCTATAGAATTTATATTTAAAAAAGCAAATGAATTAAAATCATAATTTTTCTCATTAATATTCATTCCACATATTTTGCATTTCATATTAATTCCTCCTAACCTCAATATATATATTTTACCATATATTTAAAGTATTTAAAAATAAAAAACCTTTAGAGCATATTAAATTACTATTAGTATGCTAAAGGTTTTATTTATATTCTATAATTTTATCTACGTAGAAAAATATAACTTTATTATGTAGAATAAATGTTATTCTTCATCACATGCATGTTCTAGCATGTGTAAAACATAGTTAGGAAGAGCAAAAGATCCCACATGTAGATCTGTATTATAATATTTAGTTTCTAATCCTAAAGAGTTCCATGCCTCAGCATTTAAATCTTTTACAGGATCATACTTTTTAGATGCAAATCCAAATAACCAATGGCCCGAAGAATATGTTGGAATATGCACTTGATATACTTTACCTATTGGGAAGGATTCTTTTATACGCTTATGAGCCCTCTTCATTGAACTAGCATACATTTCATAATACGGACTTTCATGTTGATTTACTAAAATTCCTTCTTCATTTAAAGCATCAAAACAACTCTTATAAAATTCTTTTGTAAATAAGCCCTCACCAGGTCCTATAGGATCAGTAGAATCTACTATTATTAAGTCATAGTAATTTTTCTTATTTTTTACAAACTTAATGCCATCCTCAAAGTATAAGTTTACTCTTTCATCTTTTAACTTACTCGATGTTATAGGAAAATACTCTAAACATACATCAACAACTTTCTTATCTATTTCTACCATATCTATTTCTTTTATTGTGCTATATCTAGTTAGTTCTCTAATAGTTCCACCATCTCCAGCTCCAATAACTAAAACTTTTTCAATCTTAGGGTTTGTAGCCATGGGAACATGAACTATCATATCATGATAAATAAATTCATCCTTTTCTGTTATCATAACTATTCCATCTAAAGTGAAAAATCTTCCAAATTCCTTTGTCTCAAATACATCTATCCTTTGAAAATCACTTTTTCCAGCATATATTTGCTTGTCAATCTTTATTGAAAATCTAACAGTTTCTGAGTGATTCTCAGTATACCATAACTCCATTTTTCATCCTCCTAGTTTATATATTATTATTCATTATAAACATTCTTACCACTAAATATTTCTATTATTTCTTTTCTAAGTGCATTACTTATATTAAGTCTTTCTCTTGGTAAGAATTCATGAGTATCTTTTTTAAATAGATAATTTTGCAAATCAATTTCCTTTATAAGCAATTTAGTATGGAAAATATTTGTTTGATACATATTTATATCCATAGCATCATACTTTTCTAAAGTCTTATCATCAATATAATCTTGAATTGATTTAATTGGTGTATCTATAAAGCATTTTTTACCATTAATATCACGCGTGAATCCTCGAACACGGTAATCAATAGTAATTATATCAGAATCAAAACTACTAATTAGATAATCTAATGCATTTAGTGGAGAAATTTCTCCACAAGTAGATACATCTATATCTACACGAAAGGTTGCTATAGAATTATCTGGATGATATTCAGGATAAGTATGTACCGTTACATGGCTCTTATCCAAATGTGCAACAACAGTTTCCTTAGTTTTCAAAATATATTTGCCATTATTACACGATTCATCTATTAACCCGTCCCCTAATGGCTCCTCCGAAATTAATATAGTTACACTTGCACCTTGTGGATCATAGTCCTGCTTGGATATGTTTAATACATGAGCACCAATAATATCAGTAACATCACATAAGATTTTAGTTAATCTTTCTGAATTGTACTGCTCATCAATATAATCTACATACTCCTTTTGTTCTCTTTCACCCTTTGCATAGCAAATGTCATAGATGTTAAAACTCAGTGTCTTAGTAAGATTATTAAAGCCATATAATTTGATTTTATTTTCCATTCTTTTATATACACCTTTCCTTTAGATGAAATTCACTGAATAAATTTTATTAGGAGTTGTTGAATTTGTCAATAATAATTTGAAATGTAATTATTACATTTTATTATATATGAAACTGTATCTATAGTTTCAATATATTTATTATAATTTTGCTATAGTATAAAACATCCCTACTGACGATTTAGTTATATAATCTAGAAAATCATAATCTTTTGTATGAAGTTGAGTATGATTCCTTTAGGACTTAATATTCCTAAATTTAATATATAACATGCTTTTTTTACTTTTACCTTTACTACATTACAACTTGATATAATTAATTTATCTCTTACTTATTTCTTATAGACTTGTTTTCATTTTGTTTGTTTAAATTACAACAATCCATCTTTCTTTTTCCATATAACTCCTCATTTTGCTTTGCAATCTTATCTAAAAAGTTATTAACTGCTTTCTTTACTCTAGTAAACATAATACCCCTCCATAATAGTTTTTTATTAAATTATATCAGTAATTTGTGTGTTTTTAATGGAGTTTCTAATCTAAATACTATATTTTATACGGAGTAAGCTTTTATTTATATAATTTATTACATATTATTCTAAATTATACTATATGACATTTTATTAAATCATCACCATCTTTACTTTTATCAGTATTTAATATTTTTTCAAGACCTTCTTCCACATAATACTCATTATCCTGTTCTCTTACCTTAACTTGAGTATTATTATTTAATAACGTTGATTGTTTAGAACATTTATTTATTTGATCAATTGAAACATTTTTAAGTAATTGACTTTTTGGGATTTCTCTTATATCCATAAATATCACTCCTTTTAACATCCACAATATTATATAAAGCTAGATATATTTTGTATTCTAATATATAGTATAAGCAAATTAAAATATTTTATTTGGTAATAATATATGTTGATGTACTTTAAATATCTATTTACATAAAGTCTCCTTTTCTATTAGAAATAGTTGAGAAATATATTTTCTGTCTTATTTAATAACTTTGTTTTATAAAAATGATAAGGAATACAGCTTACACCGTATTCCTTATCTTATGATAGTTATTCAAATTTAAAAGCATTTATCATTTCTTGTAGTTTTTCAGACATTTGTTGTAATTCATTAGCATGACCTGTAAGCTCCTCAGAAATCCCTGTTACCTCTTCTGTTGAAGCAGTTACCTCTTCTGAAGATGCGGCAGTCTCTTGTGATATAGATGATATGTTTTCTATTTGGGCTACTACATTGTCCTTCTTTCTATCAATAACTACTATATAATCGCTAATTTCAGTAACTTTATTTATTAAATCTCTCATTCCTGTCATTATGTCATTAAATACAGCCTTTGCTTCGTCTACTACTACCTCTTGCTCTTCTACAATCTTTCCAGTATCCTTAATAGCTACAACAGCAATGTTAGTCTTATTTTTTATATCATCCACTATTTTCTTAATTTCCATAGTAGAATCCTTTGATTGCTCAGCAAGCTTTCTAATTTCTTCTGCTACTACTGCAAAACCCCGACCAGCTTCACCAGCTCTAGCTGCTTCAATGGATGCATTAAGAGAAAGTAGGTTAGTTTGCTCTGTAATCTGTGAAATAGTATCTGATACAGAATTTATTTTTCCTGTACTCTCATCCATCTCTATAACTAATTCTGATACTTTAGTAGTTGAAACCTTTGTATCGTTAGATTTCTCTATAAGTGTATCTACCATGCTTAACCCTCTGTTACTTAGATGATTAGCATTTTCATAAACTGCGCTCATAGCTTCAGTAGCTTCATTTAGTAGTTTCAAGTTCTCTGATAACTCAATCATAGCTGTAGATCCATCTTGAGCACTATTAGCTTGCTCAATAGCTCCACCAGACACATCTTCTATAGCTCTTGCTACTTCACTTATGGAAGCACTAGTTTCCTCAGCTATAGCAGNNAGTTTCTAAAACTGTATTGGAAGATTGGTTAACACTTTTTATTAAAGATGATACATTTTCTATCATTACATTAAAACTTTCACCTAATTCTTTAAATTCATCTCTTGACTTTATATTAACTTTAACCCTTAAGTCTCCATCCTTAATCTTGTTGAACGCTGTTAATAATTTATTAATATTCTTTGATATAGAATTACTAAATATAAAAGATACTACTATAGCTATTAGAGCTATTACTCCTAAAGTTAGCATAATTATATTTTGTATATTTTGTGTATCATTTAATAGTTCTTTATCATCCAAAGAAGCTACTATTTTCCAACCTGTTAATTGACTTGTAGTGTAAACAGCAAATTTACTCTCACCATTAAACTTATATTCAGTAAATCCTTCTTTATTTGAGCTTATATCACTCCAAACTGAGAGTTTAGCAGCTTCATCAGTACCTATAATTTCTTTATTGGGATGTGCCACTAAATTACCATTAGCATCAGATACATACATGTACCCCTCATTCCCTACCTTAATCTCAGATAATCCATCAGAAAGATTCTTTAAACTTACATTAAGTCCTATAACTCCAACTGCATTATTATTTTTCTCTATAGTTTTAGCTACAGTTACCACATTTTCACCTGTTGTTGCACTTTTATATGGAGGGGTTATTACTACTTGTCCCTTATTTTCCATAGCTAGTTTATACCAAGGCCTAGATTTATAGTCATAATTAGCATCAGTGTTTGCTTCTGGGTAAATATGAAATTTCCCCTTTTCTGTTCCCATAAATACATTTAAAATATCTTTATCCGAATTTTTAACATCCGTCATTAACATTTTGGCAAATTTAAAGTATTCTTCTTTATCATCCGCTTCCACAATATTTATATTATTAGATAGTAGCTCTACAGACTTAGACATGCCGATAAAATAGTTATCTATTCCTCTATTTACCTCTAAAATTGTTTGTTTACTTGTAGTTTCAAGCTTATCTCTTAGAGTTGATTTTGATTCTGAATATATAGTTATCCCCATTCCAGCAACTGGTACTAAGCAAATTAGTAAAAGTATAACTATAAGTTTAACTCTAATACTTTGTAATTTAAATTTCTTAAACTTATTAAATTTCTTAAATTCCATAATTATGTCCTCCTATATGTATAATATTTTTTGTATTTTATATATTTTTGTAATTTATATACATATTATTAATAAAGATTAAACTTCTTAAATAACTATTATATTTACTCTATAAAAATAACTCTTTGAACCTTTCTTTAAATTTAATTACAAAATATATTATAAAACTTACTATTATATACTCGAATATATATAACATTACTTTATAAATAACTTAAATATATATTTATATTAAAATGTATAATTTAAACAAATAAGCAAACAAAAAGAAGCAAGTTTTCTCTTGCTTCTTAAATTAATCAACATATTCTTGGTATTAATTCTCCTTGTAGCAGTCCCAATACTCTGGTACCTTCAATATAAGTTTTTAAATATAATTTACTTTTGCCATCCTCTAACACATGACCAATAATAGCAGCTTCTCTTCCTAATGGATTTGTCTTAATTGCATTTAAAATCTTATGAGCATCTTTATTGCTCACTATGCAAATCAGCTTACCTTCATTAGCTACATATAGAGGATCAAATCCTAAAAGCTCACAAAAATTTCTTACATCATCTCTTATAGGTATATCCTTTTGCCATATTTCCATAGACTTTCCACTGTTATTCACCAATTCCTTTAAGGTGTTAGCTAAACCACCTCTAGTTGGGTCTCTCATTATTCTAACCTCATTACTAGCGTTCATTATAATTTTTGTTAGTTCATTAAGGGCAGCACAATCGCTTTTTATAACTGATTCTATATCCAAACTTTCTCTTTCATTTATAATAGATACTCCATGATCTCCAATGGTACCGCTTATAATTATTGCGTCTCCTTCTCTAATCTCCTTTATGTTTAACTGATAATTATTTTTTTCTATATATCCTATTCCTGTTGTATTAATATAAATTCTATGGCCTTTTCCACTTTGTACAACCTTAGTATCTCCTGTTACTATTTTAACTCCTATTTTATTAGCAGTATCTGCCATAGATTTTACTATTTTCTCTAAATCCTTAATTTCTAACCCTTCTTCAAGAATAAACCCAACAGATATATATAGGGGAGTTGCACCACTTACACACAGATCATTTACAGTACCACAAATACTGAGTTTTCCTATATCTCCACCCTTAAAAAATACGGGATCTACCACAAAACTATCTGTAGTTACTGCTATTTTCCCCTTAATCATATCTAATATAGCTGAATCCCCTTGTTCCTTTAATGTATCATTATTAAAATACCTTAGAAACACATTATTTATTAATTTATAAGTTTCCTCTCCTCCACTCCCATGGGCTAATGTTATAACTTCCATAGTTCCTCCTAATATAAAACTTAAATATATA
The DNA here is from genome assembly GCA_002453475.1 of Clostridium sp. UBA6758. GTDB lineage: Bacteria > Bacillota > Clostridia > Clostridiales > Clostridiaceae > Clostridium_J > Clostridium_J subterminale. The sequence continues at coordinate 41,746 of DKGY01000068.1, read as the reverse complement.
TATATAATTAAAATTGTTACTATATTCTATATTAAACTTATAATTTAAAATTCTTTTGTACTGTATACAATACCACAACTTCCTTCTTTAGATACCATGCATGGACCAATTGGAGTCCTAGGTGTACACACTGATCCAAAAGCCTTGCAATCCATAGGACTTTTCATTCCCCTTAATACGTCTCCACAAATGCATCGTTTATCTTCATTTGCAATTTTACTTTTTAAAGAAAATTTATTTTTAGCATCAAAGGAACTATATTTCTCTCTTAATTTATATCCCGTACCCTCCATATTTCCAAAACCTCTCCAAAAACTAGATGAAGTTTCAAAGACCTGATTTAATATCTCTTGTGCTTTTCTATTTCCTTCTGGATAAACAAAACCTTTATATAAGTTTTCACATCCGTAGCTGCCTCTCTCTTTTTTATCTATGATATAAAGTATCCCAGCTAATATATCTATAGCCTTGAAGCCACATATAGCCATAGGAGTCTTATACTCATTAGATAATCTCTCAAAAGGTCTACTGCCAATTATTGTTGCTACATGACCTGGGCATATAAATCCATGAATTTTAACTTCTTTATCTAAAATTAGTGTTGACATAACCTTCGGCATAGTCTTTAAAGAATTTAAAACAAAAAAATTACTTATATTTTTTTCTAGTGCCTCTTTTATTGTAAGGGCTATTATAGGTGCTGTAGTTTCAAATCCAATAGCTAAAAAAACTACATTTTTCTCTCTATTATTCATAGCTATCTTCAATGCATCCAATGGAGAATATACTACTTCTACCTTTCTTCCCTTAGCCATCTCTTCTCTTAATGAACTCTCGCTACCCCTAACCTTAATCATATCCCCAAAGGTGGTTATTATTACATCTTTTTTCTGGCTTAACTCGATGGCATGGTCTATAAAGCTTTCATTTGTTACACAAACTGGACATCCTGGTCCTGATAACAACTTAATATTAGAGTGTAAGAGCTTATCAATACCAGAATTATAAATACTTCTTGTATGAGTACCACAAACCTCCATTATATTTATATTTTCCTTATATCTTCCCTTAATGGCTTTTAACAATTTAATAGCCAAATTAATTTCTCTTGAATTTCCTTCACCTTTATAAAACATTCTAAAAGTCTCCCATTAACTCCTTAAATATATTTAAAGTGTCTATAGCTTCTTTTTCATCTATTTTTTCAATGGCACAGCCAACATGAACCAAAACATATTGTCCAACAACTAAATTTTCTATTAGACTAGTATTAACTCTTTTTCTTAAACTTCCAAATTCAACCAATGAATTACCTTCATATATTTCTATTATCTTTCCTGGAATAGCTACACACATATTATTGCTCCTTACATAACTCATTTCCAATAACTACCTGACCTATAGATAATCCCCCATCATTGCAAGGAATTAACCTATGGGTTATAACTTGAAATCCACTTTTTCTTAAGGATCTCTCTATTCCTTCTAATAAAATTGAGTTTTGAAATACCCCTCCACTTAAAGCTACCTTACTTATGCTATATTCTTCTCTCAACTTAATACAGATTTCATTAGAAAAACCTATTATAGTATTATGAAATTTAAAAGCTATTCGCCCTTTATCAATCTTGTTATCTAAATCCTTTAGAATGTCTCTAATCATATTATTTATATCTATTATATAAGGTAGACTATCATTAATTTCCCACTTATATCTATTCTCACACCTCTTTATATAATCATAATCATTAGTACCCTTTAAAGAATCAATGAAATCTCCTGCTAACCCTTCAACATACATAGCTGCTTCTCCTTCATAGGATGTTTCTTTCTTAAAACCTAAAAGACTGGCAATTCCATCAAATAATCTTCCCATACTAGAAGTTAGTGGACAATTGAAATTCTTTTTTAACATATTAATAATTATCCTTGATTCCATACCATGAAAACATCTACAAGCAGCTTCTTCAATCTCCTCTTCCTTTAAAGCTACATATAAAAGAGAAAGTCCAATTCTCCACGGAAATTTTACTGCTCTATCCCCTCCAGGCAAAGGAATATATTTCAAATGTGCTCCCCTAATAAAGTTCTTTTTATCACATACTAAAAACTCTCCTCCCCAAAGGTTACCATCTTCACCATATCCCACTCCATCAAAGGCTATCCCTATGACTTTATCATTTTCTTTGTTTTCTATCATACAGCTTACTATGTGGCTATGATGATGATAAACACCTAAGGTTTTCATCTTGCTCTTATTTAAATAATTTTTACTCCAATAATTAGGGTGCATATCATGAATAATTGCACTTGGTTCAACTCTAAAAATATTCTTCATGTGCTTTAACACTCTATTAAATCTTAAATAATTCTCTTCTCCATCCATGTCCCCAATATAGGGACTTGTAAAAATACATTCTTCACTACCCAAGGAAAATGTATTTTTAAATTGAGACCCTAAGGCTAGGATATTTTCTTTAAATATATATTTATTATAGTAAGGTGCATAGCCTCTACCAGCCCTTATAACCCTCTCGTAACCCCCAACTACCTGAACTACAGAATCATCAACAGGCATATTTATTTCTCTATTATGGATTAAAAAATAATCTACTATTTCACTAAGATTGTCTGTAGCCTCTATATCCTCATATATTATTGGCATAGTACTTAAATTCCCGCTAGTAAAAACTATAGTATCTATATTGTTATCAAACATTAAATAATGAAGGGGAGAATAGGGCAATAATACTCCGAGTCTTTTATTACGAAAGGAAATATTAGTTGGTAATTTATTGCTCTTTTTCTTTAAAAGCAATATGGGTTTCTTATTTCCTGTTAAAATTTCTTTTTCTTCACTATTTACATAACAATATTTTTCTACTACATTTATATCTTTCATCATAAGAGCTAATGCCTTATCTGGTCTGTTTTTTCTAACCCTTAGTTTTTCTATAGCTAATTCATTATTTCCATCACAAACAAGATTAAAACCACCTATGCCCTTAACACCAATTATTTTTCCTTCCCTTAAATACTTTCTCACACTTTCAAATTCGTCTTTAGATTTTATAAGGTTACCCTTATTATCTAATAGAATTACTGTTGGACCACAAGAAGAACAACAGGTAGGCTCTGCATGAAATCTTCTATCATTAGGATTTTCATATTCTTCCTTGCATTTATCACACATAGTAAAATTATCCATAGAAGTATATCTTCTATCATAGGGAGTGCCTTTTATTATTGAAAATCGAGGACCACAGTTTGTACAATTTATAAAAGGATATAAATATCTTCTTGGATTGTTACTATCCCTTAGCTCTTTTTCACATTCCTTACATGTAGCTATATCTGGAGAAATTAAAGTCCTTCCATTCTCCTCTGTACTTTCTACTATAAGAAACTCCTTATAATCCTTTAGGCTTTTTTTATTCTCAACTAGTACTTCTTCAATACTACTTAACTCAGGAGCTTTTTCCTTAAGGTTGGCTAAAAAGTTTTCTATACCTACTTCATCTCCTTGAATTTCCATAACCACTCCCTTACTTGTGTTATTAACCCAACCTGATAGTTGATTTTCTATAGCTATTCTATATACAAAAGGTCTAAATCCTACACCTTGAACTGTCCCTTTAACCGTAATTCCTTTTCTAATCACCTTATTCTCCTTCTATTCTGTAAAGCAAAATTTCATAACCTGCAGTTATTTCATTACTTATCTGATTACAAATAGGACACCTTCTATTTGTAATCTTCAACGGAAATTCCTTATGACAATTATTACAATATGCCTTACTTAGTAACTTCTCTATAATAAGTTTTGCACCCGCACAACAACTACCTAAGCTCATTTCTTTAAAAATAAAATCAATGGAGGAATTATCTGTACAAGAAAATTCTCCTATTTGCAAAATTACTTTTTCTACCTTAGTTATATTATTCATCATACACTGCTCTTCTACCATATCTATAACGTAATTAATTATTGAAATTTCATGCATCTATATCACCAATTATCCTTTTAATTTCCCTAAATACTTCTTTAGTAATTTCAGAAAAATTATTCTTTAAAGTTTTAGATAATTCTAAGGAATAATTCACCTTTTCCACTTCAATACCAACTAAATATCCAGGAATTTCTCTATATTCCTCTCTTAAAACCTTCAAAAGATTCTCACTATGCATATCTCTGCAAGGGCTAATAAATTTATCACATTCCTTTAAATTTAATACTGAAACCCTACCAGGCTCAATTCCAAAGTAGGTGCTGTCTACTAGAATAACAGTATCTTCCTTATTAATTCCATTTAAATAATATACATAATCAATTCCAACTATTAATACCTTCACATCTTTGCTATAGCTTTCGATTTGGTCCCCTATAGACTCCATTATCTTTACTCCTATACCATCATCACCTAAAATAATATTTCCTATGGCAAAAATCTTTATCATACTATATTTATTGTTATAGGCTCATATTTATCACTAGTTATGTGAGCAGCACAATTTAGACATGGATCAAAGCTTCTAACTATACGTCCTATTTCTACTGGATGATCAATGTCATTTATCTCTGTTCCTATTAATGCTTCTTCTACAGGTCCTTTTATTCCTCTGTTGTCAGTAGGTGATAAATTCCAAGCTGAAGGTGGTATTAAAGTGTAGTGATGGACTAGCTTATTTGTAATAGACAACCAATGTCCTAGGGCTCCTCTCTCTGCTTCTACTAATCCAATGCCTCTTGCTTCCTCAGGCATTTCCCATTGCTCTTGATAAGCCTTTTTTAGCTTTAATAAATCTATTAATCCCTCTATAGCTTCACATAGTCTCTTAGCTTCTATTGATTTAGCAATTATTCTATCCATAGTAGATACTCCCCCACTATAGTCACCACTTAAAGTCATTCTAGCTAATGCTCCAACCTCCATAGGATTTCCCTTATATCTAGGTGCATTAACCCAACTGTATGCTTCTGGTTTATATGGATTATAGGTGATTTTATTGTCTTCTCCTGGTATTATAGTTTGAGAATCTGATTCTACCCAAGTTTTAGAAATATCTTCAGTTATGTTGCCAGACTTAAATTCTTCTCTAATTCCATTTATCATTACTCCAGTTGATACCATTTTAATTGGATGTAAATAATTATCATATAATCCATAACTCATAAAATTCTTATATCCACCACCAATTTTAAAATAATCTTCATAGGTAGCTGCTATAGCATATACATCCGGTATAAGCTTATCTACAATAAAATTTTTTATTACTTTTATACTATATTTAATGTTTTCTATTTGTGGTATATCAATATTGGTAGTTGTGCCACCTACAAAAATACCATGACAATGAGGAACTTTTCCAACTAATTCAGCTACACCTCTATGAGCTTCTCTACTATACTTTACTGCCCCTAAGTAATCTTCATTTATTCTTTTTGTATCCTCTCTAGATAACCTGTAATCAGCAGCTTTAGCACTTTCTGTTTTATACAACGGATTTATATGAACTATATCTACATAATCTGGAAATACGAAAAAATATATGTGTCTCAAATAATTCTGCAAAAATTCAAATCCGTTAGCGATATCTCTAACTACTTTTCCATTGAAGTCAGGTTCAACTTTCATTGCATCTTCTAGACATAAGGTAGCAGCTACAGCATGATGAGTAGAACAAATTCCGCATACCCTAGGAGCAAGCCTTATAATATCTAAGGGATACCTACTTTTAAACATCTCCTCAAATCCTCTAAACTGACTTCCACTACTTTTTGCATCTACAATCTTATTATTAACTATATTTACTTCTATATTTAAAAGCCCACTTACCCTAGTCAATGGATCAATTACTATCTTAGTCATAATTAAACCCCTCCATATTTTACAAAAGGCTCCATTCCATCTGGAAATTTAGGTCCTGCACATCCTATACAATTAGTATTATCCCCTATAGGCCAATTATCAGTACCATTCCATCGGCTTATAGGACAATATGCATAGGTTATTGGACCTCTGCAACCTAAAGAAAATAAACATTCTGGATCTCCAAATTTCTTAGCAAATATTCCATCATCGAAAAATCTTCTTCTTGGACAATTATCATGAATTGTCTCTCCATAATAAGCCTTTGGTCTTCCATCACTATCAACTTCTGGCATACCATAGGATGTAATGTAACCCAATATTCCCATAGTCCAAACAGNNAATTAGCCGGACAACCTGGTATTCTAATAATATCATCTCTTTTTAAAAACTCTGATATGCTAACTCCGTTAGATACATTAGGTCTTGCTGCAGTAGGTCCTCCATAACAAGCACATGTTCCCACTGAAATAATGTATTTAGCATTTTTAGCTATTGTTTCTACAGCCTCCATTGCTGTTATTTTTCTTCCATTATAAGTAGCTACAGTAGTGAATAGACCATTATCTCTTAAAGGTACTGCCCCACAAACTAAAAATATATATTCAGTATCTAAAATATCAAATATTCTCTCATAGCTTTCCTGTCCCTCATCTCCATTTATACTTCCAAAGAAAATCATATTAACAAATTCCTTTAGCATATAGACCACGTCTGGTTCATCTCCATTTAACAGAGAAATAACTTCTCCAAAACACCCTGATATCTCTAGCCATATAGCATTAATTTTTCCCTTTTTACCTTGTTGTACTTCTTCAATTGCTCTTTTAGTATAGGATATAGCCAATTCTTCTATAGCTTTTATATGTTCATTCTTATACTTGCAACAGCTGCATTCTCCTAATTCTCTTCTTATATTAATATCCATAATCCCCCCTTAAACCTACTTATTTAGAATAATCTTATAAATTTCTAATATCTCATCTAAGGATAAGTTTTCTAAAGGCTTCATCCTGTATTTAAACATAGATGATATTAAGCTTTCTCTCTCATTAATTATTTTTTCTAGCTCTACATCTGTAAGTTTAGTTTCACTATTTATGGTTACATTTGTACAGTTAAAAGTATTATAGTGAAAATTATAGGTTTCTTTGAACTTATTCAGATGCAGTTGTAGAATTTGATCTGAATTTAAGTGACTAGTCAATTTTTTATCTCAATAAAATTATCTTGAATAGTTTTTTTAATATTACCTTTAATTTCTTGTAAATCTCCACTTATACTTTTTTCATTTTAAAAATTACCCATAATCATTCTTCTTTTAAAATTACTACTATAATAATAGTTTTTTAATATAAATTTTATGCAGTAATTATTAAATTTAATTTATTTTCATATTGACATAATTAAGATTCTGCATCGCTATCATTTTAAAAGATTTAATTTCACATAATTCAATTGTTAACTATTCTATTTCGCACTACACAACCATTTTGAAAGGAGATAAATATATGAATATTTATGATTTTAAAGTTAAAACTATTGATGGATAAGATGTTACTTTAGAAAAGTGCAAAGGTGAAATTTTAGTAGTTGTAAATACAGCTAGCAAATGTGGATTTACACCTCAATATTCTGATTTAGAAAATATCTATAAAAAATATAATGACATGGTGCTAGAAATTTTAGGCTTCCCTTGTAATCAATTTGCTGAACAAGAACCCGGTAATAGCAATGATGTAAAAGCATTTTTTCAGTTAAACTATGGTGTTACCTTCCCATTATTTGAAAAGATAGATGTTAAAGGACGAACAGCTCATCCACTATTTAAATTTTTAAGTGGTTCTGAACCTTTCGAAGGTTTTGACCTAAGCACTGCTAGCGGAAGACTACTAGATAACATCTTAAAAGAAAGATATCCTGAGTATATTATAGGTAATAGTATTAAGTGGACCTTCACTAAATTCTTAATAGATAGAGATGGAAATATAGTAGATAGATTTGAGTCTCCTGTAGAACCTATGGATATGATTCAAGAAATAGAAAAACTTCTATAAGTCAGAGGTTTTTAATATGAACTATGAAAAATTATATATAGATAATCAACTATATTTTGCTTTGTATGCTTCTTCAAAGGCTGTAATAAAAAGTTATAAGCCTTTACTAGATGACCTCGGTATTACTTACACTCAATATATTACCCTTTTAGTCCTTTGGCGAGAAGATAATATAACTGTAAAAGAGTTAGGCAAGAAACTTTATTGGGATTCTGGAACCCTTACACCTGTATTAAAACGACTTGAATCCTTAAATGTAATACAGAGAATAAGAGATTCTTAAGATGAAAGAAATGTATATGTAAAACTAACAGAAAAGGGGTTATTAATGAAGGATAAAGCTTCAGAAATACCTAAAAAAATGTTCTGTAGTGCTGGTCTTTCTATAGATAAAGTATTAGACTTAAGAGAAAAACTTAAATTTTTATTAAATAATCTACAATAATAAAAACAAGCTAGGTAAAAGTATTTTAACTTACACCTAGCTTATATTTTTATTTTCTATATCTTAACTAACAGGAATAGCTTCTTTTAGTGTGAACCTCTGCTTTTAATATTTCTTCTTTTTCTTGGAGAATTTCATTACCTAATATTCCTTTAGAAACTTCTTCAAATCCGATTCTATCTACCATATCTCCAAATCTTTCTCCAGTTTTTCCACTTTCTCTGTAATACAAAATTGTTTTTTCTATTATATCCATAGCCTCATCATAGGAATAAATACCCTCCAGTGCTTCACCACGTCTTGGCGTTTTACCCCATTTTCCACCTATAAATAGTTTTACGCCCTCTTTTTTACATTCTACTGAATCAAAATGACATTTATCTATGCATAATCCACAGTTTGTGCACTTCTCCCTGTCTATTTGAAGCTTTCCATCAATGACCTTTGCTGCTCCTTTTTTACAAGCTTCTTCCACTGAACATTTTTTGCATCCAGAACATAAATCCTCATTACAATCTGGTACTCTTTGACCCATTATGCCAAAATCATTTAAGTCTGGCTTTATACAGTTGTTTGGACATCCACCTATCCCTATTTTAAACTTATGTGGCAAAAGTACATCGTAATATCCTTTATAAAATCTTTCATGTATGTTTCTTGCCAATTTTTGTGTATCTAAAAGTCCAAATATACATACGGTTCCTTTGCATGATACTATTGGTCTAACTCTTGGACCTGTTCCTCCAGACTCTAATCCTGCGTCATTAAGCTCTTCTTTTACCTTTGGAATATCTTCAAACTTTATCCATGGAATTTCTACTGTAAGTCTTGTAGTATAACTCATATATCCTCTTCCATATCTCTCAGCTATTTCAGAAAGTTTTCTTGTTTCCTTTGAATTTAAGTTTCCATCCTCAGTAATTACCCTACAAGCAAAGTGTATTCCATCTCTTTGTGGAAGAAATCCTTGCCCCTTTAATNNTTTGATTTTTCCTCTGATGATGCGTTTATTGCCATTACCCTCACTACCCCTCTTTATTTTATTGTATTGATACTCTAATTTCTAATCTTTCTGCCGACTTATCATATCTTTGTAATATTTTCATATTTATTATATCTCTGTTATTTTACAAAGTGAACTTAAGATTAGTTATAGTTAAATAAAGATTCTTTATACTTGTAATAATTTAAATTAAAAATAGATTCTGAATTAGAATATATTCTATTCTAATTCAGAATCATCACATTGGTTTTTACAAAATTCAATAAAGTTCTTTATAAAATCCATATTCGAGCTTTTTAAATATATAAAGTTAAATTCTCTTTTCATTTTCATATTTTTTATTGATAAAGCTTTAAATTTTTTACTCATCAATGTTGAATTTAGTGCTTCCTTTGATACCACTGTTGCTCCAAGCCCAGATTCTACTAAAGACAAAATCGCTGTTATATCTCCAATTTCCATATAAGGAGTAATATTTTTAGGTTCAAAGNNTCCTTGCTGCGCCATATAATCTTCAAATATCTGTCTTGTTCCAGACCCTTTTTCTCTTAGTATAAGTTTTTCTGAAAGAATCTCCTCTATTGTTATTTTCTTTTTCTTAGCAATCTCATGGTTCTTTGAACTAGCAAATACTAGTTCATCATCTTTAAATTTTTCATATATAACCTTACTTTTATCAAATGGACCTTCTATAACACCCAATATAATTTCACCACTAAAGAGTTTTTGGATTATATTCTCCGTGTTTTCTACCTGAAGTATTATATCTATATTGTTATTATTCATCTTATAATTTCCTATGATAGGTGGAAGCACATACCCCCCTATTGTAAGAGTTGCACCTACATTATATCTCTTTATAATAGATGATTCATTTGAAAGGTGTTTTTTTGCTAACTTACTTATTTTATCAATTTCTAAGGCATACTTGTACAATATCTTTCCTGCTTCTGTAAGCTCCATGTTCTTATTCTTTTTCTCTAATAACTTCACATTGTAATATTCCTCTAAAAGCTTTATGTGATGAGAAATTGCAGGTTGAGTCATATTTAATATGCTGGCAGCCCGTGTAAAATTCTTTGTATCAACCACAGTAATAAATGTTTCAAGCTTTATATCAATCACAGCTTCTATCCATTCCTTCCCAGTTTACTATAAGATACTCTAATTATACTACGTATATCTATAAAGTTCCAATTCATCATATTGAATACTCTAATCATATTTTAGTTAATATTCCACCTACCTATATCTTCCTTAATAAAAGTCGATTTTTATATTTCTATAACAAACTTTTATTTATTATAATTAATGCTATTAATATCCATATTAATATAATGATTCCACCAACTATGTAATTTTTAGGTCTTCCTTCCTTAAAAATATTTTCAGCTTCAAGTTTGCAACTTTCTATAACTTCTTTTGGAATGAGCTTTAAAGATAACCAAATGAGAACGGGTAATAAGATAACATCATCCAAAAATCCAAAAATAGGTATAAAATCCGGTATTAAATCTATTGGACTAAAGGCATATCCTACAGTTATTGCTACTACTACCTTTGCATACCATGGTGTTCTTCTATTTTTATATACAAGATACAAAATATCTATATATGTTTTTAACTTTTTTGCCCAATATTTTATCTTTTCTATCATAACTATTTCCCCTCACCCACTTATTTAAATTATCAACACATAATTCTAGACTATCAAATCTACTATATAAACAGTTTATTTTATCAACTATTCATATGCAATAGTTACTTTGCACAGAATGATTTTTGTACTAAAGAAGAGTCCTGGTAGAATTTAATATTCCTCAAAGAGAAAATAATATTTACAGATTAGTTTAATTATAAATGTAAAATTAGCCCTAACTTTGTGGTAAAATATTCATATGCCTTAGTAAAATTGATTATCGCCATAGGAGGAATAGCATGAGTTTAATAACTAGTAAAAATTATGATGTACACTATTATGAAGTAGATGCCAAAAAAAGAGCTCTAATTTCCACTATAATGAATTATCTTATGGACATATGTTCTGTACAATCTGATAGACGTGGTGTTGGTGTAGACTACCTAATAGCAAATAATAAAGGATGGATACTAACTCAATGGAATATAAAAATAAATAGATACCCTTTGTATGATGATGAAGTAAAAGTATCTACAAGAGCAAATTCTTTCTATAAATATTATGCATATAGAACAAACTATATTGAAGATAGTTTAGGTAACTTAATAGTAGATGGACGTTCTATATGGCTCTTAGTTGATACAACTAAAAGACGACCTGTAAAAGTAAGTGATGATATGTATAAGGCATATAATATATCTAAAGATGAAACTGAACGCTTTACTCATTCATCTTTGAAGCCTTTAGATAGTTGGGACAATGAAAAGGTCTTTGATATAAGGTATAGTGATATAGACACTAATCAACATGTTAATAATGTAAAATATGTAAGTTGGATAATTGAATCTATCCCATTAGATATTGCTTTAAATTATGAAATGCGTGAGATTACAGTAGTATATAAAAAAGAAACCTATTATGGTCATAGAATAAAAGTTCATACGAAAATTGAAAAATCACAAACTGGATATATGTGCACTCATGACATCATAAATGAAGATGGAGAGGATTTGACCTTAGCTACTACCTATTGGGAATAAAATATAACTTTATAGAATAAATTCCAAACTTTAAAATGGTATCATAGCTTCCAATATCTATGGAAATCTATGATACCATATATCTTAAAATACATGATTATTATTGAGTAATTCTTTGTTATATTCTACATGTTTTTCAATTAAATTCTTTAGTGGTTTTCCCTTCATCATATCTATTATCATAGGTGATAATATTGAAAGTCCATCCCGATATCCTAGATTTATATGTTCATTTAATGTACTTTGCCTTATATTAACTGTACCTACTCCACTTACTGCTTCTAAATGCATAGACGGATATATTTCAATAATATTGCAATCTTCAAATCCTGTTCTATCTAATTTATGCTTATAAGATAAATGTACAACTATA
>DKGY01000068.1:16432-29298 GCA_002453475.1 Clostridium sp. UBA6758 | reverse complement strand
TTAAGAGGAGCTATTGGTACATTATCTGTATTTTGATAAGCATATTTAGGGCTATTTATACCTCCATCTGCATATCTATACTCATTTATATTTATAGGCTTAAAAATAAATGGTACTGCACAGGACGCAAGTACAATATCTATAAGTGCCTCATTGTCATAATCATTCAATCGAAAATACTCAGGAGTTTTCAGGTCTATATTATATGCACATGCATAAAGAGTTTTTCTTGATTCTTTAATTACTTTGAGATCAACATACTCCTCAATAAATCGGCGTATACCACTCTGAGAAAGCAAGCCTATATCACTTACCTTAAGTAGTTCATTAAACTTTTGCTCCTTACCTATATTCTTAGCTTTTTTTATTAACTGAGAAATCTTTAAATCTCTTGCCAAATTTTCATGATTAATAAATCTAGAATAAGTTAGACTTGACCAACTTTTATCCATTATGCTATTGTCATTCATAGATAATAGCAGTCCATTTATTGTACCAATAGATGTTCCTGATACAACGGAAACTCTTCTTATTATGTCTAACTCCCAAAGAGCTTTAAATACCCCTGCCTCATAGGCGCCTTTTGCACCGCCACCTGCTAATACTAGTCCTATATTTAAATCAAATAACCTCTTTATTTCCTCCATACTTTCCCTCTTAACTTATAATTTATTCATTACCACATTATACTCTAATCATACAAACTAAAATAAACCTCTAGATGATATTATCTATTTAAGACTTTAAAGGTATCTATGTAAAATTACCTTCATAGTGTATATGTGTATCTATCTTATTTTTATATATTTCCACTTTCCTGTTCTAAACCTCATATAAACAAAGAACCACCTTACGAATTGATCCATAAATACAGCCATCCATGCTCCTGCTAATCCATATCCAAGTATATTTACAAACAAATGAGCTAGTACAACTCTTATTAATAATACTCCAACAAATGTAGCAACTAATGGCCAGAAAGTATCTCCTGCTCCCCTTAAAGCTCCTGCTAATATAAGTTGTGATGATTGAAATGGTTGGACTAATGCTATTATTTTTAAAGCTACAGACGCATTTTGTATAATCCTAGGGTCATTTGAATATAAACCTACAATTTGTGGACCCATAAAGAAGAAAATTATAGCCATAAAAGTAGATATCATGGAACCAATCTTTCTTGTTTCCTTGGCATAACTCTCAGCCTTTGAAAGTTCTTTAGCTCCTATGTTTCTACCTACCAAGGATGAAGCTGCAATACCAAAAGCTTGTCCTGGTTGAAAAGAAAGACTCAATATATTTAATGATATTTGATGTGATGCATAAACTACAGTTCCCAGTCCTGCAACTATCCTTACAAACATAAGTACTCCAACTCTTAAAACTAACTGCTCGAGAGAAGCTGGTACCCCTATCTTTAGTAGATTATATACAATATTTTTATCAAATCTAAACGGTTTTTTAATATCTAATTTAATTATACTTTTACCTTTTATAATATACCTAAATAAAAGTATACTTGCTATTACATTAGATATAGCAGTAGATATTCCTGCTCCAGTAACACCAAGTTTAGGAAGCCCAAAAAGACCATATATAAGAACTGCATTGCCAATAACATTAAAAAAATTAGCTCTTAAATTTATTTTCATAGGTGTTTTCGTTTCACCAATACCCCTTAGTGCTGCAGATATTGACATATTAAAACATTGAAATATAAATCCAATCATAATAATTCTAAAATAGCTTTCACCTGCTTGTAAAGTATCACTTGCTGCTCCCATAAATTTTATAATAGGTACTGTAAAAATTATTCCTAGTACTGATATAGGTATAGCTAACATTATCAAGCTTAATAATATTACATGCTTTAAAGTAGTTTCTATTTTTTCAGTTCTATTAGATCCTAAGTATCTTGCAATCATTGCTGTTCCACCAACATTTAAAGCCTGTACAAGAGACAACCCAATAAATAATGGTTGGTTTGTCATACCTACAGCAGATACAGAAGCTGCTGCTAATGAACTATTCCCCATTCTTCCAAGCATCATCATATCTACCATTCCAAAAAGTGATCCCATAAGAAGCTCTAAAAGAACAGGCCATGCAATATTAATAACATCAGCTCTTGTAGAATTTTTCAACCGCAAAAATAATTTACTCTTTTTACCATTTTCATTTTCCTTTGAAACAAACATTATCATTCTCCTTTGCAAGTTAATTTAAAGACAATACTTCTAATGCATACCTTCTTCACATAACTTATTCCATATTTGCTCTTTAATATAATGAATTTCTTCTAATTTAGTATTAAGATTTATTATAGAATTTACAGATATAAACATGCCTGCTAGCACAAATATTATAATACCAGTAGTTAATAAATGAACTACTTTTGTAGGCATTTCATCTACAAAATTATCCATTTAGCGATGTATAACATCAATAAGTACAATACATAGAACTCAAAATAAAACAGAGTTCTTTAAACAAACTCTCCCTCTAATGCTAAATTTATACTCAGAATAATCCCACCATCTTGTGTTAAACAATTTTCCATAATAAAACTTGTAATATACTCTATAATAGTTGTAGAAATCATACCACTAATGAATTGTCAAAATAATTGATATACTCTAAATAATATTATAACATATAAATATATTCTTGTTAATATGTTCCATTATAGATAATTACCTTGTAATTATTATAAATAATTTATACATTTCTATAATTAACTATTAATTATATTATTTTCAAATATATTTTAAATTTACTTTTTATATTATATAAAAAATTAGAAAATCCTTGTATTTAGTCCGTATTTAAAATAAAATCTATTTAATAGATTTTATTTAAATAATTGTTTACTATTATTAACTTTATTTTTAATTTAACTATATCTTTAAATTTACTTTTACACTTTATAATACTTATATTGAAGGACGTGAAAATATGGTAGATGAAATTTTGAAATACAATAAGGACTTTGTAGAAAATAAAAAATATGAAAAGTATATTACAAGCAAATATCCAGATAAGAAAATAGCCATAGTTACATGTATGGATACTCGGCTAACGGAACTACTTCCCGCTGCCCTTGGATTTAAAAATGGCGACGTAAAAATTATTAAAAATGCTGGTGGTTCGATATCTCATCCCTTTGGAAGTGTAGCTCGTAGCTTACTAGTAGCTATATATGATTTAGGTGTTGAAGAAATTTTTGTAATTGGCCATACAGACTGTGGCGCACAACATATGAATAGTGAAAAAATCATTGCAAAAATGAAACATAGAAATATTTCTGAAGAACAAATTAATTTAGTAAAATACTTCGGAGTTGACTTTGATTCATGGTTAAGTGGATTTGATAACGTTAATAATTCAGTAGCTGAAACAGTAGATATTATTACAAAACATCCTCTTATACCAAAGGATATTAGTGTATATGGTTTTATTATGGATTCCATCACTGGAGAGTTAGCTCCAGTATAAATTATGAATTAATTAACAAAGAAAAAAATCTTAGATACCCTTGACTATAGTTTTTCAATATATCTCTAATAATATACAATGCTTAAAGTATAATAGCTAGTCAAACTTTAAATTCTTGACTAGCTATTATACTAATTTATCTTTTATTATTACGCTTTATTAATGCATATAATCCACTAAAAGCTCCAAAGAGTATTCCAGTAATAGGGAATACAATCCAACAAATATCCCATCCATCAAATCCCAAACCCCAGATCAAAAATATGACTGTGGCAATTGGCCATACAACTGATGCAACATCACCTGTAACTTTATTATTTTCCTTACCTTTTGATGAATATTCTTCAATTTGTAAAAGTGCATTATAACTATTATTTATATTTCCAACTCTTATAAATATAAACACTGCAATAGCTACCATTATTAATAGTACAATTGCTCCATAAGTAGATATTATGTCGTCATTATATCCTCCAATTGCTGATATACCAATTAACGCAACAGGTGACAGTACACAAAGTGTAACTCCAATTATATTTAATTTAGTAAAGTTGGATGAGAATTCTTCTTTTTTAACTTTTACTCTTTGCTGCACATCTAGTGGACATATGAAATCTTCTTCTAAATACTTATACTTGTCAAGTTGAGTACCAGCATAGATAAATAGGCCTACAGCAATAGCTATAAAAATAAATAATGGGATAACACTGAGTCCTTCTAAAGTTTCCACATTAATTTCTGTACTAAATACTCCACCTATTATAATATTATGAGTAAACATTAGCATTGCTGGTGCTAATATACATAATATAACACCAACAGCAATCAACTTACCATATTTAACTTTATCTCTCATGTAATTTTCTGCTTCTTCCATGGTAACAGTATGAATACTCTCTATTGGTTTTCTATTTTCAATTCCCAATTCCATTATTAACTCATCAATATTTCCAAACTCAGAAATTACAATTCCAATAGCTTCATTTTCTGTCTTTCCACTTTCTTTAAGCTCCCTATACTTTTCCTCCATATTTGAAAGTAATTCTTCTTTCAATTTTATAATTTCTTCTGATTTTGGTAAACTTGAAAAAATATTATCTAAATAATTTCTAATGGTCTCCATACTTCTCCATCTCCTTTATAAATTTACTCATTACCTCTTTAATAACCTTCCATTCTTCACATTTTTCTTTGTAGTAATCGCGTCCTTTTTGTGTGATTCTATAGTAAGTTCTTCTCTTTCCAAAGGTCTCATCTCCATAAAAAGATTCTATATATCCATTTTTCTCTAACCGTGTAAATGCAGAGTATAATGTAGTTTCTTTTATAATATACTTTTCCTCTGATAGTCTTTTTATCGTTTTTGATATCTCATATCCATAAGACTCCCTATCTAGGAGAGTGAAAAGAATTATAGTATCATTGTATCCCCTAATAACATCGCTACTTATCAAATGTTATCCTCCTTTCTTTACCTACTACTTACTTATTTTATAGATAACTATATCTTTAGTATATATTATGCAATTACTATGTCTAATGTACTTTGTCTATCGTAGTAATTATAATATATCATAATTACTACGACATGTGAAGTACTTTTTCCAAAAATTTTAAATTCGTATCTATATTTAGGTATAAAAATACAGCAGATAAATATGCACAAAGCAAATCCATCTGCTGTAACTTTTGATTTTAATTTTATTTTATAATACAATAGTCCGAAATAAAATGATCTTCAAAATCTTATACTACCCTATTCTAATTTAATCATATTAATTTATTATACATATACTATTAATTAGTGTAACTATCTTACACATTGTATTTTAAGTTATTTATATTATATTTTACTATGAATAATCCAATAAACAAAGTAATAAATTCTGCAACTGGTATGGTAGACCATAACCCATCTATACCGAATATTTTCGGAAGAATACATAAATTAATTAACACTAATGCAAAGCTCTTTATTATAGACATTGTATTTGATATCTTGGCATGATTAACTGCTTGGAAAAATGATATATTAACCATATTAATTCCCATAAAAATAAATGCTGAGAAATATATTTTCATACCTCTAGCTGTAATTTCAATAAGCTTTAAGTCTGAGTTATTAAAAAAGCCAATTACTTCTCTTGTAAAGATATTTCCTACTAAGAAAAACGATACTCCAAAGGCTAATGCAATAAATAGAGCTGCTTTTCTAGTTTTAATTACTCTATCATAATGTTCAGCTCCAAAATTAACACTTACTATTGGCTGAATAGCTTGGCTTATTCCAGATAATATAGCAACTCCAATTAAAGCAATGTTACTAATAATACTGTAAGCGGCCACTCCAATCTCCCCTATCATATCTATTAAAATATAATTAAACAGTATTATAACGATAGCTCCAGATACCTCAATGAATGAGCTTGATATTCCTACCTTGAAAATGTTTGTAATATATGGAATCTTAATTAAGTTATATTTGAATCTAAAATGTCCAGATTTTTTAATAAATTTAGTAGCTATAATTATTAAAGTTACCATTGGTGCTATAGCAGTTGCTATGGCAGCACCTCTCATCCCCATATCAAGTACAAAAATAAATACATAGTCAAAAACCACATTAAACATGTTACCAGTAATTCCGGCAATCATAGAAAGCTTTGGAGCACCATCATTTCTTATAAATGCTTGTAAAACTCCCGATAATATAAAATTTATCCCTGATAATAATATTATTTTTAGATATTCATCAGAAAGCCCTAATATTTGTTGTGAAGCTCCAAACATTATAGCAACATCCTTTGAAAAAATATATCCAAAAATAGAAATACTTAACCCAATTATAATTGCTACAAAAATGGATGTATTAAAGACCTCATTTGCTTTTTTATTGTTCTTTTTACCCATATTAATAGAGTATAAGGTAGCTCCTCCCATTCCTATTAGAAGTGATACTGCATTATATACATTATATATAGGTATAGCAATTCCTAAAGCCGAGAGTCCCTCTTTTCCAATTCCTTGACTTATAAATATGGTATCACAAAGAATATTTACTGAAGTTGCTAGCATAGCTAATATGCTAGGAAATAAAAATTTTATTAATAATTTTTTTAATCTCATTTCTGTTAATTCTACAAAGTTCATAATATCACCTACTTAAAATAATTTATCTGATGTGTAATTAATGTTACACTCTTATCCCTCACAAGTTAATATTCTAAACCTTATAGTGACTATAATGTCAATAGCCTATTTTAAAGGAATTTGTATTTCTGTTAAATACTCTTCTTCCTTTGAAGAAAAAGCTGAATCAGTTATGGTAAGAACTATGCCATCTCCAACACTCTCTAGTCCATTTATATCCATAAAATTTATAAGCTTATTAAAGTAACTTTCTGCATAATCATAGAGTCCTCTATAAATTATCCTTGCATATCTTCCTTTACGCAAAGTTCTTATATTTTTATGGTTAAAAATGCCATGATCAAAAATTAAAGCAATATCTCTAAAGGTAATATACTTTTTATTTAAGATATCTTCTTGTGAGATAAAAGCTCCTATTCTTCCATCAAATAAACAAAGATTATCTCCCAATCTATTACTTAATTCTTTTATTCCATATTCTACACTATATATATCTGTTCTATCATTTAAAGAAATATATATTATATCTCGATCTTCTAAATCAACTATTTCACACTCTTCAAGTCTAGCTTCTTCTATACTTTCTTCCAAAAACTCAAGTTTTTTAGAGATACTCTTTTTATATCTTTCTAAAAGTTCAATTTCCTCATCTATGTCCTTCTCTTTCTTATTAAGGAGATCAATTAGTATTTTAAGATTTCTATTTGAAAAATACTTTTTTATATCCTTAAGGGGCATTCCGAGCTTTTTTAAAAATAAAATAGAGTCAAGTTGAGCGAACTGTTCAATATCATAATATCTATATCCATTCTCTTCATCTTTATGTCTAGGCTTAAGTAACCCAATAGAATCATAATACCTTAGGGTTTGAGTTGATATGTTGTGAATCTTAGCCATTTCTCCTATAAGTATCTTTTTATCCATTTCATCCTCCATAAGTTATATTTTCAAATTTAATTTTCCCTATAAAAATATATAAATAGTTATATAGAGAACTATTTATATATTTAACTAGTTAACTAGTTGTTGTGGTCGTGCAGATTTGAGGGATTTATATATATTTACTACATTATACCTAATTTATCTTCATTTTTATCGCTAGGACATGCTCATCAATAAATGGTTTGCCTTCACTTACCCCTACAAAATCTTCTCCAAACATTTCGTATAAGTTTCCTGAAATATTGAATTCAGGTAAACGTCCAATAATATGCTCACCATCAGTGATCATAGCCATCTGAACCGGTGAAGCAAAATTTCCTTCACTAGTAAAATCACCACCACTTGCTGCAATAACAAGAATAGCTAATTCTCCATTCAGCAATTCCTTTAAGGTTTTACCACTTGATTCGATAGAAAGCATAGCTCCACTTAAAGCAGGAACTTCATCATAGCTTCCACTAGCAGCTCCTGTTAAAGGCATAGAAAATTCTATTGAACTTTTCTTATCAGTATAAGCACTTTTAATTACACCTTTTTCAATAAGATTATATTTATCATTTTCATTTACAACACCTTCCATGTCAAAAAACGGTGTATGAAACATCTTATCCGTACTATCTTGATATATAGTAACCTTCTCATTAAATGCTTTTAAATTCATTTTTTCATTAAATAATGATGTACCTCTACCTATAGCCTCTCCATTTAATTCTTCTTCAATCTTTCCTAATAGTTCATTTTCTTGAACTATTACAAGATTCTTTTTCTTTTCTGGAAGATCTACTTTATTTCTATATCCTTCTATCATTTCCTTAGCCATTATCAAAATAGTTTTGTCATCTAAATATCTACTTTGTTTAAATATTACAGTATCAAAAATATTTAAGGAATCCACATGTTTTATTAAAAGTTCTATGTCAATAGTTTTATCATAATTAATATAGCGAAGTCCAGCATCATTGGTCATTGATATTTCTGTTTCAACCATATTAATTTTATTACTAAAGATAAAATCAGGATACTCCTTATGCAAAGTGTCTAAAATATTTTCCATATTACTAGTAAATTCTTTATCACTTATATTTAGTTTCCTAAAATCTCTAATACGTTTCATATCTTTTTCTGGCTCAGAGATATATGGAATTTTAGCTGATAAATTGGCCTCTGCTCTTTTCCATGTATCCTCTGTAGGCTCTCCTAACGTGCCTGCAATTCCAATATAACCATTGCTATATACCCTACATCCACTTTTAGTAATGGTCTTCTTTCTTACAGAATCAATTCTGCTTTGAGTCACATTTAAGGATGTTTCTTTTATTATTTTCTTATATAATTCCTTTATCATTTCCTTTATCCTCCTATTGAACCACTATGCCATTAACACGAATATATGGACCACCAAAGCCTACACTAAGTGGATGTTGTTCCATTTTNNTAACTCCACATCCTTTGAAATGCCATCAATATTATAAAGGGTACTCATAACATTACCACTTATTACAGAAATTCTAACTGGTTCTGCTAACTTTCCATTACGTATCATATATGCTCTGCTTGGTGCAATGGTGAAGGTTGTCATTCCAGAGCCATGATTTATACCATCAATGTATATTCCTTCTTTAATCTCCCCTATTAGTTCCTCCTTAGTTAAGTTTCCAGCTCCTATATAAGTAGTTGTCATACGAACAATAGGCTCAAATTCAAAATTCATAGCACGAGCATTTGCGGTAGGTTCTTCTTCTAAAAGAGCTGCTGTATAGCTACTGTGCAGTCTTCCTTTTAAGATACCATCTTTAATAATGTAATTCTCTCTAGCTCTACATCCCTCATCATCAAAAGGAACGTATCCTGATCCTTCTAATAAACCTGTATCTATGATGTTTAAAATAGGTGCGCCTACTTGTTTACCAATAGCCCATTCTCTTTTCATCACTTCATCACCAATCATAAAATCCGCTTCACTTTTATGCCCAAAACTCTCATGGGCAAATACACCTGTTGTAACAGGAGACAGCACACATGTATAAGTATCAGGCTTAACTGGTACAGCTTCTTTGTTATATTTTATATCTTTTTTAAGAGTTTCTAGTATCTCATTTTGATGATTTGGTAAATCTTCAAACTTCATTTTATATATATCTTCTCCTCCGTTATAAGGTATATTGTTATTTTTTATAGTATACCTTACTGCTATAGCACAATTTTGTATATCGAAGGTAACATCTGTGCCTTTACTAGAAATAATATGCTTCACCATATGATTATCTAGATAAAACATTTTTGACACTTGTACTTCCTTTTCTTCTTTTAGTATAGGAATGTAAGTATTAAGCATTTCTAATTTCTTATCATTACTAATTTTAGAAATATCACAGTCTACATATCTTAGACATGTCTCTTTATTTACTTCTATTCTCTTTACTACTGGGTGTTCATCAATCTTAGGATTAAGTATAGCCATTCTTGCCAATTTATCAATCTCTTCTTGTAAATGATCAACTTCTGTGGTTGCACTATAATACCATCTATCTCCGTCAAAAATACGAATCATTGCACCTTTTTCTGTACTCACTTTATTTTGTTTTAGCTGAAAATTTTCTAATGCAATCTTAGTTTTGATAACTGTCTCAATTCTTACATCTGTATATAGGTTTTTAGGGAATAGGTACATTATTTTACACCTCACTTAAATATTGTACTTTCTATTTTTTAGTAATGTTGTATAGTATTAATTTAATATTACCTTAAGTAAATGTAAATTAAAAGAATTATTTCAATTATTTAGATTTGCAATATCTATATTACTCAATCTAAACAAAAAATGCCACAAATTTGTGACACTTTCTTTGTTACTATATTTTAAAGGAAAAATCTTTTATACATTTTTTGATTGCTTCTTCCGTTGATAAAAAATGTATATCATATTTCTTAATTTTTTCATTAACTATTCTTATATCTCTATGTCTATCACTATTTTTAATCAAAAGTTCTTCAATTCTACTAGTTAAATTCAATTCATTAAATACAATTTTAGCAATGTTATAAGCACCTAAATCATTTTCACTACCGGCATTATATATACCTTCAGGTAATTTGAGTATCTTATCAAAAGCTTCTATTAAATCATATACATAAGTTATCCCCCTATAGTCATACTCCGGAAATTCTACTTTTTTATTTTCCATATCACCTTTTATAATATTCCAAATTATATTAGACTTTATTTTCTTATTTCTTTCTGGCAAACTAAAAAGCCATGTGATCCTTAAAATAACTGCATCATCTACTAATTCTAATATCTTTTTTTCAGCTTCTATTTTATGAGAAGCATATACTGTTTTAGGAGTTAAAATACTTTCCTCATTGTGTGGACCTAAGGAGTTGTTATTGCTATATACCTGATCTGAGCTAAAATATATCAATTTACTATTAGAAATTTTACATCCCTTTGCTACATTTATGGTTCCTTTAACATTTACATCATAAGATGACTCTGGATTTCTTTCACAAATCCCAGTATCTGATATTGCAGCAGAATGTATTACATAATCCGGATTATGATTTTCTATAATTTTAATAGTTTTCTCTTCATCAGTTATATCTAATTCATTTCTTCCAAGTGCTATAATATTATACTTATCCCTATAGTATTCTATAAACCTTGAAGCAAAAAATCCCTCTGATCCTGTAATTAATATTTTATCCATTTTTATCCCCCATTCAATCAAAATAACATTCTTATATTAATAATTCTAATTTGATATTTTTCATGATTTTTACACTTATTCTAATATCTTAAACAATTTTTAATCAATATAAATATTATATCATTTCATTGAAATTCTTTCCAAGTTTATTCCATTTCTTCATGTTTTACTTATAACACCTCTACAATTGCTTTAAAATATATTAATAGTTCCTGAATTTTTTCTTTCAATGTATATAATCTATTTATTAATTCTAAATATATTGTATAATATTACATATATTATATTTATTGAAGGAGTGATATTATGAACGAAATTTCATATAGTAAAAGCGAAAATAATTTTATAAATAAGACCTTATTATATATGGCCATTGGATTAATTATTACCTTCGCTGTAGGTTACTTTATTTCTACTAATGTTTCTATGATGATGTTAATCTATAGTAATTCTGCTTTCATATTTGGTATTATTGTTATAGAATTATCTTTAGTAGTTTTGTTAAGCAGAAAAATTAATAAACTATCTGTTCAAGCTGCTTTTGCAATGTTCATAACCTATTCCATAGTAAATGGCCTTACGTTTGGTGCTATATTCACTATCTACAGTCTTGAGTCTATCATAAGTATTTTTGTGGTAGCTTCTGCTATGTTTTTTTGTTGTAGTATGATAGGTATGACCTCCAAAAAGGACTTATCAATGGTAGGTAGAATTGCAATAATGGGGGTTGTTGGAATATTATTTGCTAGCTTATTTAATATTTTTATAGGTTCTGATCAGCTCTCTATGCTAGTTAATTATATTGGTATTGCAGTTTTCTGTGCATTAACCGCCTATGATATGCAAAAGGTTAAATTAATACATGAACAAAATTATGGTTACGATGCTGCTACTACAAATAAGTTTGCTATAATCGCAGCTTTAGAATTATATTTAGATTTCATTAACTTATTTGTATACTTGATACGCCTTTTAGGTAAAAAGAAATAAAATTTAAAGAGTCCAACTTACATTCTAGATGTAAGTTGGACTCTTTAATATTTCTTCTGCCATTGTTTTATCTTTTATACAAAAGGCTTCAACATAATGAAAGTTGAAGCCTGTATTTTTTATAATAATTATCGTTTTATTCTACNNCTGAAAAATCCAATCTTGTATACTATCCTTAATTTTCTTTAATTCCTCACAAGGATTTTCCTTTAATACTGATAGATCAATATTCATAATCACCTTTTTTAACTCCTCATGAGATTTTATATGTTCTTCATAATTAGAGTAATTAGCCTTTTTCATTATTTTCTCTTCTTCATAAAAACTATAAGAAATATAATCTCTAAGCTCACATATTATATCAATAAGAATTTTAGAATCTACTGTAGCACACTTTGTTATCAATAATTGTTCTATGTTACGAGCAATTTTAAAAAGTTCTTTATGCTGTTCATCAATTCTCTCAATATTGGTATTTAAATCATCTTGCCAGTCAAATTTAAAGTCAAACATTCCATATACCTTCTTTTTATTTTATAAATATATAATATTTTATTATAAAAAAAACACTTTATCAACGCAAAT
>DKGY01000068.1:0-16398 GCA_002453475.1 Clostridium sp. UBA6758 | reverse complement strand
AATTCTACTTTAATTCCGTTGACCATTTTTGAGAAGACCTAAACTAAAACTGGATATATTTGTTATTTTCTTTCATCTTTTCAAACTAACCTTTCATAAAATAAATTACATACTAAGATTTATTTTTTGAAATAAACCCTATGCAATAGACACTTTCAAAGCGCTAAGCTATAGGGTTCATTTTAATCTTAATATTTAACAACTTTACTTTTTACTCTTTAATTAATGTATAAGTATTTAATTCACCTTCAGGGGTACCATTAAAATAGCTAGTTCCATTAATATCATATCTAATTGCATAGGTTATACCACCGCCGCCGTCTTTTATTCCTTTTATTTTAACTTCACCTACTGCTGGAACAATAATTTCCTTTGGTTTATGTCTAATCATAAAAGCTTCTCCTAATGGAGATCCATCTACTAGTACTTGTACATAGTCCCCATCCTCACCAGCATAATCCCAAACCCTAATTTTAGTATCCTTTACTTCAGATTTATGTGTAATTGTATAGTCCTGTGCTTGAGCATTTTCATCCTTTGATAAGAGAACAGTTCCTGCTGAAATAGCTGTGGACACTCTATTTTTAAGGGCATTTTTAGCTGATTCTGAAGTATCTATTTTTGATATTCCTTCAGAAATAAGGAAACAGATTCCAAAAGAAATACATATCAATCCAAAAACCTTTAACGGCTTATCTTTTCTTTTTTGCTCAACTTTTTTATTAAATTCATCATTATTTTCTTCAATTACATTTATTTTTTCACATTCACTATCACCTTGAGCCTCACTATACTGATTTTCAGGAATATTTAATTGTTCACTTATATTCTCATTTGTATTCATAAAATTTTTCTTAATCTTATCATTACTTTTTTTAAAACTATTTTGTTTATTACTCATAAATTTACCTCTCATTAATGGTTTTTGCTGGCTTTGTCTTGAAATAAATGCACATTGCTAATCTACAAATAACTACTTGTAATATCATCAAAATAAAAAATACAGTATGACGAGCATCATTTTGTGTTTGATAACCAAAATTTAATATTAGAAGTCCAATACAAAGAATTATTAGATTAACATAGAATATTTTTACAAATGAATATAACCATGGTAATACTCTATACATCTTCCTTAGTGGTGGTACAAGAAGAGATACTCCAGTAAAAAGCCCACACATACCTATAAATAAACCTGCTGTATTTTGACCAGCAAACCCTGAACTTCTAACTGTACTAACATCCGTTAAAAAAAATATTGGCATAAACGTTAGCATTAGTAAAATTAAACACATAGGAAAAATAAAATAAATAGTAGCAATTATATATCCTAGTAAATTTTTAATTTTTTTCATCTCATCACAACCTTTCTATATCCGTATCAACTATAGTAGTTAAATCTTCTTTTGTTAAATCCATATCTGTACTTAATCGCATTGCTTGATTATTCACTGCTTTTTCATACAAGTTACGTACATAGCGTCCATTTCCAAACTGTGCTTCAAGTCTTACTATGTCAAATATATCTTTAAGTTTATCTTTGGCTAACGAATCAATTTCATATCCTTTACTCTTAAATAACATTTCAGATATTTCCATAAGCTCTTCTGTAGAATAGTCTTCAAATTTTATTATATTAGGGAATCTTGATTTTAATCCAGCATTTACATCAAGAAAATCATCCATGTCATCACTATATCCTGCTAATATGATAACTATTCTATCCCTATAATCATCCATTAGTTTTACTAATGTATCTATTGCTTCTTTTCCAAAATCATTAGTTCCACCCTGTGAAAGTGAATAAGCTTCATCAATAAACAGTACACCATCCATAGCTTCCATAACTTTTTCCTTAGTTTTTATTGCTGTTTGTCCAATATATCCTGCAACAAGTCCAGACCTATCTGTTTCTATTAACTTATTTGTTTTAATGACACCTATATTATATAAAACATCTGCAACTGTTCTTGCAACCATTGTTTTTCCTGTTCCAGGATTTCCCTTGAATATCATATGCAACGTCTGCGTATTATCTGCTACAAGCCCAAGTTTTTTGCGTTCTCTTTGTACTCTAAGTCTTGCATTTAAACTACGTATATACTCCTTAACTTCTTCAAGTCCTATAATTTTAGATAATTCACTTTCTAAATCAAAGTTAACTATTGATTTATCTTTAGGTTGTATATCTTCACTTATGATCATATTCATTTCATTTATAGGTATATCATTCATTGCAATTCTTGCTGATTGCTTTCTCATTATATCTTCAATATAATTTCTTACCATACGTCCATTACCAGAATGTTCATTAGACTGTTTCTGCAATAGAATAACTTCCTCCTTAAGGAATTCACCAACTCCATCTCCTAGCCTAAAACCTTTATCTTTAATCATCTTTAAAGTTATTTTGAATAGCTCATCTGCTGAATAATCTGGAAAATTTATATTAAGTGGAAATCTAGATTGAAGACCAGAATTAGTTTTTAAAAACTCTTCCATCTCCTTCTTGTATCCAGCAAGAATAACAATTATTTCTCCTCTATAATCTTCTATAAGTTTAACAAGGGTATCTATTGATTCCTTTCCAAAACCACTATTATCATTTGCTAATGCATAGGCTTCATCGATAAATAAGATACCTCCTAAAGCAGATCTAAATACCTCTTCAGTTTTCTTAGCTGTTTGTCCTGCATATTCTGCCACTAATCCACTACGATCAGTTTCTACTAAATGTCCTGACTTTAACAAGCCCATCTCTTTAAACATATCTGCGACAAGTCTTGCTATTGTTGTTTTTCCAGTGCCTGGATTTCCACTGAAAATCATGTTTAAAGCTTGTGATGTATCTACAATCATTCCTGCCTTTCTACGTTTTTCTTGTGCGATTAATAACTTATATTGAGTTCTCACAAACTCTTTAACATTCTCAAGCCCAATAATCTTAGAAAGACTTTCCTCTAAATCAAACTTACCTACTTCTTCAAATTTAAAATCTTCGTAACATAATAAGTCCATTAGTGCATTAGTATCTACTATCAATCTCTTAGATTGATTAAGTATAGCCTTTTCTATTACATTTCTAGCAAGACGACCATTTCCACTATCATTTTTGCCCTTAATTTGATTTTTTTCAAATAGTTTTATGAGTTGCTCTTTACAATCTTCAGAAACCTTATATCCTTTAGATCTTGCTGTAATAAATGAAATTTCATACATTTCTTCTGGTGTGTAGTCTTCAAAATTAATTACATTTGGAAAACGTGACTTTAAACCTGAATTAGTTTTTAGAAACTCTTCCATTTCTTCTTTATATCCAGCTATGATAACAACTAGATCTTCTCTGTTGTCCTCAATTCCTTTAACTAATGTATCTATGGCTTCAAGTCCAAAGGTATCATGTTTATCTCTACAAAGAGCATAAGCTTCATCAATAAATAAAACTCCTCCCAAAGAAGATTTTATAATATCATTGGTTAATTTAGCTGTTTGTCCAACATATTGACCTACAAGATCAGCTCTAGTAACTTCTCTTAATTGACCTTGTGATAATATTCCAAGAGCTTTTAGATATTTAGCAACTATCCGTGCAATTGTAGTTTTACCTGTTCCAGGGTTTCCCGTAAATATCATGTGCATTGAAATATTAGTAGCCTTAAACCCAGCATTTTCTCGTAATCTTTGAATTTTCAAATTATCTTCAAGCCCAAAAATATACTGCTTTACAGATTCAATCCCCACTATACCTTCTAATTCTTTTTTAACATCATCAATACCAGATACATTCTTTTGAGGCATAATATCAATTAACTTTATAAACTTATCATCAATTTGTACCATTAATTCACCATCATTAACTGATAAAAATACATTATTATCTTCAATGGTATTTTTTAATTTAAATTCTGCTAATGGCTTATATATATTAGAATCAACAAAATCTCTCATA
This sequence comes from Clostridium sp. UBA6758, assembly GCA_002453475.1. Taxonomy (GTDB): domain Bacteria; phylum Bacillota; class Clostridia; order Clostridiales; family Clostridiaceae; genus Clostridium_J; species Clostridium_J subterminale. The sequence goes on along the minus strand of DKGY01000068.1, from coordinate 12,449 downwards.
CTACTTATTCCAGATACAACTTTGTAATTTGATATAATTAGCTCAGAAATAGCATCTTCATAGCTTATATTCGTTGAAAGATTTTTACTGCATTTTATCTTTAAATCTTCAATTAGTATCAATGATATCTTTCTAAGTTCATCATAATTAAAATTCTTAGTATGAAGTATATCTCCTATGCAATTCATAAATTTTGTTCCAAAAATATTCAACATATCATTTTCTGATTTCTCTGATACAAAAACAAAATACTTCAGTGTTGAACTTATCTCACTTATTGAATTTTGTAAAAGCATTCCATTTGATTCAACAAGATTGTTATTTTGAAATACATATCTTGAACCAAGGGTATATTTACCAGTGATTGTTAATGATTCTATTACATCAATAATACTAGAATGACACTTATCACAGTTATCAAACATTACAATATCAGATTCGCCATATAAACATTTATATAAGTCAGATAAAAATACTCCATAATCCGAAGTTGTAGCATACAAAGAAAGGTCTATTTTTAAAATATTATTGCTACTAATAATTCTCCTCTGCTTAAGTATATCTGCAATACAAGATATGCTACTATGTTTTCCTGTACTTTTATTTCCAAGAATAATAATAGCATTCTTAGGTTTTAAGTCGTCATATCCTGTTATAAATGGACGCTTAAATGCAGTGCAGAGATTATCCAGATAATCTGCTTGTCCTACAACTAAGGTTCCAATTTCTTCTCTAATACTACTAAATACATCTACTATATCATCAGTCTTCACTTTAGAATTGTCTTTATGTTGGTATTTTGCTATATTTCCACTCTGCTGTTTATCTAGTTTATTAACTGGAATTTGTTGTGTAGTTTTATTAATTTCTCTAAGATTATTTTTAGAATAGGTACTAACTTCATTATATACCTGTTCCGTATTTTGAATTTTCTTTTCCTTATTACTTTTATTTGGCATTGCTATAAATCCGTGTTCCTTTACAGTTTCAACTATCTGTAACTCTGGAAAAAGAAAACCGATTATATCTTTTCTGTTGAATTTCACTTCTTTATACCCCCATATTTACTCTTTATAGTCTTTAAATATCTAGTTTTAAAATTTTATGCTCTATCTTTTAAAATTTAATTGTATATTTTCACAAAGAGTATACCTTTTCTCAATATTCAAAACATATTGTTGCAGCATACTGCTTTACTAATATACTTTCATAAAATTAACACACTATTTTAATCATATATAATTATATGTACCATATTAATTATAGTTTCTAAAAATATCCTTTGTCAAATAATTATAAATTAGGTTATCCACCTTACACTTACAAAAATATTACATTAAAAAGTGATATTCCTTCAAATTTATTATCTGCAAGAATATCACTCTTTTTATCCTATGAAATTTTGTATAGTATTACTTTGAAAATTCTATATTATAAACTAATGAAACACATTTCCGCCAAGTCTCCAAAGGCTGATACCATAGCCTTTTTCCTTTATAACTTGCATCCAAGAGTTTAGTGTGTTTTTATCTGCATACCACACCTCATGTTCAATCCCATCCTCATCAGTGTATTTGAACACTATGCATTGGCTTTTATTGTCTCTTTCCTCTTTTGCTTTATATTCTTTTACTAAATCTTTAGCTTCCTCTTCTGATAAGGAAGTTACCTTTCCATCTGAAGCCCAATTAAATCCACCTGTAGCAATGGCAAATTTTTTACTTCCTGGTACTCTTTCCATCTTATCCATCAATTCTTTTATGAACTGAGGATTAGCTTTTTCTCCTGGTTCACTAAATCCTCCATGAAGGTTGTAACACATCATAACATAGGTAGGACCCTCTATAAACTCTAGATTATCAAATGGTACATTAGGCTCCAATATAACTCTTAATTTTAGTCCACTTCCATCACATTCATCATATAGGTCTTTAATAAACAATAGGTAATTATTCCATAATTCCATATCATCCTTAATTTGTTCATAATCAATTTCTATTCCATTAAAACCATACTGAGATGCTAAACTTATTATATCCTTAACATGCTTACTTCTTAAGGTAGAATCTGTGAGCAATGACTTTAAAAGATCCTTATCCTTTAGTGATGAAGTTCCATCACTATTTATTTTATCATTAACAATAGTAAGATATTTAGTATAATCCTCATCCTTTGTTCTATTATAGTAATTTACTAATTGCTGTGGCATTATCAGTTCATTGTTAGAATCAAAATAAGCTGCAAAATAGGAAACTTCCTTTAACTGCTTATCTAAAAACTTAACCTCTCCCTGAACATCTAAATCCCAATAAGTAGCCCATGCTGATAAGTTATCTATATTTTCATCAAATATCTTTTTATTCTCAATTACAACCTCTTTCTTATTGCTATTTCCCAAGGAATTTTTTTCTTTTGCACATCCATATAGAAACATACTTATTATTAAAGTCAAAGTAATAATAATCCAAGTATTCTTTGCTCTTTTATTCATTTGACACCTCTATAATCTATAAATATTTAATAAACAAGTCTATAATTTTTTTAGTAAAACTTCTAAAGGAATCAATTATACTATCAACACCCTTTAGTGAGCTATCATACAATTCATTATCATTAACATCAGTTATCCTAAATTTTTTAAATACACCATCATATACATCATCTGCAATGTTCCTTTGGCTATAACCATATTCTCCCCATGCAGACTCTAAATAAACACTTCCCTGATTCTCATTAGTTATAACTAAATCTTTAACTACATTAGTACCATCAATATCTAAACTAATTTTATCATTAACTAATGTTATATCAATCTTTTTGCTTCCTTCATCCCTTATATCAATTTTTTTTTCTTTATCTTTACTTAAGTCTAGTGAGAATATGACATTAGAACTACCTTTTGAATTTTCGATAATACTTATTACATTATTCATAAGCTGAACACATATACTATCACTTTGGTCTTCATTAGAGCGTAAATAAATACCTTGAGAACCTATGATATTCCCATTTAATATTGTTGATATTTTAATATCCTTATAATTATCACTACTTAACAGTTTAAGGGTACCCTTACCTTCTGATAAAGATGTTAATATAATAGTATCATCCTTAAATTCAGCTTTTCCTGATACCTCTTTAAATTTACTTGCTTTTTCTTTATCTCCAACTACAAATTCAATGTCTTGCTTCGTATCATCCCAAATTCGCATTAATAAATGATTGGTTGACCAATAGGACTGTGGTTGAATTCTAGTTAAATCATAGATTGAACTATCTTTTGAATTTAGCGAGTAACCTTCTCTATTAAAATTCATATTAAATAACTCTTTAATCCATTTTTTATTTATTTCGCTAACCTTATCATTAGTACCAAATTGACCTGTATTAGAATGCATTAAAGCATATAATTTAGGCACCTGCCTAAGTTCTTCAGTATACACTTTAGATAAAGCCTCATAGTCACTATCTATACGTTGTTTCATTTCTTCATAGGACTCTATGGGAATATTATGCTCATCTCTAATATAATCCATTAAATAATGATTATAATCTCTCTCGATATTTGAAGCTGATTCTGCAAACTCAACTGAATTTAAATTACCTAAGTAATTTGAATCTTTATCAAATACATTTATGTATTCAAGCCTATATCCATTTGTGCCCAATTCCCAGTAAGAGCTCTCTACTAACTCTAATAAATCCTTAGAACTTAAAAATTTTGAGTCTTCCTTTGCAAACTTATCCGCATATGTTAGCATGGTTGCCTTTAAATTATATTCTTCTATGATTTTCTGAGAAAATATTGCCGTATCTCTTCTTCCATCTTCAAATAACAAAAATAAAGATTTAGGTGGTAATGCCTTACCTTCTAAATAATAATCCATTACATCCTTTTGCGTAATTGTTACATATCCGTTATCTTTTAATGCTTTAAGATGTTCATCCAATCTTTTAGTACTTATTAAGGTATCACTTCCTGTACGATCCACACCAAAATATGATACTGTAATGAACCCGCTATCTTGATTATTACTTAGCTTAGATGAATTGTAAGGCTCATATACAGAGAATGAAAATAAAGCTTTTATAATAGCTATTAACAATATAATTAAAATAATTCCTTGTAATATACCTCTTGCTATCTTAATCCTATCTTTCTTTTTAGGAGAAAAAGTATTACTTTTCACTATTTTTCCCTCCTCTTTTCTTAAGCTTACTGGAAGTAGCTCTCTGCTCCTTCTTCTTTTGAGCTTTTATATCGCTAGGAGTCATTCGCGTGCCCCATGTAGATTTCCAAAAGGTTACCCATGCAATAGGCATCTGCCACAATAATACTGCCTCATAATAAATGCAAAATACCATACCAAAAACCCATGTTGTACTTTTTCTAAGAAACATTTGAGCAAAACTCATCATTAAAGCCATCATCAATATTCCTACTAAGAAGGTTGTTGGAAATATTTTATGGATAATGGGAACATAAATTAAGTTATATGTAACAACTATTGGAGCTACAATAGGAACTACTACCCCCATATAAAAGAAAACCGCCATAAAGGGCTCTTTTTTCCACATAAATTTACCTGCAATTATTGATTCTCTTAGCCATGAACGTTTCCACCTCATTTGTTGCTTAAGAAATACTTTATACTTATTAGGTACAATAGTAGAACAAATTGCAGTATCTTGATAACTTGTTCGATGACCTTTTAACACAAAATTAGTCATAGCACGGTCATCTCCAAAAGTTGCCTTCTGTCCTAAGAATCTTTGATTTAACCATGCATCCATATTGTCTAGAATTATTTGTTTTTTATAACAAGCTAATGGTCCTGATAAACAGGTGACAGCATCAAAATATGATTCTGCTGCCTTCATAATTCTAAAGGCTATATAATAACGCACTGATTGCATCTTTGTTAATACATTAGTGTATGTATTTGCCACATCAGTTCTTCCTGATACTCCTCCCATTTTAGGATCTTTAAAGGGCTGAACTAAATTTCTTATAGCAAAGGGATCTAAAAAGCTATCTGAATCAACAAATACAACTAATTCATGTTTAGCTTCCTTAACTCCTCTGCTAAGAGCATCCCTTTTACCTAGATTTTCCTCCTGCACAAAATATTTCAATCTATATTTTGTATCAAATCTCTCTGCCTCATTACTTAATTTATCAATGGTTTCTTTAATTTTTTCTACAGACCTATCATTAGAACAATCATCTACCACTATAACTTCTAATTTATCAATGGGATAATCTTGATTAATGCAGCTTAAAATTGTTCTTTCAATCCATTCCTCTTCATTAAAGCATGGAATAATAATGGTTACACCTGGTGTATAATCAACATCTATGGGCATAGGCTTATATAACATTCCAAATAAATATCTACTAAGCAAAAATACTGCTGCAATTATACTATACAGATATATCCATTTATTAAATCTAAAATATATAATACTCTCCGCACGCATTAATATAATAAATAATGTAATAAATAATAAAAGGAAACTAGAAGTAACAAGTACATATCTGTCTTTTTTTCTACTGGAATACTCTGATAAGGTCTCTGTAAATTCTATTCCACAAATAATTTTTCCTTCTGATGTTATAGAATCCCTAACCTTTTCACCTTTAATTTTAACCTTCATTTCATAGCCTTCAGGCATAGATCCAGGTAATATTTTAAATTTTAACTTTATTTCCTTAGCATTACTTATTGTATTTAATTGTACTTCATCTTTTAATTCTAATAAAAGCCCTGTAGTAGAAATATCTAAAGATTTTACTATAACCTTATTATTCCCCTTACTACTTCTACAGGTGACTTCCACATCCGTTTTCATAACATATCTTATTCCAGCATTCCTACTCATTATAAAGGCACTAGGATCTTCTTTATGTTCATCTAATACCTGATATCCTCTACGATCAATATTGTTTCTGATTTCTTCTTTATCAGGAACATTGGACAATAGTCGTCTATCTTTACGGGGATTTAAAAGGACATCGTATGTTTCATCTTTTTTTATTTTTTTCATATAATCTCCAACCTCATTTGTAAAACTCCTCATAATGTTATAAAAATTATTTTTCTAAATAATCGCTTAGCTTTGCAATTTTATACTTTGTTCCATACACTCCATTCTCATTATTAGTTAAGAAAATATCTAAAGCTTCTGCCGTATAATAACTTTGATTATTCATGTGCATTACTATAATATTTCCTCTACCTTTAATTAAATTTTCTTCTAGTGAATCAACAATTTCTTGTGAAGAACTACTTTCATAATCATGAGTTGAAATATTTCCATTAATAGAATATTTAAATCCACTTTCAAATACCTGTGCTAGTCCTTCCCTTTTTACAAGTAAAGTTGGTGGTCTAAAATATGGTCTTAATGAATTTAAATCGCCTATAACATTAGCCATAACATCATATGATTTAACTAGAGAAATATCCAACTCATTCTTGTTTGTATCTAAAGTTTCATGATTATAATTATGACTTCCAATATCATGACCATTAAATGCAATGGTTCTAAGTAAATTAGGATTAGCATTAGATACATCACTATTAGCATCAATATACTTTGATATTACAAAAAAGCTTCCCTTTACTTCATGTTTATTGAGTACATCTAATATCTCATTAACAATAGGATCTCCTCCCCAATCATCAAATGTAAAGAAAATCACATCTTCACCATTGGTATCAATAGTTCCTGTTTTATCCATCAACATCTGTTCTTCTTCACTTAAATCACTTAAATCTACATATTTGTTTCCAATATAATTAGTTTTCATTATAGATAAGGCATCTTCATAAGATCTTCTCATTAATGAGTTAGTATTATCCCTCTGCACCCTATATCTCCCTAATTGGGAAACTGACTCCATAGTATTTTGTAATTCACTTAAAGTCACAACAGAATAATTCAAGGGCTTTTCAACTAAATTATAGGAGTGTGTTGCTTTATTATATTTATTAGCATGTCCATTTTTTACATAATTTTCGGTAATTAATTCAATAATATTTGCTACGGTAGTACTCTCTTCGAATAAATTTGAATCTAGTCTAAAATAAACAATCTCACCTTTTCTTAATGACATATAGGTATTTACATTAAGGTAATCCCTTACAATCTCTTCAGCATTCATGTTTTTGTATTTATGATTAATAGGAGATTTAGAATAAGTAAATAATTCATAACCCTTAATATCATCAATTTTATTAATAACAGATAAAGCTTCTTGAACCTCAGCATCTACATAGCCATATCCAGGCATATATGCTTTTGTGTCTACACCTATCTTCCTTAATAATTTATCTACTTCATATATTTCTTTACAAATTTCTTCTGTAGATTTGTCTAGTAAACTTGAACTAGTAGTTATTCCACCATTGCCAATTTCATGGCCTTTCTTTAATATGGTAGCAATTCTATCTGGATATTTTTCTATTTCATCCTTAGTAACAAAGAAAGTTCCTTTAGCATTTATTTTATCTAAAGATATTAAAACTGAATTTAATATAGCTTCATCACTTAATCCTCTAAAGGTATAAGATAAAGCTTTCTTAGTAGTATAAAACTCTGAAATATTAGGGGCAAGGCTACCATTGTTTTTTTCTATTAGTTCCTTAAAATTTACTAAATCTGAAGGATTCTTTTCTTTACTATTTCCTTGTGAACTATTATTTTCTTCTTTATAACTTTCATCTTTATAAAGCTCATCTTTATTTGATATATTTTCAGGTGATGAAGTTTCACTATTACTTTTCATACCTACTAAGTCATTCACTTGTACAACAGACATTTCCTGCTCATCTATGGCCTTCAATAACCATTCTACAATTTTAACAACAGTTATTTCTTCTTTTTCATCCATAGTAGATTCATCTATACCTGCCTCTTTATCTATAGCTGGCTTTTTATCTTCTTTTTCTGTTTCATATTCAAAATCATCAAGAACACCATTAAGTTTAATAGAAATAATTGTGCCATTATCTAATTTATTTACATAATTCTGAACCTGTCCATAATCATTAAAACTTTGATAGCTAAGATAATGATCACTATGAACTACATACTTATTACCTGAAGCATAGGCTGCAGATAGCACTTCATCAGTATATGTAGTAGATTTACATTTTAATAAAATTGGCTTTTCATTAGTTATAGTTTCTAACACCTTATTAGCACGGCAAAAATCAGTGATTAATTCTTTCTGAGATAACTCTTCCATATGCTTAGTATCTGAAAGAGTTTCACTTCCTATTTCATGACCAGCTTTTTTAATATTTTTTACTGCGGTAGGGTCTTCTCCTGCTTTAACACCTGGAATAAAAAAATTTGTCTTTATATCATACTCATCTAATAACTCTACTATTTTCCCCATAGTAGTAGCATCACTCATTCCCTCAAAGGATAAAGCCACTACATTAGATGAAGTTTTTGTATTAGTTATAATCTCAGCTTTTTTACTACTACTAAATAAATTTAATGCATTCTTTATTTCTTCTGATGCATCATACTTTTTTTTCTCATTTATAATAATATCTTCAGTACCATTATTCTTTATGCAACTCTTATATGTAAAGACAGCTAACCCTATAGTGATGGCTATAACTATTGTGATACTAATCCACTTTTTCTTCATATTTTCTCTTCTCCGTTTATTTAAGACTTTATTAATATTTTAGCTTTAAGGATAACTCATTTCAATAAACAATAATTATCCATTATTGAAATGATATACAATTATACCACAATATTTTATTTAAAATCAATATAATATAATTTATAAAAAAACTAAAAGCTGTTGAATATCACATTAATTATTCAACAGCTTTCTTTGAGTTATTCGATTATTTATATATATAATTGAGTATTGATATATCATTATTTAACATTTTCTAAAAACTTACATTCATTAGCAAGCATAGGAATCTTAATTACTATACAAGCACATAACATACTTACTTGTATAATTCATATTCTAATATAATAGTAAACCTTGAGAAATATATAAGTGGTAGACCTTTAACTTAAAAAGTCTACCACTGTTTTATTTTAGTATGTCAATTGTATTTGCACTAGCAGCCTTATTGGCAGGAATTATACTAGATACTATACCTATAAATATAGAAATTCCTATAGCTACAGATGCAGTAAATAGACTTGGTATTATTGCCATATGCATAAANNTATAAAATAATATTTATATGCATAAAATAAGATATAATAATAACAATTATTATCCCTAGTACATATCCTATTATCCCACCAGTGACAGTAATAACAACGCCTTCTACTAAAAACTCTCTCTTTATATCTTTTCTTCTGGCTCCTATTGATCTCTTGATTCCAATTTCTAAAGTTCTCTCAGAAACAGAAGTATAAACCATGTTCATAACCCCTATTCCCGCAATAAATAATGATATTCCTGCAACTCCAGCAATAAATAAAGTTAATGTATTTAATACTGAGCCCATCATTTTTATTATTCCACTGGTATCCATAACACTATATTTACCTTCAGACTTTTTAGACCCTACGTCATTAAGAGTATTTTCTATCTTTTTAGTAGCGTCCTTTACATCTGCTCCATTAACTAATGCTATGCTTAACCCTTGGATTACATCACTAGGCGGAAAAAACTTATTATAAGTATTTTCAGGAATTTGAATATCTGGTGAAAAGCTAAAGCTAAATTCCTCTTCTTCATCAGATTCTATAATACCTACAATTTCAAAGTTAATACCCTTTAATGTTGCAATGCCTCCAATTAAATCTTCCTTTTTGTCAAACTTATCTTTAAGTACACTTTCTTTTACTACCATAGTTCTTGTAGAATTTTCATTATCCTTCTCACTTAAATTTCTGCCTATTATTTTAGGAGAATCAGTCTTTTCTACCTTCGAAGCCATACCTTTAATTGTAGCTCCCCTCACCTGTAAATCTACATATTCACCCTGCTCATTGCTTGAATATATATATTCTACAGATTCAACTCCTTGTAGTACCTCTACTGATTTTTTATCATTATTATTAAAACCACTACTCGCCATATTAGCATGCTCCATATCTGATGGCATAAATGCTGCATTTAATATAACTTTTCCTTCATTCTCACCGGTGAAATCTTTTATAGTTTTATTTTTATATCCCTCTCCTAGTGCAACTATAGTAATAACTGCTGCTATTCCTATTATTATACCTACCATTGTTAAAAAAGATCTTTTTCTATTTCTCATAAGATTCCTTAAAGCAGAAAAAATTAGAACACTAAGCTTCATCTAAAATTCTCCTTCCTTAAGCTCACCATCGAAGATAGACATTACTCGATTGGCTTGTCTTGCTACATTTATATCATGAGTGATTAAAATTATAGTAATTCCTTCACCATTAAGTTCTTTAAACATACCCATTATTTCTCTAGATGTATGGCTGTCTAAAGCACCTGTAGGTTCATCTGCAATTATTATATCTGGATTATTTATTAATGCCCTAGCGATAGATACCCTTTGTTGCTGTCCCCCTGATAATTCAGTAGGATACTTATTAATCTTACTCTCAAGATTAACCTTTTTTAATAGTTCTACAACTCTCTTCTTTGTCTCCTTAACTCTATGGCCTCTATAAAGCATAGGTATCTCAATATTCTCTTTTATAGAAAGTCTTTTTATAAGATTAAAATCTTGAAATACAAATCCTATCTTTTCATTTCTAAACTTACTTAGAGCATCATCTGAAAAAGAACTTATACTTTTATCTAAAAATGTATAACTTCCATCAAACTTTTTATCTAGCAGTCCTAATATTTTCATAAGTGTTGATTTACCTGAACCTGATGGTCCCATTATTGCTAAAAATTCACCTTTATCTATTTTCAAATTAATATTCTTTAATGCATGAAGAGTCTCATCTCCAGTAACATAAAACTTATTTATGTCTTTTAATTCAATCATAGTTAATTACTCCCTTCTAATACCTCAGAAGGATTTTTAATCAACCTATCTCCTACTCCTATAGCTCCATCTAATAAATAATAAGTATCATCTTCAAAAATCGTATTTATCTCTATATCTTCATAGGAATCTGCCTTTTCCTTAAGTACATGTATCTTCGAATCTTCTTCATACACATAATCTTTAGGTATTTCTATTCCTTTATAATTACACCTAACCTCTAGACTAAATCCTACTCTAATATCCTTCTCTGGTTTTATGTAAAAGTTATATCCTGTTGTGGTTCTTTCAGGCCCTTCTATAGGTAGCTCATCGATTTCAGTTATAGTACCTTTCACATACTCTCCACTACTAATAACCTTTAACATTACACTATCATCTACTTTTATATTTTTTACGTCAAATTCAGAAACTTCTGCTTTAACTAAAGGCTCCTTAGATATTATCCTCATATACACTTTAGTAGGATCATCTATACCTTTATTATCTATTTTTACTACTCCATCTATTTCTGCAACTATATTTTTTTCCATTTTTTTCTTTAAAATATCTCTTTCAGTTACTGCTGACTTATTACTTTCCTCATAAGTAGTTATTTCAGTATCTAATCCACTAGATTGGCCTTTTAATGCCTCTATTTGTTGAGATATCCCTATCTGCTTACTTTCAAGCCCATCTTTCATTTTCATTAATTCATTATATTTCTCTTGATTAGCTTTTTCCTCTGATGTACTAAGGTTAGATATATCACTCTGAATTTTATTTAGCTCACTATTGGTAGTATTTAAGTCTGCTTGTAGCTGACTAATACTTGTACTAATTTTATTCTTATCTTTATTGACCCTAGAAGTTTTATCACTATTAGCAGTTATTTGTCTATCATATTGCGCTATTTGATCTTCAACTGCAGTGTTATGATAAGAAAATAGTACATCTCCTGCTTTTACCTCTTGTCCATCTTCAACTTTAATATCTTTTAATTCGCCTTGTGACTTATCAACTAAAATTTTTTGTTCATTACTTATAGCACTAACACCATTAAATTTTAGTGTCTCCTGACCTTGAATCTCATAGCTTTCTTCTCTAGTAATTACAGATTCTTCTTTAGGCACTCTAAGTTTTATAATAATAATTACTGCTACCAATATTATAAATAATGATATTCCCGCAGCAATAAGGATACCCTTTTTCTTTTTAGAAAGATTTAAGTTCATCTTCAAATTCTTCACTCCTTGTCCTATTTTAAAATAAATGGGGCTTTCGCAAAATACATTACTAATCTTATATAAAATATTGAAGATGCACTTTAATATTATTGTTAGCGAATGCCATTTGCATAAGTAAGAATCTAAATCTTGGATTTAGTTATTCGAACTTAGTTCTTCTAATTTATTAGAAGAACCTCCATGAATATTTTATTACTTAGTATTTATAAATGGTAAAATCGTAAGCAACACAACTTGTTTGAGT
>DKGY01000071.1:189454-214205 GCA_002453475.1 Clostridium sp. UBA6758 | reverse complement strand
ATTTTTAGCTTTCATGTTATGGTTTGCTCCATTAAGTACATATATAACCCTAGAAGTTATTAAACATAAGAAATTTCTAGACAATATTACAGGAACTATAGACAGTCTTGATAAAAAATATTTGCTTCCAGAGGTTATGGAAAAACCAGACTTTTTAGAAGGTGAAATAGTTTATCAGGTTCTTAAAGAATGCAATAAAAATATGCATGAGAATGTAAAAAAATATGAATGCACTCAAAAGGAATATAGAGAATACATAGAAATGTGGGTTCATGAAGTAAAGACACCTATTGCTTCTGCAAGACTTATTATAGATAATAACGAAAATACTGTAACAAATAGGATTGGTCATGAATTGAAAAAGGTGGAAGATTTTATAGAACAAGTCCTTTATTACTCAAAGAGCAATGATGTAAGTAAGGACTATATTATAAAAGAATTTAATTTAGAAGAAGCTGTTATGGAGATTTTAAGAAAAAATTCTAGAGACTTTATAAATAAAAAAATATCCTTAGAGATAGGTGATATAAAAGGTAAAATTTTTAGTGATATAAAATGGGTAGAATTCATTTTGAATCAAGTTTTAGGAAATGCTATAAAGTATTCTAAGGAATCAAAGGGGATAATTAAGGTATATTCAGCTTCTACGGAAAATAAAGTAACTTTAATTATAGAAGATAATGGTGTTGGAATTTCAGAAAGAGATATCCTTAGAGTTTTTGAAAAAGGATTTACTGGGGACAATGGAAGAAAATTCGGAAAATCCACAGGAATGGGATTATATCTGTGTAAAAAACTTTGCAATAGGCTTGGATTGGGGATAAATATTGAATCAAAGTTGGAATATGGAACTAAGATGTATATAAATTTCCCGCTAGGAAGATTTACGAATTTTAAATAATAGTTGAAATAATCTGATTGGATAAAAATTAATCTCAATCAGTTTTTTTTTATGATAAACAGAGTTCTTTTTGGACTTTCATTATTATCTTACAAAAATGAAAGATTAATGACATGAAATTAAATACAACATACATTAAGAAGAATATATAATAAGGGCATGGAATTAAGGCAACACTTAAATATGCGTTAGGAGGATGAATTATGAAAAATGTCTTAAAAGTTGATAATATAGAAAAGTATTATGGTGGAAAGGGAAATGTGACTAAAGCCATTGATAATATAAGTTTTGGAGTAGAAAAGGGTGAGTTTCTTGGAATAATGGGACCTTCCGGAAGTGGAAAAACTACTCTTTTAAACTGTATATCTACCATTGACACCGTAACTACAGGAAACATAGTTATAAATAATAAAGATATAACTAGTCTTAAGAATAGTGATATTGAAAAGTTTAGAAGAGATGAGCTTGGATTTATATTTCAAGATTTTAATCTTTTAGATACATTAACTGCTTATGAAAATATTGCATTGGCACTTACTATACAAGATGTAAAACCTAAAAGTATAGATGTAAGAATTAAAGCAGTAGCAAATAAGTTAGGTATAAGTGAAATTTTAAATAAACATCCTTATGAAATGTCTGGTGGTCAAAAACAAAGAGTTGCTTCAGCTAGAGCTATCGTCACTAACCCATCGCTAATTTTGGCAGATGAACCTACAGGAGCATTAGATTCTAAGTCTTCTAGACTATTACTAGATTCCTTTGAGAGATTAAATGAAGAATTAGAGGCTACTATACTTATGGTTACTCATGATGCTTTTACAGCTAGCTATGCTCACAGAATTTTATTTATAAAAGATGGAAAGGTATTTAATGAATTAATTAGAGGAAACGATAGTAGAAAAGAATTCTTCAATAGAATTATTGAGGTAGTGACATTACTTGGAGGTGACAGTGGAGATGTATTCTAAGATTGCAATAAACAATGTAAAGAAAAGCTTTAAAGACTATACCATATATTTTTTAACTTTAACCTTTGCTGTTTGTATATTTTATAGCTTTAACTCTATAGAATCACAAAAGGCAATGTTTGAAATAAGTAAGAAGGAAGCTAGTTTTATAGATATGTTAACTACAGTTATTTCTTGGGTATCTGTATTTGTGTCAGTAATTTTGGGTGGACTGATTGTTTATGCTAATAACTTTATGATAAAACGAAGAAAAAAAGAACTTGGTATATATATGACACTGGGTATGAGTAAAAGAAAAATCTCAAGTATTTTAGTGTCTGAGTCTTTTTTCATAGGCCTTATGTCTTTAGTAGCAGGGTTAATCTTTGGTATAGTTTTATCACAAGGATTATCTCTTTTTACAGCGAAGTTATTTCAGGTAGGCATGAGTGAATACAAATTTGTATTTTCACAAAATGCTGCTGTAAAGACTATAGCTTATTTTGGAATAATGTTTTTACTTATAATGATATTTAATATATTTGTAATTTCAAAATACAAACTTATAGATATGATAAATGCTAGTAAGAAAAGTGAAAATATAAAGATTAAAAATCCTATAGTATCAATTATTATTTTTATTTTAGGAGTAGGAATACTTATAACTGCTTATAAGTTTATAATAGAAGTGGGATTAGACATAACTGATTCTAGATTTACTATTTCGATAATACTGGGGATTCTAGGAACTATATTATTTTATTATGGGTTAGCTGGATTTATATTGTATGTAATCAA
This sequence comes from Clostridium sp. UBA6758, assembly GCA_002453475.1. Lineage (GTDB taxonomy): Bacteria > Bacillota > Clostridia > Clostridiales > Clostridiaceae > Clostridium_J > Clostridium_J subterminale. The sequence continues at coordinate 211,556 of DKGY01000071.1, read as the reverse complement.
GAATAGTAAAAATATATACCTTAAAAAACTAAATATATTTGTTACTAGACAGATAAGTAGTAAAATTAACACAAATTTTGTATCTATAACAGTTATATGTTTAATGCTCTTTATAACTATTTCTATATTATCTACGGGATTGAGTTTTAAAAATTCTTTAGAAAGTAGTCTTAAGGATACAGTACCCTTTGATGTCTCAGCTAGAATTATAAAATTTGAAGGTGGGGAAAACAAAACTATAGAACAAGCCATTAAAGAATCAGGGTTCAATTTCACAGATAAAGAAAAGTATGTAGTATTACAAGAGTATAGGCTAGAAGAAAGTTATGGTGATATTTTAAGAGGATATGGAGATGGTAAAGGAGATAAATTTCTAGATAATGGTTATAATAACATATCAGCACTAAAAATAAGTGATTATAATAAATTAAGGGAGTTAAATGGACAAAGTTCTATAGACTTAAAAGAAGATGAAGTATTAATAACATCTAACTTTAGTAAATTAGTGCCTTTAGTTAAAAGCTATATGAAGGAAAATAAGACACTTAAAATAAATAATATAAACTATAATATAAAAAATCAAGAACTTATTACAGAAGCTTATGAAAGTACGGGCTTTGCTAATAATTTCTTTACAGTAATACTTCCAGATAAAGCTTTACAAAACTTTAAGCCCTATGACACTATATTAAATGGTAACTTTACAGGTGAAGATAGAGAAAAACGAGAATCAGAAATAGGAGAAGTATTTAAAAATAGTAGAGATGAAAATGGTTCAGGTAAAGGCTTTATAATATTGGGTTATACAAAAACAGACATATACAGTATGACAAAAGGAGCTACTACCACAATTTTATATATAGGAATATATATTGGGATTGTATTCTTAATATCTAGTGCTGCAGTCCTTGCGCTTCAACAATTGTCAGAAGCTAGTGAGAGCATTGATAGATATAAATCTCTAAGAAGGATTGGAGCTTCAAGAAAGATGATAAACAAAACCATATTTATCCAAACTTTAATGTACTTTGCAATGCCATTAGTATTAGCCATAATTCACTCCATAGTTGGAATTAGTGTAGCTAATGAATTTATATCTCTTTACGGCGATGCAGAGATAGGGGCTTCAGCCACTATAACAGCACTGTTGATAATAGCCATTTATGGAGGTTATTTCTACGCCACATATATAGGCTACAAGAATGTAACTAACACTCCAAATCTATGATTTGGCTGAGTGTTAGTTACTCCAGGAAATAAAATGAATATTTTTTTTAGGAATAAAGGTAGCCTTAATGGCTACCTTTCTATTTATATATAAGTTTATATTACATAGCTACTATCATTTTTTAGATGAGAGTTTATAAACCACATCACACATATTAGCAACTTCTGGTGAATGGGTAACTAAAATTATGCATTTACCATGATCATGTGCCAACTTTTGAAATATTTTTATAATACTATTTTCTGTTTCACCATCAAGATTTCCCGTTGGTTCATCTGCTAAGATTACTGTAGGATCATAGGATAATGCTCGTGCAATAGCAACACGTTGTTGTTCACCACCGGATAACTTTAATATTCTACGATTAGCTGTAGTTTCATCCAATCCTACACTATTTAATAATTCTAAGGCTTTTTCTTTTTTATTTGATATTTTTTTACCTGATATGTCCATTGAAAGAATAACATTTTCAATGGCTGTTAAGTGAGGTAAGAGATTGAAACTTTGAAAAACAACTCCAATAAGATTACTTCTATATTTACAAGAATTGAGTTTGCTTATATCTTTTCCATCAAATAAAATGGAACCTTGTGTTGGCTTGGCAAGTCCAGATAATAAGGAGAGAAGGGTTGTTTTACCGGCGCCAGATTTTCCTACAATAGAATAAACTGTATTATCTTTAAATTCATAATTCATGTGACTTATAATTTCACGTTGCTTATTGTCATAAGAATAACATAAATCTTTTAGTATAAAAGAACTCATAATAACAGCCTCCTTTAAGTACGATTACTTAAGATTTTTAATGGTTCATATCTAAGAATAGATATTACTGCTGTTGCACTTGATATCAAGGCAAGTAAAATACCTAGTCCTAATAGTTGGAATAAAACAACAACATCTATACTTGCTGTAATATCTTTAACATAATTAATTTTTGTTGTACTATTAGATGGCCTTGACATGCTACCTATGCTACTGTCCATTCTACCTTGAAATTCACCACCGAAGTTTTCTTTAGTTGTTTGGGTAGATGTTTCTACAGAAGCAATTTGATTTTCTAACAACTTATCTGCGATTGGAACAGAAATAGTAGCACCAATACAAGTACTTATTACTATGGAGATAAATGTAATGATAAATGCTTCAGATATAAATTGAGTTGCAATTTTTACTTTATTCATACCGATAGCAGCTAATACCCCAATTTCATATTTTCTTTCTCTTGCAGCAAATACGTTGAAAACAATTAATATAGCTGCACCTATTATTAAAACAACTAAAAGAAAATACATTGAATAATTGCTTAAGTTATTTAGTGGTATTAGGCTTTGTTCGTATGAATTGACATCTTGTGATGAAATTGTATAGATTGTATCATCTAAACCAAGAGCAACAACGTCTGTTTCAAAAGCCTTATAGTTTTCAATATTAGAGAATACGTATGTACCACTTTCCTGACCACGTAAAGCTGTAGAGATTTCTATTCCTGATGTTTCATCAGTCTCAACTGTTGCATTTGATTTAGATTTATCAACAATTGAGTTTAAGGCATTGAAACTTATATAAATTTGATTTGCAGGATCAGATGAAGCATTAAAACCCAACATGTTTCCTTGTTGAGAGGCAGAAGATTCACTATTGTTATATATACCGCAGACTGTCATTGATACAATTTCTTCCTCATTATTTGGATTTACTAATGTGATACTATCTCCAACCTTCAATTCATTAAGAATAGCTAATTCATCACTAACAATGCATTGTGGTTCTGTTGTCTCTGAATCAAACACAGTTCCATCTGTAATTTTTTTTGTACCATTCTTAAATGATGTCATTGCATCGTGGGAACTGTATCCAACAACAGTAAAATCTCCCTGACTCCCCATTTTACCAAATACTTTATTACCATTTGTTTTATCTACTGGCATTCCATTTGAATTAATAGAATCTTCTTCATTTGTAGTAGAGGTATCTACGGGTGATAGAGTGGCATCACCGTTAAGAGAAGATGTAATAGTATAGTAAAAATCATTTACAAATTTAGATTGTGCATAAATTTGCATTTCCTCTAATGATAAATTTTGTGAACCTTGTAATGTTTTTAATTTATCATTAGAGGATTCAGCATTTTTCATCATTGATTGTCGGTCTACGGATATTTGTGCAGTAATTTCTAATGAATCAAGAGAGGCCTCCCTTGCAGTTTCTGCACTTTGGCTAATACTAAGGGCAATACAAGCGGAAACAGAAATAATTATTGTTATAATTGTAATTAAAATATTTCTAACTTTTGCTCTTGTAATACTTTTTAAGGCATTTTTAAAGATGTACATAATAATCTTCCTTTCTAACAGAGATTAAATTTCTAAGTGGTTACCTGTGAGATTAATTATGGAATACTTACCTTAAAATAATCTTAAAAATGTACTATATAAATAAAGTTTCTACACTCTAATAGTTTGATTATATATTAGAATGTAGAAACCTTATTATAACGAAAATATTAAAAAATTTATTTTACAAGTCCTTGAAAATCTTCAACATAAAATATAACAGTGCCACAATTAGGGCATACAGAAGCTTTAGGAACAGCAGAAACGCTATTAAAAAGACCCTTTCCTTTTCTTTTAATTCTAATTCCATAGAGAGCACCCTCTACACTAATACTACAATTATCTACCATTTCGCAGTTGCATTGATTACATATTCTCTTCAATTTTAGCTTCACTCCATTCTTGAAAAATTATTAGCTAGTAAAGATTTTAACTAATATAAAATTTATTTATATTTAAATGATATTACATTAATTATATACTTATACAATTTAATCCTGTAAAATAATATTATAACATATATAGTTAATAAGTATGAAAATTTACATAAAAAGAAGGTTGATGAAATGAGATTATTATATGGGACATCAAATCCTGCTAAGCTAAGGCACATGAAAGAAATGTTACAAGGATTAGATGTAGAGATAGTTGGATTAAGTGAAATTAAGATGAAGGTAGGAGAAATAGATGAGAGTGGTAATGATCCTTTAGAGAATGCAAGGATTAAAGCCTTAGCTTATTATAAGTTAGTAAAGATGCCCGTTTTCTCTTGTGATTCAGGTTTGTACATAGAGGGAATAGATGTGGAAAGACAACCAGGGATACATGTAAGAAGAGTTAATGGAAATCAGCTTAAGGATGAAGAGATGATAGAGTACTACGGAAATATTGCCAAGGAATTAGGCGGAAAAACTAAAGCAAAGTATAAAAATGCAATATGTTTTATTCAAGATGAAGAAAGAATTTTTGAGTCTATGGGAGATGAACTAGGCTTAGAGGAATTTATTCTAACATCTATTCCTCATAAAAATAGAATTAAGGGTTTTCCTTTAGATTCTATATCTATTGATGAGAAATCAGGAAAATATTATATGGATATTGGAGATGAAGAAAGTTATGAAGGAAAGGTTGGAGACGGCTTTAGAAGTTTTTTTATAAAAGCTTTAAATTTATATAGAAGAGGTGAATAAAATGAAAAAAGTCTTAATACTTGGTGGAACATATTTTATAGGGAAAGCCATTGTGGAAGCTTTATTAAGTTCTCAGAAAGATTATGAAATTTACACCTTAAATAGAGGAAGCAGAAAAACAGAAGATAATAGAATTACTAATATACTTTGTGACAGAGAAAACTTAAGTGAAATGAAAAAATGCCTTAGTGAGTATGAATTTAATTATATAATTGATGTGTCCGGTCTTAATATAAAACAGTTAGAAGTTCTTCATGAAGCTTTAAATTATGAACAGTTAGAGAAATTTGTTTTTATTAGTTCTAGTGCTGTGTATGATGTAGAAAATTACAAAATACCTTTCAAAGAATCAGCTATGCTAGGAGAAAATAAATATTGGAGTGATTATGGAACAAATAAAATAGAGTGTGAAGAGTTTCTAGAGGATAAGTATAACTATAGTAATATTCAGCTTATACTATTACGCCCTCCTTATGTATATGGAGAAAATAATTATGCAGCTAGAGAGGGATTCATATTTCATCATATTATCAATGATAGAACCATCTTAATTCCTAATGATGGAGAAACTAAGATACAATTTATCTATGCTGAAGATTTAGGGAATATAGCAGCAGGAATTTTGGAGACAAATCAGGATAATCTATCTATTTATAACGTGGGAAATGGTGGGGCTGTAACTTTTAATACATGGATAGAATTATGTGAGAAGGCTGCTGGTAAAAAGGCAATAAAGCATCATTTTTATTATGAAAAGAATGGATATAAGGAGAGAGACTTTTTCCCATTCTTTGATTATGATAATGTGCTAGATGTAAAAAAAATCCATAGAATATTTAAAGAAGAAACATCCATGGAGGAAGGCTTAAAGAATTGTTATCAATGGTATCTTCATAATGAGTCCATGGTTGTTATGAAAAAACATGTAGCAGAAAAAGAAGAAGAAATTTATAAATTACTAGAGAAATAACTAGTGACTAATTTTGAATGGACTATATAATAAAATTAATTACTTTAGAATAATTTAAATAAATATGGTATAAGAGAACAATTAGATAAATTAAGAAGTATGAAGTAAGTAGCAATCATAAGATATTGCTAAGAATTAATTATTTAAATTACTTGAAGAGGTGAGCTTATATGAAGTTGTTTTTATCATCAAAAGCATTTGGAAATTCCGTTGTAACAAAGAAAATATTAAGCCGATTAAAGAAGGATGTAGGAATAATAAGACTGCTTCTCATACCAACAGCTTTGAGTGGAATGCACCAGCCTGATAAATATATAAATGAATTGCTTGTTGCTGGCTTCAGTAAAGACAATATCATTGTTTTTGATGAAGACAACTGTAAAGAATATTACAATTTGAATATTGATATTATTTACGTATGTGGCGGTAACACTTTTACATTAGTAAAATTGATAAATGAATGTGGATTTGGTTCAGAAATAGCAAAATATTTAAGTAGAGATGTTATATACATTGGAAGAAGCGCTGGCACTCATCTTGCGACAAAAAATATAGAACATGTCTTATCTTTTGATGAGAATCAAATTGGGTTAGAAAACTTTGATGCAATGGGGCTATTTGATGGCATAATATTCTGTCATTATAATGAAAGCAGAGAGAAGTATTATTTCGAAGCAATAAAAAAAGAAAAATATAATGTTTATAAAATTACTGATGAAGAAATGCTTATTTGTGACAATGGACAACTCTCTATTTTGTAAAGTTTAATAGAGATTGAAGATGGAGATTAAAATGAGTAAGTTAATATTTTGGGATTTTCAAGGCACATTAGCTCATAATGAGTGGATGATTAGTAAAGCCTTATATAAAGTTTTATGCAAGTATGAGCCGTATACAGAAGTAAGTATTAAAGACTTTAAAAAAATATCATTAGTAGGATTTCCCTGGCAACAACCTGAAAAAGAGTATATGCATTTTACTTCTAGTGATGCTTGGTGGAAACATGCTGAGGATATATTAATAAGAGGATATAAGGAACTAAATGTATCAGAAGAAAGAGCAGCTATCTATTCAAAAGAGATAAGACAAGTACTTGCATCAGGAGAAAGTTTTCAACTATATGGAGATACAATTGAAGTATTACAATATTTCATGGAAGAAGGTTATTCTAACGTCATACTCTCAAATCATATTCCTGAACTATCCAAGATAGTAGATGAGTTAGGATTATCTCCATATATAATAGATTGTATCTCATCCGCTAATGTTGGCTATGAAAAGCCCAATCCTAAAATATATCATTATGCCTTAAAAAAACATTGTGGTTATAAGGATATATGGATGGTAGGAGATAGTATTTTAGCTGACGTAAGAGGTCCAGAACATGTTGGAATTAAAGGAGTATTAGCAAGATCTAATATAGAAGAAAATGTTAGATATTATTCGAAGGATTTATTAGGAGTGAAAGAAATAATAGTATAGAAAATGAATATTGAAAATGGTTAGCAATATGCTATTGAGTTCATACAAGATAAGATAATCATTAGATTTAAAAAAACTATTAATTATACTGTGATAATTAAAAATACATTGGAGGATAGCTATGATAAAACAGTACACAAATTTAAATAATTTAGATATGTCTAGAGAAATGAAAGAAAATATTGAAAGAATATTCATGAAAAATAATGGAGAAGAGACCTTAGAACATAGTATTAATGTTGCTGAAACTAGTGTTATAATTGCAGAAAAATATAATTTAGATAGAAGAATTTGTGAAATTGCTGGATACCTTCATGACATTAGTGCAATTATTAGCCCTGAAGACATGCTACAATATGCAAGGTGTAATCATTGGTATATAGATGAGGCTGAAGAAAAGTATCCATTTTTATTGCATCAACGCTGTTCAGTTGAATTAGCAAAGGAAATATTTAATATTAAAGATAATAATATACTAGAGGCAATAGGTTGTCATACTACCTTAAAACTAAATCCTACACCATATGAGATGACTTTATTTATAGCTGATAAACTTTCATGGGATCAAGAGGGAAGGCCTCCCTTTTATGATTTGGTAAAAGAAGAATTGGACAAGTCATTATATCATGCATCTTTAGCATATATGAATTATATTGTAGATAATAAGTTAATATTATATCCACATAAATGGTTTATAGAAGGAAAACAATGGGTAGAAGAGTATTGTAATACAAGGAAGGTGATAAGTAATTACGAATAAAGAAGAAGAGAATCAGTTTATAGTAGATACCATAGATAGGGTAAATAAGATATTTTCTATTCATGAAAAAATAAAGAATATAGATTTATCTTTATTAAAACTCTACACGGTGGCTGTAGTAGAAGAAGAGTACTTCTTTATTTTTGATTTAAGTGAAGATAACAAGTGCTATGAATTTAAAGGTGAATATAAAGCACCTATGACTGTACCAGAAAAAGTGTTAGCCTCCTTTCCACTAGATTTTTATGATATGAAGCCTGCTGCGGTAGTATCTAAGGATGCCTTTAATACCTTGGAGGGATATATATTTATATTTCACGAATTTGTTCATTGCTATCAATGGGAGCAAGGAGATAATGAAATTAGGGAAACATTAGAAATTGCTAAAATAGCCAAAGAGAAAAATGATTTCATGTGGGAGCTAAATCATCCATTTCCTTATGAGGATAAGGTGTTCATAAATGAAGCTTCTAAACTGGAAGTTGTGGATGAAAGATTACAATGTAGGGATATAATGGAGTATCATAAGAAGATGAAGAAGCATTTGAATCATATAGATTTCGAATATATGATATGGGAAGAATTTATAGAAGGATTTGCTAGATACATTGAAAATCTTGTTAGAGAAAGATTTCAAGTAAATTTAAATTCTAATAGATTAGAGACACCCTTTAGTAGAGTAATCTTTTATGAGCTAGGTATTAGATCCATAAGTGCTATATTAAAAGAAAATCCTGAGATTAAGGGGAATATTAAATGTATATATGATAAAATTAATATATAATAGATGAGCTTTAGATAAAGGCAGTGGGGGGGCTATATGGATTTTTTATATATTGTTATAGGAGTTATAGTAGCTGAGTTTATATGCTTAATATTGTTTAAAGGACTTAATGATAGTATTATTGGACTTTTTAAACCTATGCAGAAGTTTGTATTAAAATCTAAGAAGAAGAAAGTATGGAGTACTATAGGGTATGGTATTGCTATTTTTATTGTTTTAGCAATTAAGGGTAGTTTTGAGCTACATTACATTTGGTATGGTGTATTAGTTGGAGTTTTATTATCTCTTAATGACGTAATCTTTGGGAGAGGAATATTTGAGAAGTGAGTAGACAATTTATAATGATATTAAAGTGGAAAATTGTACTATAAAACTTCTATAGTATTAATAAGGTATAAAGAATAAAAGGTATAAAGTTAGTTTTATGACAGCTTTATACCTTTTCATTTTAATTTATTTTAGACATAACTCTTTTAAATTCAGATATTGCACCACTAAGAGAAATTAAATCTTCATCTGGTAGCACAGATAACTTTTCTTTAAGAAAGCTTTTCATTAAATCTTTTTTGATTTCAAAGACTTCATGGGCTTTTTCTGTTATTTCAATTCTAATAACTCTTCTATCCTTTGGATCTTCATATCTATTAACATAACCACACTCGAGGAGTTTATCTATTATTGGGGTCATATTGGGTTTTGATATACAAAGGTCTCTAGCTATACTAGATACCGATGAAGGTCCATTTTGAGCAAGGTAAAAAACCACTTTTACATGAGATGGTGGCACAACTGTATTTTTCATAAAATCTTCTAATTTTATAATCTTTTTATGAAGTAGCATCATAAGAAGAAAAAAGTCCTCAGATAGTTTAGCTAAATTTTTTTCATCCATAATAATTCTCCTTTGGTTATAGTATTGAATTTCTTTATATTAAAGTCGTTAATTAAAAATTAAAAAATACACAGCAAAATAGTTATTGACTTATAATAGTTATAAAACTATAATTAATACATGTTCATAACTATTATATACTTATAAATAATATAATATCATAATTTATATAAATTAATAAGTATTTTATAAGAATATTATAATTAATTTTTTGGTTATTTTAAATATACTGAAAAATTGTAAATGCTATTGTTATCTATGTTCATAGATTATAGGGAATAAAGTATTTTGTTTTTAGTTTGTTTTATTAGTTATTCATTATTGTAAGAGGGAGTGGAGGAACATGTTCAAGTTAATTAAATATTTAAAGAACTCAGTAGTACCAATTATCATGATAATTGGATTACTAATTGTTCAAGCTGTGTGTGACCTTTCTTTACCTGACTATACTTCTAACATAGTAAATGTTGGAATTCAGCAAGGTGGAGTAGAAAATGTTATACCAGAAGTAATTAGAAAGAGTCAATTAGAAAAGTTAGAACTATTTATTAGTGAAGAGGATAAAATAGAAATTAAGAGTAATTATACATTGTTAGATAAAGATTCTCTTAGTGATGAAGAATACAATAAATATGTGAAGAAGTATCCTACCTTAGAAAATGAAAATGTATATAAGCTTACAGCTAAGAAAAAGGATAAAGAAACCATTGAGAAGTTAAATGGAATATTTGCTAAGCCAATGTTAGTAGTGCAAGGCTTTGAAAGTGATAGTGAAGAAAGTAAGGCGATGAAAGCCGCAATTATAGCTCAATTTCCTCCTAATATGGGTATAGATGAAAATGCAGATATATTAGAAGTAATGTCACAGTTACCTCAGGAACAGCTAGATGCTATGATGAAAGATATAGATAAAAATTTTGAGAACTTACCTAATACTATGATAGACCAAGCAGCTATTAGTTATGTGAAAGATGAGTATAGCAGTATTGGTATGAATATAGATAAAATGCAAACTAACTATCTTCTTTATACAGGAGGATTAATGGTNNTATAGCTCTTCTAAGTATGGCAGCTACAGTAGCTGTTGGTTTTATTGGAGCTAGAGTAGCAGCATCCCTTGGTAAAAACCTTAGAAGTAAGGTATTTTCTAAAGTTATAGGTTTTTCTAATGCAGAGTTAGATAAGTTTTCTACAGCTTCACTTATAACTCGTAGTACAAATGATATTCAACAAATTCAAACGCTAATGGTAATGCTTCTAAGAGTTGTATTTTATGCACCTATTTTAGGAATTGGTGGAGTTATAAAGGTATTAAATACAGAAACTTCAATGGCTTGGATTATTGTTGTTGCAGTAGTTGCTATATCAGCTGTAGTAATTGTGTTATTTACAACAGTTATGCCAAGATTCAAGAGAGTTCAAAAATTAGTTGATAGAGTTAACTTAGTAACTCGTGAAATTTTAACTGGTATGATGGTAATTCGTGCATTTAGTACAGAAAGACATGAGGAAAAAAGATTTGATAAAGCAAATAGTGATTTAACTAAGAATAATTTATTTGTAAATAGAACTATGGCTTTAATGATGCCAACAATGATGTTAATTATGAATGCAATTACTATTTTAATAGTATGGAATGGATCTCATAGTATCGATGCAGGAACTATGCAAGTTGGAGATATGATGGCATTTATTCAATATACAATGCAAATTATCATGGCATTCTTAATGATATCTATGGTTTCAGTGATGTTACCTCGTGCTGCAGTTTCAGCTGGACGTATTGATGAAGTGTTATCTACTGAATATATAGTTAAGGATCCAGTAGAGCCAGTGAAATTTGTAGAAGTTAACAAAGGAAATCTTAAGTTTAATAATGTTTCCTTCAAGTATCCAAATGCTGAGGAAAATGTTTTAAGTAATATAACCTTTACTGCAAGGCCTGGAGAAACTACTGCATTTATTGGTAGTACAGGAAGTGGTAAGTCAACACTTATTAATCTAATACCAAGATTTTATGATGTAACTGAAGGTGAAATACTTCTAGATGGAATTGATATTAGAAAGGTAAGTCAACATAAGTTAAGAGAAAAAATCGGTTATGTGCCTCAAAAGGGTGTATTATTCTCTGGTACTATTGAAAGTAACTTAAAATATGCAGGTGATAATATAACTGATGAGAATATGATTAAGGCAGCAGAAATTTCACAAGCTACTGATTTTATTACAGCTACTAAGGATAGCTATAATACTGCGATATCACAAGGTGGTACTAATGTTTCTGGGGGGCAAAAGCAAAGACTTTCCATTGCAAGGGCTATTGCTAAAAATCCAGATGTATATATATTCGATGATAGTTTCTCGGCTTTAGACTTTAAGACTGATGCTGCATTACGTAAAGCACTTAATAAAGAAACGTTGGAGAGTACAGTTTTAATTGTAGCTCAAAGAATTAGTACAATTCTACATGCAGAACAGATAATAGTTCTAGATGAAGGTAGGATTGCAGGTATTGGAACTCACAAAGAACTAATGAAAACTTGTGATGTATATAGGGAAATAGCACTGTCTCAACTTTCAAAGGAGGAGTTAGCTAATGAGTAAGAATGAAACTATGAAAAAAGGTTCTGTTAGTGGTAGAGGATCTATGGGACATGGACCAATGGCTGGTGCTGGAGAAAAGGCTAAAAACTTTAAGGGAACCATGAAAAAGCTCATTAGTTATCTTAAACCGTTCACTGCATCTATAATAGTTGTTATAATATTTGCTATTGGAAGTGCTGCCTTTTCTATTATTGGACCTAAGGTTTTAGGTAAAGTTACTACTAATATCTTTGAAGGCCTTGTAGGAAAGATAACAGGATCAGGAGTAGGTATAGATTTTGAATATATAGGAAGAATTTTATTAATACTACTAGGGTTATATGTAATTAGTACATTATTCTCTTTTGTGCAAGGATTTATAATGTCAGGTGTAACTCAAAAGGTTTCATATAACCTTAGAAAAGAAATTTCTGAAAAAATTAATAGAATGCCACTTAAATACTTTGATAATAAGACTCATGGCGAAGTTCTATCAAGAGTAACTAATGACGTAGATACTGTAAGTCAAAACTTAAACCAGAGTATGACTCAAGTTATAACTTCAATTACCACATTAATTGGAGTACTAATAATGATGATTTCAATAAGTGGGATTATGACAGGAGCAACCCTACTTATATTGCCAATATCTATGCTTTTAATATCAGCAGTAGTTAAAAAATCTCAAAAACACTTTAGAAATCAACAGAGATATTTAGGAAATGTTAATGGTCAAGTTGAAGAGATTTATGGTGGACATAATATAGTAAAGGCTTTTAATGGAGAAGAAGAGGCAATTAGAGAATTTAATAAGTTAAATGATAAATTATACGACTCAGCTTGGAAGTCTCAATTCTTATCTGGAATGATGATGCCTATTATGACCTTTGTAGGAAACTTAGGTTATGTAGTGGTATCTATTCTAGGTGGATGGCTTGCTATTAAGANNAAGTTGGAGATATTCAATCCTTCATTCAATATGTAAGATCTTTTAATCAACCTATTGCTCAGTCGGCTCAGATAGCAAACCTAATGCAATCTACAGCGGCTGCTGCAGAAAGAGTATTCGAATTTTTAGATGAAGAGGAAGAAGTACAATTTGCAGAAAACCCTGTTAAAATAAAAAATCTGTTATTGGCAGAAGATGAGGGAGAAGATATTAAAGGTGAAGTAAACTTTGAAAATGTTCACTTTGGATATAAAGAAGATAAAATTATTATCAATAATTTCTCAGCTCAGGTAAAGCCAGGACAAAAGGTTGCTATAGTTGGACCTACTGGGGCAGGAAAAACTACTATGATTAAATTGCTTATGAGATTTTACGATGTAAATAGTGGAGCTATCTTAATAGATGGTCATAATATTCAAGATTTCAATCGTCAAGATTTACGTAGTATTTTTGGTATGGTACTTCAAGATACTTGGTTATTTAATGGCTCTATTAAGGAAAATATAAGATATGGTAGATTAAATGCTAATGATGAAGAAGTTATTGCTGCGGCAAAGGCTGCCAATGTAGATCACTTTGTAAAAACTTTGCCTGATGGATATGATATGATTTTAAATGAAGAAGCTAATAACGTGTCTGCAGGTCAAAAGCAATTACTTACTATAGCTCGTGCAATTCTTGCAGATCCTAAGATTCTAATTTTAGACGAAGCCACTAGTTCTGTAGATACTCGTACAGAAGTTTTAATACAAAAGGCTATGGATAATTTGATGAAGGGTAGAACTAGTTTTGTAATTGCTCATAGATTATCTACCATAAGAGATGCAGATTTAATTCTTGTAATGAAGGATGGAGATATAGTAGAACAAGGAAATCATGATGAGTTACTTGCAGCTAAAGGCTTCTATGCAAACTTATATAACAGTCAATTCGAAGATATTAAAGAAGATGTAGTTTAACATCTAAATAAAAAATATATAGAGTTTTTAGACTAGGATAGAGTTTGATTCATCTTAAGCTTATTAACATGGTTTTTAGGAACTAGCTTAAATTAAGTAAATTAATTTAAGTTAGTTCTTTTTATTTTAGAGATAAATATAGCTTAATATTTAGGAAATGATAATGAAGTAATAAATTTAATATATAATAAATATAAGTTCATTTAATATACAAATAATTAATAGACAAATATAAAAAAGATGATATAATTACCATTGATAAATGTGCAATATTAAATATACTATTAAATAATTATAGTTAACTGAATAAAATTCATATTTATTAAATATATGGAAGATTAGAAGGAGATTTTATCATGAAAGCAAAACAGGTTTTAGATATAGCTCTTTCAGCAGGAGAACTACTTATTAGTAATGGATCAGAATCCTATAGAGTAGAGGAAACTATTGAAAGGATATGTAAAGCATATAATTATAAAAGTGAATGTATAACTACAGGAAAGGGAATTTTTATATCTATTTTAGATGAAGATCAAGAGAAAGTTACATCTCTAAAAAAAGTTAGAAGTAAGAGTGTTGATTTATACAGTATAGAGTTAGTTAATAGTTTTTCTAGAAGTATTGAGGAAGATAAGATCTCCTATGACGAAGCAATGAGTAGACTAAATGATATAAGAAAAACTCCTACTTTTAAATTGCCAATTAGAGTATTAGCTGGTGGAATGACTTGTTTTATTTATTCCTTATTTTTCAATGGAACAATTTTTGCTGCCTTTATTTCTGCTATTATAGGTATGATAATTTACTATATGGTAGATAAGGTATCCAACGTAGGTTTTTTTCAGTTTTTCATTTTCTTTTTTTCGGGATTCCTTATAGCAAGTATAAGTATTTTCTTCGAAAATATTATTACTATAGTGGATAAGGATAAGATTATATTAGGGTCTATAATGGTGCTATTGCCTGGAGTAGCCCTTACTAATGGAATAAAGGATATAATCTATGGTGATTTTACAGCTGGGATTTCAAAGGTGGGAGAGGCAGTTTTAATCATAACAGCAATTGGTTCAGGAATTGGTACTGTATTATCCTTTAGAAATTTTCTAGGAATTTTTTAGAGAAAATATATTTAAGTGAAAGTAGAGGCTGCGTAATGATTAAACAAATTGTTTTGGCGTTTCTTGGGAGTGTGTTTCCGGCAATATTATTTAATATAGATAGAAAAAAATTAGTTTGGGCAGGAGTTTCAGGAACTCTTGCATGGATAACATATTTAATAGTATTTAATTATGGAGGTAGTGTAACCATAGCTACTTTCATGGGAGCATTTGTAGTAGGGGTTTATAGTGAAGTAATGGCAAGAAAGTTAAAAGCTCCAAGTATGCAGTTTTCTATACCAGGAATATTTCCGTTAGTACCAGGAGTTATGGCTTATAATACAGTATTATATATAGTAGATCAAAATTATGACCTTGCTTATAGCAGTGCAATGAAAACTATTATAGTAGGTGGAGCTATTGCCTTTGGAATGATGCTATCTTCAACTACCTACAAGTTCTTTAGTAAAATTCAAAGAGATATACAAGGAAAAAGAATATCTTAAAATTAAAATAAATATTTAGGCTATGTTTTAAACTTGTTTTAAAACATAGCCTATATTAAAATCAAGTTCAAATTAAATTTATACTTGATTATTGAGCTTTCTTTTCGCTGGACTTATTGTCTTCAGGGCTACACTTATTTTCACACTCTGGTTTTTTCATATGTTTACCAGAAGTCTTTTCATCCTTAGATTCAGGAGTTTTTGTATCTCGTTGTTTTTTCTCATCAGTTTCATTTAAAGTTGGTTTCTTTTCTTCTTGTTTAGGATCTTTTTCCTCTTCAGGCATAGACTCACTTATAGTTGGTTTCTTTTCATCTGATTTTTTTATATTATCTTCTTCCTCAGTCATAGTTGCTTTCTTGTCTTCAGCGGGTTTTGCATCCTTAGATTTTTCTGCTGGAGTCTCGATAGTAGTCATTTTTTCACTATTAGAATTCATTGCTATATTATCATATTCAAAGACTGCAGTAGAAGAAGCCATGATGGTACCAGCTAATGTTAGCATAATTAAAGATTTTTTCATTGCAATACACCGTCCTTTTAAAGTATTTACTTAAATTTTTAAGTATGAGTAAATTTGATAAGAATAACAAGAATAAGGATAACCTATTTAAAAATAAAGGGTTTAAGAAAACTCGACCTTAGTTTATCCCTAGAAAGAAAAAAATATGTTATTAAAAATTTTCCATTTCAAATGTGGATAATTATAGATAAACAGAGTTCTTAGCTTCTTTGAAGCTTACTAACAGAATTCTTAGAAGTCGTTGTCCTTTAGNNGGTAGTCATCGGATAAAAAGTAAATTTGAAAATTATTGTTTTTATGTTATAATGAAGTTAATTTAATAATTATTTAGCTAGGGGTGCCTAATGCTGAGAGAAGCAATAATTGCTTTAACCCTTGAACCTGATGTGGATAATGCCATCGAAGGAAAGCTTTAAAAGATTTCAATAATAGCTTATTTATAAAGATATTTATAAATATTTATTTTATGAATTCAACCAAAGGCTTACCTTATGTAAGTCTTTATTTTTTGCATAAAATCAAATAAAAATTTTTATAAATAATATATAAGCAATTATTTTCTCCTAAATAAAGGCGCTATATTATTAAATTAAATAATTATTGTACTTAAGGAGGAAAAAGTATGAATTTTACAACACAAATGGATGCTGCTAAAAAAGGCATTGTAACAAGAGAGATGGATATTGTTGCTAAGTCAGAGAATATGGATGTTCAAGAGTTAAGAGCTTTAGTAGCGAAAGGAAAGATAGCTATACCTGCTAATAAAAATCATAAATCTCTTGTACCACAGGGAGTAGGACAAGGACTTAAAACTAAAATAAATGTAAATTTAGGTATATCTAAGGACTGTGATGACATAGATAAAGAAATGGAGAAGGTAAAAGTTGCCTTAGATATGAAAGCAGAAGCTATTATGGATCTTTCTAACTATGGAAAGACTGCAAAATTTAGAGAAAAATTAGTAGAGATGTCAACAGCCATGATTGGAACAGTACCAATGTATGATGTAGTTGGTTTTTATGATAAGGAACTTAAGGACATATCTGTAGACGAATTCTTTACAGTGGTAGAAAAGCATGCACAAGATGGAGTAGACTTTGTAACTATTCATGCTGGATTAAATAGGGAAACTATAAATACTTTTAAAAGAAATAAGAGGCTTACTAATATAGTTTCAAGGGGAGGATCTCTTTTATTTGCTTGGATGGAATTAAATCAAAGAGAAAACCCATTCTATGAGTACTTTGATAGACTTTTAGATATATGTGAAAAATATGATTTAACTTTAAGCTTAGGAGATGCATGTAGACCAGGCTCAATAGCTGATGCCACAGATGCTTCACAAATTAAGGAACTTATGGTACTAGGTGAGCTTACTAAAAGAGCGTGGAAGAGAAATGTACAAGTTATAATTGAAGGTCCAGGACATATGGCAATAAATGAAATTGAAGCTAATATGTTACTTCAAAAGAGACTTTGCCATGGAGCACCATTCTATGTTTTAGGACCTTTGGTTACAGATGTAGCTCCTGGCTATGATCATATAACTTCTGCCATTGGTGGAGCTATTGCAGCAAGCTATGGAGCAGACTTTTTATGCTATGTAACTCCAGCAGAGCATTTAAGACTTCCAAATTTAGACGATATGAAGGAAGGTATAGTGGCAGCTAAGATAGCAGCGCATGCAGCAGATATTGCCAAAGGAATTAAAGGATCAAGACAGTGGGATAATGAAATGAGTAAGGCAAGACAAGAACTTAATTGGGAAAAGATGTTTACTTTAGCTATAGATGAGGAAAAACCAAGGAGATATAGGAAAGAGTCTACACCACATCATGAAGATAGTTGCACTATGTGTGGTAAAATGTGCTCAATGAGAAATATGAATAAGATTCTAAGTGGAAAAGATATTAACCTTTTAAGAGAAGACGATTAATAATTAAGAAAAGGACAGTCTTAAAAATTAAGCTTTCATTAGTATTTGAAAGCTAGTGATTTTAAGATTGTCCTTTTTTATATATCTTTATGTTGGATAGATTTAATATTATAAAGAACAATTACTTTAAAGTTTATACTATTAATATATATTTGAAGCTATTAAGTTAATTGAATCTATTGAACATTTAGTGAATTTATCACCTAAGGTGTCTATTAATGTAACTTTATCTCTTCCAGATTCTTTAGAGATGTATAATTGTTTATCTGCAATTTCAATCATATAGTCTGTTGATTTAAGAGAAGGTAGGCTTCCATAGACACCACCTATACTAACAGTAATTACAGAATTATCATTAGTAGATTTTATGTTTAAATCTTTAACTTTACAACTAATTAGATTACCTAGTTCAATAGCTTCTTCATAGGTCAGATCTTCAGCAAAGTATATGAATTCTTCTCCACCGTATCTACCACAAAAATCGTGACGGGATGTAGAGATCTCTTTTAAACACTGAGCAATACTAGCAAGGCACTTATCACCTTGCATATGGCCCCAGTGATCATTATATAATTTAAAGTTATCTACATCTATCATGAATAAAACCATATTATTTTTATTTAGTTTAGAGTATTTCCATAGTCTACTAAACATTTGGTCAATAGCATGTCTATTTGAAATTTTAGTAAGAGAATCTTTTAATGCCTTAAATCTTAAGTTCTTATTTTCATTTTTCATATGCTGCAATCTTTTATTTTGAGATTCTATTTCCATTTCTAGTTTTTGATTTATTATTTTAATTTGTTCTAATTCTTCTGCTTCTATAGCATGATTACATTGAATTCTTATAATTCCTAGTTTTGATGCTATGGTAGATGAAGAGACTTCATCCTCTATAAAATGATATTGCTTATAATATTCTAAGGCTGTTTTAAAATCTCCTAAGGATTCATAATACTTGGAAAGTCTTAAATGAATTTTACTAAGCTTAGCTTTACAATTAAGCTTTTCAGCAAGTTCTATAGCTTTATCTAAATAATCACTAGAATTACTAGAGGAAGTAGAAAGTTTCAAAAACCCTATGTTAAAGTATAAATCTATGCTGTAGAATTTATTACTAACTTTCTCTAAGTGTTCTAAAGATTTACTATAATACTCCATAGCTTTATCAAACTGTTTATTTTGAAAGTGAATTAAACCAATATGATTTTCTATTTCACCAAGAATTATAAAATTATTAAAATTAAGATCCATATCATAGCTTTCTAAAAAAGTATTTAAAGCTTTATCATAATTACTCTGCTCAAGGAGAACTTGTCCTATGTTAAACAAAATAGAGGCAGAGAGTGAAGGATAATTAAATTTTCTAGATTTAGCTAAAGCTTTATCATAATATTTCAGAGCTTTATTATATTGGGTAGTTATCCTATGAATCTCTGCCATATTATTAAGAGAACAGATGTGAATAAAGGTATGTTTATTATTAACACACAAATCTAAGACTCTAAGACAATTTATTAAAGAATCCTCATAAAGCCCGGCATGAAAATAGGCACAACTTAAAAGGTTTAAAGCTAAAACAATGCCTTCTTCTTCATTTAATTCCATAAATATATCGAGAGCTCGATGTCCCCAATTTACCCAGTTGGGAAAATCAGATAATGCTCTGTAGGTTAAGGCAAAATTGATAAAACAATAGGCCATTGCAGATTTATTATTAAGTTCTTCAGCTAACTTAAACGCTTTTGTTGTTATTTCATATGCTTTTTTAGGATCGCTATGTACAATAGAGTTTCCCTCATCAATAAGTTTAAAAAGTTCTTTTGAGTTATTATTCATGCTAAACAACCTACTTTTCTTAGAATAAATTTAATTATAATTTTAATTTAAACTTATAACTGTGTAACTAACAGATTTTTAATTAAATGGTTACAATAGTATAATAACATAAAATCAAATGAAAAATAATATAAAACTATGTGATATTAAAGTATTTATTGGAAAATTTAAATGAATTGAATAAAAGTATAGGCTATATAAAGTAGAAGATTTATTCAATATTAATCGCAATATTTTTTTAATCTTTCAAAGTCTAATATAATTATTTTTTTAGAGGTACTTGCTAATATTCCTTGAGATTTTAACTCATTAAGAACCCTAGTAACGGTGACTCTAGAACAGCCAATTAAATTTCCTAGAGCTTCATGGGTAAGAGGAAAACTTAGTTCAATTGGACTATTAGAGTCTGAATAGTTTTCTATAGTCTGAGCAACAATCCGATAAAGAGTAGAGCAAATTTGAGCTCGTGGTGATCGCTTTAAGAGATCTCCCATTTGAAATAAAGAGATTTGATATTTTCTTAATATGCTTTGAAGTAAATACTCATAATTTTTAGGGCTACTGCTTAAATAATTATTTAAAGTTTCATTATCGATAAATGAGATTGAGGTATCTTCTAATGTAACTGGAGTAATGCTTATGTGAGAGTGAAATAAACTTTCTTCACCATATATTTCTCCAGGTATTAAAAAAAATAAAATTTTTTCAACACCCTTTTTAGTAAAGATACAAACTTTCACTTTTCCTTCAGTAACTATTGATAGTTTAGCGCCAGGAAAGTAATCTATATGTTCATTTTTTTTATAATGTTTTATAATGCCTAGAGGAGCAAGCTCTTCTAAAAAAAAGTTTCTCATTTTTTCTTGTGGAATGTGTTTAAAGTATTCTTCATACATATATTAATTCATCCTTTTCAATGTAATAGAGTTATGGTTAATATTTTATACTAAATTTAATAAAATAAACATTTAAAGGTTAATATAACCATTCATATTATAGAAATTATTTTATAATTAAATTTTATCACTTTTATCACTGGTATTATTTTCGTTGTTATCATTAGGTTCATTTTGTGGAGTGACAGTAGCAATAACTGAGAGGTTGGTACCTATAGCTTGAAAAAGATTTCCTAAAAGGTCAACTTCATCAGAAGTTCTATCTTTAGCTATATATATAGATAGTATAGCAGCTGCTAAAACTAATTCTTCGGGACTTAGGTTACAACACATAAACTCACCTTAAAATAATTAATTACTATTTTATATATTATGGTTATTGAAGATATTATGTTAATAAAATTAAATATACTTTTAGTTTATCATAATAAAAAAATCTATCAAATAAGTGATAGATTTTTTTTATTTAAATTATTTAAATTACTATAAGTTATTCATATATTTTTTCCAATCACCATGAGGAATATGAATTGCATGTTGATTAAAGTCTTTATCATTAAACTCTACATATTTGTATACATAGCAACTTTCTATAGTATTGGTATGAAGGTTTTTAACATCCATAATAGTTCTTATATACTCATTATTTGATACATCTTCAAATGATAAATATCCTTCCATTTCATCTAAAGGAACTATATTTTCATAAAAATCCTTTATCTCCATAATTTCTCCAATAACAGTATCTTTTCCTTCAAGTAGAGCAGGATATCCTTTATGTGAAAGATGAAAGAGATTTCCTTTTACTTCTCCAAGAGAAGCGTGTGATACTTTATTTTTTAAGTATTTATCATAGTTAAAGAAGCCTTCTCTTAAGCTACCATATACAAATACTTTTTTCTCTTCTGTTGGGTGTATCATTAGCAGATTGTACCTCCTATAGTTTTAATATCTTCATCAGCATTATTAACTAATGCTTCTATACAAAGTTCAAGACATTTTGAAATATCCTTAAGATTCATATAAGGTGTATTTGGTTTTGCAATCACTTGGTTTGGTATATATGGAACGTGAATAAATCCACCCTTCATATTAGAATACTTTTTATCTATAAGATAAAGTAGTCCATACATTATGTGATTACAAACAAAGGTTCCAGCAGTATTAGAAAC
>DKGY01000071.1:142060-189438 GCA_002453475.1 Clostridium sp. UBA6758 | reverse complement strand
TTGTCTTTAATTCTTGCATCGTCTGTATTAATAGCAACCCTCTCTGGCATTACTGAAAATCTTCCACCAGCTTGGCCGATACAGATAACTGCATCTGGTTTATGCTCTTCAATAGACTTTTCAAGAGCTACTATAGATTTATTAAACACAGTAGGAATTTCTACTTTTATAACTTCTGCTCCAGAAATATCATCTGGAAGTAATTTAACTGCTTCTAAAGCTGGATTTATAGGTTCTCCACCAAATGGATCAAAACCAGTTATTAAAATTTTCATATATATCTTTAATGAAGCTATAGCTCCATTAAAGTTCACCTCCTTTAATTATAACCTCGTACTAAATTCTAAAATGCTAAGAAATACATTAAAGCTATGTGAACTATTAGTAATGTCATAGCCACAGGAAATTGACGTTTAATTATTGCATTTTTATCATCTATTTCTAAAAGAGCTGCAGGCATTATATTAAAGTTAGCACCCATTGGTGACATTAATGTTCCACAATATCCAGCAGTAAGAGCTAGTGCTCCTGCTATTACTGGATTAGCACCTTGTGCGAATACAAAAGGTATACCAATACCAGCAGTAATAACAGCAAAGGCAGCGAAGGCATTTCCCATAATCATTGTGAAGATAGCCATACCTATGCAGTAAGCAGCTACTCCGATTAATATATTTCCTTCAGGTATAAAGCTTGAGATACCATTAGAAATAACAGTTCCAACTCCAGCAGCTGTAAATAGAGAACCTAGAGCTGTTAGAAGCTGAGGTAATATACTTACAGCTCCAACGGAATCAAGCATTCTAACTCCATCTTCTACAATAAACTTTGGACTAGCTTTTGTGATCATTAAAGTTACTATAGTAGCTACAATAGCAGAGATACCAATAGCAGCTGTTCCACTGATAGAAGTAAATTGAGCTATCACTAAAGCTACAATTGCAATTACTAGAGGTGGTAAGAAAACTTTATTCTTAAGCTTTTCGGATTGTTTTTTAGCAAATTCCCCATCAAGAGGCTTTGCAGGTAGCATTTTAACTTGCTTAGAGACAGTTAAACAACCTAAAACTATAATTAAAGCACCAACTATATTGGCCGGAATATATGGCCCAGCTATGAAGATAATACCTAGAATTGACCAAAATATTGAAGTTCCAATCCTAGCTTTGTGCTCTTTATTTGTAAATGTATAAACTGCTAGGGAAATCATCAGGAAGCCAACTAAGGCATAAAAGATTTCCAATAAAAAATTTGATAGTGTTGCCATATCCATAAACGATTCCTCCTTTAGTTATCTTTTTTAGAATATTTTTTAATTAATGATTTATCTAACATATGATTTTGTACTACTACCATTATAAACAGTATCACAGCTATTGGGATGGAAGCTTTAGCTACATCAAGGGCATCTACTATATATCCTTGTTCTTGAAGCGTACTAGTTATTAAAAGAACTCCGGAACTAGCCATGAATAGGTTTTGCCCAAAGAAGTTACCAAAGTTGTCCATAGCAGCAGCAGCAGCTTTGATTTTATCTTCATCTTCCTTATCAATTTTCCCAAAGTTACTAGCTGCAGCACCTTGTGCCATAGGATTAACTAGTGGTCTAACAAATTGAGGATGTCCACTCATTCTAATAGAAAGGGCAGCTGCAACTTGCCTAACTAAAGCATATACACTGAGAAGTTTTCCAGCAGAAAGAGAC
The DNA here is from genome assembly GCA_002453475.1 of Clostridium sp. UBA6758. Classification (GTDB taxonomy): domain Bacteria; phylum Bacillota; class Clostridia; order Clostridiales; family Clostridiaceae; genus Clostridium_J; species Clostridium_J subterminale. Next base: position 187,733 of record DKGY01000071.1, on the reverse strand, counting down.
TTAGCATTACTTATAAGAGTTGCGGCTCTTTCTTTAAGTCCATATCTTTCACATATACCAATTACAGGTAAAGTTAATATGAATAATGTAATAGCTCTTTGAGATACAAAAGTTTTTCCTATAATAGTTAATATTTCATTAATACTTAAGTTAGCAACAAGTCCTGTTAAAACTCCCGCAGAAAGAACTACAGCAATAGTATCGAGTTTTAACGTGAAACCAATGATAACAATTATAATACCGATTAATTTGATCATTATTATCCTTCCTCCCATGAAATTATATAATTTTTTAAAATTATACACTATTATGAAAAATAAATATGTATACAGGTATACAAAGAAAGGATAAATATTAAATATAGATAAGCTTGATTGACTAAAAATAAAATATAATCATAATGAATCAATAGCTATTTTTACCCATATTGTATTAGTAGTTACAGTATGATAATATTAGTCTAGTAAAATGGAATAATTAATATTTATAGTATATTTTTAGGGAGATGATAAGAGTATGGGAAAAATTATACTTACCATAGTAATAACAGTATTGATGCTCCTATTTGCAGTTTTCTATTTTGGAAGTATCATATTTGTTACTTTAGCAGGTGGAATAAGAATATTGCCAATAATATTGCTTTTAATTGCCATAGGCTTAGGAGGAGCAATTATTTATAATATGATAGAAAGATTAAAGGAAATAAAAGGGGGAGACGAAAATGATATTAGTAAATACTAATTACATCGAAGGAAAAAAATTAGAAATGTTAGGAATGGTTAAAGGGTCAGTAGTATGGTCAAAAAATATAGGTAAGGATATTCTTAGTGGGCTTAAAACCGTTGTAGGTGGAGAGATAAAAGGATATACAGAAATGATGAATGAAGCTAGAGCAATATCTACAAAGCGTATGGCTGACGAAGGAGAGGCTATGGGTGCTGATGCTATAGTGAATATAAGATATGCAACAAGTTCAATAATGAACGGTACATCTGAAGTTATATGTTATGGAACCGCAGTAAAATTTAAAGAAGAATAATGCAAAATAGGCTGAGTCAAGAAAGTAATTTTGACTCAGCCTTAATTTTTTATTATAACAATTGTTTATTTCTCCATTTACCATTAAAAGATGGGTTATAAACATGATAGATCTAAATATCCACATAGATAATATAGATACGGTCATAGTAAACATATTGATATAGGAATATTGAATTTAATTATTTGAAGTTTGTTCTAAAAACTGTGCAGAACTTAAAGCTATGAATCCTATTACCAAAGATATAAATGTGACTAAAATTATTGGCATAATTGATAAAGCATATAGGAACACATCATAAATACATAGAAGATAGATTGCACATCCATCAAATAGAATTATTTCGCTGAAAGCACATATAGAAATTATTCTTAATGATTTAGTAGCATCTATAGAGAAAAGATCATTTTCTGCAATTAAATTACAAATTTTCCTAAGTTTTATTAAAGCTATAACATAAGGAACTGAACATAAATATATACAAGCTACAATAACTATTATCAATGGACTATTTGGTTGTAATAGAGCACTTTTAAAAAAAGCAGTTGTTATTAAAGGGGTGGCGATAAGCCCTAAAAGTGTAAGAATAATTCCTAGAGTTACCAGTATATTTAATATTTTTGCATTAATAGTTTTTTCCATTTTCATTACCTCTACTTTATTATTATTTTAATTATAGTTTAATATTAATATTATTTTTATTGTTTGTCAATAAAAATATAATAATAAACATTAAAAATAAACTTTTTAATAATATAAAAATAATGATAAACAATATATAAATATATAATTGGATGTTCAATTAAGAAAGTTGGTATTAGATTAGTAAATATAAAGTTTAAATCTTTTTATATAAATTAGCGTATATAAATAAAGGATATTTCTTATGATATAAATATTAAGGTTTAAAATATAATTGAAACTATATTATTATAATATTTAAGTTAATGAAAAATAAATTATTATAATGGTTCATTATAGGAATAATTCGGGAAATAATATTTTATATTAAATATGGAGGTATATATATGAAAAAGAATAAATTAAAACTGTTATGTGGTACTTTAGTTTTCACTACGGTTCTACTTTTTTCAGGATGCGATAATATAAATGAAAGTGAAAGTGAAAAAGATGAGGAGACTGTTGTAGTAGTAAATCCAGAAAATCAAGATGATGATGAAACTTCAGCAAACCCAGAAGATAAAGATAAAGGGGGAATTATTAAAAAACCTAGTGATTCTGCAAGGGAACTAGAGTTTAAAGCAAGTTATGAAAGATCTCCGTATTATAATTCAAGTAAAAAATATCCTATTATCACTATTTGTAAATCTAAGGAATGTTTAAAGGAACATGAAGGAAAGGTAAAAGGACTTGCTGTAAGTATGCTATCCTGCGTAAGTGAAAATAATTATTTGGACATAAGTAAATATGATGATGAGTTTTTTACTAAAAAAGCTTTAATTATTATAACTCTAGATGAATCTAGTGGTTCTGTGAGGCATAATGTAAAAAAGGTAATTAAAGAGGGAGATGAAATTTCTGTAGCTATTGAGAGAAAAATTCCTGAACTAGGCACTGCAGACATGGCAGAATGGAATATATATATTGAGTTAAATACTGAAGACGTAGATGAAAATGATATAGTGAATCTTGGCTTGAATAAAGGTCTAAGTTAAATCTTATATTTATGGTGAGCATGTGCTTATATTAAGGGCATGCTCACCATTTTAATGTAATAATTTAAAGTTAAAATTCCTTCAAACTCCCATGAACAGAACAACTAGTTAACTAGTTAAATAGTTCCATATATAAATAGTTATATATTTTCCTAGTTAAACTTTAATATATTAGTGGATAATTTAAGGATTTTGTCCATAAAAAATTATATATTTGAAAACAAGAGCAAGTAAATTTATAGTTAAGATTTAGATGAAAGAGGAATAACTTTAAAATAAATGCGCTATAAAGATGGAAAAGGGTATATAATAAAAGGTGGAGTAAATTTATAGAAAAAGAAAGAAATTTTAATTAGGAGAATTATGAGAATGAATTTTGATTTAGAGTTGAGAGAGATAAAGGATATATGTGGAAATGTTATTTATAATAGAGCCATGGATATGTACCTTAGAAATAAAGTTAGAAGTATAAGGGTCAATGAAAACTCTATAAATATATTATCAGTTACAGCCATAGTGCAATCAGCCTATGATGTAAATAATTATAAAACTAGTGTGCTTATAAATAATAAAAATTTAAAATTATATCCCAACTGTAGTTGTGAAGCTTTTAGTGAATATCATATGTGTAAGCATGTAGGAGCTGTACTTATAAAATTAAATAAGGAAGGCATAAGGGGAAGAGGTATAAATATTCCTAAGTCTGGAGAGGAAGAGCTTCTTGAAACATATAAAAGTACCTTTGATAAAGAAGTTAGAGGTATTGAGAAGGAATCTCTAAATATGGATGTTACTTTAGTAGTAGAGGATGAACACTATGGTAATAAGAAAAAAAGTTATTATTTAGAGTTAAAGATAGGAACTAGTAGGTTGTATGTGGTAAAAAATATTCGTGAACTTATGGAGTGTATGTATAGAAGTGGCGGAACTATTAATTTTGGAAAAGAACTCCAGTATAATAATACTAAGTATATGTTCAAAGATAAAGATCAGGAAATCATGAACATTATAAAGGAAGTTTATGATTTGAATTTAGAAGTAATGAATAGAGTATATACTAATCGTTCTGTATTCTTTAGTGGGAAAAGAGTATTTCTTTCAGAGGGTCAACTTAAAAATATCCTAACCATTAAAAATGGGAAAGTCATCAATTTAGAATATAAGGGAGAGTATCATAAAGATACAACTGTTTCATTAGGAAGTATACCTACTAGTTTTTATATGTTTATGAAGGGCGATAATCTGAATATAGATATGAACGGTGAAGTTCCACAGGTAATTTGTGAAGATACAGGACTATATTATCTAAATAATACTTTATATCTATTGTCTGAAAAGGAAAAAGGTGATTTTATTCCACTTCATAGAGCATTTACGAAGTCTGAAAATAATACTATATCCTTTGAAAGAAGCAGTATTAACGATGTGGCAAATTTTATTCTCCCAAAATTAAAGAGCATAAGTCCCATTGTTATTAAAGATGAAAGTGTAAAGGAGCTTATAAAAGAAGAACCTTTAATAACAGAATTTTATTTAGATAAGGAGAAGGATACAGTAACTTGTGATGTGAAATTCAATTATGGGGAGGAAAGCTTTTATTATGACTTAAAAAATGAAAAGAAAAATATAAAAGAAGAAAATCAAAAGTCATTAAATGAAATAGAAGTTGGAATATCTAAAGATACTAGTGAAGATATACTTATTAGAGATTTAGTGAAGGAAAGAAAAATTATAGAGAAGCTTTTTGGACTTGGTTTTAAAAATAGAGATAATAATCTTTATATTGAAGATGAAGAAGATTTAGTGGAGTTTTTAACCTATGGAGTGGAGGAACTAGCCGAGGCAGGTGATGTCTACTACTCTGACAGCTTCAAGGAGATAAAAATATTAACGCCTAAATCTTTTAATTCTAGTATTCGACTAAATGACTTGGATCTTTTAGAATTTAATTTTAATATTGAAGGAATTTCTAGAGAAGAATTAAAGGAAACATTAACTTCTATTAAACAGAAGAAAAAATACTACAAACTAAAGAATGGTTCTATAATTCCACTTCAAGGCAGTGAAATTAAAGATATTTATTCTGTTATTGATAACTTTGACATATCAATTTCAAAGTTAGCTAGTGGAAGTGTAGAAATACCTAAGTATGCGTCCTTATATATAGATGATAAGATTAATAAGGGGGCATTGAGTTTTATCACAAGAAATAAAGGCTTTAAAAATCTTATAGATAATATAAAAGATGTAAATAGTAATGAATATAGAGTTCCAGAAGAACAAGAGTCGGTATTAAGAGCTTATCAAGTAATTGGATTTAAGTGGTTTAAAACCTTAGCTCAATGTGGCTTTGGCGGGATTCTAGGAGACGAGATGGGACTTGGTAAAACTCTTCAAGCTATAACATTTATAAATTCGGAAAAACAAGAAGGTAATTTGAAAAATAAGGCACTAATTGTATGTCCTACTTCTTTAGTTTATAACTGGGTTATGGAATTTGAAAAGTTTTCTAAGGAGCTAAAGATTGTAGCTATAAGTGGAAGTAAAGGAGAGAGAGAAGCTTTATTAGAAGATATGGAAGAATATGATGTAATAATTACATCTTATGCTTTAATAAGAAGGGATTTAGGATACTATGAAAAGATGAAATTTGATATTTGTATTATCGATGAAGCTCAGTATATTAAGAATCCAACTTCCTTAAACGCAGAATCTGTTAAATCAATACAAGCCAAAAGTAAGTTTGCTATGACTGGAACACCTATAGAGAACTCACTTACAGAGCTTTGGTCTATCTTTGACTTTATAATGTCTGGATATCTCAAAACCCATGGGAAGTTCAATAAAAACTTTGAATTGCCTATAGTAAAAGAAAAGGATGACAAGGCTTTAGAAGAATTATTAAAGCTTATAAAACCATTTATTTTAAGAAGATTTAAAAGGGATGTAGCCCTTGAACTACCTCCAAAGATAGAACATAAAATCGTGGTGGATATGACTTCAGAACAGAAAAAACTATACTATTCTTATGTAGATGCTTATAAAGAAGAGATGGAACAGGAAATAAAGGAAAAAGGCTTTAACAAAAGTAGGATGAAGATATTATCACTTATCACTAGACTTAGACAAATTTGTTGTGATCCAGCTTCTTTTATAGAAAATTATAAAGGAGATAGTGGAAAGTATAACGCCCTTTATGACATCTTAGAAGAAGCTTTAGAGAATAATCATAAGGTTTTACTATTTTCTCAGTTTACTACAATTCTAGGGAGTATAAGAGAAAAGTTAAATAAAAAGGGTGTAAACACTATGTATTTAGATGGCTCAGTTCCATCTAAAGATAGAATGAACTTAGTTAGAGAGTTTAATGAGGGCGAGCCATCAATATTTTTAATCTCTTTAAAGGCTGGGGGAACAGGACTTAATCTCACCTCAGCAGATATGGTAATTCACTTTGACCCATGGTGGAACCCAGCGGTGGAGGAACAGGCTGTGGATAGAGCTCATAGAATTGGACAAAAGAATACTGTGGAGGTAATAAAACTTATAGCTAAGGGTACCATAGAAGAAAAGATTTATAATATTCAAGAAAAGAAAAAAGAAATCATAGAGAAAGTGATAGATGGAGAAGAGCACACAGAGCTAGTTTTATCATCTATTAGTGAAAAAGAACTAGAGGAGTTATTTTCATAATAAGGCTCTATCTGAAAGGTATTGTACTCGGTTTGAGTTGAAAAATACCATTATGAATTAATTATCTTTAGATAATGGTATTTTTAGTATATCGAAATAAATGTTTGAAAAAATAAGATGTATGGAGTATAATTATATTATAAAAATAATGTTTAAATTAAAAAGCACTTAAAACTTATAACATGAGAATTTAAAGGTTAAGGGGTACCTTAACCTTAATTGTCTGTTATGTAATAAATATTCTAAGAAGTATTTTGCAAGGTTACGAGTTTTCTAACCTTGCATTAGTACTTAGAAAGACAATTTAATTTAGAAGGGAGATACTACATGGGTAGACAAAACGCACTAGGTGAAGAAAAAATCACAAAATTATTACTTAAGTTTTCTATACCAGCCATCATTGGTATGCTGGTTAACGCATTATATAATATTATAGATAGAATGTTCATAGGACACATTCCAGAGGTAGGAAATTTAGCAATTACAGGTATTGGAGTAACTATGCCAATATCAACTATTATATTAGGGTTTGGTATGTTAGTTGGAATAGGTACTGCTACTACTATTTCCATAAGATTAGGACAAAATAAAAAGGAAGAAGCAGAGAAGATTCTAGGAAATGCTTTTACTTTAATTATAATCATTAGCTTAGCTATAACAGCTATAGGATTAATCTGGGGAAAGGATATACTAAGAATGTTTGGAGCTAGTTCAAGCACACTAGTATATGCTGAAGAGTACATGCAGATTATATTCATAGGTACTATATTTAATATGTTAAGTTTCGGACTAAACCACACCATAAGAGCTAGTGGAAGTCCTAATATAGCTATGGCATCTATGCTTATAGGAGCAATTACTAATGTAATTCTTGACCCAATATTTATATTTACATTAGGAATGGGAGTTAAAGGGGGAGCTATAGCTACAGTAATAGCTCAAATTGCTTCAGCTATATGGGGAGTAAGCTTCTTCTTAAGAGGAAACGCTAATCTGAGAGTTAAAGTTAAAAACTTTAAGCTAGAGAAAAAGATAATATTAGCTATATTTGCTATAGGAATGTCACCATTTAGCATGCAAATTGCAGCAAGTATAGTTCAAGTAATATCAAATAATGCTTTAAGGAATTATGGAGGAGATCTAGCTATAGGAGCAATGACTATAGTAAATAGTATAACTATGATAATCCTTATGCCAATTTTTGGATTAAACCAAGGGGTACAGCCTATTATAGGATATAATTATGGAGCTAAAAAATATGATAGAATTAAGGAAGGATATAAGGCCACTATTTTTATAGCAGGTGTAGTTGGAATTTTAGCAACTCTAGTACTAATAATAGGCGGAGAAGGAATATTTTCAATATTTATAAAAGAAAAAGAGGCTATAATGTTAGGAAAGGATTATTTAAGAATACTTGGATATTCTCAATTATTTATGTGTATTGAGATTACAACAGTAGGAATGTTTAATGGTTTAGGACGAACATATATACCAGCTGCTGTAAGCATTATATTGACAGGCCTTAGAGTTCCGGCATCTATGATATTATCATCACCTAATATTTTAGGTATAGATGGAGTTTGGTGGAGCATTAGCATGAGTAGTGTGCTTAAAGGAATAACTATTGTGATTATTCTATATTACATGACTAAGAAGAAGAATTTATTACAAGATAGTATATCTGTAGAAGTGGCTTAATATAAAATTAAATAATAAAGTAAAAGGCTGTATCAAAATAATTCGCTAAACATTAATTTAAAAATTAGCTTATTTTGAGACAGCCACTTTTGTTATATTTATAACTTTACGTATATTTTATTATTTTATCATTTCAAGCTTTTCTATGATTACACTATAAGAGCCATCTGGTGATGTAACCTCTATTTTTTCACCTAAGTTTTTTTTGTATAATGCTTTCCCTAAAGGACACTCTATGCTAATTTTATTGTTAAGAGGATCCGCTTCAACTGTGGTTACCATGGTAAACGCTTCCTCCTCATCATCATCTAAAAATCTTAGAGTTACAATTTTCCCAATACCAACTTGATTTTCTGATGTGTCATCATTAATTATTTTAGCAGTTCTGATCATTCTTTCTAGGTGACCCATGCGTCTGTTATTGTCAGCTCTATTCTTTTTAGCTGCTTTATACTCAAAATTTTCACTTAAGTCACCATGAGCTCTAGCTTCTTTTAATTCTTCATTTATCTGAAATCTTACTACATTTTTTCTGTGTTCAAGTTCATCTTTTAAAATTTTAAGTGCTTCTTCAGTGAGATAATTATACATAAGTTAAAACCTACCCTCTAAATTAAAAATATATTTATATAATAATATTATACAGCTAAAAATATTTATATAATATGTTCTTTTAAATAATACTTACTCTAAAATTAAGTAAAGGACTTATTTAAAATTAAATTTTAAATAAGTCCTACTTTATAATTAATTAACTTATTAGGGTGGAAATAATAAGTGTTAAATGGTATAGTTATTCACATTATAGTAACTGATTTTGAATAAGTCGAACTATTGGGCCTTCTGGATATAAAATATTTGAAAGTTCATTATAAAGAATAGTAATTCTAAATAGCCCACTAGAAGCTGGTGTGAATTCACCAACTTGATAATATAATACTAAGCCTTCTGGAGTTAAGTAGAATTTTTGAGTGTCAGTAACTCCAGTATATGGTGTAGTGAAGTTCATATTCATTTCATTAGCCTTTTCTTTAGCTATATCACTAATAATCTCAGTATAGTTCATGCTACTATTAAATAAATCACCAAAGTCATAAACTTCTCCAGTATTTACGTCCATAGTTAAAGAATTGAATAAAGTACTGCCAGTTGGATTATCTTCAGTTTCTGTGTACAAAGACATTACTATACTTAACAAACCATTTGAATTTAGTGGAACTTCATAAGCGCTTTCTACTGTGAAAAAATTAACTTTTTCAGGGATTAAAACTTCATTAAGCCACAAGGCGTTTAATGTATCAATAATTTCTTGATTGACTATAGCATTAGTATCTTCATTTCCACCACTTTGAATAAATGGATATTCAAGCTTAAATTGTGAAGGTGATAATACTTGAGTTTCCAAATTAATCATGTTGTTATCTTCCGGTGGTGTATAACGTCTACCAAAACACTCAAAGTAATCTATTCTATTTAAGCTTACACCAAAGTAAACCCATCTCCAACCAGTCCATCTAAAACCATATGCAGTTCGTCTATCTACATTAATAAGCCACGCCCAAAAAGAATTTCCATTACGAAGCCATATATATACAAATTGAAATCTACATGGCCTTATAGAGCCAGGTGATACGGCAAAAGTTTGAGGTCCTCCAGAAAATGATTTTTGGGGCGTCATGTTTGGAGGAGGGCCTGGTGGTCCAGACTGTGGTCTTGGAGGAGTTCCAGGTTGAGGTCTTGGAGGAGTTCCTGGTTGAGGCCTTGGTGGTATTGATGGACCAGGACCTCCGGGTAAAAATGGAGGTATTATCCTTTCGTCAAAACACTCTTTACAGTTTTCTTCGTCATCTAAGTATCTATCAGTATAAAAATCTTGTGAGTTTATATCATAGGGTCTCCTAATGAACATAACATGCTCCTTAATAGTATTACATTATTATAATATACAATTTAAATAGGAATGTGATTTCAAAAATAAAAAACTATTTAATAAATACATAAAAAAATTTTTTGGTGACATACTATTATCATACCAATAAAATCATTATTTGTTTTGTAGTAAGTTTTCATGCCTGTGAATGTTTAAGTGATTTTCATAGAAACGAGAATTTGAAGGAGGAATAGCTTATGAAGAATGTTTATCAATCTACGCATATAGCTACTAGCCCGAAAACAAAGCAACAACTTAGGAAATTTAAAGAAGAGTTATCATGGGATAAAGAACGGGGTATTCACCGAAAATAATATCATGATAGTATAATGGTTTTATTGTTATAATAAATAGTGGAAAGCCTTTCTGCAAGGTAGCAGAAGGGCTTTCCTTAATATAAGGCTATTGACATAAAAGTACTTATAAGCAATCATATAATTAGATAATTAATGGAAAGGGTGATTGAACATGGTTATCATAGAAAATTCTTGGGATGAAAAGTTAAAAGGTGAGTTTGATAAGCCTTACTATATAGAATTAAGACAATTTTTAGTGAGTGAATATAAAACTAGAAACATATTTCCGGATATGAATAATATTTTTAATGCTTTAAAATTGACCAGTTATGAAGAAGTCAAGGTAGTAATCTTAGGTCAAGATCCATATCATGGAGCTGGTCAGGCACATGGATTATCTTTTTCAGTTCAACCGGGAGTTAGAATTCCACCATCTCTTTTAAATATGTATAAAGAATTACAAAATGATTTAGGCTGCTATATTCCTAACAATGGGTATTTAGTTCCGTGGGCAAAACAAGGAGTGTTGCTTTTAAATACTGTACTTACAGTGAGGGAAGGTGAGGCCAACTCTCATAAAAATAAAGGGTGGGAGAATTTTACTGATAAAATAATATCATTATTAAATGAAAGAGAAAAGCCAATAGTATTTTTATTGTGGGGAAATAATGCAAAGGAAAAAACAAAACTTATAAATAATCCTAATCACTATATTTTAACAACAGTACATCCAAGTCCTTTATCTGCAACTAGAGGATTTATGGGATGTAAGCATTTCTCTAAAACCAATGATATATTAAAATCCTTAGAACAAAATGAAATTGATTGGCAAATACATAATATTTAAGTTGAATAGGAAAGAGTATCTCTAAATAAGATAATTAATTTGAGTAGTGTTTTGTTTCAACTCTAGCAATTTATGAAAATCTATCTTTACATCCAATGGCTTTTCTAACATACCAATAGGAATTCATAGCCTATTGGAAATTCAAATAGATAAAATATAACTATTTAATGTTGTAATTATTAAAGTTTAATTATTAACAAATAGTTATAATGTATTTGAATTGAGTATGAAAGAGGGTATATATGATGATTGAAAAGATTAGTGTAAAAAAGGTTAGAGAAGATGCAGAAGAACATTTCAGAAAAGGAGAATTTTATTGTTCAGAAGCTATAGTTTCATCTATTAAAAATAACTTTGAAGTGAACATGCCAGATGAAATGATTGCAATGGCTTCTGGATTCCCTGTAGGCATTGGAAAATCAAAATGTACATGTGGAGCTGTTACAGGAGCGGTTTTATGTCTAGGATATTTCTTTGGAAGAACTAAGGGAAGCAATCCTCAAGATCCTAAGAGTGTTAAAGCTTTACAATTAGCTTATGAATTACAAGATAGTTTTAAACAAAAGCATAAATGCCTATGCTGCAGCGTTCAAACTAAAGGTATGGATATGGCATCTGGAGAGCATAAAGCACAATGTATAAGATTTACTGGAGAAATGGCTGAGAAAGCTGCAGAAATTATAGTAAGAGAATTAAATATTGAAAATATTGATGAATAGTTGAGGAAGATGAGTATGAATTATATTAAAAAAATACCATTACCTATGGCAGCTGTAATGCTTGCACTAGCTTCGTTAGGAAATTTACTATCATCATATAATATAATGTTTAAAAATATTCTAGGAGCGTTATCTGCAATAATATTAATACTTCTTACAATAAAGATTATAGCTTGTTGGAAAGGGGTAAAGGAGGAAATAAAAAATCCTGTTATTGCAGCAGTTATACCTACCTATTCCATGGGAGTTATGCTTTTAGCAGGATATTTAAAGGAAACATCTTTTACAGCTGGAGTTATTCTATGGTGGGTTGGAGTATTGATCCATATAGGGCTAATAATATTTTATACTAAAAACTTTATTTTCAAATTTGATATCAAAAGGTTGTTTCCAAGCACATTTATTGTTTATGTGGGCATAGGTGTAGGTGGAATAACTGCACCAGGATTTAATTTAGCTCCACTTGGACAAGTTTTTTTCTGGGTTGCTTTTATTTCACTTGTTATACTAGTACCAATTTTAGGGTATAGAACCCTTATAGTAAAGGGAATTCCAGAACCAGCTTTTCCAACTACAGTAATATTTGCAGCACCAGCTGCACTTACACTAGCTGCATATTTAAATTCTTTTTCAGAAAAGAATATTGGTATGGTAACATTTTTGGCAGTATTAGTAATGATATTATACTTATGTGGAATTGTGTATCTTGTACAAGGTTTAAGACTTAAATTTTATCCAAGTTATGCTGCGTTTACATTCCCTATGGTAATAAGTGCAATTGCAATGAAGGGTACTAATGGATTTTTAATAAAAGCAGAAAAAGGAGTATCTTGGTTAAAATATATAGTTAAGTTCCAAGAGGGTCTTGCAATCATTATAGTACTATATGTGCTTGTGAGATTTTTAATGTTTATATTTAAGAAGGATACAGTCAAGGTAAATGCTACAGTATCAAAATAATTAAAATGTTAATTTTATAACATAATAAACTCTATGGAGAAGGTTTCTTCATAGAGTTTTGTTAGCTTAATAGTAAAAGAGTAATAAATAAATGTACTAACGGAATAAAACACCAGGTATATTATGGATATAAATTAACATAATGGAATATGGTTGGCAAAAATACTTTAATATACAATAAATGCGATAAATATCGATAAATTCCTTTTAAAAATAATAAAAAATTTATTAAAAATAGGTTGATTTTTGTAATCGATTAAATTAAACTAGATAATTGAATGGAAATTTAATGTCTAAGGTTTCTAAAAGTAAATAAGTTTACTTTTAAAACAAAGCAATTATAGGGGGAAAAAAATGGCTAAAAAAGACACAATACAAACTGATGGATCACTTAAAAGAGATCTTGGACTAGCTGCGGCTACAGCTATTGTAGTTGGAAATGTAATAGGTTCAGGAATTTTCATGTCGCCTGCGAGCTTTGCGAGAGTGACAAATCCTAAAGTAGCTATACTAGCATGGGTTTTAACTTCCATAGGATCATTACTTATTGCCTTAAGCTTTGCTAATTTGGGATCAAAAATGCCTAAAACTGGAGGCCCAATTGTTTATACAAGAGCTGCCTTTGGTGATTTTGCAGGATTTTTAATTGCATGGTCCTTTTGGATAGGTGCGTGGGTAGGTAATGCTGCGATAATTACAGCATTTATGAGTTATTTTACATACTTTGTTCCAGCTGCTAACAATCCACTAGCTGCATTCTTGATATCTTCTGCAGTGGTATGGATATTTACATTAATAAATATATATGGTGTAAAGTACGTTGGAAAAATAGGAGTTATATCAACTGTGTTAAAAATTGCAGTACTTGTTGTGTTTATTGTAATTGCTGCACTAAACTTTGATCCAAGCTATATGAATACTGTTTCTAGTCCAGAAGTAAGTGGCATGGGAACATTACCATCAGCTATAGCTATAGCACTATGGGCTTTCGTAGGATTAGAAAGTGCTACAGTAGCAGGTGGAGAAATAAAAAATCCAGAAAAGAATATTAAAAAAAGTACTATATATGGAATCTTAATAGTATCTGTTATATATATTGTGATGAGTATTGTTTCTATGGGAGCTATGGATCAGGCAGCTCTTGCAAATTCAGATGCACCATTAGCAGATATTATAAATAAAGCTACAGGAGCTTCATGGGGAGGAACTTTCATAGCTGCTGGTGCACTAATTTCTACTTTGGGAGCAACTTCTGGATGGTTATTAACTACAGCTAGAAGTGCTGTTGGAGCAGCTGAAGATGGATTATTCCCAGCAATATTTAAACGTATCAATCCTAAATTTAATACTCCAGTAGCATCTCTTGTTATAGGAAGTACATGCATGAATCTGCTTTTAATAATGAACTATGTGGGGTCTCTTAGAAGTGCATTTGACTTTATGATATTACTAGCTACATTATCATTCTTACCAGCATACACATTCTCAGCAGCTGCTGAAATAGTATTACTATGTAAGAAATCAAAAGATTTTAGCTTTATAAACTTCTTAAAGAGTTCATTCTTCTCATTACTTGCATTTGCTTATTCTATATATGCTATATATGGAACAGGCGCTGATGTAGTAATGTATGGATTTATATTAATGCTTGTAGGAATACCAATATATGTTTACATGATGCTTCAAAAGAATAAAGAAGATAAGAATGTAGATAAAATAAGAGAAGCTGCAGGATTAGAGAAATAGTACAGATTTATTAACCAATTTAATATATGAAATAATAAACAGTGTGATTTAAAATAATCTAAATCACACTGTTATTATTAAACTTGTAATATAATTTTAATTATTAAATTTTAAGAAAAGATTAATGTCTTCTTCTATCATTTTTAAAGAAGTTCTCCAAAAATCCTTAGAAGTGATATCAATATTCATTATTTTAGCCACATCACTTAAGGAATTTTTTCCTGTTACTGAAAGAAGGGTTTTATATTGCTCGGGGAAGGAATTGCCTCTCTTTAAGTATTCAGCATAAAGACCTTTTGCAAATAGTTGACCAAAAGCATAAGGGAAGTTATAGAAATTATTATCAGCATAATAATAATGAGTTTTACAAGCCCACATATAGGGATGAAGGTAATTAGGGTCAAGGCCATCTCCATAAGCTTCTTTTTGGGCATTAATCATTATTTCATTTAAATCTTTTACACTAAGAGAACTTTCCTTTCTTCTTTTAAATAATTCGCTTTCAAATAAAAACCTGCTATAAATATCAACTATGACTTGAGTACAGTCACTAATTTCACTTTCTAAGATAGAGAAGGCCTCTTCCTTAGTAGCGGTTTTAATTGCTGCTTTTTTTACTATAGTTTCGCAGAAGTTAGAAGCTGTTTCTGCTATTGGCATAGGATATTGTGCATTTAATATACTTTCATTGTTAAGGCAATATCCATGATATCCATGACCGAGCTCATGTGAAAGAGTAACTACATCACTAAAGGTATTTCCATAGTTTAATAATACTCTACTCTCACCAACATGAGGAAGTCTAGAGCAGAATGCACCTCCTACTTTTCCTTCTTTAGGTAAAACATCTATCCATGATTTTTCCATAGCATTTTTAGCAAAATCCGCTAAATCATCACTAAAGGTTCTAAAGTTATCAACTACACATTTACATCCATCTTCATAGGTATAAGTCATATCGACATTTCCTATAGGGGCAAATAGATCATAAAATGGTAGACCATTTTTATGGTCTAAAAGTTCGCCTTTTCTTTTAAGATATTTTCTAAACACAGACATTGATTCTTTCATAGCATCTAGCATAGCATCTAAAATTTTCTTATCCATTCTTGAGTTAAAAAGAGTTTTATCTAGTGGAGAAGAAAAACCTCTCATACTACAAAGTGTTATAACCTCACCTTTTATTCCATTTATGGCTGCTGCCATACCATCATGGATTTTTTCATACGACTTAATTTCAGCCTCATATGCTCTTTTTCTGATAGTGGAATCAGCTTCATAAGCCATATTTCTAATCATTGACAAAGGGAGTTGTTTATTTTCTCCATCTAATTCTATATCAACCATAAGGCTAGAAGTTAATACATTTTTAAGTTTGCACCAAGCATTTGAACCAGTATTTTTAACTTTTGCTATTATAGCCTCTTCTTTATCACTTAGAATATATTTTGCATTTTCCGCTTTTTCTTTAAGAAAAAAGTTATGTTCTTTAAGCAATTTAGAACCCTGAATTATTTTATCTAAATCTTTAAGATTTCCAATCCATTTTGTAATTTTAGATTCACTTTCAGCTAGATTACTAATCTTAGAAGAAAGAATATCATCATATTTTAAAGCAGTTGAATTTTTAGTATCTACACTAAGAGTTAAGTGAACCATACTACCTAACTTTCTTGCTAGAGTTTTTAATTCTATATTCATAGATATAAAATTTTCTAACAATTTATCAGGTGAATCTTTACTATTAATAATGCTATTAGCAGTGGTTATGAAATTTTCTATAAGTTCATCTAGCTTATTCAAATCTTCTTTAAATTCATTGCATTCAAAGGAAGAATAAAGCTCTTTGAGACTCCAATTAAGTTCCAAATTTATCAACTCCTTGTACATTTTAACACTATTATAACATAATAATACTTTAATGGTAAAATTAATCTAAAAATTATCCTATTATAAAAATAGCAAAAATAATTATTCTACATATTATAGAGTATGAGTAAGTGAATTGTTAAATTGGGTTACTAATATTATTTTAGGAGGAGATTATGAGAAAGAAGACTATTAAGTTATTAAGTGCTTTAATTTGTGCATTTATATGTGTTGGACTACTTACAGGATGTAATAAAAATGAATCAATAGACAAAGGAAATGAAGGCAATAAAGATAAAATAACAACCATACGACTTAATGAAGTAACCAGATCAATTTTTTATGCACCAATGTATGTAGCTATTAGTGAGGGATTCTTTGAAGAGGAAGGAATTGAAATTGAACTTTCTACAGGTCAAGGTGCAGATAAAACTATGCAACAACTTATTAGTGGAAGCGTTGATATTGGATTCTCAGGACCAGAACAAGTAATGTATATTTATAATCAAGGTAGAGAAGATTATCCAGTAGTATTTGCTCAGTTAACTCAAAAGGACGGATCATTCTTAGTATCTAGAGAAAAACATAGTGAGTTTTCTTGGCAAGACATTAAAGGAAAGATGGTTATAGGGGGAAGACCTGGCGGAGTACCTGAAATGGCCCTTGAATATGTACTAAAAAATGAGAATATAGACAAGGATAAGGACTTAAATTTAGTTACTAATATAGCATTTGATGCAGTTCCAGGAGCATTTAAAGGTGGTACTGGAGATTATGCGGCTATATTTGAGCCAACTGCTAGCGTAATTGCAAATGAAATAAATGGTTCTGTAGCAGCATCTATTGGAGAAAGTGCGGGAAACCTTCCATACACATGTTTTTATGCTGTTCAATCTTATATTAATGACAATGAAGAACTTTTAGTAAAATTTGTTAAGGCTATTCAAAAGGGACAAGAATGGGTAATGTCTAATGAGGATGCTACGGTTGCGGCTTCTATAAAAGAGTTCTTTCCAGGTACAGATGAAGAAGTAATAGCAACAGTTGTAGGAAACTATAAAAAAATAGAAGCGTATGCTAAAACTCCTACAGTAAGTGAAGAGGACATGAATAGATTAATGGATATTATAGAATCCTATGACTCTGAAATTTTAACTAAAAGACCACCATTTAAAGATATAGTTAATAATTCAATTAGTGAAAAGGCTATAAAGAAATAAAAAATGATTTTCAATCATAATTAAAAACTATAAATTGCATACACAAATAAATAATTTTAAAGGAACATGTCTTTAGGGTTCGGAAGGCATATTCCTTTTATTTATATACCATATAAGTTTTGTTATCAACATTTATTATAACCTCATATATTAGTACTATAAAATATTAAAGAATTCAGAAGCTAAAGATTACAAGTAATTATAGAAAATAAATTAGAAAACTAAAAAGATAAAAAATAAAGATATGGAGATGGAGATATGAATAGAATAGAAATAAAGAATGTCTACATGAACTATCATACATTATCTGCAGAAACTGTTGCCTTAAAAGATATTAACTTCACAGTAGAAGGTGGAGAGTTTGTAAGTATAGTTGGACCTTCAGGATGTGGAAAATCCACACTTTTAAATATAGTATCTGGGCTTATTGAAGCTTCATCAGGGGATATATTAGTTGATGGACGTGTTCAAGAAGGGTACTCAAATAAAATTGGATACATGTTTCAAAAGGATCAACTATTTGAGTGGTTAACGGTATTGCAAAATGTAAGCATAGGATTAAAAATTAAAAAGATGATGAATGAAGATGCAAAAATAAAATTAGAAAAACTATTAAGAAACTATAATTTATGGGAGTTCAAGGATCATTATCCTAGACAATTATCAGGTGGTATGAGGCAAAGAGTAGCTTTAATTAGAACCTTAGCTTTAGATCCAGAAGTTTTACTTTTAGATGAACCTTTTTCAGCTTTAGATTATCAAACTAGACTCAACGTGAGTGATGAAATATACGAAATAATCAAAAATGAAGGGAAAACAGCCATCATGGTTACTCATGACATATCAGAGGCTGTGTCTATGTCATCTAGGGTAATGGTATTATCTAAAAGACCAGCTGTAATAAAGAAAATTATTAATATAGAATTTGATGGAGAAAATTTAACTCCTTTAAAGTGTCGTGAACACAGTAAGTTTAGATTATATTTTAATGACATATGGAAGGAGATGGATTATGATGATAAGTAAGGAACATGAAGAATATCTAAAGAAGGTAAAAAGTAGCAGAAGAAAGATTATTTTTACGAGGATACTTATATTAGTTGTATTTTTTCTTCTATGGGAAATATTAGGCGATCTAAAGGTGATTGACCCATTTTTAACTAGTACACCATCGCGAATGTTTAAGAGTTTCATGAAGTTATATAATGACGGAGCTTTAACTAAGCACATAACGATAACTTGTTATGAAACCATAATTGGATTTACTTTAGGGACCTTGCTAGGGACTATAATTGCTATAATGCTATGGTGGTCAGACTTTCTTTCAAATGTCTTAGATCCGTATATTGTAGTATTAAATGCTCTTCCAAAGGTAGCTTTAGGACCTATAATAATATTTTGGGCAGGGAATGGAATGAAGGCAATTATAATTATGGCATTGTTAATTTCTATAATTTCTACAATAATAAGCATACTTTCAGGTTTTAGAGAAGTAGAAGAAGATAAAATAAAGCTTTTAAAGACCTTTGGAGCATCAAAGTTTAAAATTTTAACTAATTTAATAATTCCAGCTACAACGCCAACTTTTATATCTGCATTAAAGATAAGTGTAGGTCTTTCTTGGGTAGGGGTAATAATGGGAGAGTTCTTAGTAGCAAAAGAAGGTCTTGGATTCTTAATAGTATATGGAGGGCAAGTAGCACAATTAGATATGGTAATGATGAGTGTAGTTATACTTTCAATAATTGCTTATTTAATGTATGAAGTAGTTCATTATTTTGAAAAAAAATATGCCACAAAGCTATAAAATAAAAAATAATCCATTACATTTATCAGATTTAAATAAGTGTAATGGATTTATCATATGAATATAAGATACCAGAGTATAATAAATGTTTAATATTAATAATAGAATTTGTAAAAGTTTATGATATAATTAAGCCAGCAGATAGGGGGAAAAATTATGAAGACAAGAAAAGCATTAGCGTACATAACGTTAATAGGTGTAGTGGTAGCTTGGGGAATATCATTTGTTAGTATAAAAGTAGTATTAGATGCATTTTCACCTGTAGCAATGGCCTTTGTTAGGTTTTTTATTGCCACTGTAACACTTATTATAATAAAGCAATTTACAAATAAAGAGAAGGTTAATAAAGAGGATTATGGAAGATTGGCTATTAGCGGAATTTTTGCTATTACCTTATATTTCTTCTTTGAAAATAATGGTATATTAAGAGTGTCTGCTAACTCAGCATCAATAATAGTAGCTACTTTACCTGTAGCAGCAATAATAGCAGATAAAATATTCTATAAAACTAAGATATCTAGATTAAGTATTATTAGTATTGTAGTATCAATATTTGGAATTTACTTAGTTATAGGAAAAGATGTAGTAAGTGGATCTTTATCAGGATATCTTTACATGTTTGGGAGCGTAATATCATGGTGTGGGTATTTGATAATTACAAAGCCGCTGTTTAAAAAATATTCCAATATAACTATTACAACCTATCAGTCTATTTTTGGAACATTGGCATTTATACCGTTACTACCTTTTGAGACCATAAATTTTCAAATGATTAATGGTAATATAATTTTAAATCTTTTATTTTTAGCACTAATATGTTCTTCTTTTGGAAACTTTGGATATAATTTTGCTTTCAAAGAATTGGATGTAGGGATATCTACTTTATTTTTAAATCTATGTCCTGTGGTTACCTTTATATTTAGTTTCTTTATACTTGGAGAAACTTTAAGAATTAGTCAAATAATAGGTTCAATAATTATTATAGGAGCTGTATATATTGCAACTAAACCTCCTAAAGTACAATTAGAACTTGACGATAATATTAAGAAGATGGATGAAAATAAAACTATTAATGATATAGAATCTATAGAAGATATTAAAGTTAACCTTTAATAGTTGTTATATATTTTATTTTGTACAAATATATTACTTAAAATATTCTATGCTCTGTGAAGATTAATAGTCCAAAGAAGGCTGTATATTAAGGAGGGAGTACTATGAAAAAGCTTTTTACATTCTTTATATTAGCACTTTCCTTTGTTGCATTAGCAATTACATTTAAGATATATATATATGAAAGTAGAAAGGTTAGCGCTCTTCAAGATCATATGGGATTTTTGGCTAGTAAAGGCAATATTAGCTATATAAGTTCAGAGGAAGAAGCTAAGTTAGAGAAGGAAGAAAAAAAAAGAAAAAGAGAAGAAGAAAAGGCAGCAAAAGAAGAAGCTAAAAGAAAGGCTAAGGAAGAAGAAGAAGCTAAAAAAGCTGAAGAAAAGCGATTAAAAGAAGAAGAGCTTCAGAAAAAGAAAGAGGAATTAGAGAAAGCATTGAATGCATCAAGAGAAATAAATCTTGATGTAGATATAATTAATCAGTTGCCAGAATATAAAAATGGATGTGAGGCAACATCTTTAACTATGATGTTAAATTATGCAGGAGTTAACGTTGATAAGGATTCTGTAATTGCAAAAGTGAAGAGAGATTCAACTCCAATAAAATATGACTCAGAAGATAATATAATAGAATGGGGAAATCCGAAGAATGGATTCGTTGGAGATATAACAGGAAAGACTCCAGGATATTCTATAGATCCTGAGGCTCTTGCTCCAGTAATAAATGAATACTTACAAGATAAAGCACTAGATTTAACTGGTTGTGATTATGGTGAGTTGGAAAAGGTACTATCAAGTGGAAGACCAATTGTAGTATGGATAACATCTACATTCAAAGAACCAAAAATATCTCATACTTGGACAAGTAATGGGGCAGTTATAAATTCCTATTATTCACAACATGCTGTATTACTTACAGGTATGGATGAGAGTTCATTGTATTATAATGATCCTTTAACTGGAGTTAAAAATGAAAAAGTGGATAAAGCAGTTTTTCAATCAGTTTGGACTAAAATGGGAAGAAAAGCTTTGTCATACTATAAATAAAATGAAAAAACTCTATATCTAATTATAATACTAGATATAGAGTTTGAATTTTTATAAATGGGTGTGCTGCTAGTTACCTAGTATACCAACTGATGTTAAAGCATTAGATACTGCTTGAACTTCAGTTGAATTAGCTCCATATAAGTCTGTAGCAGCTTGTATTAAACCAAGTCTTGCTTGAGAGAAGTTTGTAGTTGAGTTAAAATAAACAGTTAGTGCTCTGTAATATATATTAGCAGTCTTTTCACAGCCTATATTTTGAGCAACTAAATAAGCAGCTTTATTAGGAATACCAGAATTAATGTGAACTCCACCCCAATCTCCATCTTGTGTGTTTGGTAGATTTTGATAATCATTCATGTGAGCTGGTTGATCGTAAAGTGTTGGATTTGCTAAGCTTCTTAATGCATCACCAGCTACTTTAGGAGTATATATTTCATCTCCAACTACCCAATCAGAAGAATTGAATGTCCATTGACCACCATTTGCAACATTGTATTTATCATAGGTTTGTACTAAAACACCTAGAACATCTGACATAGATTCGTTTAATGCTCCAGGTTGATTTTCATAAGCAAGGTCTGCAGAATTTGAAGTTACACCATGAGTCATTTCATGAGCAACTACATCAAGATCTCCTGATAATGGAGCAAAATATGAGCCATCACCATCGCCATAAACCATTTTATATCCATTCCAAAAAGCATTATTATAACGAGAGCCATAGTGTACAACAGAAGTTAAAGACATACCTCTATTATCTAAACTATTTCTATTGAATAAACCTTTATAGAAATCATATACAACTTCTGCATAGCTATGGGCACTTACTGCAGCTTTATCAGAAACTGTAGTACTAGAACTTGTCATTAAAGTACCAGTTGTTGTATTTCTATAGTTAGCTGTATAAGTGTTTATAGTTCCAGTCATAGGTTTAGTGGTATCTTTTAATTGATATGAGTTAGCTTTATTTTGATATAGATTTAATTCTCTAGTAGTACCATTTACGGCAGTGCCTGTACCAGTAACTGGACCAGCTTCTCTTATTAAGCTTTCTGATTTTATAATATCTCCACTATAAACATCTACGAAGATTTCCCAACTTTCCATTTCAGGAAGATCATAAGCAAGGTTTATTTTATAAACTTCATAAGCATTTTCACCGTCGAAGTATATATAATTTTCAGCTTTAACTTCCTCTGTTAATTCAGTAAATTTCTTAGAAGCTTTAGCTATTTCTATAGCTTTATCTGCAGTAAGAGGTTTATTATTCTTTTTAGTTACTGAGGTTATTCTATTTTCTAAAGTTCCTGTTAGTCCAGTAATAACTCCATTTTTGTCAAAGTGAGCAGTTATAGTTTTTCCATGAACTTTTTTTCCATCAAATGTTTGCTGAAGTTTTATATGGGTAAATCCTAAATCGTCTTGTTCAGAAGTGATAAGAGAAAAGTTATTTTTAATATTTTGCATATCGAATAGGGACATGTTTTCATTTAAGAAATCAATAACGCTACTGGAAGATGGATTAACGGTTTCAGATAGAATACCACTTATAAATAGTTTCATTCCGTCTTTGTTGTCAATGTGAACTTTCTCCTTACCTTTGTTTAAATCTTTGAACTCCTTTAAGATATCTGCTTTATTTTTTGTGGGTTTTTCTAGGCCTTGTGCATTTACAGGCTGAAAAGTGAAGGTTGCAGCTAAAGCTACAGTTGCAAGAATTGAGATTAGTTTTTTGTTCATAAAAATCATCTCCTTAATAATATTATACTTTTATTATATATTTTTGTATCAAAAATGCTATAATAAATTTACAACAAATTACTTTAACAGTTTACAGTGAAACAATAAATATTACAAAGTGTATCGCAAAAAAAAGTAGTATTTTGTAAATATAATTTTATTTGGCTTTTAAATTTCTATAGAGGTTTAAAAAAAGAATATATTTTTATGGAATAATATGTATTTAGGATGCATATTATATATAAATGTAGTATCCAATTTATTGTAGTATTAATTTAAAAATGATATGATTTAAGATGAGGTAAAAAATAATAAATTAAAACTTAGGTATAGAAGGGGTTTAATAAGAGGACTATGGATAGAAGTGTGGAGTTTATAAGTGGAAATAAAAAAATAAAGTTATTAAGAAAACAACTAAAAATGACTCAGCAAGAATTTCAAGATTCTCATTTTACCAGAGGATATTTAGGTTTATTGGAAAATGGAAGAAGGAATATTACATTACAAGCATCAAAGATTATATCTGAAAAGTTTATGAAAAAAGCTAAAGAATTGGATATTGAATTAGAACTAGAAGAAGATTATTTTTCAAGAAGTGTAGAAGATGATGCTAAATTATATTGTGAAAAAATCCTTGAAAACGATTTATCTATAGATAAGTTAAACGAAATTATGAATATTGGAGAAAAATACAATCTAAATTTCATTAAAGCTAAAGGATATAGAAAAAAAGGAGATCTTTATTTTGAAGAAAATCAATATCTAGAAGCCTATAAAAATTATTTCTATTCTATGGATATTTTAAGAGTAGAAGAGCTAAATTATGAAATATGTTATGTTTATAATAGATTAGGTTATTGCAAATTCTTACTTCTTGATTATGAAGAAGCTATTGTATATTTTAATAAAGCTATATATAATGCTGAAATGTTCAATGAAGAAAAGGTTTTGATGTATGCTACATATAATTTATCAGTAGCATATAGTTGTATAAATAAATTTCATGAAGCTATAGATATTATAAATAAGTTTATTTATAGGATTCAGGTAGAAAAGGAATATTTAAATTATATTTATGTAAATATATTAAAGGCTAACTGTTATGAAGGATTAAATGAAACAGGTAATGCCATTACAATACTTCAAGACTTAATTGAAATAGTAAAGGAAAGAAGCGATGAAGAAAGTATTAAGCTTTTAGGACTTATATATAATAATTTGGGATCCTTATATAGGCGAGAAGAAAGATTATCTAAAGCTTTAGATTATTATAATAAATCTCAACAAATTAGAAATAAGATTGATAACAAAAATGTATCTCACACTTTAATTGAAAAAGCTAATATATATGTTGATAAAAAACTTTATGATGAGGCTATAATGATAATTGAACTGGGTATTGAAAAGGCTAATGAATATAATGATTACGAGTATATATTTAAGGGGTATGAACTCCTTGAGAAAATTTACTGTAAGTTAAATATGAAAGAAGAGTTAGAAAAGATTATAGAAGCTGCTATTGAAGTTTTAAAAAATACTAATAATTCAGATTTGAAGATAAAATATTATACTAAACTGCAGGAACTTTATTTTAAAAATAAAGAATATGAAAAAGCTGAGAAGTGTTTATATATGATACAAAATTTATTGCAATGTGTTTCTAGTAATGGTAAAATATGTATAGGGAGGTGTTTGATAAATGAGTAAATTTTGTAAAAAGATATGTGTATTAGGAGTTTTTGTTTTACTATGTGCAACAATTATCGGTATTCCTAAAAATGGAGAGCATCCACCACTTTTAGGAAGTATTAGCTCAAGTGTATTACTATAATTTATAGTTTATTGAAAGTAGCTGTTTTAAAATGGAGTTATCTATTTTAAAATAGCTCTTTTTATATATAAAAGTGAAATTAGTTTACAAGACAATAGTAAAAAGGACTGAGATTTTCTCAGTCCTTAATTGTATATTGAAATACATTATAAGATTATTTTTCTTTACTTTCAATTTCTTTAATAATTCTTTCAATGAAGTTATTTATAGAAATTGAACCTTCATCGCCGTTTTTACGGCTTCTTACTGCAACCTCTTTATTTTCAGCTTCTTTTTCGCCTACAACTAAGATGTAAGGAGCTCTTTCATTACGTGCTTCTCTAATCTTATAACCAATTTTTTCAGCTCTGTAGTCAACTTCAACTCTAATATTATTTTTCTTAAGTTGAGCATAAACTTCATCAGCATAGTCATGATACTTCTCAGAGATTGGAAGTAGTTTAACTTGAACTGGCGCAAGCCATACTGGGAATGCTCCTGCATATTTTTCAATAAGAAGGGCAAGAGTTCTTTCATAGCAACCAATAGAAGTTCTATGAATAACATATGGATATTTTTCTTGGCCATCCTTATCTACATAAGTCATTCCAAATCTTTCAGCAAGAGAGAAGTCTATTTGGGCTGTAATTATAGTGTCCTCTTTACCATGAACATTTTTGATTTGAAGATCAAGTTTAGGGCCATAAAAAGCAGCTTCACCAACAGCTTCAGTATACTCAATTCCAAGATGATTTAAGATTTCTCTCATCTTATTTTGAACTGCATTCCAAGCTTCAGGTTCTCCAATATATTTTTCTTTATTATTTTCATCCCATAGAGATAATCTATAGCTAATATCTTCTCTAAGACCTAGTGTATCAAGCATATAGTTAATTAAATCAACTACACCTTTAAACTCATCTTCAAGTTGATCTGGTCTACATGCAAGATGACCTTCAGAAATTGTAAATTGTCTTACGCGAATTAATCCATGCATTTCTCCAGAAGACTCATTTCTAAATAATGTAGAAGTTTCAGCATATCTTAAAGGTAAATCTCTATAACTTTTAGATTCAGCTTTATAAACTGTAAATTGGAATGGGCAAGTCATAGGTCTTAATGCAAATACTTCATTATCCTTTTCTTCATTGCCTAGCACAAACATTCCTTCTTTATAATGATCCCAGTGTCCAGATATTTTATATAAATCACTTTTAGCCATCAAAGGTGTTTTAGTTAAAAGATAGCCTCTTTTTTGTTCCTCATCTTCAACCCATCTTTGAAGGAGTTGAACAATTCTAGCACCCTTAGGCATTAGAAGAGGAAGACCTTGACCTATTGGTTCAGAAGTAGTAAATAATTTAAGTTCTCTTCCAAGCTTATTGTGGTCACGTTTTTTAGCTTCTTCTACAGCTTCTAGGTATTCATCAAGCTCTGCCTTTTTTGTAAAGGCAGTTCCGTAAATACGAGCAAGCATTTTATTTTTTTCATTTCCTCTCCAATAAGCTCCTGCAAGTTTAGTTAATTTGAAAGCTTTTACCGGTTTTGTAGTCATTAAGTGAGGACCAGCACAAAGATCAGTAAATTCACCTTGTTTATAGAAAGTTATGATTTCACCTTCTGGTAGGTCTTCTATAAGTTCTACTTTATAAGGTTCATCTTGTTCCTTCATAAATTTAATAGCTTCTTCTCTTGGAAGTTTAAAGCACTCTATTGCTAAATCTTCCTTAACGATTTTTTTCATTTCAGCTTCTATTTTGTCTAAGTCTTCATTAGTAAATCCACCTTCAAGGTCGAAGTCATAGTAGAAACCATTGTCTATAGCAGGTCCTATAGCAAGTTTTGCTTCAGGAAATAGCCTTTTAACAGCTTGTGATAAAATGTGAGCGGCTGTATGTCTAAAGGCTCTTCTACCTTCATCATCATTAAAAGTTAATATATTTAATTCGCAATCCTCTTTAACTATATAACGAAGGTCTACAGTTTTTCCGTTTACTGTTCCAGCTGTTGCTACTCTAGCAAGTCCTTCTGAAATACTTTTAGCAATTTCAATAATACTCATTTCCTTTTCTAATTCTTTAATAAATCCATCTTTTAAAGTAATTTTAATCATTTGAAAATCTCCCTTCTATATCTAATATTGTAGCCAAAAACTTTAAGTGAGAGTCCAAATCTCTGATTTGGTTCCTCGAACTTACTCCACCGAACGTATGTGAGATGGAGTTTCATCTTATATAAATAAAAAAACTCGTCACTTTTCATAAAGAAAAGGGACGAGGTATACCCGTGGTTCCACCCAAATTGTCCTTAAATTTATTAAAGTTAGATTATTAAAAATAAACTAATTTAACAAAGTGATATAAAGGACCACTTTAAAAACTATAACGTAGTTAACGGACTTTATTAGAGTCACTCAGAGGTGGTGTTCAACATGGTTTATTTAAAAGCAATTTCAGCTACTATGCTTTCTCTCTGTAAATAAAGTGACATATCTACTGTCCTCTTCATTGTGATAATATTATTAATTATTATTCTATTATACCATAAATCTAAAGTTATGATACAAAAATTATTAATTTTATTTTAGCATATATAAGTTTAATGTCAACATAAATTGTTAACTAAATAAAGAATAATAAGAAAAGATTACATTTAATTTATATTTATGTAAATTTATAATATGTTAGTAAAATAAATAGTATAATTATATTAAGCATTGCTTAAAATTATGAAATATTTAAGTAAAATATAAAATTAGGGGTGAGGATATACTATGAATCGTAATAATAATCTAAATGTTATGGATGAAATGTACTATAGTGATTTATGGATAAAATTATGCAAGAGGAGTAAAGAAGTTATTCTCACTAAGGATGAAATAGAAAAGTACAATGAAGAGGGTATTAAAAAAGGATATGATTGTGATATATTTAAGGAAAAGGATGAAGTAGACAATGAATATATTATCACCATGATAAGTGATGTAAGTAAAATTCCAGAGGGTGATAGATATAAAAATGGTAGTAAAGTAAGCAAAGAATATTATGATAAACTTATTGATAATATGAATTTACAAGAAATAAAGGGAAAGGTTTCTATAGCATATGGATTAGTGGTAAAAAGGGGGAGCATACGAACCTTCCCTACCAGCGATAGAGTTTTTAAAGGAGAGAAAGAATATGATTTAGATAGATTTATGGAAAGTGCTATATATGCAGCAGAGCCTTGTATTATATATGCTTCTAGTAAAGATGGAAAATGGTGTTTTTGTAAAACTTACAATTATTCAGGGTGGATCAAAAATGAGAATATAGCCATTGGAAGCAAAAGAGAAGTAGAAGCATATTGTAAATGCAAAGATTTCATTGTAGTTACAGGTAAAAAGATAAATCTTGGTTATAACCCTTTTATAGAAGCTTTGAGAAATTTAGATATTGATATGGGAGTAAAACTACCTATAGAAACTAATTGGAGCAAGGAAGAATTAGTTTATGATATGTATTGTGAAGGTAATTATGTAGCTAAATATCCATTAAGAGGAAGTAAAGGTGAATTGAAATTTACTAATATTTTAATTCCATACAATGAAGATGTTCATAGAGGATATTTAAAATGTAGTAGAAATAATATATTAAAGCAAATATTTAAATTTCAAGGAGAAAGATATGGTTGGGGTGGAGAATTTAATGGAAGAGATTGTTCTTCACTTATCATAGATACCTTTAGAACCTTTGGAATACGATTTCCAAGAAATAGTGGTGATCAATTGAAGAAATCTATTGGGAAAACATTACTGATCAACAAAGAAATGACTTATCATGAAAGAATGAAAATATTAGATAACTTAAAACCAGGAGCACTTATATTTTTAAATGGCCATGTAGCTATGTTCATAGGAAACTATAAAAATAGTCCTTATATAATTCATGATGTAATAGGCGTGTTTATAAATAAAAAGGACCATGAAACGAAAAATAAAGGACATAAGGAACAGATTAATAAAGAAGCTAGAAGTGATGAAGAAAGGATATATTTAGGAATAAAGGGTGTAACAGTATCTGAATTAAAAGATATANNATGTTGATGAGATTATTGGGATTAAGGACATATTTAGTTAAACTTACCATTAAGGAAGATTAATGAAAAATAAAATATTGGTTAAGAAAGGGATAAACTAATGAATCAATGGCTATACGCAATAGATAAAGGAATAACTGATGCTATACATTTTGGATTACAGAATAAGTTTTTTGATGCTATAATGCCGTTTATAACAAGGCTAGGAGATGCAGGATTTATATGGATAACAATTAGCATTATTCTTATATGTACTAAAAAATATAGAAAGGTAGGAATAACAAGCTTACTAGCAATATCTATAGGTACAATTTTAACAGAAGGGGTAATAAAGCATTTAGTAGAGAGAGTAAGACCGATTATTGCGTACCCTATAGATAATCCACTTATAAAACTGCCCACTAGCTTTTCTTTCCCATCAGGTCATACGGCATCTTCTATAGCTGTAGCATATGTGCTCTCCACATATATAAAGAGATATAAGTTTTATTTTATATCCTTGGCAGTGTTAATAGGTTTTTCTAGAATATATTTATATGTTCATTACTTTTCTGATGTATTAGGAGGAGCAGTAGTTGGACTTGTAAGTGGAATTTTAGCTGTGTATATAATGAGAAAGATTAGTGAAAAGAAGGAAGTTACTTTAGATAACTAGTGTATAGAAAGATTAAAAGGTATGAAATTAAGAGTAAAAATTCTAATTTCATACCTTTTATAGTGAGATTTATAATTAATTAAGGGAAATACTAAATTTAAATAGATGAATATTATCAGTCTACAAAACGAATAGCAGCAGAGTCATGACATAAAGGTCTAAATATATATCCTTGAGCTTTTAAACCTTCAAGAATTTCTGGCATAGCTTCTATGGTGGTATATTTTGCATTTGTATCATGCATCAAAATATTAGCTGTATTAACATTAGAACTGCCATCAAGGACACTTGATACTATAGATTCTTTATCTAGTGTCATCTTAGTAGCATCTGAAGAATCTACATTCCAGTCAAAATAGGTATAACCACGATCCTTTAAAGCCTTGAAAATAGATTGGGATAGGTTAGCATTTTCATTCATATATCCCATATTTGAACCACCTGGAAATCGTAAAATTTTAGAGGGCTCTTTACCGGTTATTTCTTTTAATTTATTATCAAGAGCCTCCACATCACTGATAAAAGCATTAGGAGATGAATAAATCTTTTGGTAATTGTGGCTATATGTATGATTAGCAAGAACATGACCACGATTAACGATTTCTTTATAAATATTGTCAAAGCCTTCTTTATATACTACAAAAAAAGTGGCTTTAGCATTGTATTTGTCAAGTACATCTAATAGTTTCAAAGTGTTAGATGAAGGTCCATCATCAAAGGTTAAATGAGCAATCTTTTTATGTGATATTGCTTTATCGTAAGTTGATTGTTTTTTACTTATTTCCTTTTCTAACTTAGCATTTTCTGAAAGTATAGAATTATTAGATGATGATAAAGTGTTAATCTCTTTTAATAGACTACTTTGCTTACTAGAAGCTATAAACATTTTTGTTATTGAGAATATTGATATAAAAAAACATAAACATAATGTCACTAAGGATATAATACCTAGTATAGAAGGCTTCTTTCTTCTTTTAATATTCCGTTTAGATGATTCAAGATTAATATTGCAATTCATGATTTTAGCTCCTTATGTTAATTAATAATTTTAGAAAGTTCGCCAAGTAAGGCATCTAGATTTGAACTTGACTCTAATAAGTTCTTATTTGTGCTATGTAAATTATCCTTTGCAGCTTTAAGAGTTTCTATTTTAGTAGATAATTCATTATTCTTAACTTTATATTCTTTCTCCTTTGCATTAGAAAATACTGAAATACCTATAAGAATAAAGCAAAAGATAGGAGCTATTATATAGAGTTTACCATGTGATTTATTATTTTTTTTGTAATGCAATAAAGTATTTTTCATAAGAACCTCCTTTAATTTATGATTATGTTTTATACTAATTATTATAAAGGATATATTATGTATAATCATTACGAAAAAGTAACAATTTGAAAATTTCTTGTTATTTTTTATCATATTAACTTTAAAAATAAATAGTTTTATTGTTAAATTGTATATTTTAACAATTTAATAGTTGTAATTAAGGAGAAGAAATAAGTATGTATATTAACATCCCAAGTCATATAGAAAAATGTATTAAGTTTATAGAAAAAAATGGGTTTGAGGCTTATATAGTAGGCGGATGTGTAAGAGATAGTATTATAGGCAAAAAACCTAATGATTGGGACATTTGTACCTCAGCAACGCCGAAAGAAATAAAGGAAATATTTAAAAAAGAAAAAACTATAGATGTAGGAATTGAACATGGAACAGTGGTGGTATTACTGGAAAGTGAAACAGTAGAAATAACTACATTTAGAATAGATGGGGATTATTCCGATGGAAGAAGACCAGATAGCGTAGAATTTACTTCAAAGCTAATAGATGATTTAGCTAGAAGAGATTTTACTATCAATGCCATAGCTTACAATCACAGAATAGGAATAAGAGATTATTTTAATGGAGTTAAGGATATAGAAAGTAAAGTTATAAGATGTGTAGGAGATCCAGATAAAAGATTTAAAGAAGATTCATTAAGGATAATGAGGGCATTAAGATTTATGGCACAGTTAAACTACAAAATAGAAGAAAAAACTTTAATTGCTATAGAGCATAATAAAGGGCTACTTAAGAAAATTTCTATGGAAAGAATAATTGTAGAGTTAAATAAGCTTATATTATCTGATCACCCTGGTGATGGAATTAAATATATGCTTAATATGGATATTGTGCCCACAGTAGTACCTTATTTAAAAAAACATGAAGAAAAATATATCTATGATTCTTCCAAGGTAAAAGAGGGTATTAAGGTTATAGAAGGATGTCCTAAAAAGCTTCATGTGCGATTAACTGTATTTTTATACTATTTGCTAAAAAGTTTTAAAGATGAAGATGAAAACATTATAGAAAGTGATTATAAAGAGAAGATTTCTAGTTTAAAACCTAAATATGATATAAAGCTAAGCATTAAATGTGAAGAAATTCTTAAAGGACTTCATTATGATAATAAGACAATAAAGAATGTAAGTACACTTATGGCATATTGTGATACTCAAATTTATGAAGATAAAGTATATATAAAAAGACTATTACAAGGTATGGGAGCAGATTTATTACGTGAATTGATAATTATAAAAGATGTGACAAAAACATTTTTAGAAGAAAACTTAGAAATAAGAGCTGAATTCAATTTAAATAAGATGAGAGTAGAATTAATTTTAGATGAAATTTTAAAAAATGAGGAAGCCTATAGAAAGGTTGATTTAAAAATTACAGGGAAAGATTTAATTGATTTAGGGGTAAAAGAGGGTATAGTAATAGGAAAAATATTAGATGAATTGCTAGAAATAGCTATTCAAGATCCTAAAAACAATGATAAAGGAAAATTAACTATATATGCACAAGAAATATATAAAGATTTTAAAAGCAATAAAAATGTATAAATAAAAATAAGACCACTATGATTTAATCAATTGGTGAATCATAGGGTCTCTTACCTTATCTATACTCATGGTGTTTAGGATTTGCTGCAACTTTTTCTACAGCTCTAATAACTTGAGCAGTTATAGAAATTTCTTCTTGTTTGTCAATTTCATTTAAAGCAGTAGTATAAATTTTACCTTCTTCACTAACCACATACTTGGGTTTAATAGAATTTAGGGCAAGAGCTGACATATCATCAACGCACTTTTGACAAGTACAAATATTAGGATAATCTTTAAGCACACTTTTTAAAACATGTTCAACTTGATCTTCTGCATAATTTTTGTAAGGTGGCATAAAAAAGTTCCTTTCTAACATAAGTCTATTGGTAATTAACTTAAATTACCAATAGACTTTAAATTGTTATTTAAATTATAATATTTTTAATAGTATTATAATTCCATTTTCTTAACGTTTTCTGGAATTATAATATCTGCAAGTGTTGCATTTTTTACATCTTCAATAGTAGCTTCTGGTCCAAGTTCTCTAAGAACAAGACCTTCTGAAGTAACTTCAAGAACTGCCATTTCAGTAATGATTAAGTTTACTTGATGTGCAGCAGTTAAAGGAAGTGTACATTTCTTTAATATTTTTGGGTTTCCTTTAGCAGTATGCTCCATAGCAACGATAACTTTTTTAGCTCCAACAACTAGGTCCATAGCGCCACCCATTCCAGGAACCATTTTACCAGGAATCATCCAGTTTGCAAGGTTTCCTTCTTGGTCAACTTCTAAAGCTCCAAGTACAGTAGCAGCAACATGACCACCTCTTATGATTCCAAAAGATATAGATGAATCAAAGAATGCAGCTCCAGGGATAACAGTAACATGTTGTCCACCAGCATTTACTAAATCTTTTTGCTCTTCTCCAGGTGCAGGAGCAGCGCCGATTCCTATGAATCCATTTTCAGATTGTAGTGTAACGTCTATGCCCTCTGGTATATAGTTAGCAACCATTGTTGGAAGACCTATACCTAGATTAACTACGTCTCCATCGTTAAGTTCTTTTGCAACTCTTTTAGCAATGACTTCTCTTATCATGTTTTTATCCATGTTAGTTGTCCCCCTTTACTATGTAGTCAACAAATATATATGGTGTCATAACTACGTTTGGATCTATATCACCAGTTTCTACAAGCTCTTCAGCTTGAACGATTACAGTATCTGCAGCAGTAGCTATTAAAGGATTGAAGTTTCTTGTTGCTTGGTTATAGTATACGTTACCTTTTTTATCAACCTTTGAACCAAATAAAAGAGCAACATCTGCTTTAAGAGGTTTTTCAAGAATATAATCTTGTCCATCAACAGTAATAACTTCTTTACCGTCTTGTACAATTGTTCCAAGACCAGTTGGAGTTAAGAATCCACCAAGACCAGCTCCGCCACATCTGATTCTTTCAGCAAGTGTTCCTTGAGGTGATAATTCTACTTCCATTTCTCCTGAATTCATTTGATTTCCAGTTTCTTTATTTGTACCAATATGTGATGCAATAGTTTTCTTAACTTGTTTGTTAACTATTAACTTACCAATACCTTTGTCTGGAAATCCAGTATCGTTTGCTATGATAGTTAAATCTTTAACGCCTTTTTTCACTAAAGCATCTACAATAGCCTCTGGAGTACCTACAGCTAAAAATCCACCTATCATTACAGTCATTCCATCTTGAATTTTAGCAACTGCTTCATCAATAGAAATAAGTTTATTCATATGTTAAACCCTCCATAAATAAAAAATTTTCTTCCATACTAGTTTACCCCTAATTTAAATATTTTGCAATGTATAAAGATTGATTAAATTTTTAATTGAAAAACTAATGAAATTATTCATTTTAAATTAATATAGTCTAATTTTGTTAAATAATATACGAAATAATTAAAATCNNCTTTTATTTTCCACCAAGGTTATTTCTATAAATTTTTTTATTAATGCCGCTATTAATATCATCTGGTGTAGAAAATTTTACTTTAAAGCAGTGATGCTCCCTTTTAATTTTTTATAAGAATGTAATAAAGTATATTAGATAGATATATTGAAATTAAATAAGTTATCATATTAAGTAAGTATATGCATATATAAAATTTTAAATATTTACCTAGGAAACTATATAACTAGTTANNCATATAATAAATAGTTATATATTAAACTAGTTATATATATTAATAGGAAACTATATAACTAGTTAACTAGTTGTTTTGTTCATGCGGGTTTCAGGGGGGTTGCTATTTTAAAAGTATGAGAAAAGATGTATTAAATATAGAAGAAATTAATAGATTTATTGCTTTTGATTTAATTAGAATAATGGGTAAGTATAGAGATGTTTAGATACTAATAAATAAGCCAATGATATTAAAAAACAATCGTTGGCTTATGTTATAATTAGGTAATGAAAAGAAAGAAATTTATCATAAGAAATTGTGAAATATATAAGGCATCTTCAAAAAATAAATAATAACTCAAAATATACTTCTCATCTTTGACTTATTATTTATTTTCAGATGCCTAAATTAAAAGTTAGGAAGTGAAATTTTGGGAATTAGATTTATTTACGGTAGAGCAGGTACAGGTAAGAGTTATAACTGTATTGAAGAGATCTATAAAAAATCTGTCGATAATAAAGCTCCATTAATATTAATAGTTCCAGAGCAGTTATCATTTAGAGCAGAGAAGGCTCTTATTGAAAGAATTGGTGCCACTGGAATAAATAATGTGCATCTTTTAAGTTTTAAAAGATTAGCTTTTACTATTTTTAATGAAGTTGGTGGAGTAATTCATAAATATATGAATGATACGGGAAAAGCTATAATTGTAGGCAGAGCTATAGATGAGACGAAAGATGAACTTAGTATATTTAAGCAGGCTACAAAACAAAAGGGATTTATAGATAAAATCATAGGTGTATTAACAGAATTTAAAAGACATAAAATTACTCCACAGACTCTTAAAGATTTAAAGGAAAATGTGGATGAAAGTTCACTACTAGTGGATAAGTTAAGTGATATAGAAGTAATTTATTCAAAATTTCAAGATAAACTTAGTGAAGGATATTTTGATCCTGAGGACAATTTAACTATTTTAAAAGGAAAGATTGAAGAAAGCAGCTTTTTAAAGGGAGCAGAAGTATGGATAGATGAATTTAGTGGTTTTACTCCTCAACAATATGACATCATAGGCAAACTGCTAAGAGTTTGTACCAATGTTAATATAACAATACCGTATGGTGGGGATGAGGTCACAGATAAAAATGATGATACTAATCCTTTCTATCCAATTTATACTACAGAAGAAAAACTTACAAAGCTTGCTCAAGATAATGGATACTATCCTAAAAATAATCTTCATTTAGGCATAGGACATAGATTTAAAGAAAGTCAGGAGTTGGCCTTTTTAGAGAAAAATTACTTTAATAATAGGGGAAAAATATTTAAAAATTCTACAGAAAATATCAGTATATTTAAGGCTCAAAATCCCTATGGAGAAGTGGAGTTTGTAGCCAAGGAAGTATTAAAATTAGTTAGAGAAAAAAACTTTAGATATAAGGATATTATAGTTGTAAGTAGAGATTTAGAAAACTATAAGGATATAGTTAGAGTAATATTTGAAGAATATGAAATTCCATTCTTTATAGATGATAAGGAAGATATAGCCTCAAACCCACTGGTTGTATATATAACTTCACTTTTAAATATATTCTCTAAGGGCTTTAGAGATAATTCCATAGTTAATTATTTTAAAAGTGGTTTTGCGAATTTATCAGCAGAAGAAGTAGATTTACTAGAGAATTATGTTTTAGAGTTTGGCATTAAAACTAGGAAGAAGTGGATAGATGAGAATAAGGAGTATTGGAGAGAAAGCCATAAGTATGAGAATATAATTGAAATAAAAAATAAAGGAATAGAGCCTCTTATTGAATTGGAGGAGAAATTAAAGGGTAAGCATAAGGTTAAGGATATTTGTTCAAGTATTTATAAATTCTTAGTTGATAATAGAGTTTATGAAAATGTTAATGAATATATAGAGAAATTTAAGAGAGATAATAATCTTTTATTAGTGGATGAGTATAGTAGTATCTGGAATATGCTTATAGAGCTTTTAGATCAGTTTGTAGATATTCTAGGAGAAGAAGTGGTGACCATTGAAGAGTTTAATAATATTTTATCTATGGGCATATCCCATAATAAAATGGGGTTAATTCCTACATCTATGGATCAAGTAGTGGTAGGAAGTGCTGAGAGAATAAAGGCTAAAGAGGTAAAGGTAGCCATAGTAGTTGGTGTAAATGATGGGATACTTCCAAGGATTACTGGAGATGAAGGTCTATTTAATGATAATGATAGAATAATATTTAAAAATAATAATATAAGTGTGGCAGATAATAGCTTTGAGTTGGCCTTTGGGGAGCAATATTTAATATACAATTTGCTAAGTATTGCAAGTGATTTATTATATGTTACTTATCCAATTGCTGATTTAGAAGGAAAGACTAAGAGATATTCCATGGTGATTCCAAGGCTTAAAGCTTTATTCCCTAATGTTTTGGAGAATACAGATATATTAAAGGATGAAGTAGGAGAAGATGAAAAAGCCATAGTAGGAAAAACCCCTACCTTTAATAACTTAATAAAAAAGCTTCATGAATATATAGAAAAAGATCAGATAACAGACATTTGGAAGGAAATATATAGATATTATTATCAGGAGCCAGAATATAGAGGAAAACTTCTTAAGGTAATAAGTGGATTTACCTATAAAAATCATATTGAAGCCATAGGTAAAGATAAAATAAGGCAATTATATGGGAAAAGCCTTAGTGTATCTAAAATAGAAGCCTATGCCAATTGCTCCTTTGGTTATTTTGTAAAGTATGGGCTTAAAGCTAAAGAGAGAAAGATTTATACTTTTGCACCTCTTGATTTCGGAAATTTAATTCATGAAGGTCTTGAAAAGTTCTCTAAAAGAGTAGAAAAAGAAAATGTTAAGTGGGGAACTTTAGATAAAGAATTTTGTGAGAGAGTACTAAATGATGTTATATCAGAGCTTACAAATTCAGAAGAACATAGGATATTAAAAAGCTCTAAGAGATATGAATATATAGCTACAAGGGTAAAAAGAATTTTATATAGGATGGTGTTAATCATTAATGAGCAGATGGAAAGAGGAACTTTTCAGCCTCTTGGCTATGAAATTTCCTTTGGCTTTGAAAAAGATGATTATTATCCACCAATCCCTATAACTTTATCCACAGGAGAAGTAGTAAAATTACAAGGAAAGATTGATAGAGTGGATAAAACCTCTATAGATGGGGTTAATTATTACAGAGTTGTGGATTATAAAACAGGAAGAATAGATCTAGATATAAATGATGTATATAATGGATTAAAAATTCAGCTATTAACTTATTTAGATGCAATTTTAACTCTTGAACAAGAGAAAATGTCTAAAGAACCTGTAACTTCAGAAGGAAAGGGCAGAACTATGCCAGGGGCTATGGTATATCTTTCTGTGGATGATCCGATAATGGATGGGTCTAAAAAGCTGACCATGGAGAATTTAGAAGAAGAAGTATTAAAGGCATTAAAAATGAAGGGAATTATCATAAGAGACTTAAAGGTAATTAAGGAAATGGATAAAACCATAGAAAATGGAGGAACCTCATCTGTAATTCCTGTATCCTTAAATAAACCTAAAAAGGGTAGCGATGAAGCAGAGTTTTCAAAGAATAATAGCTCTGTAATAACATATGAAGGTTTTAATGTGCTAAGAACTCACATGAAGGAGAAGGTTAGAGAAATCTGTGAAGATATGCTAGATGGAATTATAGAAGTAACTCCATGTAAAAATGGAAAGAGCTATTACTGCGAATTTTGTGAGTTTTCTTCCATATGCCAGTTTGATGAAACCATGGGAGTTAATAATTTTAAAGTAATGCCTAGAAGAAATAAAAAAGAACTTCTTCGCGAGCTAGAGGAAGAGGGAAAAGGTGGTGAAAGCAATGAGTAGTGTTAAATGGACTGAGGATCAGCAAAAGGCCATTGATATTAGATATAGAAACACATTGGTATCTGCAGCGGCCGGTTCAGGAAAAACTGCAGTTTTAGTTGAAAGAATCATAAAAATTATCACAGATAGAGATAATCCTGTGGATATTGATAAATTACTTATAGTAACCTTTACTAATGCAGCAGCGGCAGAGATGAGAGAACGTATAGGAGAAGCTATTAATAAAAGAATTAAGGAAGAGCCTAATAATAGAAATCTTCAAACCCAATTAATACTTCTTAATAAGGCAAGTATATCAACCCTTCATTCTTTTTGTTTAAACCTTATTAAAAATAACTTTCATCAATTAGATATAGAGCCTAATTTTAGAGTTGGAGATACTACAGAGATAAATCTTCTAAAGGTAGAAGCTTTAGAAGAGCTCATGGAAGGAAAGTATATTGAAGGTAAAGAGGAGTTTATACAACTAGTAGAGAGTTATTGTGATAATAAAAGTGATAGAGCATTGGCAGAAATAATTTTAAGATTATATAACTTTTCTATGAGTATAGGTGATCCTGTAGCATGGCTTAAAGTTAAATCAGAAATTTTTAATGTAGGTGAAGATTTTTCCTTTGAAAACTTACCTTTTAAGGATGCATTATTAAAGGAGTTAAGAGAAGATATAATAAATGCTTTAGAAATAAATAATGAAGGATTAGATTTTGTACTAAATAATCCTATTATCGATAAATATAAAGCTACCTTTGAAAATGATGGAGAAATATTAGAGAGAACTTTAACAATAATTGAAAGTGAATTAAAGGAAGAAAGACAGTATATTGAGGGGACTACATTTGCAAGAATTCCAACTTTGACAAAGTTAACGGAAGAAGAAAAAGTAATACAAAAGCAGGCTAAGGATTTAAGAGATGCTGCTAAGGAAATATATGTGGAGGTAAGGAGTAAGATCTTAAATGCTACTTCTGAGGAGAATATAAAAATTACTAGAAAACTTTATCCACTAATGAAGGAGCTAGCAAATCTAGTAATAGAATTTAAAGATATCTTTGATAAGAAGAAGAGGGAAAGAGGTATCATAGATTTTAATGACCAAGAACATTTTGCCCTCGAGATTTTAAGACATAAGGAAGATAAAAATAAACCATCAAGTATTGCTTTAGAGTTAAAGGATAAATTTGAAGAAATACTAGTAGATGAATATCAAGATTCTAATAGTGTTCAGGAGGAAATAATCAATCTTATTTGTAGAACAGAAAAGGATACAAGAAATGTATTCATGGTTGGAGACTTAAAGCAAAGTATATATAGATTTAGAATGGCAAAGCCTGAGTTATTTAAAAGCAAGAAGGAAATCTACACTAAGGATGGAGATGACTATAATGCTCTTATTACTCTCCATAAAAACTTTAGAAGTAGAAAAGAGGTTATAGATGGGATAAACTATATATTTAATGCTGTTATGAGTGAGGATGTAGGGGAACTATCCTATGATGAGAGTGAAGAATTAAAAGTTGGAGCAAGTTATAAAGAGTTTTCAGATGAAGGCAATATTGGTGGAGAAGTAGAATTTAACCTTATAAACCTTGATTATGAAGAAATTGAAGATAAAGAAGATAATGAAATACAAGAAGAGATTCAAGAACAAAGTGATAATACAAGTAGTGAGGAAGAACTTGATAAAGAAGAACTAGACTCAATGCAGATAGAAGCTAGATTTGTAGCAAAACGTATAAGAGAGCTAATGGATCTTAAAGGAGAAAATTCATTAAAGGTATATGATAAGAACTTAGATGACTATAGAAGAGCTACCTATAAAGATATTGTTATTATTTTAAGGTCAAGTAATAAGCTGTCTCCTATATTTATAGAAGAATTTAAAAGAGTAGGAATTCCACTTTTCTCTGAAGGGGGAGGAGGGTATTTTGATACCCTTGAAGTAAAGACAGTTATAAGTGCTTTAGAAATTATAGATAATCCAATACAAGATATTCCTTTAATTGCTGTATTAAGATCTCCTATTGGTGGATTTACTACGGAGGAGCTAGCAGATATAAGAATTTCTAATAAAAATGTGAGCTTTTATCATGCCATGGTAGGACTTTTAAACTATGAAGAGAAGGTTTATGAGGATGAAAAGTTTACTAATATAAGTAAAGAGATTTATAATAATACTAACCTTAAATTAAAGATTAAAGGCTTCCTAGATAAAATAAATAATTGGAGATTGGAAAGTAAATATACCCCTATAAATCAGCTTATATGGGAAATCATAACGGATACAGGCTACTATGGTTATGTGGGAGCATTGCCTGGAGGAGAGCAAAGACAGGCTAACTTAAAAATTTTATTTAAGAGAGCTAAGGATTTTGAAAGAACTAGCTATAGAGGTTTATATAATTTTATAAACTTTATAAATAATATAAAAACTAGTAGTGAAGATATGGGAAGTGCTAAAATCATAGGAGAAAATGAAGATGTAGTAAGAATCATGAGTATTCATAAAAGTAAGGGATTAGAGTTTCCTATAGTATTTCTCTGTGGTCTTGGTAAAAGATTTAATGAAGGTGATTTAAAGGGTAAGATACTATTTCATCATGAATTAGGTTTTGGACCTACTTATATTAATCTAGATAATAGAATTAGTTATAACACACCACAAAGGGAGTTTATAAGTAAGAAAATTCAAGGGGAAAATAAATCTGAAGAGATGAGACTTCTATATGTTGCTCTCACTAGAGCAAAAGAAAAGTTAATCTTAGTTGGGAGCAGTAAGGCTTTAGATAAGAAAATTGAAAAATGGTCTGGAACTGGAAAAGATGAGAATGGAAATATAAAATCAACCTATGTAAGGAATCAGAAAAACTACATGGATTGGATAGGAGCTGCCCTTATAAATCATAGAGCTGGAGAGCCTCTAAGACATTATAATGAAAATATTTTAAAGGAAGATTTAAAAGAGGATGGTAGTAGATTTAAGGTGGCTATATATCATAGAGAAATCTTTGAAGAAATAAATGATACAACCTTAGAAGAAATGCCGGTAAAAGAAAAAATAGATAAACTTTTAGCTAATAGTGATGAAAATTTAGGTAAAGATTATTATAAAGCAATTAAAGAAAGATTAGAATTTACTTATAAATATGAAGAAGCAACAAAACTGCCTACAGTAATCACTGTTACGGAATTAAAGGAGCTTCATAATAAGAATTTAGAAGGCAATGAGCAAAATTATATTAGCATGAACAATGATGGTTTAGATGAAGATAATTATAAGGATATAGTCTATGGAGATGAAGCAGAAGGAGCAAGAAAGTTTAAACCATTAATGCAGACACCTTTATTTCTTCAAGAGAAAAAGGGATTAACTCCATCAGAGGTGGGAACTGCTTATCACAATATAATGCAAAGATTAGACCTAAGTGGTGACCTTACTAAAGAAGACATTACAAGGCAAATTAATACCATGGTAGAGAAGGAACTTATAACCTTTGAAGCCGCAAAATCAGTGAAGGTAAATAAAATCCTTAAGTTTTTACAGAGTAACATAGGTAAAAAAGTAATAGAAGCTTACAATGAAAATACGTTAAAAAGAGAGCTGCCTTTTAGAGTAGAAATAAATGCTTCTACTATTTATCCTAATCTCAATGAAAAAACATATTCAGAAGAAAAGATGCTTTTAAGAGGAGTAATAGACTGTTACTTTGAAGATGGAGAAGACGGTATCATTTTAGACTATAAAACTGATTATGTGAAAGAAGATAATATAGAAGAAATTAAGGCAAGATATAAAGTGCAATTAGATTATTATAGTAAAGCTATAAAAGATGCCTTTAAGAAAGAAAAAGTTAAGAAATACTTATACTTATTTTCACTAGATAGAGAAGTGGAAGTAGAATAGCAGAAAAGGTATGCCATAAAATAAGGCATACCTTTTATTATAATTAGATGAAAATATTAATAGATCTTTACATCAAATTATTCTTGAAACAAGGGATTTTATTTATTGTGTAGAATAAGTTATTCAATTAATGTATTGGAGTTGAGTACTTATGAAAGAGGTAAATAAAACACTAGTAACTTCATTGTATAATAAAATTAACTTGTATCTAGATATTGTAGAGATATTTGAAAACTTACAGGAAGAATTTTTAAGATATTTTAAATACTATAAATCTATTACAGAATCTATGACAAAAGAATTCATTGGAGATTTTAATACCTTTGTTATAGTAGAGGAAAAGGAAAGAGTTGAAAAAGTTTTTCATAAGATACATACTAGTGAAGATCATAAGGTAAACTGTGGTGCTTTAAGTAAAGAAGTAAATATAGATAAAGAATTTATAGCTAATATTTTTGACAGTATAGAAAAGAATATAAATTCTAAACTAAATCTATTTAAAAAGAAATGTGAACTAGAAGTTTATACATTTCATATGAAATATAATGAGAAAGAAATATATAATGAACTAAATAACTATGTTCATGAAGATATAGAAGGTGCATTAGATCGCCTTAAGTTAAAGATTTTTGATCTTAAAAAGACTGTAATGGATGCTTTAGATGAAGAAATAAAGTCTTATCATAGATTTATTTGGAATACATTCAAAGAATTAATAATTGATCTAAAGAAAAAAGATACCCTAAATAATGGTGAGATTGAAGATAAAATAATTATTAAAGAAGATGAGGTTTTAAATTTTCTAGATAATTTAAAAGAAAAGATAGAAATAGAAGTAAAGGAAGAATTTATAGATGTACTGCTTAACTTAATCAATGAAGCCTTTGAAGGTGAGTTTAGTAGAAGAATAAAAATCTATAAAAAAGAGTTAAATAAATATTTAGCTAAAGAAATTAGTGAATCAAATTTAATTAGAAGAGGTTTAATAGAATATACAACTATTGATGATATTGCTATGGAAAATAGATTATATGCTATAGGATATAAGATGTTTTCTATAGAACATGACTATTTAAGTATGATGCTGAATATAAGTAAATTTAGTTTTGATGAAATGACAGATGAAATAAAACTTAGTATAAATACTATATATTACAATGAATTTTTTAGGCTTATATATTACATTAATAGTGAAGAAGAAT
The DNA here is from genome assembly GCA_002453475.1 of Clostridium sp. UBA6758. Taxonomy (GTDB): domain Bacteria; phylum Bacillota; class Clostridia; order Clostridiales; family Clostridiaceae; genus Clostridium_J; species Clostridium_J subterminale. The sequence continues at coordinate 143,758 of DKGY01000071.1, read as the reverse complement.
TTTATACCATATGTAGAAGTTTCGAAGACAAGTTTAATTATATAACTTGTGAAATTATTAAGTCTTCATTAAGGCGCATTAAAAATGATTACTATAACTCCATTATAGATATGCTTATGGACAATATAAAATCTATTAGTCATATGAATGTATTTAAATCTATAGATAGCTATGCAGGAAACATAAAGATTTATAATCAAGGCTTAATTATGGATTTATATGATAAATGGAATAAAATATATGATAATTATAATAATTTAAAGAAGTACTATATAGATACATCTAACATATTAATTTTAGATGAAAAAGACTTTTTAAAAGAGTATATTCATCTGAACTTTAAAGAAGATAGTATATTTAAATGTGAATATTACCGTGAGTTTAAGGAATTAGAGAGAAAAAAAGAAGAACTTTACAACAATATAGCTTTAATAAAAGAGAAACTATTAAAAGATCTTGAAGGCGATTTTACAACTTATTTTGATCATCTATTTCAAAGTATGGGAAAAAATTTAGAATATGTAAAGTCAGAAGAGAAGAATTATTATACGACAATTAATACTATATAACTTATAAGTACTTTTTACATACTTTTAGGTATTAATAATTTTTTTCATTGCACTAGGTGGTATAATCAACAGAATATAAGGAATATTTCGAATTGAATGGAGATGGTATCATGTCAGTAGATTTATTTAAAAGAACTAATGCTAAGGATTCAGAGTTTAAGGGAAGAAGTGCTGATACAGAAAAGTATTCTTATAATCATTCTTTTAAAGCAGATATGATAGCTACTGGAGTTATTGTACTTTTAATTTTAGGATTTGTTTACTTACTTATTAGATAATAATATAGAAAGCCTAGAAAGGATAGTACCTTTCTAGGCTTTGTTTTTAACCTTTTATATAGTTTAAGAGCTCATTAAAGCCTACTTTATTAACGGTAGTGGCAAAGGTATCCCCTTCAGATTTATGAGTATTATAGAAGGCTGAAAGCTTATCCATTACCTTAGGAATTTCCTCTATGTCATAGAATTTAGGTAATATGTGTGGAGGACAAGATTCCTTTGTACTATTAATATATATAGTCAACCCAGTTTTCTCTGAAGATAGGGCTAAAAATGAACAGTTACCAATACAGTTTCCGCATCTTAGACACTTGTCCTCATGTAATACCAATTCTTTATTTATTTTTTCAAGGGCACCACTAGGACAATATTTAGTACATCTTGTGCAAGCTATACATTCACGTTGATTTAAATCCACTTTTGTACCATTAATTATTCCTAGAGAGTCTTTATATATTTCACTATACTTGTCTACTATATCTACTAGTATAGATAAATCACTTTCTTTATAACTTTCTGCAGGTGTAGGTAGTGTACTTCTTTTAAAAATAGATTCACAGTTCTCATATAAGAAGCCTTGAACTTTTCTTCTTAATTCTATTAAAGTTTCATCTAATTTTTCATCAAAGGCTTTAGTAATATCTTTAGTATAATTAGTCATAATCGTTTCTCCTTTTATAAAATATAATCCCTATAACATTTAAAATATGATTTATTAATAAATAAAATTTATCTCAAAGGTTTACTTATTAATAATAGAATATCAAAGTATATTATTAGGTTCAAGATTTACTAAAATATAATTTAAGAGTATTTTTTACTTAAGGCATCTTCAAAAAATAAATAAGTCA
>DKGY01000071.1:95025-141881 GCA_002453475.1 Clostridium sp. UBA6758 | reverse complement strand
GCTGGTAGTCATCGGATAAATGTATTTTGTAATTAGAAGGGGAGGCTTATGATTATGGAGGATAAAGAATTACTTAAAAACCTTTGTATGTCTCATGGACCTAGTGGAAGAGAGCACTGGCTTGGAGACTATGTTGCAGAGGTGTTCTCAGAATTTGGACAAGTTACTAGGGATAATTTGAATAATACAATTATTCATAAAAAGGGGAAGGGCAAGGGCAAAATAATGCTTATGGCTCACCTAGATGAAGTGTTTATGATTATAACAGAGATAAAAGAAAATGGATTTTTGGCATTTAAAGGTAATGGCATTGATCCTAAGACTTTAGTTTCTAAGGAGGTTATAATCCATGGAAAAGAAATTATTCACGGTATTATAGGAATTAAGCCTCCTCACTTAATGAAGGAAGAAGATCGTAAAAAAGCTGTAACTATAGATTCTTTATTAATCGATACAGGCTATTCTAAGGAATCTTTAGAGAAGATAGTTAAACCAGGGGATTATGTTACTGTTAAAGGGAACTATAAAGAACTTTTAAATAATAATGTAAGCGTTAAAACCGTTGATGATAGAGGGGGAGTTGTAGCACTATATAGATGTGCTAAGGAACTTAGAAATATAGACCATGATATGGATGTTTACTTTGTATGCTCTGCTCAAGAGGAAGTAGGACATAGAGGTGCCAAAACTGCTACTAATAGGATTAACCCAGATATAGGTATTGCTGTAGATGTTACCTTTGATTGTGGAATGTATGGCCTTGAACATGGAGATACTGAATTAGGTAAGGGTGGCGTAATTTGTATAGGACCTAATATTCATCCAAAGGTTAGAAAATATCTTATGAAGGTTTGTAAAGAATATAATATTCCATTTCAATTAGAGGTGGAAGCTGGAAATACAGGTACCGATGCTTGGGATATCCAAATAGCAGGAGAGGGTGTTGCTACACTTCTTATATCAATCCCTATAAAATACATGCATACTTCGGTGGAAACTGTAAATATGGATGATATAAAAAATACAGGATATATGATGGCAAAACTAATAGAAAGTATAAAGGGTGAAGAAGTGGAGGAATTAGTATGTTTTTAGATGAAATTCTTCAAAAGGATGGTCTTTTAGATAAACTAACTTCTTTAAGTGGTCCTTCAGGATTTGAGGGAGAAGTGAGGGGCTTTATTAAAGAGCAGGTTACCTCTTACGTGGATGAAATTTTTGTGGATAGAATGGGAAATATTATTGTTCATAAAAAGGGAAAAGGGAGAAAAGTAATAGTTGATGCTCATATGGATGAGGTAGGTTTTATTATAACCGGATACAATGATGATGGAAGCCTAAGATTTAGTGCTTTAGGAGGAATAAATGCAAAGATAATACCTTCTAAGACTGTACTTATAGGGCCTAATAAAATACCAGGCGTTATTGGAGCAAAACCAATTCACCTTCAAGGAGCAGAGGAGAGAGAAAAGGGTCTTAATTATAGTGATTGCTGCATTGATATAGGAGCTACTACTAGAAACCAAAGTGAAGATCTCATAGAGCTAGGTGAGTATGTAGTTTTTGATACAGAGTATGATGAATTTGGAGAAGGTCTTATAAAAGGAAAGGCCTTTGATGATAGAGTAGGATGTTTAGTGCTTATGGAGGCTCTAAAGGAAAAGTATGATGTAGATTTATATGGAGTTTTTTCAGTTCAAGAAGAGGTTGGAGAAAGAGGTGCATTCATATCTTCTCTAAATTTAAAGGGTGATTTAGGAATTGCTTTAGAAGGAACTATATGTGCAGATATGCCAAGTGTTCCTAAACATCTAAGAGCCACTGAAGTTGGTAAGGGACCGGCTATATCAATAATGGATTTAACTAGTATATTTGATGTTGATGTGGCTGATGACATTATGGAAGTAGGAGATAATTTAAATATTCCATACCAAAGAAGAAAGGCTATAGCTGGAGGAAACGATGCAGCTACCTTCCATGGTACAGGATTTGGGGCAAAGATTGCTACTATTTCAGTTCCATGCAGATATATTCACTCTTCAGTGTCAATAGCATCAAAGGAAGATATAAAAAATACAGTTAAATTACTAGTAGAATACTTAAAAACACTATAGATTTTGGAGGTATTAGTGATGAATAAATTATTTGAAGATTTGATAGGTGCTTTTGGAGTTAGTGGGCACGAAGGGGAAATTAGAAGTGTAATTGTTGAGCATTTAAATTTCTTAGAAGTAGAAAATAAAGTGGATAGCATGGGAAATGTTATAGCAGTTTTAGGTAAGAGCGATGGAGATGAAGAAAAGAAAGTTATGATTTCATCTAACATGGATACCATGGGATTTATAGTTATGTATATTGAAGATAATGGTTTCTTAAGAATTGGAAAAGTAGGAGAATTTGATGAATCCGCTTTTGTAAATAATATGGTGGAATTTGAAAACGGAAATTCAGGAAGAGTTTGTGGAACTAAAGATAGTCCTAAAATAGATGAAATGTATATAGATTTAGGAGTAGGATGTAGAGAAGAAGCTTTAGAACTAGTGAGAGAAGGAGATGTATGTACTATTACATCTAATGTTATAGAGGAAGAAAAGAATATAATTGCACCAGCTTTAGATAATAGGGTAGGCTGTTATATGTCACTAAAAGCTATAGAGAAACTTATAGAAAATAATGAGTCATTAGAAAAGTTAAATAAGGAAATATATTTTGTATTCTCAACTCAAAACACTTTAGGAGGAAGAGGAGCAAGAGCAGCTACCTATGAAATAAGTCCTATGTATGCTTTAGTTATAGATGGAGAAAAGGCTGGAGATACCTTAGGAGGAAGTGGAAAGTTTTCTTTAGGAAAGGGTACAGGAATAAAGTTTATGGATAGAACTTTATTAATGCATCATGAAGTGAAAGAGCAATTAGAAAAGGTTTATGAGAAAATGGATAAAAAGCCACATTATATCTTTGGAGAAACTCAAGGGGATGGTAAAACAATTCACAAAGAGGGAATAGGGGTTAAGACTGGAACTTTAGTTTATCCTGTAAGATATAAGGATACAAATATGGAAATGGTTAATTATAAAGACATAGAAGAAGGAATAGAAGTTATTTATAATTACACTCTAGAATAAATCAACTTCTTAAGAAATTAGATATTAAGATTTTAAAAGAAATAATTAAATATCTTAACGTAAATGCAGTTTTAAATAATGAGATATCAAAAATGTAAAAAGAGTATATCTAGAGCGTATTAAGATACTTCAGGTATACTCTTTAAAATATTGGTTTATTAGTTATTTTGCAGCGTAATAGCATCTCTTTGGAGAATCTATTTTATCTTCTGCTTTAAGTGATTTTATAGCTTTATCTACTTCTTTTTTGTCAATACCAGCTTTTTCTGCAATTTCTCCAGCTTTTAATGGTTCAGGTGAATTTTTTAGTACTTCTAAAACTTTATCAATCATGTTTACACCTCTTTTAATAATTATAGTTGTTTAATAATATTTATTATATATTACCTAAATAAAAATATCAACAAATTGTATTCTATGCATTGTTTATTTTTAATTTATCGTAAAGGGATTCGCGCCTATCTTCCTTTACTTTAAAGGAAGTTCTAACTCTACTGACTAAGGATCTATTTATGTCTGTTACGAGAATGTCTTCCACACCTTCGTCTATGCTACATATAATTTTACCTAATGGATCTATAATTAAAGAATTTCCACTATATATTATATTATTACCAATACCAATTCTATTAACTCCAGCAATATAACATTGATTTTCGATGGCTCTACTTCTAAGTAAGGTTATCCAATGTTCTTTTCTAGATTCAGGCCAATTAGCAGCTACAGTAATTAAGTCACATTTCTTTGAAGCTATTTGAAAAACTTCAGGGAATCTTAAGTCGTAGCATATAAAAGGTGAAAGTGTTATGTCATCAATTTGTGCAAAACATATTTCATCTCCACCAGTATAGTACTTACTTTCATCACCATAAGAAAAAGGATGTATTTTAGAATAGTTACATAGAATATTTCCGTTAGAAGAAATAATTGCATAATTATTTCTTCCTTTTTTATCATTAGCAATGCCTTGAATATAACCTATTCCTGCATTAATGCAATACCTTTTGCATAAACTAGTAATGTAGGCAATAGTAGAAAAATCGAATTCTTTTAATTTTTCTATGTTCATTGTAAATCCAGTAAAGGAAAGTTCAGGGAACAAAAGTAAATCTATTTTTAAATCTTTAGCTTTTTTAAAAAATTCTTTGCTAGCTGATAAGTTAAATTGCTTATTTTCCCATAAAATATTATTTTGTACCAGTCCAATTTTCACAATATCACCCCTTATATTACTAATTATAATATATTTTAAAGTTATTATTCATAATAATCATAAGAAATTTATTATTTTATAAGGAAGTTAATACTAAATTTTATGAAGGGTGATTTATTTAATTATGTTAAGAAAGATGGTATAATTAATGGAAACTTAGTTTCAATAGTACGTCGATTTCTAATGGAGTTTATAGGGTCTTGACACTGTTTATATTCTGTCCTAATGAAGAGGGGAATATTACAATGGATGGACATTAGATCAATATAAAAGGTAGGGTATTGCCTATGAAAATAACTGAGTATATAGTAAAAATGGCATTAAGATATAAGAATCATCATATATCTTCATTAGCTTCACAGTTGGCTTTTGATATGCTATTTTCATTTTTCCCATTTTTAATTTTGTTATTAACTCTAGTTGGATTTATAAATGTAGATCCTGGTGAAGTTATTAGCGGTTTGCAAACCATAATGCCAGAAGAGTTATATGAATTAGTATCTACTTTAGCACTACAATTACTACAAACTAGAAATGGAAATTTATTATCCTTTTCATTAATGTTTTCTCTTTATACTGCATCTAGAGCTTTTAGGGCTGTAAGATATGGACTAAATAGAGCATATAATGAAGACGAAGATAAAAATAAGATAAAAGTAGTTATATTATCTGTTCTATTTATGATAGTAATAACTTTTATGATAATATTTGTACTAGGATTTTTAGTATTTGGAGAGATGATAAGTCTAGAATTAGTTCAGTGGTTAGATCTTGATATTAAGCTATTTTATTTTATAAGATATTTAAGATATCCAATTGGTCTAGCTGGTATGATTGTTATATTTTCAGCGGTATATAAGCTTATACCATCAAGACGAATAAAATGGAGAGAGACTTTTCCAGGCGCTGTATTTACAAGTATTGTTTGGATAATTTTATCAATGGCATTTGCTTTTTATGTTAATAATTTTGGGAAATATACAGACATATATGGAAGCATTGGAGTAGTTATAGTTATGATGATATGGCTACAGATAACATCTACTACAATTTTATTAGGTGGAGAATTAAATGCATTATTAATGTATGATAGAGAGCATAATTTTAACTTATAGGAAATTCATGTTGAATATTGAAACTTATAAGATATATTAGTTTAAGTATTTGTCATATTGTGTTAAGATAATAGAGTAAATTAACATAAACAGAGTTCTTTGCTTCAGAGGGAGTTCTTACTCCCTCTGAAGGTTAGAAATCGTTATTCAGGGACGTAGCCGCTCTTTACTCCCACTTTGAAGAAGATGGGAGTATTAGAGCGGGTAATCATCGGATAAAATAAACGGTATTAATAGTTATGGAGGGGTATGAGATGAAGGTTAGAAAGGCTATAATTCCAGCTGCAGGTTTAGGGACTAGATTCTTACCAGCTACAAAGGCCGTACCTAAAGAAATGATTCCTATTGTAGATAGACCTACGATAGAGTATATAGTAGAAGAAGCGGTGGCTTCAGGTATAGAAGAGATACTTATAATAACAGGTAGGAATAAGAAAGCTATAGAGGATCATTTTGATAGAGCTGTAGAGCTAGAAATGAATCTTGAGAGAGATGGAAAGGTGGAACTTTTAGAGTTAGTAGATAAGTCTACTAATATGGCTAACATCCATTATATTAGGCAAAAGAATCCAAAGGGGTTAGGGCATGCTATAAGTTGTGCTAAAGCTTTTGTTGGAGATGAACCCTTTGCAGTTATGCTAGGGGATGACATAGTAGACAGTGAAATTCCTTGTTTAAAGCAATTAATGGATGCTTATGATGAGCACGGTACTTCAATTTTAGGAGTTCAAGAAGTAGCGATAGAAAATGTAAATAAATATGGAATTGTAAAGGGCAATAAAATTAATGATAGAGAGTATGTAGTTGAAGATTTAGTGGAAAAGCCAAAAGTTGAAGAAGCTCCATCTAATGTGGCTATTTTGGGTAGATATATTATAACTCCTGAAATATTTGACATATTGGAAGATACTAGGCCAGGAAAAGGCAATGAAATACAATTAACTGATGGTTTAAAAACACTTATGGAAAAGCAAAGTATGCACGCTTATATTTTTGAAGGTAGAAGATACGATGTAGGGGATAAATTAGGATTTTTAGAAGCTACAGTAGAATTTGCTTTAAAAAGACAAGAGTTACAAGATGACTTTAAAAATTTTTTGAGAAAAAAAGTTATTTAAACACATATATAATTTAATAATGGATAATAAAAACTGGTATATAATTCCAAAGTATATACCAGTTTTTATATTGCATATGAAATTTTGTTATTTTTACTCAGAAGATGTACAGAGATTTATTCTCATTAACGTGTCAAGAAAAAAATGTAGAATAATAGTAGAAAAATGTAGTAAAAAAAGTATTAATTTTAGTGTAAAATGATTAAGTGGTACATTGAGTAACGTTAAAATTGGAGGATAAATAATGGAGTTTAAAAATACGGAAGATTTGGAGTTTTACAACAACATTTCAGAACCTATTATAGCTATAGATAGTAATAATAAAATTAAATACTGCAATGAAGGAGCGATAGAATTTCTAGGAGTTCAAAGTATAGGTTTAATTGAAGGATTAGACATAAATACAATGATAAAATTTTCTACGTTGAAGAGTGGTGTCTTTAATGTAAAGGATTTTATAAAAAATGATAGAAGTGAGAGAATTCGAGCAAATATAGACACAAGGATATATAAAGAAATAGAAATAGAATTAGTTTTTAGAAGCATAAAGGTTGGTAAGGATGAAGGCACCATAATGTTGTTGAAAAGCATAGCAAGTAATAATCTCCATTTTAAATCAGAAGATATTAATAAAGATAGTAATGAGTTGGAGAAACATGAAGAGTTCAAATATATTGTAGTAGACAAAGATGAGGATGAGGACTTCATATCAACAAAAGAAATAGATTTAAATATAAGTTTTTATAAAGCTATTTTTGCTAAAAGTACTACTGGAATTGTAATAGAAAAAGAAAATAGAATTAGTTATATAAATAGGGTTGCTATGGATATAATTGGACATTCTAAAGATAGTACATTTTTAGGTAAAAGCATTTTTGAAATAATTAAATTAGATTCTATAGAATATAATGATGAATTTTTGAAAAAGCAGTATTCTAAATACAATTCTAGTTTGAACATAGTAGAAAGAAAGTTTATTAGAGAAGATGGTAGCATTGTGTATTGTGAAGTTACACCAATGTGTTTTGGAAATGATAATGATATATATTCTATATTTTTACTTAGAGATATAACAAGAAGAATAAAAGTGGAGGAAGCTGTAATAAAGAATAGGGATAATTATGTGGAGTTACTTAAGCTTTTGCCTTTTGGTATGGCTATATATTCTGATGGTAATCTTGAGATAGGTAATGAAGCTTTGGTTAATGTTTTAGGACTCAATGATATAGATGAATTAAATAATTTATCCTATATGGATATAGTAGATGGAGAATATAAAGATGTAGTTAAAGAAATGTATTTTGATGCTCAATTTAGAGGGAAATCTACAGAGTTTAAGGAAGTTAAAATAAGTAAGGAATATGGAGAACTAGTAGATGTGGAGATTGCAAGTTTAGGAATAAACTTTAGTTATGGAAGATCTGTAGTATTTTTAATTCAAGAAGTTACAGAGCGTAAAAAGGCGCAATTAAATAAAGTTAAATTGGAGCAAGCTATAAAATATGATAAGTTAAAAACTGAATTTATATCTAATATGTCTCACGAATTAAAAACACCGTTAAATATAATATTAAGTACTGTACAAGTATTACAGTATAATTATAAAGATAAAAATGATGAACAATTAGATAGATACCTAGATTTAATGAAAGTAAATAGCTATAGATTACTAAGATTAATAAACAACTTAATAGATGTTACTAGAATTGATGTAGGTAACTTAAAAATGAATTTTGGAAATTATGATATAGTAGCTATAGTGGAGGATATAACTATGGCTGCAGTAGAGTATGTTGAAAGTAAGGGTATGACTTTAATATTCGATACTGATATTGAAGAAAAAATTATTGGAATTGATAGAGAAAATATAGAAAGAATAGTATTAAACCTACTATCTAATGCAGTTAAATTTTCTAAGGATGATGGAACTATTATGGTATCTATTCATGATTTAGGGGACAAGGTTCAGATTTCAGTAAAGGATAATGGCATAGGAATACCAGAAGAGCTTCAAGAAAAGATTTTTGATAGATTTGTACAAGGTGAGGATCTATTTACTAGATCTCACGAGGGCAGTGGCATCGGATTGTCCCTAGTAAAATCTATAGTTGAAAATCATGGTGGAAAGACATATGTAAAAAGTGTTGTTAATGGAGGAAGTGAATTCATTGTAGAACTACCTAACATACTTTCTAAAAATCAATTTTGCTCAACAAACCTTTATCATGCTGATAAATATAATTTAGAAAGAATAAAAATAGAATTTTCAGATATATATAAATAAATATAATAAAAATACTATTGGAATAGTGATTTCAATAGTATTTTTATTATACTTATATTAATAGAATATTTTAGATATTTTTTATAATATGTTTAAAAAATATATTCATGGGTAAAATTACAAAAAATGATATGTTTTTTTGGAGGTATATGATGAATAGAATAGTTTTAGTTGGTAGATTGACACGAGACCCTGAAATTAAAGTTTTTGAAGATAGTAGTAAGGTTTTTACTAGATTGGTTTTGGCTGTAGATAGACCTTATAAAACTGCATCAGGAGAAAAACATGTAGATTTCATTCCAGTAGTATTAAGAGGAAAGAAAGCAGAAATTGTTAATGAATATCTAATTAAAGGAAGTGTTATTAGTGTAACTGGTAGACTTCAAAGTAGGCATTATGAAAGTGAAGATGGACAGAAAAAGTACATATCAGAAGTTATAGCAGATGAATTTCAGTTTATGAATACTAGGAAGCCTAAAGAAGAAATTGGTTAAATCTACATGACTTAATTTGTTATTTTAGTAAATCGCATATATGTGTATGACAATCTAAACAATATTTTTAATCATTAAAAGCTTATTCTATTGTAATATTATAATAGAATAAGCTTTTTTAATTATTTAATAATAAATTAAAAAAATATTTAAGTAACAAAAAGTATTGATTTAGTATATTGAAAATATTTGGATAATAGCCATATTAAGAGTATAATAAATTCATAGGGCGAAACTTTAATCTTATTATAATCATGACATCCATTAATAAAATATAGATTAAAGCTAAGTAAAATATAAGGGTAGAGGGGATTATTATGGATCTTGAAAAATTTAAAGTGTTTAGAGAGAAAACAATGCAAAACATATCTAAAGTTATAATTGGTAAGGAGCATATAATTGATAAAATAATAGTATCATTTATAACTTCTGGTCACGTATTACTAGAAGATGTTCCAGGACTTGGAAAAACTAAACTGTGCAAAACATTGTCAAAAACTATAAATTGTAGCTTTAAAAGAATTCAATTTACACCAGATTTATTACCTTCGGACTTAACAGGAATATATTTTTATAATCAACAATTAAAGGCGTTTGAATTTAGAGAAGGACCTCTTCTAAGTCAAATTGTTTTAGCTGACGAAATAAATAGAGCTACGCCAAGAACACAATCTGCCTTACTTGAGTGTATGGAAGAGAGACAGATAACTGTAGAAGGAAATACTATAAAGTTAAAGAGACCATTTTTTGTTATAGCAACTCAAAATCCAGTAGAACAATTTGGTACTTTCCCGTTACCAGAAGCTCAATTAGATAGATTTTTCATGAGATTATCTATGGGATATCCAAGCTATGATGATGAAATAAAAATGATGGATAGGTTCATAGGGGAAGATCCGTTAGAATCATTAGAACCTGCTATAACTATGGAAGAAATAAAATATGTGCAAGAGAATTATAATGAAGTTCATGTTAGTGGTGAAATAAGAAGATACATAGTGGATTTAGTTAATGCTACTAGAACTAACAGTGAAATAGAATTAGGATGTAGTCCTAGAGCCACATTAAATCTTATGAAAGGTTGTCAAGCGTTAGCTGCTATTAGAGAAAGAGATTATGTAATTCTTGAAGATGTAAAAGAACTTGCAATACCTGTAATGAGTCATAGAATTATTTTGAAAAGTGAAATAAATAGTGGTAGTGAGAAGAGCGAANNCGAAAGAGTTATACAAAGCATTCTTGCTACTATAGAAACTCCAATAGATAGACAGTAGAGGTGCGTTATGATACTTCAAATATTTTTTCTTGCAGCAATTGTAATTATACTCGTAAATATAATGGATTTGCTTACTGAAAAAGGGTATGAAAATTTAAAGGTGTACAGAGAAATAAAACCAGATAGGGTAACTGTCGGAGAAGAATTTACAATAACTATGAAGGTAGAAAATAATAAAAGAATGTCAGTTCTATTTTTGGTAGTTGAAGAAAGAATACCTGTTGAATTAAGGTTTCTTGGTGAAGTTTCTACTTATAAATATGGAAATGATAATTGGCATATTTGCAAGTATGTAATGGGTAAGTTTCAAAGAAAAAGTAGAACCTATACTTTAGTAGGAGATAAAAGGGGAGCTTATACAATAAAGTGCATGAATATTTTTATTGGAGATGTGCTTGGACTAAATATTAAAAGTAGAGAGCAGAATAATTATGTAGAAGTTTTAATTTATCCTAAGGTAAAATCCATCGGAAGCTTTAGATTTGATGTTACAAATTTTTTAGGAGACAATACAGTAAGGAGATGGATACATAAGGATCCGCTTTATATAAAAGGAATAAGAGAATATAATGTTGAAGATAGAATGAAGGATATTCATTGGAAATCTTCTTTAAAGGCGGATAGGCTTATGGTTAAAGACTATGATTATACATCAGAACAGCAGATGGTTATAATTCTTAATACACAGTGTGGAGATCCTTGTTGTAATTATATAGATGAAGAGCTTATAGAAACATCTATAGATATTGCAGTTGCATTAGCTGCGAAAGCTTCTAAGGAAAGCATTCCAATAGGCATTTGGAGTAATGCACATTTAATTTACTGTAATGAAAATTCAGTAAATGAAATTGAGCCAAAAGTAGGAAGTTTTAATAGGATATTAGAGTTTTGTACTAGAATATATCTAGCTGTAAAATATGAGTTTAATGAATACTTAAAGAGTAGAATGCATTATTTTGATAAAAACTGCACCTATGTATTAATTACTTCTTATTTAAATGAGAAAGATAGGAGAATTTTAAATATTCTAGTTGCAAATGGTTATAAAATAAAGGTTATAGATGTATCTAGGAATAATAGCATTAAAAGTATTAAGGGAATTGATAAAATTTCATATAAGGGGGAGATGAAGTAATGAGTTGGTCTGAACAAGTTAGACTTTATTACGATATAACATTTAGTATGCTAACATCTATTGTTTGGATGATAGTAACAGCTCTTATATTTTCTAAGGATATGAAATTTTCTATATTTATTTTAATAATGATATCTATATTAACTAGTAAGTACTTGTTAAAAAAAGGTAAGAAGGTAGAGGTTTGTATTGCAATATCTTTAATCCCAGCTATTGTTTATGAAATATTTAGTCAAGAAATATTAATTGCCATTTTAGACATAATATTTATAGCATTAATTAGTGCTATTTTACTTAGAGAAATTAATGAAAATATAAACTATGATAGATATAAAGATATCCTTATAAAGGGAATTTCCGTTATCTTTATAGCATCAATTATTTGTAGTATATTTAAGTCTCATTATGCAGAGGTTGTATTTAGAGGGACAATTATATATCTTATATTGGTAGTTATAACTATGAGGGAGACTATGGGATATTGCTATAATATTAAAAGTTCAAAAGCTAATAAAGTTATAAATATATCTCTGATTTCCTTAGCTTTATTAACTACACAGGAATTTATCTATGATATATTTTTAAAAATAACTAAGACTTTATATGAAGGTTTTGAATTTATAACTGGATTAATAATAGATATAATAATAAAAATTATAGAAAATCCTATGATTTGGATTATTAATGCTTTAAAAAAATTATTTGCTGAAAGGCATGGATCTTTAGAAGATATATTTGGAAAATTAGATGTAGGTAGTGAAAGTTCAAAACAAATCAAAGAAGTTAATATTGAAATGGTAAAAGCAAGTCCGGTATTTATATTTATAATGAATACTATAGTAACAATAATATTAATATTAATTGTAATTAGTATTATAAAAAGAATAGTAAAAGGAACTAATATCAATAGAGATAGTGGTTATACTGAAATAGTTGAAGATATTGATCAATTGGATCCTGGTTATAAAAAAGTTATAAATAAAATTAAAAAGATATTTAGGAAGAAGGGGATGCCTAGAGAAGAAGTTTTATATAAGTATAGTGAGTTTGTAGAAGTTGCTAATAAAAAGGAGGTTTTTAAGACATATATGACTCCAAGGCAACTGGGTAATGTTGTTAAAATAAAAGTGGATAACTGTGAAGAAGTTGATGAAGTTACTAATATGTATAATGAAGCAAAGTTTTCTACACATGTTATAAACAAGTCTTATGAACAAAAAGTGGAAAAGTATGTGGATAACATTAAGAAAAACATTAAATATTGGGAGTAAAAATAAATCTACAATAAAAGACAAGAAAACTCACAGAATATTAACATTTTATCCACTGATATATTAACAGTCACAAATAAGTTTATATAACTGTAAGGAATAAGTAATTTTGTGAAATAAGGTGTAAATTTTAAGGGGTAAGATAATATTGTTGCCTACAAGAATTTACACATTATTTTTTTATATAGTGATACAATTTCTTTAGGCAATAAAATGTTGTAATTTTGTTGCTATAAATAGTTTTACATTATTTGGGGGTGCTTTTATGATAATTGAGACATTAAAATCTAACATGGAATGTGAAGAAAATACTATAGAATACACTTATAATTTAATTCAATCAGAATTAGAGGTTCATATGGATGGTGAAAGAAGGGTTATAGATGTATATGGTGTAGAAATAGAAAGTGAAGTGAAAAATAAAGGCAAACATGTAAAGCAATACAAAGAACATGTACAATGCATAACTCCTAATAGATATAAGGGGAGTGAGCTTCTGGGGTTGTTAAAAAATAATGTGGTATCACCAATACATCTTATAGATATTATAGAAGAATATATAGAGGCATATTATGCTGATTTTGACGAAGTTGTACAAGCAATAGCAAATTAATTATAACTATCATTATTTATATAAGTAGTTTATATAGTTAAACTTAATTAATAAAATAATTGAAAATATTATTATCGAATATGTTTATGTATATATAAGTTGTAGTTGATATTAATCTGATTATTTATTAAAATTAAAGATGTAAAAAAATGTTTATAATTAAATTATAAGCATATAAAATTTTAAGATTTGGAGGTGAGATGGTGATAGTAGGAGTTGGAGTAGATATAGTTGAGATAAGACGTATAAAAGATATATTAGAAACAAGTGATAAATTTTTAGAAAAAATATTTACAACTAAAGAAATACAATACTTGAAAACTAGGAATTTGAGACCGGAATATGTAGCAGGTAGGTTTGCTGCAAAGGAAGCAGTTTCAAAAGCACTAGGAACAGGATTCAGAGGATTCAACTTCAGAGACATAATAGTAGAGAGCACTACTCTTGGTAAACCTACAGTCACATTAGAAGGAGAGGCAAAAAATATTGCCAATAAGAATGGGAATACAACTATTCATCTGAGTATTTCTCATGGATGTGATAGTGCTATTGCCTATGCTGTTTTGGAGGTCGTTTAATATGGTAAATCCTTTTGATAAATTAAGAAGTAATAGGCTAGGGTTTATAGGATTTAAGCATAGGGCCATACAAGTCGATAAGGAAATGATACAAAATACATTAAAAGCTAGAGATGATGATGCATATAAGGGAGATTATGGACAAGCGCTTATAATAGCCGGATCTATGGGGTTTTCTGGTGCTGCATATATTGCTGCTCAAAGTGCAGTAAGAAGTGGTGCTGGGTTAGTGACCCTTTGTGTGCCAAAAGATATACAGGAGATAATGAGCATAAAGTTAAATGAAGCTATGACAATCAATTTTGAACAAAGTGAAAAAATAGGAAATATTATGGTTAAGTCTAGTTGTATTGCTATTGGACCAGGAATGGGGAATACCAAGTTAACTTTTAACATAGTGAAAAGTATGATTGAAAATGCAGAATGTCCTATTGTAATTGATGCTGATGGACTAAATGTACTACAGGAAAAACTTGAATTACTTCATAGCAAAAACAATAGCATTATACTAACACCTCATTATGGAGAGATGGCAAGGTTAACTGGTTTATCCGTCGATGAAATAAAAGAAAATAGGGTAGAAGTAGCAAGAAGTTTTGCCTATGAGTATGATGTGATAGTTTTATTAAAAGACCATAGAACCATAATAACTGATGGGACGCAGGTCTTTGAGAATACTGCAGGAAATAGTGCTATGGCATCAGGTGGAATGGGAGATGCTTTAACAGGAATTATAACTTCATTTATTGCTCAGGGATATGGAGCTCTAGAAGCTACATGCATTGCGGCATTTATACATGGGTATTGTGGTGACAGATTAGCAGAGAATATGTTCTGTGTCAATGCTACTCATATTATAGAAGAATTACCTTTTGGAATAAAAGAAATTATGGATAGTAATTGATACATAGAAACGACTGTTGATCATAATAAAATAAATATGGTTATAGAAAGGATAAAACTATAATAAACATATAGTGTAATAAGTTAATTGGAGGAATTTATGAAGAAAAAACTAATTTATGCACTAGTTATTATTATAGGAATATGCTTGTCCATTATAATAACCTTATTGATGAAAGGAAAATCAGAGGCTTTAGATGAGTATAATGCAATTGATACCTTGAAAGAGATTAAAGCTTATAAGAGTGATATAACTATAGAGATTATAAATGATAGAGAAACTAATAAATATGAAGGGTTTCAAACTTATAAAAAGGATATAGGATATAAACTAGATTTAAAGGATAAGAGGTCATTTACTTTTAAGGGCGATGAAATACTTGTTAAAGATAACGATAATACAAAAGAATATACCTTAGATAAAGGATTTGATGAAGTATTTAAATATGGATTCATTGGTGAATATATAGGATTAATATACACTAATGAAGAGCTGGAATTTAAAACGGAAACAATAAATAATAGTGAATACTTTGTAATAACAACATTAATCCCTGGAAGTAATAATAACATTTGCAAGGGTAGCTTATATTATGATATTAAAAATAATCTACCAAAGAATATAATAATCTATGATAACAAAGGGAGAGAAAGAATTATATATACTTATGAAAGCTTTAACTGGACTGATAAGGTTGAAGATGTGGAGTTAGATTTATAACAATGATACAAAACAGTAAGAGCGAATCTAGTATTTACTATGAGTAAGTTCTTGACAACTGGAAAGGTGATCAAGGTGAGTAGTATGGAAGAAAAAATAAGACCCTCCTGGGCAGAAGTAGATTTAGATGCTTTAAGGAATAATGTTAGGGAAGTAAAGAGGGTTTCAGAGGGAAAAGAAATAATTGCCACAATAAAAGCAGATGGATATGGACATGGAGCTATAGACATATATAAGGCTATAATGGAAGAAGGTATAAATAGATTTGCAGTAGCCGTTATTACAGAAGCTATAGAACTAAGAAAAGCTGGTGTAGATATTCCTATTATTATACTGGGATTTACGCCAAAGGAATTTTATGATGAGGTCATTGATTTAGAAATAGAACAAACTATATATAATTATGAAGATGCTAAAATACTTTCAGACATGGCTATGGAGAAGAATAACATAGCTAAAATTCATATAGCTATAGATACAGGTATGGGCAGGATTGGATTTTTAACAACAAGGGAGCAGGCTAGAGAAGTACATAGGATAACTAAGTTAAAAGGTGTAAGAATTGTAGGAATATTTACTCATTTTGCAACTGCTGATGAGGAAGATAAAACTTATGCTAATTTTCAAATTGAAAAGTTTAATGAATTTAATAAATATCTTGAAGAATTAGGTGTAAATATACCATTTAAACATGTAAGTAATAGTGCTGCTATAATAGATTTTCCTGATTTACCATATGGTGGAGTTAGAGCTGGTATTATGCTTTATGGATATTATCCTTCTAATTATGTGAATAAAAATAATGTAAGTTTAATACCTGTTATGTCGTTAAAGTGTAAAATTGTTCATTTGAAAAAAATACAGGAAGGTGATTATGTGAGTTATGGTAGATTGTATAGAGCGCCTGCAGAACGAATAATTGGAACTCTTCCTATAGGATATGCAGATGGCATTTCAAGAGCTTTAACAGGAAAGGCTAAAGTAATTGTAAATGGTAAAGTAGTACCTATGGTAGGTCGTATTTGTATGGATCAATGTATGATAGATGTAACAGATGTACTAGATGTAAAAGTTGGGGATGAAGTTATATTAATTGGAAAAGATAATATAGGTAATGTTATAACAGCAGATGATATAGCGGAAGTTTTAGGTACTGTTAATTATGAAATAATTTGTGATATAAGTAAGAGAGTTCCAAGAGTATATACAAAAAGTGGTAAAAATTTTACTGTAAGAAACTATGTATAGTAAAATCTATAAAAAAATGTTGTAAAAAGTAGAAATTAAGGATATTTTCTTTGACATAATAACAATTGATGATTTATAATTAAGTTGTACATATAGTTGTTATTTAAATTGGAGGTAATGAAATCCATGGGTAGCTCAAAGAAATTTATTCTGAATTTTGGTAGTAGTTTTTGCGAAAATTTTAATGATATAGATAAAAAACAATTTATAACAAGTAGTAAATTAATTGTGGATTATGGAATAGTATATAGTGAAGGCTATAATAGTAATAGCTATATAGAAAAAATGAAACAAGGATATTTAGCTATGAGAGAATTAAATTTAGAATTATCAGAATATGGCTTTGAGAGTTATATTAATGACTTAAGTGAATATGAAGCTAGCCTTTAGGAGTGTGAATGCCTAATGACAATTGTTATAAAGAGAGGCGATATATTTTATGCTGATTTAAGTCCAGTTGTTGGATCGGAGCAGGGTGGAATAAGACCTGTAATAATTATACAAAATGATGTGGGAAATAGATACAGTCCAACTGTGATAGTTTCAGCTATAACCTCTCAGATAAATAAGGCAAAACTTCCAACTCATGTAGAAATTTCTTCTGAAGAATATGGATTAAATAAAGACTCGGTAGTTTTGCTAGAGCAAGTCAGAACTTTAGACAAAAGAAGATTAAAAGAAAAGATAGGTCATATGACCGATGAAGATATGATTAAAGTTGACGTTGCTCTAAAAATTAGTTTAGATTTAAAAATGTAAAATTAAAGTTAATATTAAGGGGCTGTTTCAAAATATACTAAATCTTAAATGGATGTTGAGTATGCACTAGCAATAATATTTCAGTGTAGCTTAACACTTTGTAAAGGTTAGTGAACTATTTTGAAATAGCTCCTTTTAGATTAAATAGTAATATGAACAAGAAAGTGTATGAAGAATTTATTACTTTCATAAACACGGTAGTATGGTGGTATTTAATTGAAGTGTAAGGGAAATAATATATTGATAAATATTTATTAATATATTATTTTAGATGTGTGAATATAAAATATGTAAAAACAGTTATTGAACAGTTATTATAATGAAATGTGTGAGTAAAAGGGAAATTTCAACTAAATAGTTGAGAATAAATAAATTATTGATATAATGAGTTTAGAAGAAAGTCAGGGAGGGATAAGCAATGGAAAAGTCATTAGAAGCATTAGAGAATATAGCGAAAGTTTTAAGAAAAGATATTATAAAGATGGTAACAGAGTCAGCATCTGGGCACCCAGGTGGTTCACTATCAGCTGTAGAAATCGTTACTACATTATACTTTAATGAAATGAATATAAATGTAGAAGACCATAAGAATCCTAATAGAGATAGATTTGTATTATCAAAAGGTCATGCAGCACCAGTTTTATATGCAGCTCTTGCAGAGAAAGGTTTCTTCAATAAAGAAGAGCTTATGAAGTTAAGAAAAACAGGAGCAATGCTACAAGGTCATCCAAACATGAATTACATACCAGGGGTAGATATGTCTACAGGTTCATTAGGTCAAGGAGTTTCAGCTGCAGTAGGTATGGCATTAGCAGGAAAGCTTGATAATAGTTCATATAGGGTGTATACATTATTAGGAGATGGAGAGCTTGAGGAAGGTCAAGTTTGGGAAGCAGCTATGTGTGCAGCTCATTATAAACTAGATAATCTAACAGCATTTGTAGATTATAATGGACTTCAAATAGATGGAGATATTGATAAGGTTATGAATCCTAATCCTATAGCTGATAAGTTTGTAGCATTTGGATGGAACGTGATTTATTTAGAAGATGGTCATGATTTAGTTAAGATAAAAGATGCTATAGAAGCTGGAAAAGAAGTAAAAGATAAGCCTACAATGATAGTTTGTAAAACAATTAAAGGAAAAGGTGTATCTTTTATGGAGAATCAAGCAAGTTGGCATGGTTCAGCTCCAAGCAAAGAGCAGTGTGAAATGGCATTAAAAGAGATTGGGGGAGAAGAATAATGAAGAGTGTTGCAACTAGAGAAGCCTATGGAAAAGCATTGGCAAGGATAGGTAAGGAAAATGAAAATATAGTAGTTCTTGATGCAGACTTATCTAAGTCTACTAAAACTGCTGATTTTAAAGCTGTATGCCCAGATAGATTTATTAATATGGGAATTGCTGAAGGTAATATGATGACTGTAGCAGCAGGAATGGCAGCTTGTGGGAAAATACCTTTTGCATCTACTTTTGCTATATTTGCAACAGGAAGAGCTTTTGAACAAATAAGAAATTCTATATGCTACCCTAAATTAAATGTAAAGGTATGTGCTACTCATGCTGGTTTAACAGTAGGAGAAGATGGTGCTTCTCACCAATCTGTAGAAGATATTTCATTAATGAGAAGTATACCTAATATGATAGTAATTAGTCCAAGTGATGGAATTGAGGCTGAAGCAGCCATAGAAGCTATAACAAAATATGAAGGCCCTTGCTATGTAAGACTTGGTAGAAGTGCAGTACCTATAATAAATGATAACGAAGATTATAAGTTTGAAATAGGTAAAGGAATAACTTTAAGAGATGGTAAAGACGCTACTATAGTTGCAACTGGTATTATGGTAGAGGCAGCATTAGAAGCTTATAATATTTTGGCTGAAGAAGGTATAAGAGTTAGAGTTATTAACATACACACAATAAAGCCTATAGATGAAGAATTAATAACAAAAGCTGCAAGAGAAACAAATCTTATAGTTACAGCAGAAGAACATAGTGTTATAGGTGGCCTTGGTTCAGCAGTGGCAGAGGTAGTAACTACAAATTGCCCAGCTACAGTTTTAAGAGTTGGAATAAAGGATACTTTTGGTGAAAGTGGTAAGCCAGCAGAACTATTAAAAGCTTATGGATTAACTGCAGAAGACATAGTTAAAGCAGTTAAAACAGGAATTAGTATGAAATAAGACAATAAAATTCTATAGGGAAGAAATCTAAGATTATCTTAGGTTTCTTTTTTTTATAACCTATGATATAATTTATAAATAATTTGAAAATTCTATTTACTAAGGAGAGCGTTATGGATGAAACAAGATGTTAAAGGATATATGAGTGATGTATTATTTTGTTTTAAATTGTCTTTAAAATTAGTCATTATACCCGTAGTCTTGGGTATAGTTATTAGTTGTATATATCAATTAATTAAAGGTCAAGCTATAGAGCTTTCACTAATACTTATAGCAATAAGAAATATAGGAATTGTATTTTCTTGTGGGGGGTTATTTGTATCAGCATTAGGATTTTTGCAACCTACAAAGTTGTTGAGACCTTTAAGTTATGAAAAAACTTGGAGACAGTATCTTGATAAATTTGGTTTGGTAGGAACTATATTCTGTACTTCTGCATTTTTAGTATCATATTTTTTGATATATGATATATTAGTTTACAATTTATATGTGTAGTTAAAATACATAAAGAAGCAGGAGTGGAAAAATATTTATATGTTTCCACTCTTTTTTATGAGAAGAAATAATAATTAATTATTTTTTAACTTATGTAGGACTTGCATTTTAAATTTTTGTGTTATAATATACACAGATAAAAAGTAAAAAGTCGAGGAGAGTTAATAATTATGATAGATTTTAAAAATGTTACTAAGGTTTATAATAACAATGTACTAGCTTTATCTAATCTTAACGTACATATTGACCAAGGTGAATTTGTTTTCTTAGTAGGCCCAAGTGGAGCAGGAAAATCTACCTTTATAAAGATGTTATTAAAAGAAGTCAATCCAACAGCGGGTTCAGTTATAGTTGCAGGATCAGACCTAACAAAGTTAACAAGGAAAGAAATACCTTATTATAGAAGAAAAATTGGAGTAGTATTTCAAGATTTTAGATTGATACAAACTTTAAACGTATTTGAAAATGTAGCTTTTGCACTAAGAGTTATAGGATCAAGCGAAAAGGATATACAAAAGAAGGTTCCAGCAGTGCTATCTATGGTAGGATTATCAAAAAAGAGAGATGCTTTCCCTACGGAATTATCAGGTGGAGAACAGCAAAGAGTATCTATAGCTAGAGCTATAGTAAATAGTCCATCATTATTAATTGCTGATGAACCAACAGGAAACTTAGACCCTGAAACTTCATTAGAAATTATGGATATTTTAAGTGATATAAGTAGAGCTGGAACTACCATTGTAATGGCAACTCATGCAAGAGATATAGTTGACTCCATGAAAAAGAGAGTTATAGCTATTGAGAAGGGTGTTATTGCAAGAGACGAGGAAAGGGGGAAATACGGTTATGAAATTTGATTCTCTTAAATATTCATTTATGGAAGCGCTTAAAAGTATAAAAAGAAATAAAACTTTAAGTATAGCATCTATAGCTACAGTAACAGCTACCCTTTTTATATTAGGTGCTATAACACTAGGGGTAGCTAATGTAGATAAAGCAATTACTAAATTAGGCTCTATGGTTGAGGTAAAAATTTACTTAAACGAAGGTATAAGTGATAATAATAAAAATGCTATAGAGAATAAAATTAAAGCAGTAGAAGGTATTAATACTATAACCTTTCAAAGCAAGGAAGATGCTTTAAAGGATTTAAGGGAACAAATAAATGATAAATCTGGTGAATTAACTTCTGGATTTGAGGATAAAAATCCATTACCAGCTTCATTTACGGTAAATGTTAAAGAACCACTAGTGGTAGATAAAGTTGTAAGTAGTATCAAAGGTATGGATGGTATTGAGGAAATAAAAGATGCGAGATCGCTAATTGCAAAAATTTCTAAGCTTACAGATTCAGTTAAAATAGTTGCTGCTGTAGCATTTGTAATTTTTATTATGATATCTTTATTCTTAATAGGAAATACTATAAAGATTACAGTGTTTACAAGAAAAAAAGAAATCGGAATAATGAAGTATGTAGGAGCTACTGATTGGTTCATTAGATGGCCATTTATAATAGAAGGTATAATCCTAGGAATAGTTGGAGCTTGTATATCAGTAGTAATATTAAGTTTGATATATACTATGGTGGTTAGTAATTTTACTGCTGATACCATGTTTGGATTTAGTTTAGTAGAAATTTCATATATATGGAAAGTAATTGTTTGGGAATTCCTGGGATGTGGAATTTTTATAGGAGCAATTGGAAGTATAATGTCCATGAGAAAGTTCTTAAAAGTTTAAATTATAAAGAACAAATAAGACTAAGAATTTATTTCTTAGTCTTATTTGTGTATAATATAATATATTGGTGATAGAAAGGAATAATAAAATAATTTAGATTTCATAGTATTATTATTGGGGATAAAAAGTAATAATAAATATATGAGAATGAGAGGGTGATTTTTATGGATAAAAAGAAAAGTAAATGGAAAAAAGTAACGGGCATAGTGGCTCTTTTGATAGTCACAAATTTAATAACATTAGGATTATCTAACTATATATCTTTTAAGTTACCAGATGGTAGGGTTTTAGTTAGTAGAAAAACATATGAAAATATAGTGGACTTTGAAAAGTTATATACAATAAAAGATAAATTAGATAAGTATTATTTGGGCGAAATTGACATTAATAAGCTTATAGATGGAGCTGCAGCGGGAATGACAGAAGCTGTAGGAGATCCATATACAACATATATGAACGCAGAAGAGTTTAAGGACTTTTACTCCCAAACTGAAGGAAATTATGTTGGATTAGGAATACAGGTAGGCGTTAAGGAAGATAAGATAGTTGTAGTTGCTACCTTTGAAAATTCACCAGCGGAAAAGGTGGGAATACTTTCAGGAGATATAATTGAAAGTGTAAATGGAACAAAGGTTGAAGGAAAAGACTTGGAAAAAGCAGTTACAACTATGAAAGGTAAAAAAGGAGAAGCTGTAGAACTTACTTTATCTAGAGAAAATAAAGGCTCTTTTGATGTTAAAGCTATAAGAGATGAAATAGAAATGATAACTGTAAAAAAAGAAATGATAGACAGTCAGGTTGGATATATTCAGGTTACTATGTTTGATGAAAATACATCTAGCAATTTTGAGAATGCTATCAAAGATCTAAAATCAAAAGGAATGAAGAGTTTAATAGTAGACTTAAGAGAAAATCCAGGTGGATTATTAGATCAAACTGTAAATATGTGTTCACAATTTATTCCTAAGAATAAGAATATAGTTTATACAGAAGACAAGAATGGAAATAGGAAGGATTATAACTCTGTAGGTGGAATTGCTGAAGGATTACCACTTACTATATTAATAGATGAGGGTAGCGCAAGTGCTTCAGAAATATTTACAGGAGCTATAAAAGATTATAAGCTTGGAACTTTAGTAGGTACTAAGACTTTTGGTAAAGGTGTTGTTCAAACAACTTTCTATAGGGACAGAGATGGTTTTAGTGATGGGACAGCATTAAAGGTTACTATTTCTAAATATTACACTCCAAATGGGCAGAATATCCATGGTATAGGAATAGAACCGGATGTTTTAGTGGAGTATCCAGAAGAATTAAGAGGAAAAACCTATGATAAATCAGTAGACCCTCAATTTCAAAAGGCTTTAGAAGTAGCAAAAGAAAAGATTAAGTAAATAGGATATAGGGTATTATAATAGAGATGAATATTTCTATTATAATAAATATTAATTTAAAATAAGTTAACATATAGAAAAAGTTAATAAAACTAATTTTATAGTTTGAAGTAGATAAATAATTAAGTATCTATTATAATAGGTAGATACTTAATTTTCCTTATGTATATCTACTTT
Organism: Clostridium sp. UBA6758; assembly: GCA_002453475.1. Taxonomy (GTDB): domain Bacteria; phylum Bacillota; class Clostridia; order Clostridiales; family Clostridiaceae; genus Clostridium_J; species Clostridium_J subterminale. The sequence continues at coordinate 118,038 of DKGY01000071.1, read as the reverse complement.
TGTTACATAATGAAAAGGAGAAAAAGAATGGAACTTTTAAAGTATACTTTGCAACAGGTGTCCTATGCTATTGTGGAGCCATCTTATGCATTTATATTAATAATGATGGCTGTTGTATTCTATATGAAAAATAAAAGAACTACGGTAATGGAAAGATTAATTATGGGTAAAAATTCATCTTCCACTTTTGAACTTACTGTGTCACAAATAGTTATGGGAATATTAGGAGGTGTTTTAGCTAGCTTAATTCTTACATTTTTGGGAATTACCTTTTATGAAACTTCTAATATATTTCTGATATTTATCTTATCAGTAGCGTTAATGTTCTTTAGTCCTAAACTAGTTTGTTTTTCTTATTCTGGATCTATTCTAGGGCTATTATCAATACTGTTGTATTTTATATCATTAATTATGGGAAATCCAAGTTTAGATGTGATAAAAATAGATATAACTAATTTGTTGGTGTTAATTGCAGTAATGCATATTGTTGAAGGATTATTAGTAATCTTTGATGGTAAAAGAGGAGCTATACCCGTATTTGGATCAAGAGATAAAAAAATCATAGGTGGATTTGCGTATAGAAGACAATGGATATTACCAATGATAATATTACTAATGGTACAGGCTACCAGTGCAAATACAGTCATGGGTGGAAGTGTAAATACTCCAGAGTGGTGGCCAATCATTAATCATAGTAAAAATGTATTGATTTTTGCTACTATGGTAATTGGTGCACTACCTATTTTTGCAGGAGTTAATTATGCTACAGTAACATTTACAAAAAGCAAAAAAAATAAGCCCATATTTTCAGGGTTGCTTATTTTAGGATATGGTACTGTGCTAATTCTATTATCTTTCCTAGGAGATATAAATAAAATTTTAGATGTAATAATTCTTACATTAATGCCTGTATTACATGAATATATGTTATATATTGATCGATTAGCAGAAAAAAAGGGTAAAATAAAATATGTGAGTAATGAAGAGGGCGTATGTGTTTTAGATGTAGCACATGATTCTATAGCTAGAAATATGGGAGTTAAAATGGGAGATTTAATATTAGAAATAAATAATATTAAATTATATAAGGACGAAGTTATATTTAATTTGTTAGAAAGTCTTCCAGACATTATAAAGATGAAGGTTAGAAGAGAAAATGGAAATATAGAAGAGTTAGAATGTAAAGTTAAAAATAATAAAGAAAAGTTAGGGATTGTTATAGTTCCTAGGGAGGTTCCTAAGCAGGTTACTGTAGCAAAGCCGGACAATTCTAGTTTTTCAGATATACTAAATAAAATTAAAGAAAAGAAAGATAACAACGATAAAGAATAATTTTTAGAACAATGTGGGGTGATGTATCATGGGTCAGTTTAAGATTCATTCAAAATTTAAGCCAACTGGAGATCAACCTGAGGCTATAGATAGTATAGTTAAAGGAATGCTTGGAGATAAAAAATATCAAACTTTACTTGGAGTAACGGGATCAGGTAAGACATTTACTATGGCAAATATTATAGAGAGGGTTCAAAGACCAACTTTAATTCTTGCTCATAACAAAACCTTAGCGGCTCAATTATGCTCAGAATTTAAAGAGTTTTTTCCGGAAAATGCTGTAGAATATTTTGTATCTTACTATGACTATTATCAACCAGAAGCTTATGTAGCTCAAACTGACACGTATATAGAGAAGGATGCATCAATAAATGAGGAGATAGAAAAGTTACGTCACTCAGCTACCTCAGCGTTGATAGAAAGACGAGATGTTATAGTTGTGGCTTCTGTATCATGTATATATGGACTAGGAAATCCAGATGACTATAAAAAGCTTACTGTATCTTTACGAGAGGGTATGATTAAAGATAGAAATAGTGTTATTAGCCAGCTTGTGGATATTCAATATGAAAGAAATGATATAAATTTTGTTAGAGGAACCTTCAGAGTAAGAGGAGATGTGCTAGATATATTTCCAGCATCATCAACTAATAAAGGGATAAAAGTTGAATTCTTTGGAGATGAAATAGACAGAATCCGTGAGTTTGATGTACTTACAGGCAATATAATTAGTGGAAGAAAGCATGTATCTATATTCCCAGCATCCCACTTTGCTACATCAAAGGAGAATTTAGAAAGATCTATCTCTCAAATTGAATTTGAATTAGAAGAGAGATTAAGGGAGCTAAAGGATGAGGATAAGTTATTAGAAGCTCAAAGGTTAAAACAACGAACAAATTTTGATGTAGAGATGATGAGGGAAGTAGGCTATTGTACTGGAATAGAAAATTATTCTAGAATATTAGATGGAAGAGTAAAAGGAACACCACCGCAAACTCTTATTGATTATTTCCCAGATGATTTTCTCTTCTTTGTAGATGAAAGTCATGTTACACTGCCACAAATTAAGGCTATGTATGGAGGCGATAGGTCTAGAAAGACATCTTTAGTAGAGTATGGATTTAGACTTCCATCAGCATATGATAATAGACCACTTAAATTTGAAGAGTTTGAAGAAAAACTAAACCAAGTATTATTTGTAAGTGCTACTCCTGGATCTTATGAAAAAGAGAATTCGGAGAATACAGCAGAGCAAATAATAAGACCAACTGGATTATTAGATCCTGAAATTATAATAAGGCCAGTAAAGGGTCAAATAGATGACTTATATGGCGAGATTAATAGAACTACTGAAAGAGGGTTTAGAACCTTAGTTACAACTCTTACAAAGAAAATGGCAGAAGATTTAACTAAATACTTAAAGGAGTTAGGAGTAAAAACTACTTACTTACATTCCGATATAGTTACTATGGAAAGAATGAAAATTATACAGGAACTTCGTAAGGGAGATTTTGATGTATTAGTTGGGATAAACCTTTTAAGGGAAGGATTAGATATTCCAGAAGTAGCTCTAGTTGCTATATTAGATGCAGATAAGGAAGGATTCTTAAGGAGTGAAACATCTTTAATTCAGACTGTAGGTAGAGCTGCAAGAAATTCAGAGAGTAAAGTAATAATGTATGCTGATAATATGACTAATTCTATGGAAAGGACTATAAATGAGACAAATAGAAGAAGAAGTATCCAGGAAGCATATAATGAGGAGCATAATATGGTTCCTAAGACTATAATTAAAGAAATAAGAGAAGTTATAGAAATTTCTACGGTAGCAGAAGATGAAGCTTCATATACCAGTGAAGCAAGTAGTGATTTGCTTTTAGATAAGAAGGAGTTAGATAAGCACATTACTAAACTAGAAAAAGAAATGAAAGAAGCAGCTAAGGACTTACAATTTGAAAGAGCAGCAGTTTTAAGAGATGAGATAGAGCGTATGAAGAGAGATTTTAATTTGTAAAGGAGAAATCTATGAGAAATAGTATTTATATAAAAGGTGCAAAGGTACATAACCTTAAAAATGTAGATTTAGAAATACCAAGAGATAAATTTGTTGTTTTTACTGGACTTTCAGGTTCAGGGAAATCTTCTTTAGCCTTTGATACTCTTTATGCAGAAGGGCAAAGAAGATATGTGGAGTCTCTTTCGGCTTATGCGAGACAGTTTTTAGGCCAAATGAATAAGCCGGATGTAGAGTATATAGAGGGTCTATCACCAGCTATATCTATTGACCAAAAGACTACAAGCAGGAATCCAAGGTCTACAGTAGGAACAGTTACTGAAATTTATGACTATTTAAGACTGCTTTATGCAAAGATAGGGGTACCTCATTGTCCTAAATGTGGTAAGGAGATTACTCAGCAGACTGTAGATCAAATGGTAGATCAGGCAATGGCTTTGCCAGCTAGAACCAAGGTTCAAATTTTAGCACCTATAGTTACGGGTAAAAAAGGAGAACATGTAAAGATTATTGAGAATATAAAAAAAAATGGATATGTTAGAGCTAGAATTGATGGCGAACTTATAGATTTAGAAGATGAAGATATTAATCTAGAGAAGAATAAAAAGCATACTATTGAAATAGTAATAGATAGAATAGTTATTAAGGATGGAATTGATTCAAGAATTACCGACTCTTTAGAGTCAGCACTAAAATTAGGTGAAGGTATAGCTATTTTAAATATTATTGACGGAGAAGATATACTTTTAAGTGAAAAATTTTCATGTGTAGATTGTGGAATAAGTATTGGTGAAATTGAGCCTAGAATGTTTTCCTTCAATTCTCCCTTTGGAAAGTGCGATGAGTGTGATGGACTTGGAACTTTAATGGAGATAGATGAAGATTTAGTGATTCCAGACAAAAGTAAATCCATACTAGCAGGAGGAATTTTAACTTTAGGTGAAGGAAGTCTAAAGGAAGATTCGTGGACTCGTGCCATATTAGAAGCTCTTGCTAAAAAAAGAGGGTTTACTCTAGACACTCCTATAGAAAAACTATCAGAAGAAAGTTTAAATGCTGTTTTACATGGAACAAATGGAGAAAAACTACGAATAGAGTATACAAAGGAATTTAAAACTGGAATCTATAATTATGCTTATGAAGGTATAATAAACAATTTAAAAAGAAGATATATGGAAACTAACTCAGATTACATAAAAAGGGAAGTAGAAGAGTATATGAGTGATAATCCTTGTCCAAAGTGTAAAGGAAGAAGATTATCTAAAGAAGCTCTATCTGTTACTGTAGGTAGTAAAAATATAAGTGAGTTTTGCACTATGTCTATTTTAGAAGAGCTTGATTTTGTGGATACACTAAAATTATCTAAAAAGGATGAAATTGTAGCAGCTCAAGTATTAAAGGAAGTTAAGAGTAGACTTAGCTTTTTAAAAGATGTAGGACTTAGTTATCTTAACTTAAGTAGAGCAGCAGGTACTTTATCAGGAGGTGAAGCCCAAAGAATTAGATTAGCTACTCAAATTGGTTCTAGTTTAATGGGAGTTTTATATATTTTAGATGAACCAAGTATTGGACTACATCAAAGGGATAATGATAAATTAATAAAGACCTTAAAGCATCTTAGAGACATTGGAAATACTCTAGTTGTAGTTGAGCATGACGAAGATACTATGAGAGAAGCAGATTACTTAGTAGATATAGGTCCAGGAGCAGGAGAGCATGGAGGAAAAATAATAGCTGCAGGTACAGTAAAACAAGTTATGAAGTGTAAAGAATCTATTACAGGCCAATACTTAAGTGGGCGTAAAGCTATTGAGCTACCTGATAAATATAGAGTTATGGATAAAAGTAGAGTTATAAGAATCAAAGGTGCAAAGGAAAACAACTTAAAAAATGTAACTGTTGACTTTCCATTAGGGCTATTTACATCTGTAACAGGAGTTTCTGGGTCAGGAAAAAGTACCTTAGTTAATCAAGTTTTATATAAGGGTTTAAATAGAAAATTAAATAATTCTAAGAAGCTACCAGGAAAACATGATGAAATTATAGGTTCTGAACAGATTGATAAGATTATAAATATAGATCAAAGTCCTATAGGGAGAACACCTAGAAGTAATCCTGCTACATATACAGGGGTATTTGATTTAATAAGAGAAATTTTTACTATGGTTCCAGAGGCTAAAAGTAGAGGATATAAACAAGGCCGTTTCAGCTTTAATGTTAAAGGTGGAAGATGTGAAGCTTGTAAAGGTGATGGAATAATAAAGATAGAAATGCAATTTTTATCTGACGTATATGTTGAATGTGAAGTATGTAAAGGAAAGAGATATAATAGAGAAACACTAGAGGTTAAATACAAAGGAAAAACTATTGCAGATGTTTTAAACATGACTGTAGAGGAAGGACTTGATTTTTTTGAAAATATACCTCGTATAAGTAGTAAACTTCAAACTCTTATGGATGTTGGACTATCCTATATAAGATTAGGTCAACCATCAACCACTTTGTCAGGAGGAGAAGCTCAAAGGATAAAGCTTGCCTATGAATTATCCAAAAGAAGTACAGGAAAAACTTTATATATCTTAGATGAACCGACTACGGGATTACACATTGATGATGTTAGTAAACTTATAAAAATTCTTCAAAGACTTGTAGATGGAGGGAATACTGTCATAGTAATTGAACATAATTTAGATGTTATAAAGAGTTCAGATTATATTATAGATTTAGGGCCAGAAGGCGGAGATAAGGGAGGAACTATTATAGTTAAAGGAAATCCTAAAGATGTAATTAAATGTTCTAAATCATATACAGGACAGTACCTAAAAAAGATGATATAATTACTTATAACTAGCATCATGATTTATAATGATGCTAGTTATGTTATATATGTATAAAGGAGTTTTGTTTATGAATATTTTAAAATTCGCATTGAATTTAGGAATAATAGCTATAGTTTATTTTATTATAATCTATGCTTTAAAAATAATGTATACAGATACTAAATCAGTGGGTAAGAGAAGAAATAAAGCTAGAAAGGCTACTTCTGGATTAGAAATAATAGTAGCTGGAGAAAACACAAACTTAAAAAATGGAGGAATACTGCCAATAGTGGATAACTTGACTATGGGAAGAAAAAGTGATAATACAGTAATCTTAGATGATAGACATGTTTCATCTCATCATGTTAAAATTTTTAGAAGAAATAATGAGTATGTGTTAGAAGATTTGGAGAGTACTAATGGAACTAAGGTCAATGATGTTAGGATAAAGAATTCCCTTATATTAAAATCGGGGGATATAATAAAGGTGGGAACTGCTACCTTTAAATTTATGTAGTTACTAGGAGGCACATATGAAGGGTATAAAACAAGAAAAAAGAGTGCTTAGATTTACTTATTTACTTGTAATGGCACTATTTTTTAACGTAGCAATTCTAACTCCAACTATTGATAAGGGAGCAATATTTATAGGAGCAATAATATGTAGTTTATTATGTTATTCCCACTTTGTAATAAGAAGATTTTACCCAGATGGTGATAAATTCATATTACTATTTTCAAATATTCTTGCTGTTATAGGTATTGCCNNTAAACAAATCATATTTTTTGCTTTAGGTATGACTATGTTTATATTAGTAGTTGTAATACTTCCAGATTTAAAAAGATTTAGCAAGTATAAATATATCTATCTAATAATAACATTATTATTTATGTCCATGGGTACCTTTTTTGGAAAGGAACAATTTGGAGCTAAAAACTGGGTAAATTTCTTTGGATTTGGTTTTCAACCCTCTGAGTTCGGGAAAATTGCCTTAGTAGCTTATCTTGCTTCAGCATTAAAGGATTATGAAAAGCCTTCAAAATTTTGGATTAAGATAGGAAAGGCAATTGGTTTTAGAAAAGAAAGTTCATATAAATTTATAAGTCTAATAGAGCCTGCTTTGGTAATGATGATATCATTATTATTTATGCTAGCTCAAACAGACTTGGGATCAGCATTGATTTTCTTTGCCATAGCACTTACTATGCTTTATATTGCTACATCAAAGAAAAAATATGTAATAATAGCATTACTTTTATTTGTAGTTGGAGGTGTAGTAGGATATTTCTTATTTTCTCACGTTAGAGTAAGGGTAATGATATGGCAAAATCCTTGGAAGTATGGATATGATGAAGGACTTCAGCTTGTTCAATCACTTATAGCCATAGCTAATGGAGGCTTCTTTGGAGTGGGACTTGGAAATGGATATCCAGGATATATTCCAGTAGTTGAATCAGACTTTATATTTGCAGCTATTTGTGAAGAGTTAGGGTTACTTATAGGTTTTGCAGTTATAATTTTAAATTTTCTTTTATTCTATAGATGTATAAGGGCTGCACTTTATACTGAGGATAAATTCTCAAGGTTATTAGCTGTTGGGTATAGTACTATGATAGTATCTCAAACTTTAGTAATTATTGGTGGAGTAACTGGAGCTATACCTCTTACAGGAATAACTTTACCTTTTGTTAGTTATGGAGGAAGTTCTATGCTTATAAGTTATCTTTCATTAGGTATAATACAAAAAATATCAGAGGAGAGTAATAATTATGAANNCGGCTATTATTTATTGCTCTAATCTCTTATATAAGTTATAGTACATTATTCAAAAGTGAAGCAGCTTTAGATAGCGTTTATAATAAAAGAAATCAAGCAGAAAAAAATAGAGTCCTAAGAGGAACTATTTATGACAGAGATATGAATGCTTTAACTACAGGTGAAAAAACCGGAGAGTTTTCTCAAACAAGAGAATATGTTGGAGGAGTAGCTTTTTCTCATGTGGTTGGATATAATGATGAAAAGTATGGGGCTAGTGGAATTGAAAAGAAATTTGATAAAGAACTTTCAGGACAATCAGTGAATTCTATAAAGGATATATTTTCCAATAAGAAAGATGAGAATAAAGTCGGAAATCATGTAGTGACTACCTTAAATTCTCAGTTACAACAAAGAGCCTTTGAAGTTTTAGGTAATAGAAAAGGTTCAGTAGTAGCATTAAATCCTAAGACTGGAGAAGTTCTTGCTATGGTATCAAAACCAAGTTTTGATGCAAATACAATACAAGAAGATTTTGAGAAGTTATCTCAGCAAGAGGATACTCCTTTCTTGAACAGAGCAGTGTCAGGACTTTACCCCCCAGGCTCAACTTTTAAAGTAGTTACAGCAATAAGTGCTTTAGAAAATATGTCAGATGTAACTAGTAGAACTTTTAATGATGAGGGGAAAATTAGCTTTAATGAAAGTGAATACTTAGAGAACTATAAGGGATATGCCAATGGAAGTATTGGACTTAGAACAGCTTTTTTAAAGTCTAGTAATGTGGTATTTGGTACTCTAGCTATGGAACTTGGAAATAACAATTTAAAGAAAACAGCAGAAAAGTTCTTCTTTAATAAAGATATTCCATCAGAAACTCTTACAATTGATAATAGTATTTTTCCAGAATATAAAAGTGAAGAGGTTGGTAATATAGCACAAAGTGGTATAGGGCAAAGTGGAGTACTAGCAAGTCCTATGGAAATGGCATTAGTTGCTAGTACTATAGCTAATAATGGTGTAATGATGGAACCTAATGTAGTAAAGGAAATCATAAATCCAGAAGGAAAAGCAGTAAAAAGCTATGAACCAAAGGAAGTAGCAACAGTTACAACTCCTGAAAATGCAGCATTACTAAAAGAATATATGAAAGCTGTTGTAAATGAGGGAACTGGTCAGGCTGCAAAATTATGGGGAGTTCAAGTATCAGGAAAGACTGGAACTGCAGACCATGATTCTGGAGACAAGGATCCACACACTTGGTTTATCGGTTTTGCAGGCTATGATGAACCAGAAATAGCCTTTGCTATAATTGCAGAAGAAGGTGGAAATGATAGCTTTAATGCTAGTGCTATGGCAAAAGAGCTTATGAAAGCTTATTTTAATACAAACTAATTAGGAAACTTTTAGAATGTATTTATATAGGATAAATTATGGATGCCAATTAGTAGATAGAGATGAAAATAGAAGTATCATACTAAAGATAAAACAACTTTTGGATGAGAAGTGAGGTGATTTAATGTTTGATTTTCAGTATCATCTAAAAAATCTTCCAGACAATCCTGGAGTTTATTTAATGAGAAATTCTTTGAGAGAAGTAATATATGTAGGAAAAGCCAAAAACCTTAAAAACAGAGTAAGACAATACTTTCAGAATTCTAAAAATCATAGTGAAAAGGTTAGAGCTATGGTTAAGAACATAAGTGAATTTGAGTATATAGTTACAGATTCAGAAGTAGAAGCATTAATACTAGAATGTAATTTAATTAAGAAATATAGTCCTAAATATAATATTTTACTAAAAGATGATAAATATTTTCCTTTTATAAAAATTACTAATGAAGAATTTCCAAGGGTATTAGTTACAAGAAATTATGGAAATGATTCATCTAAATATTTTGGACCATATACGGATGGAAGTGCAGTATATACTATAAACGAACTTATAAAGAAGGTATTTCCTCTTAGAACATGTAGGAGAGTTATAAAAGAGGATGGACCTAAAACAAGAGTATGTCTTAACTATCACATTAAGCTATGTAGTGGACCTTGCGAAGGATTAATTTCCAGAGATGAATATAAAAGAATCATTAATGATGTAGTAGATTTACTTACAGGTAAGGATACAAAGATTACTAGTAAGATTAAGAATGAAATGGAAGAAGCAGCAGAAAATTTAGATTTTGAAAGAGCAGCCTCTTTAAGAGATAAGTTGATAGCCATAGATAAAATAAATGAAAAGCAAAAGATTATCAGTAATAATTTTGAAAATGAAGATTTTATAGGTATTTCTCAAGATGAAAAAGATAGTTGTATTCAGATTTTCTTTTTAAGAGATGGTAAAATCGTTGGAAGAGAAGATTTTATTTTAGACAATACAGGAGGAGAAGAGCCTGCCTATGTCATAGAAGAATTTATTAAAAACTTTTATGGTGGAACTGCATTTATACCTAAGACTATATACGTAAGTCATTGTGATGAGATTGATGTCTTAGAGCAATGGTTATCTATAAAGAAGGAATATAGAGTGACTATAAAAGTTCCTCATAAAGGAGAAAAGAGAAAAACTCTTGATATGGTAGAAAAAAATGCTAGTCATGCTCTTGAAATGTTTAAGATTAAGCATAAAATAGACAAGGAACTTAATAATGTAGCTCTATCTGAAATTCAAGAAGTACTTGAATTAGATGAAACACCTAATAGGATTGAAGCCTATGATATATCTAATATTATGGGGATGGATTCTGTAGGAACCATGGTAGTTTTTCAAGATGGCGTAGCTAAAAATAGTGATTATAGAAGATTTAAAATAAAAACCGTAGAAGGTGCTGACGACTATGGTTCTATGCGAGAGATATTAACAAGAAGATTTACCCATGGATTAGAAGAAATAAAGAAAATAAGTAATAATGATATGAACTTTAACTCAGGTAAATTTTCTATTTTTCCTGATTTGATTATGATGGATGGTGGAAAGGGACAGATTAATATAGCACTTCAAGTATTGGAGGAGTTAAATATTAATATACCTGTATGTGGTATGGTAAAGGATGATAAGCACAGAACAAGAGGCCTTATTTTTAACAATAAGGAAATCTTGTTAAAGCCATCATCTAAGGCTATGCTTTTGGTTACCAGGATTCAGGATGAAGTTCATAGATTTGCTATTACCTATCATAGAACTTTAAGAGATAAACGTACTTTATATTCTATATTAGATGAAATACCTAAAATAGGAGAAAAGAGAAGGCGTGAACTTCTAAAGAAATTTGGTAGCATTGAAAATATAAAGAAGGCTACCTATAAAGAGTTAATGGCTACACCTTCTATGGATGGAAAAGCCACCGAAAGCATAATTAATTATTTTAAGAAAAATAGTTAATTATCATATGTCAGCATAAAAATATTGATTAGAATATTTTTAGTATAATATTATAAGAATAGTGTATTTAAAAATGAAAGAAATATGTAATAACTGTTGATATATATAATGTAAGTATTTTATACTTAATATATAATAATATAGTAAGGGGTATACAATGAAATTAAAGGATAGTTTTATAAGAAGTGTTATAGATGTAGCAGGACATGAAAATGTAAAAATAGATGAACCAATGAAGAATCATACTTCTTTTAAGGTAGGTGGACCAGCTGATGTATTAGTTTACCCTTCTAATTATGAAATGGTTAAAGACTTAATTAATATATGTAAAGAAAATAAGGTGGATTATTTCATATTAGGAAATGGCTCTAATCTCATAATAAGAGATGGAGGAATAAGAGGGGTAGTCATAAAACTTGGACATATAAATAAAATAGTAGTAGATGAAAATCTATTATCTGCACAATGTGGTGCTAAGCTATATTCAGTTGCAGACCAAGCTTTAAAGAATAGTTTATCAGGACTAGAATTTGCATCAGGGATACCAGGATCCATTGGAGGTGCTACTGCTATGAATGCAGGTGCCTATGATGGAGAAATGGCAAAAGTAATTGAAAGCGCGTTAGTTATTGATAATGAGGGAAATATTAGAGAATTAAATAAAGAAGAACTAGAATTTGGATATAGAAATAGTGCAATTTTAAAATATGGCTATATAGTTTTAGAAACTAGAATGAGATTGTCTAATGGAGATAAGGCTTTGATCAAGGAAAGAATGGATGATCTGGCAGAAAGAAGAAAAAGTAAGCAACCGCTAGAATATGCATCAGCAGGAAGTACATTTAAAAGACCAGAGGGATATTTTGCAGGTAAGCTTATTCAAGATTCAGGGTTAAAGGGTACTAGCGTTGGGGACGCTGAAGTATCCGAAAAACATTCAGGATTTATCATAAATAAAGGCAATGCAACTGCAAAGGAGGTTTTAGATCTTATTGAAGTTGTAAAAGCTAAAGTTTATGAAAAATTTAAGGTTGAATTACACACTGAAGTTAGAATTATAGGTGAAGATAGTTTAACCTAATATAAAAAATAGGGAGATGGGGATATGATTTCAGAAAAAATGGTTGGTTATGTTAAAGGTAGTTCTTTAATTAGAGCTATGTTTGAAGAAGGTAAAAGACTGGCATCAATTTATGGTTCAGAAAATGTTTATGATTTCAGTTTAGGAAATCCAAATCTTGAACCACCAAGTACTGTAAAGGAGGCAATTGTAGATATTTTAAACAATGAACCGAATACTATGGTTCATGGCTACATGAGTAACTCAGGATATGAAGATGTTAGAGAAACTATTGCCAACTCAATAAACAAAAAGTTTGATACAAATTTTTCAGAAAAGAATATAGTTATGACTGTAGGAGCGGCAGGTGGTTTAAATGTAATTTTTAAAACTCTTTTAAATCCAGAAGATGAAGTAGTAGTATTTGCACCATATTTTGGTGAATATAGAAGTTATGCCGCTAACTATGATGGAAAGCTTGTAGTAGTAGCACCAAACACTACAGACTTTCAACCTAATTTAGATGAGTTTAAAAGTAAAATTACTGATAAGACTAAAGCTGTTATAATTAACTCACCAAATAATCCTACAGGAGTTGTTTATTCAGAAGAGACTATTATAAGACTTACAAATATACTAAAAGAGAAACAAAAGAAATTAGGAACTGATATATATTTAATTTCTGATGAGCCTTATAGAGAGCTTGTATACGATAATATTGAGGTACCGTATTTAACAAAGTATTATGATAATACAGTTGTTGGATATTCCTATAGTAAATCTCTTTCATTACCAGGAGAAAGAATTGGATATTTAGTTATTCCAAATGAAGTATCAGACTTTGAAAACGTTGTCTCAGCTGCTAATGTAGCTACTCGTATTTTAGGATATGTAAATGCACCATCACTTTTCCAAAGAGTAATAGCTAGGTGTTTAGATGATAAAGTAAATATTGATTTTTATAATAAAAATAGAGAACTACTTTATAGTGAACTTACTTCTTATGGATATGAGTGTATAAAACCAGAAGGTGCTTTCTACTTATTTGTTAAGTCACCTATAGATAATGACATTGAATTCTGTAATATGGCAAAAAAATATAATATTTTAATAGTACCTGGAACTTCTTTTGCTTGTCCGGGATATATTAGAATTGCTTATTGTGTAGCATATACTACCATAGAAAATGCTTTACCTGGATTTAAATCATTAATTGAATCTATAAAATAAATTTTTAATTATAGAAAGTAATGTGTAAATTCTAAAAATTTCATGTGAAAGATATAGGATAAATAAATATTTATCCTATATCTTTTTTTAGTAATATAAATTACTATATGATATAATTAATGTGTATAATATATAGATATTAGTGTTCATAATTATTAAAATTTTTAATTTGAAGGAAGTATAATTATGAATAAAAATTAAATTTGATTTACAAATTTTACTGGAATTAAATATGCAAAAGAGGTGTGATAGAATGAAATTTTTGATAGTTACAGGTATGTCAGGAGCAGGCAAGACACAAGCAATAAGATCTCTTGAAGATTTAGGATTTTACTGTGTTGATAATTTACCACCAACTCTTATAATAAAATTTGCTGAAGTATGTTTTAAAACTGAAGGAAAAATAGATAAAATTGCTATAGTAGTAGATATTAGGGGCAGAACTTTTTTCGATGATTTATTAGGGAGTTTGTCCACTCTTGATAAAGAAGGATACTTATATGAAGTATTATATCTTGAAGCTACAGATGAAACCTTAGTTAAAAGATATAAAGAATCAAGAAGAAAACATCCTCTTGCACCAGATGGAAGGATTATTAATGGTATAAGCATAGAAAAGAAAAAGCTAAAAGGGATAAGGGAAAGAGCTAGTAAAATAATAAATACATCAAAACTTACAAATAAGGAGCTTAATGAAGAAATAACTATGACCTATGGAGATGAGGGTCAAATTGAGAGTCCTTTACTCATTAATGTAATATCATTTGGATTTAAATATGGAATACCTTTAGATGCAGATTTAGTTATGGATGTAAGGTTTATTCCTAATCCATATTATATTGCTGAGTTAAAGCCTTTTAGCGGATTAGATAAGCCAGTAAAGGATTATGTATTATCTAAAGTTGAAACACAGCAATTTATAGAAAAATTTATAGATATGCTTAAATTTTTAATTCCTAATTATAAAATAGAAGGAAAGAGACAGTTAATCGTTGCGATTGGATGTACAGGTGGGAGACATCGTTCTGTTGCTATTGCAAATAAAATATATGAGACTTTAAACCATCAGGGGAATAGTGTAACTATAGATCATAGAGATATAAATGAGGATGTAAGTAGAGGAGCTGGAAAGCGATGAAGCTTAAGGACGGATTAATGCCTGGATTGGGAATTAAGAGATGGATATGCCAAATTATATTAGGTGTATTTTTAATTTCCTATGCTATAATTGAGCTCATAAGAAAATGGAATGAAGGTATTTCTATAAAGATATTTCTAGTAGCGATACTAGTTTTAGGGTGTGTATTGACCTATATAAGTTTAGAAAAGTATACTAAAAAAGTAATAGATATAATAAAGTTCGAAGCCTTAAATTTTTCAATGGGAAAGAAAAATTTTGATGATGATTTTTTCAAAAATAGTATATTAGTAAAGGGACCTAAAGTAGTAGTTATTGGAGGCGGAACAGGGCTTTCCAATATGCTTAGTGGACTGAAGAGATATACTACTAATATAACTGCAGTAGTTACAGTAGCTGATGATGGAGGCGGTTCTGGAGTACTGAGGCAAGATTTAGGAATGTTACCACCAGGAGATATTCGTAACTGCATAATAGCTTTAGCAGATACGGAACCTTTGATGGAACAGCTATTTAGATATAGATTTAAGGATGGTTCTTTAGAAAATCAAAGTTTTGGGAATTTATTTTTAGCAGCTATGAATGGAATTTCCGATAATTTTTTAGAGGCCATTAAAAAAACTAGTGAGGTTTTAGCGGTAACTGGGAAAGTACTACCTGTTACTCTTGAAAATGTGCAGTTATATGCAAAATTAAAAAATGGGGACATAATAAAAGGTGAGTCTTCAATACCTACTGAGAGCTTAAATAGAAAATCACCTATAGATAGAGTATTTATAGAGCCTAAAGATGCCAAGGGAGTTCAAGAAGCTATTGACGCTATAAGAGATGCAGATGCAGTTATATTAGGACCAGGAAGTGTGTATACTAGTATAATCCCTAATCTAATGGTGGGTGATATAAGAGAGGCTGTAAAGTCCACTAAAGCATTAAAGATTTATGTATCAAATATAATGACTCAACCAGGTGAGAGTGATAACTTTAGTGTTCAGGATCATATAAGAGCTATAATGGAACATTGTGAAGGTATGCCTATTGATTATGCTATTGTGAATAAAGGACTTACAAAGGAAGAAGAAAATATAAAAGAAAAATATTTGCAAAAAGGCTCAACCTTTGTTCAACTTGATCATGATGATAAAGAGAAGCTAAATGTAAAATATATAGAATTTGATATGATAAAGATTAAAAAAGAACTCATAAGACATGATGAGGATAAGCTTGCTAAAATACTTATAGAGACTATATTAAAGAAAAAAATGATTAATGATGAGAAAAGAATTTTTGAATATATATATTTATCACAGAGATTAAGAAGAGAAAAAAAGGATAGGGAGTAGAGAGATGTCATTTTCACTAAAGGTAAAAAATGAAGTATGCAGAAATAGTGAGTTATCTAAAGATGAAATAGCTGCTCAATTATCAGCTATAATGAAATCCAGTGGAACCTTAGGTTTTGGATTTAACAGAACTATTACCTTTAAGGTAGTAACTGAAAATCCAGCTATAGCAAGATGGATTTTTAAAAACTTAAAAGATTTTTTTGATATTCATACTAAATTATTAGTAAAGAAAAGCAATTCGTTAAAGAAAAATAATATATATATGGTTTTAATACCAGAAGAAGTAAATGTAAAGGGACTCCTTCAGGAATTGGGTATAATTGAGAAGGATAGTTTATTTAATATACACTATGGAGTACCTGATGAAGTTATAAAAAATGAAGATTGTAAAAGAGCATATATAAAGGGAGCTTTTTTAGGGGGAGGAAGTATTAGTAACCCGGAGAAAACTTACCATTTAGAATTTGTCACTCATGACCAAGATTATGCAAATGAGCTTAGTGACCTGATTAATAGTTATAAGCTTAACTCTAAGGTTATACAAAGAAAAAATAGCTTTGTTATATATTTAAAAGAAGGGGAACAAATAGTCGACCTTTTGAATATCATAGGTGCTCATAATGCATTACTAGAGCTTGAAAATATAAGAATCATGAAAGAAATGAGAAATAACGTAAATAGAATTGTTAACTGTGAGACCGCAAATCTTAGTAAAACTGTTAATGCAGCGGTAAGACAGGTTGAAAGTATAAAACTTATTCAAAGTGAAATTGGACTTGATAGACTACCTAAAAACTTAAAGGAGGTAGCTAAGTTAAGGCTTGCCTTCCCAGATGAATCTTTAAAGGAGTTAGGAGCTATGTTAAATCCACCTGTAGGAAAATCAGGAGTAAATCATCGTCTTAGAAGAATTGAAAAAATTGCAGATGAACTTAGGAAAGAGGGTAGATAGCTGTGTCAAAGCATGAAGAAATAATTAAATATATTCTATCCTTAGATATAGGTACTAAGATTTCAGTTAGAGGAATTAGTAGTAAATTGGGTGTCAGTGAAGGAACTGCTTATAGAGCAATAAAGGAGTGCGAATCTATAGGGATTGTCAATACGATTCCTAGGGTTGGCACGGTAAGGGTAGAAAAGTTAGAAAAAAAGAATATTGACAAGATATCTTTTAAGGAAATTGTAAACATGGTAGATGGAACTTTAATTGGTGGCAAGGCTGGAGAAAATAATTTTCTTGAAAGATTTATAATAGGGGCCATGGAAGTTGAAACCATGAAGAGATACATCAACCCAGGATCATTACTTATAGTAGGAAATAGAGAAGAAGCTCAAAGGCTAGCTCTTGAAAACCAATGTGCTGTGCTTATAACTGGAGGATTTCAATGTAGTGATGAAATAAAGATTTTAGCAGATAAAACAAATTTGCCTGTAATATCATGTACCTATGATACCTTTACTGTTGCAAGTATGATAAATAAAGCTATATATGAAAATAATGTTAAAAAAGAAATTGTGTTAGTAGAAGATGTTATGGATAAAAATCCAGAATACTTAAATGTATGGGACAAGATTAAAACATTAAAAGAATTATCAGAGAAAACTAGGCATGAAAGATTTCCAGTTTTAGATGAGGAATCTAGAGTTATAGGTCTTGTAAGTATAACTCAAATAAATAATCATGATGACAAGGAGATTATTAATAGCATTATGACAAAGAATCCTATTGTGTTAAACCCTACAAGCACAGTTGCCTATGCAGCACATATCATGGCTTGGGATGGAATTCAAATATGTCCAGTGGTATATAAAAGGAAATTAGTTGGTATAATTTCTAGGGGAGATGTGATAAAGGCATTGCAAATAGTTACAAGACAGCCCCATGTAGGTCATACTATGGATGATTTAATTTTAAAGAATTTTGAATTTGAATCTAGTAAGAATAGTATGCATTTCTGGGGAGAAATTGTACCAGAAATGCTTGACTCTATAGGTACTGCATCATGGAATGCATTAAATATGCTTTTATCCACTATGGGAACTATGGTATTAAGACAAAATGGTATTACCAATGTAGCTATAGATAGTTTCACATCTTATTTTACTAAGCCAGTACAAATGGGTAGGATAATGGATGTATACTCTGAAGTAATAGATAGAGGAAGATATTATTCAAAGGTAGAAGTAACAATGTATAACCAAAATAAAGAGATTATGGCAAAGGCTATGCTATCAGCTAAGGTACTAAAAAATAATTAAATAAAATAGGTTTAATGTATAGGGGGTAAAAGATGTTTACACATGTAGTTTTATTTAAGTTAAAAGAAAATACAAGGGAAAATGTAGACTTTGTAGCAAATACTCTTAAAGCTATGGAAGGAAAAATTCCTAAGCTTAGGGGGGTAGAAGTAGGAATAGATGAACTTCATACAGAGAGATCTTTTGATGTATGTCTTATAACTAGATTTGATTCTGTAGATGACATGAATGAATATCAGATACATCCATATCATGTTAATAAAGTTTTAGATAAAATTAAGCCGTATATAGAGGTTTCCAAAGTAGCTGATTATACTAAATAAAGTGTTATTATAGAGATAAAAGGGAAAAATTTTTATTGTGGAATGTCTCAAAATCATTACTTTTAGACTAGTTTTGTAGATAAGTTACTGGATTTAAAAAGATTAATCATATAATACATTCCATTTTTGAGAATGTTACAAAACATATGTGTGTATAATTACTTAATGGTTTATAGTTTTAAGTAAAGAGGTGTTTTAATGAAGGGGAAGATTAGAAACATTATAAGTATACTTTTGATTCTAATGGGGATTGGATTACTACTATTTGCTTTTAAAGGAAAGTGGGAAACAAAAAAAGTTCAAGATCAGCTTTATGATAAATTTATATCAGAAGAGAAGGAAGAAGTTAATAATGAAAAAAATGAGAATAACAAAGAAGAAAAACTTCCTTATATAGAGATGGTAAATCCAATTGCAGTTTTAGAAATACCGAAAATAAACTTGAAAGTAGTAGTAGCAGAAGGCACTGAGGATGAAATTATAAAATATGCTGTAGGACATTTTAAGGATACTGCTATGCCAGGAGAAATGGGGAATTTTGCACTAGCAGGACATAGAAACTATGATACAGGTGAATTTTTTCTAAGACTAAACAAATTAGAAGTTAATGATGATATAATAGTATCTACTCATGATAATACCTTTACCTATAAAATTACAGAGAGCTTTACAGTTGCTCCAGAAGACACCTATGTTTTAGATAAAAGTGAGGATGCAACAATAACCCTTGTAACATGTACTTATGATGGTAAGGACAGATTAATAGTAAGAGGTAAGTTAGAAAGATAATATAAAAATAAATATTGTAAAGGAATATGGTTTTATTACCAAGGATGCAGGGGGTGAAAATATGAAGGATTTTGTACATCTGCATGTGCATACAGAGTATAGTCTCTTAGATGGTTCGGGGAAAATATCTAAGCTTATTAAAAGAACTAAGGAACTAGGTATGAAAGCTATTGCCATTACTGACCATGGAACTATGTACGGTGCAGTAGATTTTTATAAAGAAGCTATAGAGAATGGCATAAAACCCATAATTGGATGTGAAATATATGTAGCAGGAAAATCAATGTACATTAAAGAACCTCAAAAAGACAATGATACCTATCACTTAGTTTTGTTAGTTAAAGACCAAGTAGGTTATGAAAATTTAATGAAAATAGTATCTACTGCTTCTATAGATGGGTTTTATTATAAACCAAGAGTGGACTATGAATTTTTGAAGGAGCATTGTGAAGGGTTAATTGCTACTAGTGCTTGCTTAGGTGGTGAGGTTCAAAAAAATTTACTTAGAGATAATAAAGAAAAGGCCAAGGAAGTTGCTTTAAAATATAAGGAAATATTTAAAGATGATTTTTATTTAGAATTACAATACCATGGAATTTCCCAGCAGTTACAAGTGAATGAAATGTTATTAGAGTTGTCTAAGGAATGTGATATCCCATTAGTATGTACTAATGATACTCACTATATAAATGAAGAAGATAGTAAATCACACGATGTATTACTTTGTATTCAAACAGGTAAAACCGTAGAAGATAAAACTAGGATGAGATATCCTTCAAATCAATTTTATCTTAAGTCACCTGAAGAAATGTATGAGACTTTTTCTTATATACCAGAGGCTATGGAAAATACGCTAAAGATAGCAGAAAAGTGTGATTTCGATTATAAATTTCATGAATCTAAATTGCCTAAATTCCCTTTGCCTGAGGGGATAGATCCCTTTGAATATCTTAGGGAAAATTGCTATAAGGGACTTATTGAAAGATATGAAGTATTCTCAGCTTTAAATGGAGTATTGGATGAAGAAAAAGTAAATAAAATAAGAGAAGAAAATGGAGAAGGAAAACTTCTGTGCGATAGATTAGATTATGAGTTAGGAATAATCAAGAAAATGGGGTATGTTGATTATTTTCTAATTGTTTGGGATTTTATAAAATATGCTAATGAAAATGGAATTCCTACAGGACCGGGAAGAGGTTCAGCGGCAGGAGCTATAGTTGCTTATACTTTGGGAATAACCAAAATAGATCCAATAAAGTACGCTTTGCTTTTTGAGAGATTTCTTAATCCAGAAAGGGTAAGTATGCCTGATATTGACTCAGACTTTTGCTATGAAGGGCGTCAAAGGGTAATTGATTATGTAGTTGATAAGTATGGAGAAAATAATGTATCACAGATAATTACCTTTGGAACAATGGCACCAAGGGCATGTATCAGGGATGTAGGAAGAGCAATGAATTATTCCTATGCTGAGGTAGATAAAATTGCAAAGATGATCCCTTCAGTATTAAATATAACTATAGATAAATCATTGGAGATGAATAGTGAGCTACAAGAACTTTATGATGTAGATGAGAGAGTACGTGAACTTATAGATGTAGCTAGAGATTTAGAAGGGTTACCAAGACACTCATCTACCCATGCTGCTGGAGTAGTTATAGCATCCCATCCTTTAGTAGAATATGTTCCATTACAAAAGAATGAAGGTATGATAGTAACTCAGTTTACCATGGGTACATTAGAAGAGTTAGGACTTTTAAAGATGGATTTCTTAGGATTAAGAACTCTTACAGTAATGGATGAAGCTATTAAGAATATATGGAAAAATCAAGGTGTAAAAATAGATATAGATCATATAGACTTTGGAGATTCAAAGGTTTATCAGATGATTGGAGAAGGAAAAACAGTAGGTGTATTCCAGTTAGAATCTGCAGGAATGACTTCCTTCATGAGAGATCTAAAACCAGACTGCTTTGAGGATATCATAGCAGGAATAAGTCTTTATAGACCAGGTCCAATGGCAGAAATTCCAAAATACATTGAAGGAAAAAGAAATCCAGACAAAGTTCAATATGTAACTCCACAATTAGAAGGTATACTGGATGTGACATATGGGGTAATGGTGTATCAAGAACAAGTAATGCAAATAGTTAGAGATCTTGGAGGATATTCATTGGGAAGAAGTGACCTTGTGAGACGTGCCATGTCGAAGAAGAAACATAAGGTCATGGAAGAAGAGAGAAAAAACTTTGTTCATGGAATAGTAGATGAAGAGGGGAAGATTGTAGTACCTGGATGTATTCGAAATGGAATTACAGAGGAAGCAGCTAATAAGATATTTGATCAGATGATGGATTTTGCATCCTATGCTTTTAATAAAAGTCACGCTGCAGCTTATGCAGTAGTTGGATATCAAACAGCATATTTAATGTATTATTATCCAGCAGAATTTATAGCTGCCATGCTTAATAGTATAATGGGAAACAATGAAAAGGTAGCATACTACATTAGGTTTGCAGAAGAAATAGGAATAAAAGTACTTCCACCAGACATAAATGAAAGCTTTAGTAAGTTTACAGTACAAGGTAACACTATAAGATTTGGTCTTTCAGCTATAAAAAATGTTGGAGTAAATGTTATAGAATCAATAGTGGAAAGACGTAAGGAAAAAGGGAAATTTAAGAGCTTTAGCGATTTTTGTAACAAGATTGATTCTGGAGCAGTAAATAAGAGAGCTGTAGAGAGTCTTATAAAAGTTGGAGCTTTTGATAGTTTAGGAGTATACAGATCTAAATTAATAGCTGTATTTGAGAAAATTTTAGATGGAATAAACAATGAAAGAAAGAGAAATGTCCCAGGACAAATCAGTCTATTTCAAGGAGCTGAGGATGAAGATAGTGCCTTTAAGATAGTTTATCCAGAAATTCAGGAATTTAATAAAAAGTATTTATTAGCTATGGAAAAAGAAATGACAGGAATATATTTATCAGGTCATCCACTAGATGATTATGAGAAGACTTTAAAACATGTAACCACTCACAAGATATCAGACTTAGTTTTAGCAGATACTTTAGAAGATGGAAGTATAGGTGTAGAAGGACTTATTAGCGAGAGCGTTTCAAAGGTAAAGGATAAACAAAAAGTAATTTTAGGGGGACTTTTAACATCAGTTTCTAAAAAAATTACAAGAAATAATCAGGCTATGNNGAGAAGGCTATGGCATTTGCAACCTTGGAGGATTTATTTGGAACCATAGAATTAGTCATATTTCCAAAGACATTTTCAGCTTATAGAGAATTTGTTGAGGAAGATGAAATAGTAACTGTGGAAGGACGTATAGCTCTGGAAGAGGAAGAGCAACCTAAAATATTATGTGAAAAAATATCGCCACTAGTTAAAGTGAGTACAGATAAGATATATATTCGAGTTGAAGATGATAGCAAGTTAAATAGTGTAATGAAGCTTATAAGAGAAAATTTTATAGGAGAATTTGGTTCAGCTCCAACTTACTTATTTGCTGCTAATACAAAGAAAAAATATCTAATAAATAAAAATAGTTGGCTTAATA
>DKGY01000071.1:31455-94973 GCA_002453475.1 Clostridium sp. UBA6758 | reverse complement strand
GCCAAGTGCATAGCTTAAGACGAGGGTGTGTGTCTATGGTAATGTGGAATCAGGCGGAAGTCGGGGGCGAAACTATGGTCTGACAAGTAGGAACTACATATAAGGCATATGTCCGTAGGGAAGGTTGCTATACAAATCAAAGCCTGAAGCTATTCGAAACAGCTAGTATGAATGTAGCAGATATATGGAGTGAAAGATTATGGTCTTACCTAGGGAGATCTTACAGATACGTTATGGATATGTATTTATAAGTAACAATATATACAGTGATGTATGGCTGAACTGTCAGAAGTCAGCAGAGGTCATAGTATCAAAATAGTCATTAATATTTTAGAAAAGAACTAAAGAATAGGATAATTTAGATATATTTTAATGTAATGTAAAATAATATTAATTAAGGGGGCTACAATAAATTTGCATAAAAATTTGACAATGGAAATTATAAGTTTTATAATAATAATTATTAAGAAAGAAATTGAATTATATAATTAATTTGATTATTAGAAAATTATATAAGCAATTTTAGTTTTAACTTGTATTGTAAGGATATTATGCTTTTTAAATCAAAGATAATAAATTTTTATAAGCTTCATTAATAAAACTTGTAAAAATTGAAATAAAACACCAAATTAAAGGAGGTAAATTTATGTTTTTTAAGACTACAGAAAAACACGAAGCTTTTCGTGCAAAAATCAGAGAATTTGCAGAGACAGAGGTAAAACCACAAGCATTTATGCTGGATCAAGAAAGTAAGTTTCCAACTGAGGCTATAGAAAAGTTAGGTAAAATGGGGGTATTAGGTACTCCGTATCTTAAAAAATATGGTGGGTTAGGTCTAGATGTGCTTAGTTATGCCATTGCTGTTGAAGAACTTTCTAGAGTAGATGGTGGTACAGGTGTAATTTTATCAGCCCATGTTTCTTTAGGAACATATCCAATTTCTGCATATGGAACTGAAGAACAAAAGCAAAAATATATGATTCCTCTAGCAAAGGGTGAAAAGATTGGTGCATTCGGCTTAACTGAGCCAAACGCTGGTAGTGATGCTGGTGGAACTGAAACGACTGCTGAACTAGAAGGAGATTATTATATCTTAAATGGTGGAAAGATTTTTATAACTAATGCAGATAAGGCAGATACTTATGTTGTATTTGCTGTAACTACTCCAGATATAGGAGTCAAAGGTATAAGTGCCTTTATAGTTGAAAAAGGATGGGAAGGATTTACATTTGGTGATCATTACGATAAGATGGGAATTCGCTCTTCTGCGACTGCTGAATTAGTATTTAACAATGTTAAAGTACCTAAAGAAAACTTATTAGGTGAAGAAGGACAAGGATTTAA
Organism: Clostridium sp. UBA6758; assembly: GCA_002453475.1. Taxonomy (GTDB): domain Bacteria; phylum Bacillota; class Clostridia; order Clostridiales; family Clostridiaceae; genus Clostridium_J; species Clostridium_J subterminale. The sequence continues at coordinate 93,629 of DKGY01000071.1, read as the reverse complement.
AATAGCTATGGGAACATTAGATGGTGGTCGTATAGGTATTGCAGCTCAAGCTCTAGGTATAGCTCAAGGAGCTTATGAAAACGCTTTAGAATATTCAAAGGAAAGAATACAATTTGGAAAGCCTATATGCCAACAACAAGTAATTTCATTTAAATTAGCTGATATGGCAACTAAGCTAAGAGCAGCTAGGTTTTTAATATATAGTGCTGCTGAACTTAAGGAAAATCATGAGCCTTATTCTATGGAAGCTGCTATGGCTAAACAATATGCGTCTGATATATGCTTAGAAGTTGTAAATGATGCATTACAAATCTTTGGAGGATCTGGTTACCTTAAAGGAATGGATGTAGAAAGAGCATATCGTGATGCTAAAATTTGTACTATTTATGAAGGAACAAATGAGATTCAAAGAATGGTAATTGCGTCTCATATAATTGGAAAAATGCCTAAAAATGAGGATAGAGCTAAAAAAGGCTCAGCTGGTGGAGGAGTCACTGGTGCTCGTAAGAAAATGATTATGAAAGATGGAACAGCAGAGGAAAGAGTTGCTAAGCTTGTAGAAGCATTAAAAGCAGATGGCTATGATTTTACTGTTGGTATTGATATAAATACTCCAATATCTAAGTCAGAGCGTGTTGTCAGTGTAGGTAAGGGAATTGGAGAAGAAAAAAATATGGAACTTGCTAAAGCTTTAGCTATTCAAGCAGGTGCAGCAATTGGATCATCTCGTCCTGTAGCTGAAACTTTAAAATACTTACCTCTAAATCGTTATGTTGGAATGTCAGGTCAAAAATTTAATGGAAATCTCTACATAGCATGTGGGATATCAGGTGCTGGTCAACACTTAAAGGGTATAAAGGATGCTACTACCATAGTTGCTATTAATAATAATCCTAATGCTCCAATATTTAAGAATGCAGACTATGGTATTGTTGGAGACTTACTAGAAATAATGCCACTATTAACAGATGCTTTAGATAACGGAGAACCAAAAAAGGAAGCACCTCCTATGAAGAAAATGAAAAAGTATGTTCCTAAAAAGGTTGTTCCTAGTTGGAAGAGATATGTTTGTAATGGATGTGGATATGAATATGATCCAGCTATAGGCGATATAGAAAATGACATATCACCAGAGACTCTATTTGAAGCTCTTCCAGAAGAATGGATTTGTCCAGATTGCGGTGAAGAAAAAGATAGTTTTATAGAGGCCTAATTTTATAGCAGAAATTTTAAGTTTTTTACAATAAAAAGGAGGAGTAATTTATGTTTTGTGTTAGAAAGGTAACTGAAGACCTTTATTGGGTAGGCGGAAATGATAGGCGTCTAGCTCTTTTTGAAAACGTTCATCCAATTCCAAGAGGGGTTTCATATAATTCATATTTATTATTAGATGAAAAAACTGTGTTATTTGATACTGTAGATTGGTCAATTTGTAGACAGTTTTTAGAAAATATACAAGCTGTTTTAAATGGTAGGCCGTTAGATTATTTAGTAATAAATCATATGGAGCCTGATCATGGAGCTGCTATTGAAGAAATAATATTGCGTTATCCTAATGTTAAGATTATAAGTACTGAGAAATCTTTTCTCCTAATGAGACAATTTGGATTTGAAATTGATGGTAGAATGGAAGAAGTTGTAGAGGGAGACGTAAAGTCTTTTGGAAAGCATGAGATAACATTTGTAGCTGCACCAATGGTACATTGGCCAGAAGCTATGGTTACATTTGATACTACAAATGGTGTTCTTTTTTCAGCTGATGCCTTTGGATCTTTTGGAGCGTTAGATGGTAAGCTATTTAATGACGAAGTTGACTTTGACCGTGATTGGATTGATGAAGCTAGAAGATATTATACAAATATTGTTGGAAAGTATGGACCACATGTTCAAGCATTATTAAAAAAGGCAAGTGAACTAGATATTAAAATGATTTGTCCACTACATGGTCCAGTTTGGCGTACAGATCTTGGATATTTTATTGACAAGTATGATAAATGGAGTAGATATGAACCAGAAGAAAAAGCAGTAATGATAGTTTATGCTTCAATGTATGGTAATACCGAAGCTGCAGCTACTGCATTAGCTACTAAATTTGTAGAAAAGGGAATGAAAAACGTAGTTATGTATGATGTTTCAAGCACTCATGTATCTGAACTGATTTCAGAAACCTTTAGAGTTAGCCATGTAGTTTTAGCTTCTGTAACCTATAACCTTGGTATTTACCCACCTATGCATAATTATCTTATGGATATGAAGGCTCTTAACCTTCAAAAGAGAACTTTTGCAATAATTGAAAATGGCTCATGGGCATGTAAGTCTGGAAGTTTGATGAGTGAGTTCCTAGAGGAAATGAGAGAAATGACAGTTCTAGAAGATAAAGTTACACTTGTATCTTCTATGAATGAAGGAAATGTTACAGATATGGATACAATTGTTGAAGGTGTTATAGAATCAATGAAATAGTTATAATAAACATGTTGTTTAAGGGATGGTTACCTAAAAAAATTATGACGTAAATTTTATCGAAATATATCACCTTCATCATGAAACCCTCGATAGAAATGTCGAGGGTTTTCCTCTGTACATAAATTTAGAATTATTTATTTAGATGAATGGCTAAGACGAAGTCTACGCCCATGCTATTAAAAAAATGGAAGAAAATTAAGACTAAATATGATAATCTTAAGATTTTAGGCATTTAAGAATATAAAGCATGGGAATATGCAAATACAAGAAAAGGCTATTGGAGAATTCCAACAGTCCTATTTTAGCAAGAATCCTAAACAACTATCTATCTCCTACTAGATTGATAATATAAATTTTTTTAAAATTCTTGACATTATATTTTGAGTATATTAAAATATATTCAACGAAACTATGAAGAGAAGAGTAATCAAACTCAATTTTTTTACAGAGAGCTTTAGATGGTGAGAGAAAGCAAAAAACAGTTTGGTGAAAAAAGCCTCGGAGTTGTACACAGGATCTTTACTTCACTAAAGTTTATCTTAAAGTGAGGTTGCTTCTTAAAAAGAGAGAAGTTTCCTTTAGGAAGGGAGATGGTGTAACGGGTGCTCCCGTTATAGAGCTAGGGTATAAGCTTAATCTATTTTATTGTAAAGCCGTACTTGAAAAGGTTAATATGGTGACATATTAATAAACTGGGGTGGTACCACGAAGTTGAACTTACCAAACTCTCGTCCCCAAGACTATTGTCTTGGAGGTGAGAGTTTTTATTTTGCAAAAATTTATTAATGGACGAAAGTAACGTAATTTAATAATGAAATTAAGGTAACTGAGTCTAATTGAAAATACTATAATGAGGTGTTATTTAGCTTCATAAAAGTTACGAGAAATTAAAGTTAAAAGGCAAAATTGAAAGGTGGTACTATATATGTACAATGATTATGTAGAATTAAATAACTTACAAGAAATAATGCAAGATGCAAATGAATTTAACGTAGAGAGAATAAAAAAATTAAATGAACTTTTAAGTAGAGGAATCAATCCTTATCCATACACTTTTGATTCGAACACAACTTCAACCTATGTAATAGATAACTTTGATAATATAGATAGTGAAGAGAGATTTATTTTATCAGGAAGAATAATGTTGTTAAGAAGAATGGGTAAAGTAACATTTTTAAATTTAAGAGATAAAAATGAAAATATTCAAGTGTATATAAGTAAAAATGATCTTGGTGAAGATGCCTATGGAGTTATTAAACTTCTTGATGTAGGAGACATAATTGGTGTAGAAGGTTGTGCATTTAAAACAAAAACTGATGAAATAACTATTAAGGCTTTAAATGTTACAGTACTTTCAAAGTCTATAAGACCGCTTCCAGAAAAATATCATGGAATTCAAGATATGGATTTAAGACAAAGGCATAGATCTCTAGATATGATAATGAATGAGGATGTAAGAGATAGATTTGTAAATAGATCTAAGGCTATGTATGCCATAAGAGAGTTTATGAATTCTAAAGGATTTATGGAGATGGAAACCCCTATTTTAGATACAAAATATGGTGGAGGAGAAGCTAAACCATTTATAACTAATGTAAATGCATTAAACTGTGAAGTGTTCATGAATGTATCTCCAGAGCTATACTTAAAAAGATTAATGGTTGGAGGTATTGATAGAGTTTATAGTATGGGACGTTCCTTTAGAAATGAAGGAATAGATAGAACTCACTATCCAGAATTCACATTGTTTGAATGCTATATGGCTTATGCTGACTATAATGATATGATGAGAATTATGGAAGACTTATATGAGTATGTATTTACAAAAATCAAAGGAACAACTAAGGCTGTATATGATGGTGTTGAAATTGATTTTAAGGCTCCATGGAAGAGAGAAACTATGTGCAATTTAGTTCTTAAAGATACAGGAATAGATGTGGAGAGATTAACTAAGGAAGAAATAGTTACGCTAATTATAGAAAAAGGATTATTAGAAGAGGAACAAAGCGAAGGTTTTAGTATTAAAGAAGCAAATAAAGGGGAGTTGATACTTACATTATTTGAGGCCTATTGTGAGGATAAATTAATAGAACCAACATTTGTAATAGATTTTCCATTAGATTCATCTCCATTATGTAAAGTTCATAGAAAAAATCCAGAGCTAATAGAAAGATTTGAACCTTATGCCTTTGGAGTAGAGCTTGGAAATGCATATTCAGAACTTAATAATCCATTAAGACAAAGAATTTTACTTCATGAGCAAGCTGAGAAATTAAGAGCTGGACTTGAAACTGCTAGCCCAATGGATGAAGAATTTGCAGTAGCTATAGATGTGGCTATGCCGCCAGCAGGAGGGCTTGGAATAGGAATAGATAGAATGATGATGTTCTTAACAAACTCATCATCTATAAGAGATGTAATTGCTTTTCCATTAGTTAAGAGATAGCTAGTTAGGGGATTTTGTAAAATAAACTGATATAAAAGTGTAAGCTCAATATTTAATATAAGATTAGTAATATATTTTGCAAAATCTGCTTCATAGAGTATGATAGTGATTCAATGATTAAACATAATAAAGTTAATTATAAATAGTATAAGAAGAGTTAGTTCAAATTTTACTTAGATTTAACTTTAATTTGCATGAAAATATAAATAAATTGTATTAGTATTACATTGTAAATTAAATTGTTAGTAAAGCCTAGTTTAATTGTGGATGTAACTCTTCTTAATTTTGTATATAAATTTTAATGAAATTTACTAATTATAAAGTATAAAATGGGAAGAATAGATTATAAGAAACTTTATTAAAACTTGACAACATTTACAATAGCAAATCTATAGATAAATACTTAAATGTAGCTAATAATAGGTTGCAAGGAGTAACTCTAAACATTAAAATTAAGTTAAGTAAGTATGTAGAAATTTAATAATATATTGGTATTTTAATTAATATAGTAATTGTATAAACCTAGGTAGGTATATGCTTGTGTAAGCAATTAATATTCTGATGGTTGAATTATTTATAAATATATATTATTAAAATACATAAGAAAAGAATAATTGTAAATAATAACCACAATAAAGCTAGGGGGTAATATGATGAAAAGAATAGCAGTATTGACTAGCGGAGGAGATTCACCGGCAATGAATGCAGCTATAAGAGCTGTAGTTAGGATTGGAATTGAAAGTGAAGTCCAGGTATTTGGAGTACATAGAGGATTTAATGGACTTATTAATGGGGAAATATTTGAGATGGATAGACACTCTGTTTCTGACATAATTCAAAGAGGCGGTACTATACTAAGGACTGCTAGAAGTGAAGAGTTTAGAACTCCTGAGGGTAGACAGAAGGCTCTTAATGTTATTAAAGTGCTTAAAATAGATGGAATTATAGTAATCGGTGGAGATGGATCATTTAGAGGTGCTAAGGAATTAAGTGATTTAGGTATACCAACAGTAGGAATACCAGGTACTATAGATAATGATTTACCTTATACAGATTATACTGTTGGTTTTGATACAGCTTTAAATACAGCTATCGATGCCATAAATAAAATTAGAGATACCTCTAGCTCCCATGAAAGAGTAAGTGTAATTGAAGTTATGGGAAGAAATTGTGGAGATTTAGCGTTGTTTTCAGGTATTGCTGGTGGGGCAGAACAGGTAATAGTTCCCGAGAAAAAACTTACTATTGAAGATATATGTGAGAACATTTTTAAAGGAAAGCGTAATGGTAAGCTTCACAATATTATAATCTTAGCTGAAGGTGTAGGTGGAGCTCAAAAATTGGCTAAAAGTATAGAAGGAATAACAGGAATAGAGACTAGAGCAACAGTGCTTGGATATATACAAAGGGGAGGAAGTCCTAGCGCTTTTGATAGAATTTTAGCTTCAAGGATGGGTAGTAAAGCTGTTAAAGTATTGCTAGAAGGAAAGACAGCAAGACTTATAGGTATCAAGGCCAATAAAATTGTAGATGTAGATATAAAAGAAGCTCTAGAGATGAAATCATGTTTTAATGAAGAGTTATATAAATTAAGTGTGGATTTGTCGAATTAATATATTATAGCTATTGTAGAATTGCAAATTTTTTAATATAATTTTATAGATTGATAAAGTTATCTGAGTAAAAAATTTTAATGCTATCAAATAAAAAGGAGGATAACTATGAAAAAAACTAAAATTGTTTGTACAATGGGACCTACTACTGATGAAAAGGAACTTATCAAAAAATTAATTGAAAATGGTATGAATGCTGCCAGATTAAACTTTTCTCATGGAAGTCATGAAGAACATAAGAGAAGAATAGATATGGTTAAGGAAGCAAGAGCTGAATTAGAAAAGCATATTGCTATATTACTTGATACTAAGGGACCAGAGATTAGAACTGGAAACTTTGAAAATGGAACTGTAGAACTTAAAGAAGGAACTACTTTTATAGTTCATTGTGGTGAAGATATTATAGGAGATGAAACTAAGTGTTCCATAACTTATAAAAATCTTTATAAAGACGTTAAGTCAGGTGATGTACTTTTAATAAATGATGGATTAGTAGCACTAAAGGTATTAGACATAGAAGATAAAAATATTAAAACTCATGTTGAAAATACAGGAGTCATAGGCAATCATAAGGGAATGAATGTACCAGGAGTTAAATTAAATCTTCCAGCACTAACAGAAAAAGATATTGCAGATTTAATGTTTGGTATAAAAAGTGAAGTAGATATAGTGGCTGCATCTTTTATAAGAAAAGGTACAGATGTTTTAGATATAAGACACCTTCTTGATAAGAATGGTGGGGATTACATTCAAATATTTTCAAAAATTGAAAATAGAGAAGGTGTAGATAATATTGATGAAATAATAAGGTATTCTGATGGAATTATGGTAGCAAGAGGAGATTTAGGAGTAGAAATTCCTACTGAAGAGGTACCAGTGGTTCAGAAGATGATTATAGAAAAATGTAACGAAGCCGGAAAGCCAGTAATTACTGCTACTCAAATGTTGGATTCTATGATTAGAAATCCAAGACCTACAAGAGCAGAAGCTTCAGATGTAGCTAATGCAATCTTTGATGGAACTGATGCTATAATGCTAAGTGGAGAAACTGCTAGTGGGAAATATCCATTGGAAGTTGTAAAAACTATGTCTCAAATAGCTATGAAGGCAGAGGAATATATAAACTACGAGGAAAGTTTCAAGAAAAGAAGAAAGTTACATGTTTCTAATGTACCTAATGCTATAAGTGTGGCTACTTGTACAACAGCTATGGAACTAAATGCATCAGCAATAATTACAGCAACTCAAAGTGGTCAAACAGCAAGACAGATATCTAAATATAGACCAGAATGCGCAGTAATAGCTTGTACTCCTTATGAAAGAGTTGCAAGAAGTTTAGCATTAAATTGGGGAGTATTTCCTGTAATAACTCCAAAACTAAAAGATACAGATGAATTAATAGATAAAACTTCGCAAATTGCATTATCAGCTAATTATGTAGAGAAAGGTGATCTTGTAGTAATTGTTGCAGGAATTCCAATGAACTATGTTGGTAGTACCAATATGATGAAAGTTCATATTATAGGAGATATACTTTTACAAGGTAAAGGAAGCGATTCTGGTACAGCTTATGGAACAGTAATGCATGTAGATAATTCTAAAAAGTTTTTTAATTCTTTAGATGAAAAACAAATTATTATAGTTGATAAATTAAGCAGAGACTTTTCTAGTGTACTTGATGAAGTTGGTGGAATAATAGTAGAAAGTGATGAAATGAGTTCTAGTGTACTACTTGAATGTTCATCAAGAAATATTCCTATTATATATAATGCACAGAATGCATCTTCAATTATAAAATCTGGTTGCTTTATAACCATGGATTCAAAAGTAGGAATGGTGTATAGTGGAAAAGCTAATATTAAGTAATTTTATCTAGTGGATCTGTAAAAATGAAGATAATTATGGAATTTATGTAAAATGAATATAAAATATTGAAATTATCTGAAATTTAATGTATAATTAGTAATCCAGTGGATAAGACTTAAAATATAACATTTTTGGCAACTGATTCATTATTGACACCCGTAAAGGGTGTCTTTAATTTTTTGAAGGGAATTTAATTTAGGTAATATTAGTATTTAAAAGTAGCTGAAATTTTAGACCCACCCCGTGCATAAAAAATATATTTTTCCACATAATAGTATTATCTAATAACTTAAGAAAATAATTAAGAATAGGAGTGCTATGAATGAGTGGAAATTTAGCATGTAATGCAACTAATTGCATACACAATAACTCTGGAATGTGCAGCGCTAGCAGTATACATGTGCAAGGAGGAAATGCTCACTCTAGTGAGTATACTCAGTGTGGAACATTCATAGAAATGGGAATAAAAAATTCTCTTTCTAATGTATATAATATGAATATTGGAGGAGAAGTAAAACAAAGCTTTAATAATTTCGCTGGAGGTATAGGACCAAGAATAATATGTGATGCAATAAACTGTAGGTATAATGTTAATAAGGATTGTGTTGCGAATTTTGTACACATCAATGGGATAGGTGCTATAAGTAGCAATAGAACAGATTGTGATACTTTTAAGATGTAATTCACTATAGTAAGGGTAACTTTAGCTAATTTAAGTAATAATCTAAAGTTGCCCTTACTTTAATTTTATATTATGACTACTTATTATGGTTAATTAACTAGTTTTCTGATAGAATTAAAATTAATTATAAGCTAATAGAGGGTGGTTTTATGAAAAGACGTAAAGATATAAGCAAGGTTAAAGTTATAGAAGAAGCTGAAAAACAAGAGAAAGAAAGAGTGGAAGCAGCATTAGAAAAAGAAAAAATAATAAAAGAACAAAGGGAAAGTGAAGAAAGAGAAGCTGAGATAGAAAATCTTATTTTGGAATTAAACAATAATCATGTAAATATAGAAATTGCAAAAAATAAAGACTATATAATTAAGATAGATGGCTATGGACATGAAGGAGAAGGTGTAGGAAAAATAAATAACTTTACTGTGTTTGTTAAAGGAGCCATAAAGGGTGAAACAGTAAAGATAAAGCTTATAAAAGTTAGTAAAACCTATGGAATAGGTAAATTATTAGATGTAATTCTCTCATCTAAATATAGGACAGAACCTATATGTCCAATTTATAAGAGATGTGGAGGCTGTAATCTTCAGCATATATCCTATGAAGAACAACTTAACTTCAAAACTCAAAGAGTAAAGGATGTTATGGAAAGAGTAGGAAAGATAGAAGGATTAAAGGTACATAATACCATGGGTATGGATTTCCCATATAACTATAGAAATAAGGTTCAGTTACCAGTTGGAAATAATGATGGAAACATAGTAGTAGGATTTTATGCACCAAGATCCCATGAAATAATCAATATGGATCATTGTTATATACAAAGTAAAATCGGTGATAAAGTTGTTAAGCTCCTTAAGGAATGGATGAAAGAGTATAAAGTAACTCCTTATGATGAAAAGAGCCATAGTGGTGTAGTAAGACATATAATGATTAGAGAAGGTTTTAAGACTAAGGAAGTAATGGTAGTAATAGTTACTAATGGAGAAAAGTTACCTAATATAAAACCACTTATAAAATCTCTTAGAGAAGAAATCTTAAATCTTAAATCTATAATTCAAAATGTTAATAAGGATAAAACAAATGTGATTTTAGGCAACAAATCTATTAATCTATGGGGAACAGACACCATATCAGATTATATAGGGGAATTTAGATTTAATATATCACCACTATCTTTCTTCCAAGTAAATCCTGTACAAACAGAAATGCTATATAAAAAAGCATTAGAATATGCTAGTCTTACAGGAAATGAAATTGTATTTGATGCTTATTGTGGTACAGGAACCATATCATTATTCCTATCTAGAAGAGCAAAAATGGTCTTTGGAATTGAAATAATACCAGAAGCTATAGAGAATGCCAATGAAAATAAAGTAATAAATAATATAAATAATGTGGAATTTATAGTAGGAAAATCAGAAGAAGAAATTCCAAAACTAATAGAAGGTGGGATACAACCAGATGTAATTATGTTAGATCCTCCAAGAAAGGGCTGTGAGGAATCACTTTTACATGCCATAGTAGGAGTAAAACCCAAAAGAATAGTGTATGTATCATGTGATCCTGCAACATTAGCAAGAGATTTAAAAGTTCTTGAAGGATTAGGCTATAAAGCTGTAGAGCTGCAACCAGTAGACATGTTCCCCCAAGGGCATCATGTGGAATGTGTAGTTAAGTTACTGAGATAAATAAGGGCTTTAAGCCACTTAAATATGAATAAAAATATGATTTGCTACCGATTTGACACCATAAGTTTTGTAATGGTGGCAAATTATTTTTGTATAATTATATTTTCTAGAATATTAACAGTATCATTTTTCAACAGTATTATTTGTAATTATTCCACTAGAACATGGATATTACATGCAAATTTTTATACGTTAACTTAGACTTAATCATATTATTCAAATAAGAAAAAAGCTTTAAAGCCGCATGGGTAGAACAACTATTTAAATAGTTATATATTTAAATAGGATTATAGGTATATAGTTATATATAATTATAGGTATATAGTTGTGTTAGGTTGATTTTAAGTATTATAGGCATTTTAATAATAAATAAAATGCAAAAGGACAAAATTAAATTTTAATATTGAATTTGAATGTGGTTAGAAGNNAGAAATTAGAAGTTATATATTAGAATATCACAATGTACAGACCAGTAAAGATTAAAAATATTAATCTTTACTGGTCTTTCATGTTGAAAAAAATATTGAAGTTTTACGTTTAATGTTGAAATATGGTTAATGAAATTCATTGATAGAACCTTAACGATTAGATAAAATAGTAGATAAGCATACCCAACTATTAATTTACATATAACTTAAATATATACTCATAAGTAAAATATTATTTGAAGGGAAGTACCTATAAAATGAGAAAGATTAATTTTCCACTACTTCTTGGAAGTATAATTGTAATATTTCTAGCAATTGTGGCCTTATACCCAGGATTTTTCACATCAAAGGATCCTCTTTTTGAAGAAGTACCTAAGTATATAGAATACAAAGAGGAAGGAAAATGGGTGGAAAAATTTGCGAATAATCCAATGCCACCTAATAAAGATAATATCTTTGGAACAGATGATGCTGGAAGGGATGTTTACTCAAGACTTGTATATGGAACTAGAAACACATTAAAATTGGCACTTCTTGTAGCTATATTTAGGATGATTTTAGCCCTTCCACTTGGATTGGCTGCAGGAATGGGTGTAAAGTTTATTTCAAGTATAATAAAAATATTTAATACATTTTTTACTGCAATACCTATGCTCTTATTTAGCTTTGTAATTTTAAATATAGGATATTTTAGGAATCTACAAATGGATAAATCAATTTTTGCATTTGCTATAGTACTTACCATGGTGGGGTGGGCAAAGTTGGCTGGAATCATTGAAGATTCAACTAGAATGGTTATGGAAGAAGACTTTATTGAAGGTGAAATAGCTATAGGGAAGACTAAGCTACAAATAGCACGTCAAAATATCCTACCACATATATTACCAACTAGCATAAGTTTATTTTTTAAAGAAATGGGAATGGCATTGTTTCTAATTGCTCAGTTAGCAGTTCTTTATGTTTTTGTTGGAGTATCAAGACAAATTAAGGAACTAGCTTTTAAAGCAAATTATGAGATGAATTTAGAACCTGAATGGGGAGGTACTCTCTCCAGAATTGCAAGAAATGTTAAACAATACGAAACAACATATTGGATGACACTTTATCCTATATTAGTTTTTAGTATTGCAATCATTGGAATAAATCTTACAGGAGAAGGACTTAGAATAGAATTTCAAAAGAGGGAATCCAGAGTTATTAGTTCTATTAGAAAAATTTCTTATTTAATATCACCAAAAATATTTATATCTCAGCTTAAGGATATTAAGAAATACTACAAACCTGTAATTATTAAGACTTCAATTATAATAGTGATTGTTATATATATTGTAATACCGTGGCATCCTAGCCTTTATAAATTCGATATAAATCAAGCTAAACTACATGTTGAAGAACTTACAAAGAATAAATATGGAGGTAGAGTAGCTGGAACTGAAGGAGGACATTTAGCTGGAGAATATATAATTAATACTTTAAAGTCCTATGGATATCAGGTTAATACTCAAGAAATTCCACTAACAGTTACCCTGAAAAACCCAGAATCCAACATTGAAGAAGCGGTACCTGAAATTCTAGCTCCTGTGGTAATTGAATCAGGTTGGATAAAACTTACAGATGATGCTGGAGAAGAAAAGACCTATCAACTTCATAAAGATTTCACAATTGCAACTGTAAGTGATAGTATTTTTATGGATAAGAAAAAAGAAGAATTATATTATAAAGGAATTGCTGCAGACTCTAAAAATTTAAATAATATACCAGATGGCAAGAATTTTTTTTCTATTGAGAGGGAATTTAATCGATTAGAATTTAATTCTTTTAATACTCCCAAAGAGATAATAAGTAGTGAGTCAGGAAAAAATTTTGATTATGATATACAGTTTATATTAGGTGAAGGCTACAATACAAGTAACAATGCCTATCTTTTTAAATCCACGGCTATCATTCCCTTTGATGATTTAAGGGGAGAGTTAGAAAGTGGTTATAGAGAGGTTGAGATAAATTTTGACTATCCAAAGCTACCTAAATATAAGGGAAGAAATATTACTGCATTTTTGCCGGGTAAAGGCAAAACCTACGAAGAACCAGGTGAGTTAATAATTATAGGAGCAAGCTATGATGGTGTCCAAATAAATGGAACTGAATTTTCCTATGCAATGACAGCAACGCCAGCTGCAACAGCACTAGAGGTGGCAAGGAGATTGTCCCTTATAGAGGAGCCATTGGAAAAATCAATCCAGTTTACATTCTGGGATAATGAGTATGAAAGGTATAAATACTCAAAGTTTGATGGTTCATATCATTATGGTATAACAGAGAATATACCTGTAAATATGGCAATGTCACATGGATACTATTATTTTGATATAAGCTATCCGGGTTATAAAGAAGGTGAAGATTTAAATCTAATAACCTTCCCAGCTCAAAGAGCAGATAAAAGCAATTATCTAATGGGGTTGGAGATAGAAAAACGATTTAAACAAATGGATGTGAGATACCAAAGATTTCACCATAATTATAGAACTACAAATGCTTTGATTAATTTGAGGTTAAATGCACTTTCAAGTGTTGGGATAGGAAATCCTTCAACAGAGGGAGTTAATAGTAGTATTGATACTATAGAAAATATAAATTACAAAACAATGGAAAGTATTGGACAGATAATAGTAGATACCATGACAATGAATTCTTATATGATAGATAAGTAAGAAGCCTTTGAAAAGGAGAAAAACTATGATAGAAGTAATAAACTTAAAAAAACAATTTTCAATAAAAGACAAAATTTTTGGTGTAAATAAAGAAATTGTAAATGCAGTAAATGGTGTAGATTTTAAAATAGAAAAGGGTGAGACACTTGGTCTTGTTGGGGAATCTGGAAGTGGTAAAACAACTATAGGCAGATTGATATTAAGACTCTTAGAACCAACAGAAGGAAAGATATTCTTGGAAGGAAGAGATATTAGTACCATTAGTAATAAAGAATTCAGGAAGCTAAGAAAAGATTTACAAATAGTTTTTCAAAACCCTTATTCTGCACTAGATTATAAAATGACTATTGAAGATATTTTGATTCAACCACTTCAAATACACAAAATAGTACAACCGCTAGAGTATAAAAAAGAAGTGTTAAGGTTGCTTGAAATGGTAGGGTTATCAAGACAGGACGCTAAAAAATTACCACATGAATTTAGTGGAGGGCAGAGACAAAGAATTGCTATAGCTAAAGCTTTGGCAGTAAGGCCCAAATTTGTAGTATGTGATGAATCCGTATCAGCTTTAGATGTATCTGTTCAATCTCAGATACTCAATCTTATTATGGATCTTCAGGATGAATTTGGTTTATCCTATTTATTTATATCCCATGATTTAAGTGTAATAAGGCATGTTAGTAACAAAGTAGCAGTGATGTATCTTGGGAAAATAGTAGAAAAAGGTAGTGTAGATGATATATTTTACTCTCCAAAGCATCCATATACCGAAGCTTTAATGTCTGCTTCACCAGTACCAGAGCCTAGCAGAAGAATTGATAGAATAAAGCTTCAAGGTGAAATACCTAGTGCAATGAATATACCATCAGGATGTGCATTCCACAATAGATGTCCTAAAAAAATGGCTAAATGTGAAATTCTTGAGCCAGCACTTATGGAACTTGATAATGGAAGGGTAGTTTCTTGTCATTTATATGAAGATAGGAGGAGTTAAAATGAAAACTGAAATAATAAAGGTAGTAGCTAAAAAAATTCTTATGAACATATTAATACTCCTTGTAATTTTATTTCTTGTTATAGCTGTAACAGGAATACCTCTAGATTTTGATATAATTTCATCTAATGGCAAAAACACACCCAATATGGAAATAAACGTAATCTTTGAAAATATGAAAAATAATTTTAAAATGTTTTTTAGTGGTGAAGCATTTAAGGTTAGGATTCAAGGAGAAACTGTAGGTCAACTGTTAGTTAAAACAGCCACTAAAAGTTTATCCATATTATTTTTCGGAGCTATTTTAGCAGTAATCCTTGGAATTCCAAAGGGAATTATAGATAGTAGAAAGAATGATAGGAGTGGAACAATAAAACTACTTCAATCTCTCATACCTCTTTCAGTACCAGATATTTTAATAATAGTACTTGTGCAAATATTTGCCATATATCTATATAATAATGGATTTTCAATATTTGGATTAGGACCAATTCCAGCCTATGGAGATGAGACCTTGGCTAATGCAATTTACCCCATAATATCAATATCAATACTTCCTGCAGCTTATATTGCAAGGATAACAGCTACTACAATAGAAGAAAATTTTACAAAACCATATATACTAGCAGCTAGAGGAAAGGGATGCTCTAGGTTTCAAATTATAAAAAAACATATGATGAAAAGTATAATCTATGGAGTGTTATCAGGATTTCCAACAGTTATAGGTATAATGTTTTCAAGTCTCATTATAGTAGAACGATTATTTTACTATAGAGGAATGGGGTTCTATATGATATTTTTTTATACAACGGATTTGATTCCACCATATGAAGGTGGAGTTGCATTTATGACTTTTATTGTATTACTGGCTATTTTTTATTATTTTATTTTTATGATTTTTAATATTTTAAAAGATATCATATTACCTAAGACAAAATCTCATTAAGGAGGGATAATATGACATTGCTTCAGGTTAAGAACTTAAAAACTTATTTTTATTTGAATAGTAATGAATATCCTGCAGTAGATGATATAAGCTTTACCTTGGATGAAGGAAAAACTATGGCAATTATAGGGGAGTCTGGAAGTGGTAAAAGTGTAACTGCTCTTTCTATTATGGGTTTAATTGATTTTCCGGGAAGAATAATCGGAGGAGAAATATATTATAATGGAGAAGATTTGTTAAAAAAGAATGAAAAAGCAATGAGGCAAATAAGAGGAAATGAAATATCTATGATATATCAAGATCCAATGTCAACATTAAATCCAATGAATAAGGTAGGAGAACAAATTGCAGAGGCACTAATCATTCATAAAAAAGTTAATAAAAAGGAATCCAAAAGGGTGGTTGTAGAGCTTATGAAAGCAGTAGGTATTACAGACGGAGAAGAAAGGTTCAATCATCTTCCCAATCAGTTCAGTGGGGGAATGAGACAAAGACTTATGATAGCTATGGCAATAGCTTGCAATCCTAAGATACTAATAGCAGATGAACCTACAACAGCTCTAGATGTTACAATTCAGGCAGAAATTTTGGAGTTATTACGTAACATTAAGAATAAATATAATATGTCCATAATATTGAATACTCATGACTTGGGAGTAGTAGCAGAAATGGCAGATGAAGTAGTGGTAATGTATTGTGGAAAAGTTATGGAGATAGCACCAAATAAAGAACTATTTGAAGAGCCTATAAATCCATACACTAAAAAGCTTATGGAATGTATTCCAAGAATAGATGATAAAAAAAAGAGGTTGAATACCATTGAAGGATATGTACCACATCTAGCAGAATTATCAAAGGGATGTAGATTTTCAGATCGTTGTAATGAAGCTAGTGAAAAATGTAGAAATGAATTGCCAGAGTTAAGAGAGATTTCTAAAGGACATTGGTCTAGATGTTGGCTTCATGAAGATTAGTTTAAGGGAAATTTTAAGTAAATCATTTTAGAAATTTACATCTTATTTATTGCAATAGGTCTAGTATTCATAGGATTATTGATAATACCGTTATCCTGCAAAATTAAGTAGTTCATTTGTAAAATTAGTATATTGTAAAATAAGATGTAAGACAGTCTGAAAAGTAATTTCAGACTGTCTTTTTAATTATACTTAGTTATTGATATAATTACCTTTCTTCTTTACTTACAATTAAAAGATATAAATGAAGGGATACAAATAATTCTTAACATGTTAATAAATTGGTAATCATATAAATCAGCTAGCATATAAATATAAAAAACATTGGAGGAATTAATGATGATTGATAGATATGATAAAACACCGTTGTATATACAAGTAAAAGAAGAAATAACCAAGACAATTAGAAGTGGTATATGGGAGGTCAATTCTCGAATTCCAACTGAAAGGGAACTGATGGAGAAATATGAAGTAGGTAGAGCTACTATAAGGCAAGCTATAGATTTATTAGTTAATCAAGGATATCTGTATAAGAAACAAGGAATTGGTACCTTTGTTTTAAGAGATAAGCCTTCTTTGGGATTTGAGCCACTTATTAGTTTAACTTTTACTTTAAGAACTAAGGGAATAAAGGTTAGCAATAAAATACTAGATGAGAATTTTTTTATCCCAGGTGAGGAATTAACCAATAAGATGAGATGGGAAATAAATCAAAAGTGCCTTTATGTAAAGAGGTTAAGAACTGTTGAGGAAATCCCAGTAGCCATTGAGAATTCATATTTTTCACAGCGGTTTTCCAATGGTAATAGTAAATTTGATTTTGAAAAATCCTTGGCAAGCATGATTATAAATGATTTAAAGGTAGATATATCAAAGGTAGATCAGACGATAACTATTAGAATTCCTAATAGCGAAGAAAAAAGTCTGTTAGAAATAGATGGAACTACAAGAGTATTAGTCATGGAAAGATGGATATATGAAGAAAATAATGAAGAACCATTCTATTATTTAAATTTTATAGTTCCAGAAAATTTATACTATGTACCTATAGTAAATTATTGAAAATAAGTATTTATTTCATAGTCAAATCATAGTATATACAGAGAGGTTAAGATGTCCGAACATCCTAAGGAAGGGATATGTAATGATAAAAAAATATGAAAAGGTTCAAAAACTTATACAAAAAGAGGTTAATAAAGAGATTTACTGCAGAGAATGGAACTCTTCAATCATTTTAGAAGGGCAGGTGGAGAGTTGGAATATGGTTATTAAAGCTGGTAAACTTGCATCTAAAAGAGGATACAAGGGTGTAGTAAATCAAATAACTGTGAAAGGTTTGAAAATACCTCTAATTAAAGCACCGATTATAAGAGATTCACATTTAAATGGAAAAAGAGTAGATGTACTTATTATTGGAGGAGGAGTTATAGGGTGTGCTATTGCTAGAGAGCTTGCAAAGTGGGAATTGTCTATTTTATTGCTTGAAAAAGAATCAGATTTGGCAATGCACACATCATCAAGAAATGATGGGATGATACATCCAGGTATAGAAGCTCCTATAGGAAGTAAAAAATCCATATTTAATGTCAGAGGTAATGAGCTTTATTCAAAGATTACAAAGGAGCTAGGGGTGCCTTTTGAAAGATGTGGCTCTACAGTGCTTTTCGATAGAGGATTTATAAGGTTAGCTAAACCTTACCTTATGAATAGAGCACGGAAGGCTGGAGTAAAGGATGTAGTTATTTTAAATAAGGTACAGGTAAAAAAAATAGAACCAAACGTGACGGATAATATAGTTGGGGCAGTTCATTTTGGAACAACAGGTATATTATCTCCTTATAGGATGACCTATGCTTTTGCAGAAAATGCAGCTATGAATGGAGTTGAATTTTCCTTAGATACCTTAGTAGAATCACTGTTTATGGATGGAAATAAGATTATTGGAGTAAATACAAATAGAGGAGTAATATATCCTAAGGTAATTATAAATGCAGCTGGAATTTTTGCTGATAAAATTGCTAACATGGCAGATGATCAGTTTTTCACAATACATCCAAGGAAAGGAGAGACGCTAATACTAGATAGAAAGAAAGGTTCTTTAATTAATGGAGTGGTAGCTAAGCCAAGCATAAATCTGTCTAAAGGAAATACTAAGGGTGGAGGTATTATAAAAACAATAGATGGAAATATATTGGTAGGGCCTGATGCTTATGAACAACCCTTTAGAGAAAATTATTCTACAAATTCAACAAATATAGAGAATATACTAAGAAAGCATTTACCAGTGGTACCTAAATTATCTAATGGTGATGTAATAACATATTATGCGGGAATAAGAGCTGCTACTTATGAAGAAGATTTTATCATTGAACGATCTGAACGTGTTGATAATTTAATTTATGCAGCAGGTATCCAATCACCAGGTCTTGCATCTGCACCAGCTATAGCAGAGGAAATTGAGAAGATAACCTGTGGATTACTAGCTGAAAAAATACAGTTAAAGAAAAAAGATTATTGGAATCCAATAAGAAAAGGAATACCGGAAGTAAGAAATATGTCCTTTGAGGAAAGGGCTAAGTTAATAAAAGAGAAACCAGAATATGGTGAAATAATTTGTAGATGCGAGGAAATAAGCAAGGGTGAAGTTCAGGATGCTTTAAGAAGTCCAATAAAAGTAGATACTGTAGATGCTATTAAAAGAAGAGTTAAGGCCGGAGCAGGTAGGTGTCAAGGAGGCTTTTGTTTACAGCAAGTATTAAAGATTATTCATGAGGAGTCTAGTAAAAGTTTTGAGGTAATTACTAAAAAAGGAAAAGATTCTAATATTCTTATAGAAAAAGTTCAAAGTAAGTATAATAATCTCACTATAAATGAAAATGAGGTGAAATTGTATGAAAGACAATAAATTTCACTTTGATGTAATAGTTATAGGTGGAGGTCCAGCAGGGCTTGCAGCAGCATTAGCATCTAATGAGAAAGGAGCTAAAACTTTAATTGTTGAAAGAGAAGAAAGGTTAGGTGGAATATTAAAACAATGCATTCATGATGGTTTTGGATTGATTACCTTTAATAAGACTCTTAGTGGACCAGAATATGCAGATAGATATATAAGAAGGATTAAAGAAAAAAACATATCAATATATACATCAACATTTGTAAGTAAAGTAGAAAAAATAGGAGAAAGTTTTATATTAACCTTAATAAATTCGAAAGAGAATGTTTTTCAGGTTAACTCTAAGGCATTAGTTTTAGCAAATGGTTGTAGAGAGAGAACGGCTAGGCAAGTTTTTATAAATGGTGATAGACCTGCTGGCATATATTCAGCAGGAACAGCACAATATTTAACAAATATGATGGGTTATTTACCTTGTAAAAATTGTGTGATTTTAGGAAGTGGAGATATTGGATTAATTATGGCTAGAAGGTTAACTTTGGAAGGTGCTAAGGTTATAGGGGTGTATGAAATGAAAAGTACTCCTTCAGGATTAAGCCGAAATATTATGCAATGCTTAGAAGATTACAATATTCCATTACATTTATCACATACAGTAACTAGGGTAATAGGGGAGAGTAAAGTTTCAGCTGTTGAAACGTGTAGAGTTGACGAAAATATGAAGCTCATTGATGGAACAGAAGAGATAATTAAGTGTGATGGATTAATATTATCAGTAGGATTAATACCAGAAAATGAGGTAGCAGAAAGTTTGAATATAGAAATTGATCCATCAACCAAAGGACCAAAGGTAGATCATAACTTTAGAACAAGTGTAAATGGGGTATTTTCCTGTGGAAATTCTCTTCATGTTAATGATTTAGTAGATTATGTATCGGAAAGTGGGAAATATGCTGGAGAGCAGGCAGCAACTTATGAAGTAGATAGTTATAGAAGATTAGTGAACATAATATTTGATAAAAAAGAGTTTCTATATGTAGTACCTCAAAGCATAGATTTAAATTCTATAAATAAAGATATAACAATTTACTTTAGAAGTAAAGATGTAATAGAGGATGTAAAAGTGGAATTTTACTTAGGTGACAAGGTATTATTTATGAAAAAGTATAATATAATAAAGCCACCGGAGATGGAAAAAATAAATTTGAACTTAAAATCATTTTCTGTAAATAATATTGATAATTTAAATTTGGTTATGAGTAAAATTAAAGAAGGTGTATAAGGTGGAGTTAAAAAAAATCACCTGTATAGTGTGTCCTAATGGTTGTAAACTTACTATAATTGAAAAAAATGAAGAACTATTAGTAGAAGGTAATAAGTGCAAAAGAGGTATAGAATTTGGAATTAATGAGATTAAAAATCCATTAAGAAGTATTGCTTCAACAGTAAATACTATATATAAGGAGATGCCAAGGCTACCGGTGAGAACTGATGGACTGATTCCAAAGAGTAAAATATTTAATGTAATGAGAGAAATAAGTAAAGTAGTAATAACAAATCATGTTGATATAAATGAAGTAATAATTGAAAATGTATTAAACACTGGAGTTAATATCATTTCAACCTTAAGTTTGATTGAGATATTAAAGGAGGAGTATCCGAATGGAGGATAAATATGTTCTCTCCATAGATTGTGGGACACAAAGTGTAAGAGCATTGATATTTAATGGATTAGGTACATTAGTAGCTAAAGAGAAGTTAGATTTTCAACCATACTTTTCAAATAAACCAGGATGGGCAGAACAAGATCCAGAGGTTTGGTGGCAAGGAGTATGTCATGTATGTACAGCACTAAAAGAGAATAACTCTACTTTTTTCAATGAGATACTTGCAGTATCAGTAACAACACAAAGAGATACAGGAATAAATGTAGATAAAAATGGGGAAGCATTAAGACCTGCAATAATATGGTTAGATCAGAGGATGGCAGATTGTAAAAAGCCTATAAGTAAAAGATATGATTTTCTCTTTAGGTTAATTGGAATGAAAAAAGCCATAGAGGTTTCAAGGAAAAAATGTAAAGCAAATTGGATAATGGAAAATCAGCCGGAAATATGGAGAAACACTTATAAGTATTTATTACTTTCAGGATATTTAAATTTCAAATTAACAGGAAATTTTGTAGATTCCATAGCATCTCAGATTGGACATATACCTTTTAATTTCAAAAAGAAAGATTGGCCAAAAGGAAATAAAGATTATAGGTGGGAAATTTCAGGAGTTGAAAGAGAAAAACTACCTCAGCTTGTAGAGGTGGGAGAAAGAATTGGGGAAATAAGTCCAGAAGTTGCAAAGGTTACAGGATTAAAGATTGGAATACCTGTTATTGCAGCAGGATCAGATAAAGGTTGTGAAACCTTAGGTACAGGTTGTAAGAATGAAAAATGGGTAAATTTAAGTTTTGGAACAACAGCTACAGTTCAGACTATGTCAAAAAAATATATAGAGCCTTTAATGTTCATGCCAGCTTATCCAGCTTGCATACCAGGATATTATAATCCGGAATTTGAAATTTTCAGGGGTTATTGGATGATTAGTTGGTTTAAGAGAGAATTTGCTAGAAAGGAAGCTATGGAAGCTGAAGAAAGAGGTATTTCTTATGAAGAAATATTAAATGAAAGATTAAAGGATGTTCCACCGGGATGCCATGGGTTAATGCTTCAACCATATTGGGGGCCAGGTTTAAAATATCCTGAGGCAAAGGGAGCGATTATAGGTTTTGGTGATGTTCATACAAGAAGCCATATTTATCGAGCTATTATTGAAGGAATAAATTATGGATTATTAGATGGAATAGAAAAGATAGAAAGAAAGACTAAGGAGAAAGTGAAGTATGTAATGGTTTCAGGAGGCGGTTCTCAAAGTGATACTATTTGTCAAATAACTGCCAGTATGCTAAATAGAAAGGTTTATAAAACTACGACCCATGAGACGTCAGGATTAGGAGCAGCTATTATAACCTTTGTAGCTTTAGGAATGTATGTAACTTACAATGAAGCTATTGAAAAAATGGTTCATTATAAAAAAATATTTACTCCAGAAAAAGAATATACAGAAATATATTCAAAGCTTTTTAAGAAAGTTTACAAGAAAATATATAGAAGACTTAAATCACTATATTCAGATATTGGAAAGATAACAAATTATCCAGATATTTAGTTGTATATGGGGGAATTATTATATGAATAAAAATGAAGATAATTTTACACCGAAATGGTATGAAGATTTACCACCAGAAGGATCCTATAGATCTATTTTAAAATGGGGAGACCCTAAGGAATTTAAACATCCTAATCCTAGATTATACACTTTGATGAAGAAAATCTTTGAAATGACTGATGAGGATTTTAAAACACCTCAAAAAATGGGTTTAGAAAAGGTTAATTTTGAAAAAGAGATTACTTTAACAGAAGGGCAAATTGCTCACTTTAAACATATAGTAGGAGAAAATAATGTAAAGATGGACCCTTATTCAAGGCTTCAAATAGCTTATGGAAAAACTATGATAGATTCGATGAGACTTAGAGAAGGTATCGTTGAAAATATTCCTGATATAGTAATACATCCAAGAAGCAAAGAAGATATAAAAGAAATAGTTGAGTACTGTAATGAAGAGAAAATACCAGTGTATGTTTACGGAGGAGGTTCATCTGTAACTAGAGGTGTTGAATGTGTAAAAGGTGGAGTATCCTTAGATATGAGAGTTCATATGAATAAGGTAGTTAACTTTAATGAAATAAATCAAACAATAACTGTAGAAGCTGGTATGTCAGGTCCAAAACTAGAAGAAACATTAAATAAAGCAAAGGAACTATTTGGTGCAAAGAGGGCATATACCTGTGGACATTTCCCTCAATCCTTTGAATATTCGGCAGTTGGGGGGTGGGTTGTAACTAGAGGAGCAGGTCAGAATTCAACTTACTTTGGAAAGATTGAGGATATGGTTATATGTCAAGAGTATATAACACCAGCTGGTGTTATAAAAACCGATGAATATCCTGCATTAGCTACAGGACCATCCATTGATGAAATCATGATGGGAAGCGAAGGTGCCTATGGAATATTAGTTTCTGTAACTCTTAAAATTTTTAGATACATGCCGGAAAATCAAAGAAGATTTAGTTATATATTCAAAAACTGGGTAGATGCTAGAAATGCAGCAAGAGAGATTATGCAAGGGCAATTTGGATTTCCATCAGTATTTAGATTATCAGACCCAGAAGAAACTGATGTTATGATGAAACTCTATGGCGTAGAAGGAACAATTATTGATAAAATAATGACTGTAAGAGGATATAAGCCAAATGAGAGATGTATGTTTTTAGGATTTACAGATGGAGAAACATGTTTTACAAAGGTAGTAAGGAAAAAGGTTCATAAGATATGTAAAGCGTATGGAGCTATGTCGACCACAGGATATGTAACTAAGGCATGGGAGCACGGAAGGTTTAGAGATCCATATTTAAGAGAAGATTTACAGGATTATGGTATTATGACTGATACCCTTGAATGTTCAGTTAATTGGGAGAATATGGATTACGTTCATAAGGGAGTAAGAGCTTATTGCAAAAGTAGACCAAATACAATTTGCATGACACATATGTCTCATGTTTATCCACAAGGTGCAAATCTGTACTTTATTTTTATAGCTAAAATGAATAAGATAGATGAGTATTTAGAATATCAATATGGAATACTTGATAATATTCAGAAGTATGGAGCTGCGATGAGTCATCACCATGGAATAGGAAAGATGACAGCCCCTTGGCTTGAAGGTCAAATAGGTAAAAATCAAATGGAGGTATTCAAGGTATTAAAAAATCATTTTGATCCAAATAATATTATGAATCCAGGTGGAACATTAGGTCTTGATTTATCTGATGATAAGAAAAGAATAGTAAAGTAAAACTATATATGTAATACAAATGTGCATTTATTCATTAGTAATATAGCACCCTTTTAAAAGGGTGCTAAAATTTTCAAATATTAAATTGACTATGATAAAGTTCGGTGTAGAATCCATTTTTAGCTAGTAATTCCTTATGAGTACCTTGCTCAAATATTTTACCATCCTTAAGAACAATTATTTCATCAGCATGTAAAATAGTTTTTAAACGATGAGCAATTACAAAACTAGTACGACCTCTCATCATGTTGTTCATAGCTTCTTGAATCTTAATTTCTGTACGAGTATCAATGTTGCTGGTAGCTTCATCTAAAATAAGGATATCAGGGTTAGATATTATAGTTCTTGCAATAGTTAAAAGTTGTTTTTGACCTATACTTAATTCACTGGCACTGGAATCTAACATGGTTTCATAACCATCAGGTAAAGAAGTAATATATTCATGAATATTAGCAGCTTTAGCTGCATCAATTACTTGTTCATCACTGGCTTCTAAGTTTCCATATTTAATATTTTCCTTAAAAGTACCAGTAAATATAACAGTATCTTGGAGAACCATTCCAATAGCACTTCTTAAATCTTTGATTTTAAAATCTTTAAGTATTGTACCATCTATAGTTATACTTCCACTTTGATAATCATAAAATCGTGGTAATAAATTCATAATAGTTGATTTTCCAGAACCAGTTGGGCCAATGATACCAAACATTTTACCTTTTTCAACATGCATATTAATATCCTTTAAGATTGGTTTACCTTCAACATAACTGAAATCCAAATGAGAAATTTCGACATTCCCTTCAAAATGAGAAACAGCTTTGCTACTTGGAGTGTCCTCCATATCTGGAATTTGGTTCATAACTTCCATTACTCTTTCAATGCCAGTTAAGGCAAGTTGTATTTGATTATAAAGGTTTGCTAGTTGATTCAAAGGCTGAAAGAATTGTCTAGCAAAATTTATAAAAGCAACGATTAGACCAACAGTAGCTTCACCCTGTATAGTTAAATAGCTACCAAATGCAACAATTACAGCTAAGTTTATATTACTTATTCCATTAACTAAAGGTGACATGATACCAGCGGTTGTTTGAGCTTTTGTGGAGCAATCAACTAAATCTTTGTTAATATTGGAAAAACGGTTTATGGTATCTTCCTGCATTCCATAAGCTAAAATAACCTTTTCAGAAGAAATATTTTCTTCAATATAACCATTAAGGTCACCAAGTTTTTGTTGCATTTTATCAAAATTAATTTTGGTTTTTTTAGCAAAAATCTTTGAAATAATTAGGGTGATGGGAGTAGAAATTACAGTTACAATAGCTAGCTTTACATTTAAAAAAAGCATAAATGTGATTATACCAATTAGAACTAATATGCTTGAAATTATTTCAAGTAAGCTTTGATTTAAAGTAGTACTAATATTGTCAATATCATTAGTAAACCTACTCATTAGTTCTCCAGTAGGAGTAGAATCAAAATATTTTAAAGAAAGCTGTTGAAGTCTAGCAAATAAGTCGTGACGTAATTGACGTACAGCTTTACCAGCAACACTAATCATTAAGCGATTTTGTACTAAGCTGGATATAGAAGTTGTAAGGAAAATAGCTAGAACTAGCAAAACACCATATATTAATCCAGATGAGTTACCAGGAAGTATGTAAGTGTCTATTATAAAGCCAGACAAAAAGGGACTTACAGTTCTACCTAAGGTATAAATAATTACGCATATAACTATAATAAAAATTTGACCTTTGTAGTCTTTAAAATATTTAAGTAGATTCTTCATTTTATTGCTATTCATATATTTAAGCCTCCTTGCCTGATTGGGATGCATAAATTTCTTGATACAAAGAGCTTGACTTTAGTAAATTTTCATGGGTATCTATAGAAATAATTTCACCCTTATCAATAACTAAAATCTTATCTGCAGCTTTAATTGACGATATTTTTTGAGCAATGATAAAAGTAGTTGTATCACCAAAATCTTTAGCTAATGCCTTTTTTACAAGTTCTTCAGATTTTGCATCTAAAGCACTAGTACTGTCATCTAAAATAAGTATTTTGGGATCTCCAACTAATCCACGAGCAATGGATACACGTTGACGTTGACCACCAGATAAATTACTTCCCTTTTGATATATAAAGGTATCATACTTTTCAGGAAAACGATCTATAAATTCACTAGCTTGAGCTGTTTTAGCAGCATTTTCTATTTCATAATTAGTTGCTTCTTGATTACCATAAAGTATATTTGTATTAATTTTACCGGCAAAAAGAAGAGCTTTTTGTAATACAATACTTATTTGAGAGCGTAAAGATTTTTCACTATACTCTTTAACATCTATTCCATCAATTAGGATACGACCAAGGGTTGCATCATATAATCTAGGAATTAGTTGAGCTAAAGTGGATTTACCAGAACCTGTTAGTCCAATGATTCCAATTGTTTCACCTAAATTAGCAGTAAAGTTAATATCTTTTAACACAAATTCACCAGATTCAGAGTATTTAAAATAAACATGATCAAAGGTTATATTACCTTTAATTTCATTAAAGTCCTTTGTTTTATAAATAATATCAGGATTTATATCATGAATTTCAATAATTCTTTTAGTTGATACAATAGCACGAGACACATTCATCAGTAGAATTCCACAAATCAACAAAGAAACTAATATTTGAAGTAAGTAATTTATGAATGCAACAATTTGACCAACGTCTAATCCATTTTTAATTACTAAATTTCCTCCAAAATAAAGAGTAGCAACAATGCCAAAATTAACACAAAGCATTAGAAAAGGCATAACAAGTGCTACAGCATGAGAAGCTTTAGTACTTGTTATATAAAGTAATTCATTTTTATTATGAAACTTTTCTATTTCATAATTTTCACGAACAAAGGCTTTAACAGCTCTTATTCCAGTAAAATTTTCATTTAAGGCTGTATTTAGATTATCTAAAGCCTTTTGAGAATTTGTAAATAGCGGAGAAGATTTTATTATTATTATAGTAAGTGAAATAACAATAACTATAACTAAAGCTATAATTATAAAAGATAAATCTCTTGCAGTTAATAAAGCCAATATAAAGCTACCGACTAATAAAAGTGGAGCACGAACTAAAATACGAAAACTCATGAGTATTAAATTTTGAACTTGATTAGTATCGTTTGTCAATCTAATAATAAGGTTACTAGGACTCTGATGATCTAGATTTTTATAGGAAAGTTCCATGATTTTCCTAAAAGTATCTTCGCGAAGATAACCTCCAAAGTTTTGAGAAATTTTGGATGATAAATATATAGTTACAATTCCTGATATAATTCCAATTAAAGATAATATTGCCATAATGATACCATTACGTATTACATAATTAAGATTACCAACACTTAGTCCCTTATCTATTATTTGTTGAATTAAAAATGGTTGGATTAAGTCTACAATAACCTCTATTAACATAAATATCGGTGCAATAAAAACCATTTTTTTAAAAGGCCTTAAATATTTTGTTAAAAACTTAAATACCACGTTTATTTCTCCTCGTATAGTATATTTAGGTTATTTGATAGGAAAACCTATAAACCTATTTTTAATTATCTCTTAATTTTAAAGATAATTGTTTTTTTAGATTGAGAGGATTATTGCTATCTACTTGAGACTTAGAACTCGTGCTTGAAAGACTGATCCCTTTTTCTAAAAACTACTTGACTTATTATAGTTAATCTTTCATTAATGCTTATAGGATAGTATGTGAAATATTCAAAGATTTATTTAATAATTGTCAATAAATTTTATTAACATCATAGAATTTGGCATTTATTTCATGTAACATATAGTTTCTTTGACCATAATATAATAGCAACATAATATGTTATTATATGGAGGAATAATAGTGAAGGAATTTTTAAGTGTTGAAGGAATAGTTAAAAGTATAGAAGTAATGAAAACTTCAGTAAATGACACATCAGCATGTACAATAATGATGTCAGTAAGAGGCAGAAGAGATGATGATTTTAATTTAGTTGTTAGCAGAGATACTTATTTTGTAGACCATGTTAATATAAGACCTGGCGATCATATAATTGCGTTTTATGATTCATTGGCACCTATGCCATTAATATTTCCACCTCAGTATAGAGCTATTGTTATAGCTAGAAAATCAAAAAAAGAAAATGTCAAGGTATCTCATTTCAATAGAAGGTTAGTCAGTAGAGATGATTCACTTAAACTTAATATTAGTAATAAAACGCAAATACTACTTGAAAATGGACAGAGCTTTTTAGGAAATATAGAAAATAGAAATCTTGTTGTTGTATATGGAATGAGTACAAAAAGCATACCTGCAATTACGACACCATCACAAATTATAGTTTTATGTGATGATTAGGGGAAAGAGGTATAAATAAGCTTTGCTTAGTATGAAAGTATACAAATCATACTAGGCAAAGCTTATTATATTAAATAGAAGTATAATAATTTTATAAACTAAGAGATAATTCTTAGATTTATCTGAAAGCTTCTTCAACTATTTTAACAATGTTTGGAATAACGTCATCTACAATTATCTTTCCTCTTGCAGCTGAAGATGATTTAGCTGAAGCAAGTATTCCAGTTTCAGGAACGATATTTTTTTCTATAGGATATCGAAAATAGGTTGCTGGACTGGCGTTTTCTGTATCTAGTATTTTATCTTCTCTAACAAGCTCTGGTGCAAAATACATCATTAATGAAGTCTCTGTAACGGCAGCATGTTCTAAAGCCCATCCAGGGAAGGGTACTTCATCAAAAACTTTATCAATTACATCAGGTGACATAGGATCCCACCAGTTAGTAAGAAGAAGCTTCACTTTGTCCCCATATTTTGCAGAACATAAATCCATAGCTTCTATGATAAATGCTTCATTTTCAAAGTGAGCACTCAAAATAAATATTTTCGTAAAGCCATCACGAACAAATTCATCTATTATATCCATTACTAAGGCTTGTAATGTAGCACCATTTAAGTCAATAGTTCCAGGAAATAATGGACCACCACCACTTAATGGTTTTGATTTATATCCATAGGAAATTGTTGGAGCAACTACTCCATTTATTTTTTCTGCTATGCGATAAGCAAACTCTCTTGCTAATACAGAATCTACACAAGTAGGTAAGTGAGGACCATGTTGCTCTGTAGCACCTATTGGTAATATAATCACATCATCTTTTTTCTTTGCAAACTCTTGCCAGGTCATGTTTTCCATTTTAAGATTTTCGTACATAATTAACGTCTCCTTTTCTTAAGTACTTATATAATAAGATTTAAATTTAAGTAATACCATTGTAACATAAGTACACTCGTGGATAATATCCAATACAATGTACAAAAATATAAATAAATCTAATAAAAACATTGGGATAAGAATTATTTTTAAAGAAATTTAAAGAGTAACCTTAGGTGATTTAAGTTTATATGTAGCTAGCATAGTAGTAATTTTAAAATTGTTTATGATATAATCATTATACTAGAAAAGGAAAAATAACTTAAATTATCCTATCATTAGAAAGTTGAATTAAAGTTAAAATTAGTAAAAATAGTAGTAATACATATTATAATGATTATACAAATCCACGGAAATTATTAACAGGTATATGAATAAAATCTAGAAATTAGGGGGAAAAGATATGGAACAAGTTTTTATTGCCTTTGCATTAACGCTATTTGCAGGGTTAAGTACAGGAATTGGAAGTGCTCTTGCATTTTTTGCTAAAAAGACCAATACAAAGTTTTTATCAATTAGTTTAGGATTTTCTGCAGGAGTTATGATATATGTTTCCATGATAGAAATTTTTGTTGAAGCTAGGAAGTTATTATCCATTGAACTTGGATATAAATTAGGTTCATGGGTTACTGTAGGAGCATTTTTTTCTGGTATGTTAATCATAGCTCTTATTGATAAACTTATACCAAGTGGTGAAAATCCTCACGATATTTATAAAATTGAAGAATTAAAGGAGACAGAAAAGAGTAATTTAAAAGATACATCAAAAGATAATAAGAAGTTGCTTAGAATGGGATTGCTTACAGCGCTGGCAGTAGGTATCCATAACTTTCCAGAGGGTTTGGCTACTTTTATCTCTGCATTACAGCAACCATCAATAGCAATACCTATAACAATAGCGATTGCTATTCATAATATTCCTGAGGGTATCGCAGTATCAGTTCCAGTATTTTATGCTACAGGTAGTAGAAAAAAAGCATTTCTATATTCTTTTCTATCTGGACTTTCAGAGCCTCTAGGTGCGATTATTGGTTATTTAGTGCTGATGCCATTTATTAACAATATTACCCTTGGAATTATTTTTGCTATAGTGGCTGGTATTATGATATTCATTTCTCTTGATGAATTACTTCCATCTGCAAGAGAATATGGGGAACATCATTTATCTATCTATGGACTGGTAGCAGGAATGGCAGTAATGGCAATTAGCTTATTACTTTTTATTTAAGTAAAAGGACGGTGTCATAAGTTGCTTGAGAAAAATAGAATTGGGTATGCATGTACACCTGCATCTATACCTTATAAAACTTCAAGAAGCTTTTTATTAAAAAATTATAGTGATAATATTTTTAATCAGTGTGTCAGAAATAACATTGATGATTTAATAAATATATTGAAATGGAATGTAAAAAATGAAATATATATGTTTAGGATAAGTTCAGATATAATACCTTTTGGTAGTCACCCCATTAATAACCTAAAGTGGTGGGAGACATATAATAAAGAACTTACAGAGTGTGGAGAATTTATAAAAAATAATGATATTAGGGTTTCTATGCATCCTGGTCAATATACAGTTCTAAATTCTCCTAATGAGGAAGTAGTTAAAAAAAGTATTATGGATCTAGAGTATCATTGCAGATTTTTAGATAGTTTAGGTGTGGACTATTCTAACAAAATTATACTTCATGTTGGAGGGGTATATGGAGATAAAATTTCTGCCATGGAACGATTTAAACATAATTTTAATAGACTATCAAACTCTTTGAAAAAAAGATTGGTAATTGAGAATGATGATAAGAGTTATACCATAGAAGATGTATTAAATATTTGTAATGATATTAAAATACCAGCAGTGTTTGATAATCTTCATCAACAGCTCAATCCTTGTTCTTTAGGGTGGAAGGATATTTTATACTCTGTTAAAAATACATGGAAAGTTGAAGATGGTCCAGTAAAATTTCATTATTCTGATAGAGATATAAGTAAAAAAGGAGGAGCTCATTCTAAGTTTGTTGTTACTAGTAATTTTTTAGATTATATGAAAAGTATTTCAGATTTTAATTCAGATGTTATGCTTGAAGTTAAGGATAAGGAAATATCAGCAATCAAGTGTATTTGCACTCTTAATGAAGACTTACCAATTTCAATAAGGACAGAGCAATGGGCAAAGTATAAGTATTCTTTAATGGAAAAGGACTATTCTTATTATAAAAAATGTAGTAGCTTAGTAACTTCTCATATACCAATGAGAGAAGTGTATATGTATATAGATCAGTGTTTAGAAAAGCCTTTTAGTAAAGGCAATTTTATTAACACAGCACAACATGTTTATGGATATATAAAAGATAAAGCAACATTAAAAGAAAAGAATAGGTTTAATGAACTTTTAAAAAATCCAGATGAAAATAATATTAAGATAAAAACTTTCTTAAAGAAGCTAAGCGAAAAATATGAGGTGGATTACATTAATAATTCTTATTATTTTATTTATTAGATTAAATTTTAAATATAGAGTTAAGGTAAGAAATGTGATTATTACTTATAATGATTATACTTCTTATTTTAAAATTTATTATTTTAAACTTATTTACAAATCATGGGATACATGTTAGTATGAAAGTATATCTATTTGCACTGCATATAAATCTACAGTACAAACTGAGCAGGCGATGAACTTTTGGCGAGTTCGTGGGGCCGGGCCTTAATTGGCAGCAGGATAATTATGATTATATACCTGTGGGACAGTAAAATGTTCTACAGGTTTTTTTTGACCAATTTTAGAACATTTCTGAGGTTTGCAATGCCATAGAGCTATCTTAAATAATTTAAAATTGGAGGTAACTAGTATGACAGAACAACAAATCAAAGCTATGGAAGGGCTTACAAGTGATGAGGCACATTACCGTCAGAAAAAATATGGAAAGAATGAACTTATATCAAAAAAGAAAGAGGGCTTTTTAAACAAAATCTTAAAGGTTATTAGTGAACCAATGTTTTTATTACTAATTGTTGCAGCTGTAATATACTTCATCTTAGGAGAACCGAGAGATGGTAGTATTATGCTTATCTTTGTCGTTGGAATTATTAGTATTGAAGTAATACAGGAATGGAAAACTGATATGCNNAAAACATTGGATGCATTAAAAGATTTATCAGCACCTCATATAACGGTATGTAGGGATGGAGTTAAAAAGGTAATTAAGAGTGAAGATTTAGTTCATGATGATATAATGTATATTGAGGAAGGTATTAAGATACCAGCAGATGGCATAATTTTAAAAGAAAGTACACTATGTATTGATGAGTCATCTCTTACTGGAGAATCGGAAGGTGTATGGAAAATATCTAAACAAGATGATAGAGTAGAAACTAATGATTATTGGCGACGTGATTACTGTTATGCTGGAACATTAGTTATACAAGGATCAGGTACAATATTAGTAGACAAAATAGGGTTATCTACTGAATATGGAAAAATAGGAAAGGATATTGTGGAAGCATCAGATAGCCCAACTCCACTCCAAAAGCAAACGGGTAAATTAGTAAAGCTATGTGCATTAATAGCAGCAGTTCTATTTATATTTGTTGGAATAGTAACTTATTTTAACATTTCAGACCATGCTTTTATGGATAGAATTATAGAAAGTATTTTATCTGGTATCACTCTTGCAATGGCTATGATACCAGAAGAATTCCCAGTTATTCTAACAGTATTTTTATCAATGGGAGCTTGGAGATTAGCTAAAAAGAACTCAATTGTTAGAAGATTACCTTCTGTAGAGNNGCTCTGTACTTTGCGTAGATAAAACAGGGACGATAACAGTGAATAAGATGAAAGTTAGAGATGCTTGGA
Organism: Clostridium sp. UBA6758; assembly: GCA_002453475.1. Taxonomy (GTDB): domain Bacteria; phylum Bacillota; class Clostridia; order Clostridiales; family Clostridiaceae; genus Clostridium_J; species Clostridium_J subterminale. The sequence continues at coordinate 59,846 of DKGY01000071.1, read as the reverse complement.
GTTTTGATAATGATATAAAGTCAGTAGTTAGTACAATGGGAATGGGATGCAAAATAGATGCATATGATCCTATGGAAAAAGCTATGATATCCTATTGTGAGGAAAATGAAATTACTGAAGATATGATTTTTCATGGTGAATTAATTAAAGAATATGCTTTTAGTAATGAAGACAAAATGATGGGGAATGTTTGGTTAAAAAATAATCAAATAATGATAGCAGCTAAGGGATCACCTGAGAGTATCATTAAAATATGCAAGTTAACAGAGAAAGAACAAAAATTAATTGAAGATAAAATTATAGAAATGTCAAGAAAAGGACTTAGAGTTATAGCTATCGGTAGAACAAAATATGATAGCATAAGCAATGTACCAGATATTTTAAATGAATGCGTTTTGCAATTTTGTGGAATAGTTGGACTTGCAGATCCTCCAAGAGAATCTGTAAAGGAAGACATAAAAACGTGCATAGAGGCTGGAATTAGAGTTGTAATGATAACAGGAGATAATGGTATAACTGCAAGCTCTATTGCTAATCAAATTGGAATGGAGAACATTGATAAAGTAATTACAGGTGATGACATTGACAGAATGAGTGACGAGGAGTTATGTGAAAAAGTTAAACAAGTTAGCATTTTTTCTAGAGTTGTGCCGGAACACAAAATGAGAATTGTTAAAGCTTTTAAGGAAAATGGAGAAATAGTAGCAATGACTGGAGATGGAGTTAATGATGCTCCCGCACTTAAACATGCAGATATAGGTATTGCAATGGGGAAACGTGGCTCAGAGGTTTCAAGGGAAGCTGCGGATTTAATATTACTTGATGATAACTTTTCTACTATAGTAGATACAATAGAAGATGGCAGAAGAATTTATGATAATATAAGAAAAGCTATTGGCTATGTATTTACAATTCATATTCCTATAGCATTTGCTTCAGTACTTGCTCCTTTATTAGCAATAAGTCCTACAAGTCTTTTGTTACTTCCACTACATGTGGTTTTACTTGAACTTGTAATTGATCCTACATGTTCTATTGTGTTAGAGCGCCAACCAGCAGAGTATGATATCATGAAGAGAAAACCTCGTGATCCTAATGAAAAATTGTTAACGTCTAAAATGCTTTTCAAAAGCATACTTCAAGGGGTTATTATATTTGGAGCATCATTCGGAACTTATTTTACTTTTTTAAGTAAGTATCCAGATAATGCATCACTTGCAAGAGCAATGGGGTTAACTATTATACTGATGGCTAATATATTATTAGTTCAAGTTAATAGTTCAGATTCGGAATTGGCTATTAAATCTGTTAAGAGGCTAGCTAAAGATAAAGTAATGTGGGGTGTAAGTTTAGGTACATTAGCAGGTCTTTTATTGATACTTTATACTCCAATAAATGTTTTTTTAAAGCTTTCACCTTTATCTTTGAAACAATTTTGGGTAGCTATTTTCATATCTATAATTTCAGTAAGTTGGTATGAAATTGTAAAAGTAGTCAAGGGCACCAATAAAAATCATAAAACTATGTAAAGAGTGAATTAATAAGTTATAGTAGCAGAATACTTTATAAAGTTAGATGAAAAATAGAGTACTATCATTATGGGAGTACTCTATTTTTTATTCGTAATTATACTAAAAATTATAGGTTGATGCGATGTTTAAACTTAGCCTTCGATTAAGGACGTTATTATATGTTATTTTAAATGCTCAATGGTACCATCATAGTATCTTATATTATCTATATTATGATTTAAAAATATGTTACATACTCAACGAAAACATTATTCAATATATTCAATTAGGATGATATTATAGAAACAAGTAGTTTAAAGAAAAATCAAGAAGAATTAGGTAATTTAGTAATAGCTAAATTAATAGTGAAATTTTCTATTCCTCTGATTATAGGCATGGTAGTAAATATGATGTATAATGTGGTAGATAGAATTTATATTAGATAATTAATCCAAGGAACTTTATTTAATTTATGTGCATTTGGATTAAATCACTCTATAAACTCTGATGGGAATCCTAAGACATCTATGTTTGCAATGAGAATTGCAACAATTATAAATATATTTTTAGAACTTGTTTTCATATTTTGTTTGTGAAACAAGTTTGATTTTTTAGTTGGATATTTATACAAATATATCCTAACATACAATAAGCATGTTTAGTAACGATCCTAAAATGATAGAAATAGCTGTAATTATATCAGGCATTGTTATTTTTAGGGAAATTAAGTCATTAGGGAAATATGAAAAAAATAACGAGGATGGGTTTATGGATACGGCTATATAGTTACAGTTATATATTTTTTCCATGGTGATATAAAACAAATACTAAAATAATAAATTTGTTGTTTTAAGTATATATTTCTTAAGGGGTGGGAGTGTAAGAATGGATAATTATACGGAGTTTATTACAAAAGCATGGAATGAATTTGTGAAATACGGTATAGACAATAAAAAAGTTAAAAAAAATATAAGAGATTCATGGATAAGATGTAAAGAGTATCATGTAGACTATATGGATGGAAGAGGTGTTGAGGAATACAAAGTTCCTGTAGGAATTAAAGTTAAAGAGAATATAGAATTAGTTTCGGTAGCACATTCTATAATGGAGAATTTGTATAACACGATATCAGGTTCAGGCTTTGCTTTATTCCTTGCAGATAAAGATGGATATATACTAGACGTTATTGGTGATGATAGTATTTTAGAAAAAGCCAGGGATTTAAGATTTACAAAGGGAGCCTTATGGTCAGAAAAAGCAGTAGGAACTAATGCTATAGGAACTTGCTTATATCTAAATAAACCAATACAAACTGTTGGAGCTGAGCATTATGGTATACAGCAACATTCTTGGACTTGTTCATCATCACCTATACATGATAGTGATGGGAAAATAATAGGGTGTATAAATATGTCTGGCATATGCAAGGATGCACATCTGCATACTTTGGGAATAGTTATTGCAACAGCTGAATCCATAAAGAAACAGTTAGAACTTATATTATCATATAATTTATTAAATATAACTTTTGATTCCATTGTAGAGGGAATGATAGTAATAGATGATAAATTTAATATTAAGAGAGTGAATCATAGGGCAGAAAATATTTTAGATATGAATCAAGATGAAATATTTGAAATAAATATAAAAGAAGCTCTAGGTAATTTAAATTTTGATTACATTATAGAAAATTATGAGGAAGCTTATAATAACATAGAATGTGACTTTAATATTAAGAATAAAAGAATAAAATGTATATTAAATGTTGTACCTATGAATGTTAATAATAGGTCTATGGGAGTAGTTATAACTTTTAGAGAAAGTAAATCTGTACATAGGTTTGTAAATAAAGTGGTAGGATATAAGGCTAACTATAAGTTTAAAGACATTGTAACTAGTAACAATAAAATGATAAATATGATAAATTTTGCAAAGAGGGCTTCAAGAAGTGATTGCAATATATTAATAGAAGGACCTAGCGGCACGGGAAAAGAACTGGTAGCTCAAGCTATACATAATTATAGTGAAAGAAGTAATGGACCTTTTGTAGCTGTAAACTGTGCTTCAATTCCTAGAGATCTAATGGAAAGTGAATTTTTTGGTTATGATAAGGGCGCTTTTACTGGAGCTGCTAAAGAGGGACATCCAGGAAAATTTGAATTAGCAGATGGTGGAACAATTTTCTTAGATGAATTAGGAGAACTTCCTTTAGATATGCAGTCGAAATTATTGAGAGTTTTAGATAACAATACCATAGTTAGAGTAGGTGGAAATTACGAAAAGAAATTAGATGTAAGAATAATAGGAGCAACCAATAAAGAGTTAAAAAAAGAGGTAAGTAAAAAAACTTTTAGAGAAGATTTGTATTACAGGTTAAATGTAATGAATATAAAAACCATCCCTTTGAAGGAAAGAAAGGAAGATATAGAGACACTAGCAAGATTCTTTGTTAATAGTCTTAATTTTAAAAATAAAGATAAATATAAACTAATAACAACAGATTATATAAATGAACTAGAAAAACATGATTGGCCTGGAAATGTAAGAGAACTTAGAAATGCTATAGAAAGGGATTATTATTCTAGTGAAAAGGATATAATCTGCGTACAGACCTTGGAAAAGTCACAAATAATAGAAGCTAATTTTAATAATGAGGAAGCAAGTGATGTGGATGAAATAGTACCTATAGATATTTTAGAAAGAGAAAGCATAATAAAAGCTGTTAACTCTTGTGGAGGTAACATATTAAAGTCAGCGGAAATGCTAGGAATAAGTAGAGCTACTATTTATAGAAAGATAAAAAAATATAACATAAAAAATATATAAATTACTTTGTTTTTTTATTATCAATTGTTAGAATCATATATGTATCAAAATGAGAATTAAATATAATAAATCTCAAGATGAGACACTGAGCTGTGTATCATTTTGAGATTTTTTTATTTACCACATAAATTAAATTTTTAAATAATGTTTATAGTAAATTTAATTAGAAATATAGAATGAGACTTAATGTAGTCATTTTCATAGATGTGAGTAAAATAGGTTGAATAATGTTTTGAAAAGTATTTTAAGTAATGATTTTGGCATAAGACTTGCATAATAAATATGTGAGAATATTAACAATATATTAGATTATATTTTTTAGGAGGTACTTTTATTATGAAAGCAGCATTATGGTATGATAAGAAAGATATTAGGGTTGAAGAGGTAGATGAACCAAAGGTTACTAAAGGAAATATAAAAATTAAAGTTAAATGGTGTGGAATATGTGGTTCAGATTTGCATGAATATTTAGGAGGACCTATTTTTATACCTGTTGGACAACCTCATCCATTAAGTGGGAATATGTNNTATGCCAAGAGCCATGGTAAGTGGAGCATACCATTACCCAACAATAACAGGACATGAATTTTCAGGAGAAGTTGTAGAAGTAGGAGAAGGAGTAACAAAGGTTGACATAGGTGATAGAGTTATTGTAGAACCTATAGTAGCTTGTGGAGAATGTCCAGCATGTAGAGAAGGTAAATACAATCTGTGCTCTTCCTTAGGATTTCATGGACTTTGTGGTAGTGGTGGAGGACTTGCAGAATATACTGTATTTCCAGAAGAATATGTGCATAAAATGCCAGAGGGTATGACTTATGAACAAGGAGCTTTAGTAGAACCAATGGCGGTAGCACTTCATTCTATTAGAATTGCTAATTTTAAAACAGGAGATACTGCTATAGTACTTGGTTCAGGCCCAATAGGCCTTGCAACTATTGAATGCTTAAAGGCAGCAGGAGCAAAATTAGTAGTAGTGTTACAAAGAAAATCAATAAGACAGGAATATGCAAAGAGGTCAGGAGCAGATGTTGTTCTTGATCCAAATGAAGTTGATATAGCTATGGAGGTTAAAAAACTTACTGGTGGAACAGGTGTAGATGTGGCCTTTGAAACTACAGGAGCGAAGATAGGCTTTGATATAGGCATAGATAGCTTAAAATATGAAGGAACTATGGTAATAACAAGTATTTGGGAAGATGGAATAAACTTTAACCCTAATGTCTTAGTATTTTCTGAAAAGAAAATAGTAGGAACTTTAGCCTATAGACATGAGTTTCCAGCAACAATTGCGCAAATGAGAGATGGAAGAATTAAGGCAGAAGGATATATAACTAAGAAAATAGCACTTGAAGATATAGTTGAAGAAGGATTTGGAGCTTTGACAGGTCCTGAAAAGAAAAAGCATGTGAAAATTCTTGTAACTCCAGATAAAGCTCTTTTAAATAAATAATAAAATAGAAAAATATACCCTTATAAGCTAAAGGTTTATAAGGGTATATTTTTTTATTAGAGATCAGAGAAAATGTAGATAATTAATTAGTTTTATGGAATCAGTTTGTTTTTTTAGTTGTATAAAAATTTTAATGTATTGTGATAGTAATCACATAATAAATAAAGAAAAGATGATATATTATAAATGAAAAATATTATCAATTGAATAAGAAAATCAACTAATGCGAATCATTATCATTAAATATAGATGTAAACTTAAGCTATTATAAATTTATATGGAGAGGATGGAAATATATGAGAAAACAAATTAATTACATTACTATCGATGGACGCGGAGAGCATGAGACTTTTAAAGATTGTATTACTAAAGCACTTCAAGATATAAATCCGCAAGAAGGGATACATGTTATTAAGGATTTTGAACCTTTTCCTATGTATAAGATGATGGAAGAAAAGGGTTTTGATAAATATTTAGAAAAAATAAGTGATGAAGAATTTCATGTTTATTTTACTCCAAAAGATGAAGTAGGGAAGATTAAAATGGAAGAAAATTTGAAAATTGATTGTAAAAAAATTGATAAAATTATGGCTATTAAACTTAATTATCTAAAGGGGAATATATCTTTACAAGCAGCAAAAAAGGAGATGCAAACATCCTTCAAAAGTGTAACAGCTCAAGAGTTTGCTATATGTGAACAATATCTTCAACAATATGGGATTTCAGATGATGTATTAGCAGAAAGAATGGATGAAATTCTAGAAATTTTTGATGGAGTGTTGGTGAGTAATAAACTAGATGTTCCATTAGGGCATCCAATTAGAACTTACCTAGATGAGGTAGAAGCTATAAGAATTGTCTTAAATCAAATTATAAATATGATTGAAAAAAAGTTTATAAATAATCAATGGGCTGAGATCTATGATAAACTCGAAGAAATTAATATTCATTTTGCGAGAAAACAAAACCAACTGTATCCCTCACTTGAGAGTAGAGGATTTGATAAACCTTCTAAGGTTATGTGGACTCTAGAAAATAATATTAAAGATATTATAAAAAAAGCAAAGGGATATTTGGATGATAATGAAGATGAAAAATTTATAAATATTCAGAATGAAGTAGTTGAGATGGTAGAGGATATGATGGTAAAAGAAGAAGAAATTCTTTATCCAACTTCCATGGATCTTCTTTCTGAGGAAGATTTCATTAAAATGAGAAGAGGGGATGATGAGATTGGATATTGTCTGATTAAACAGCCTCCTTTCTATGGAAATGAAGAAAGAAAAGATAAAGAGATCTCTTCAAATAATGAATTTTTAAAGGATTTAGCTAATGTCCTACAAAAACATGGGATTCTTAATACATTATCAAAGAGTGAAGTGTTAGATGTAAGTCAAGGTAAGTTAACTCTTGAACAGATTAACTTGATTTTTAAACACCTTCAAGTAGATTTATCCTATGTTGATGAGAATGAAATTGTAAAATTCTATAGTGATACTAAGCATAGAGTATTTCCAAGAAGTGCTGGTGTAATTGGAAGAAAGGTTCAAAACTGTCATCCGAGAGAGTGTGTAGATACCGTAGAAGAAATTATTAGGGCATTTAGAGAAGGAGAGCAAGATGAGGCTGAGTTCTGGTTAGAGATTGGTGGTAAGTTTATTTATATCATTTATAATGCAGTAAGAGATGAAGATGGTAATTTTAGGGGTGTACTGGAAATGATGCAGGATGTCACTAAAATTAGAGGCTTAGAGGGAAGTCAGAGATTATTGTCTTGGAGTAATAAAAAGCAGGATACTAAGAATATAGATAGTAATAGTGTAGAGATACAAAATAAGTATGGAATTAAAAAAGAAACCATCATAGGAGATTTAGTGAAAGAATATCCATTTATAAAGGAATTCTTATTTAATCTTTCTCCTAAGTTTAATAAATTAAAAAATCCGATACTATTTAAAACCATGTCTTCTATAGCCACTATAGAAATGATTAGTGAAAGAGCCGGATTTAAGATTGAGGACCTTATTGATAAAATTGTTGAGGAAATCAATACTAATAAGTAAAGGTTAGAACCTAAGTATATGGTAGAGAGCAGTAATAGAAAAGCCTAAGGATATAAATTATCCTTAGGCTTTTACATTTTATTTGCTGATTTTAAGAAAGTTGCTTATAAATGTTTGTTTACATCCAAGGTTATTCTCTTAAATAGAATATTGTTTTCAAGGTGTATATGCTGGAATAAGTCAGCCTCTAGTTCCTCAAGAGTTTTAAAAGTTATAACGTAGGTGTTACAACCATCATTAGGAACTTTAAAATCATCTGTAATTTTTCTAAGTTCCTTTAGGATATCCCCCGCAGCTTCATGCTCATCCTCAGTTTCATTAATTACCTCATCAATATTTTGAAGTTGTTTAACACTTGGATTTTTATCATATTCTTTAATTAATGGGAAAAGAATTTGTTCTTCCTTCAGTAGATGTTGCTCCAGCTCAGTTTTAAGCATTGAAAAAAGCTTATGGACTCTGAACAGTACCTTATGGTTTATACCATGAACTTGCATTATTTTTGTTGTTAATTCTCCTAATTCAGGAAGTACTCTCTTAGTATAGGCATGGTGAGTATTTTCAATATGGTCAATTAATTCACTTGATGTCAATGCCCTAAAATCTCTGGATACTTCTTTTGTATTATTACTTTCTTCAAAAATCTCATTTATTTTATTTAATATTAGATTTTCATCAAGATGTAATTCATAGAGTACCTCTGTAAGCGGTCTATTACCTCCACAGCAAAAATCAATTTTATATTGTTTGAAAATTTCACTAGCCTTAGGCATAATTGAAACAATTTCTCCTACGGTTTGAGAACTGTTAAATTTATTCATATATATTCCTCCAATACAGTATTATTTATAAATTTCTTACTTATAACTTTATAATATATTAGTTCTCTGAAATATTCTGTGACTGGAGTCATAGTTTTAAAAGAATAAAAAGAGGTTGTAACAATACTAATTAAGATTTAGTTTGTTTTGCGACAACCTTAATCATTCATATTCAACTTTCTAATGTTTTAAAGCATTCATATTTAGTATTAAAATACGTTTATTTCCTATCATATTAATAACACCTTCGTCTTGTAATACACTTAATTTTCTACTAACCGTTTCTCTTGCAGTACCTATGTAATTAGCTATTCCTTCACGACTTAAAGGAAGCTCTACAATAATACCACTAGGATGTTTTTTTCCATATCTTTCTGCAAATTCAAGAAGTAGTGAATTTATACGCCATTCGATGTTTTTAGTACCCATATTTTGCACTGAACTCTCTATTTTATCCATTCGGGTACATAATTCTTCTATGATTTTAATTCCTATCTTAGGATAATTAATTAAAAGTTTTTGAAAGTCATTTTTATTTATCATGCAAATATAAGTAGTTTCAAGTGCTTCAACATTATAGGTGGATTGTTGATTATTTAAGAGATTTTTTTCACCAAAGAAGTCACCTTGATCAAATATATATAGAATCTGTTCTTTACCTTCGATAGTATACCGAAATACTTTTACCTTGCCTTTATCTATAATAATTAAATTTTCTAAATAACTTTCTTCCATTATAATTAGCTCACCCTTTTCATATTTTCTTTTTACAATTAAGGTAGCTACCTTAATTAATTCTTCAGAAGTTAAACTTGAGAAAATTGGAACTCTTTCTACACATAATTTATGAAGACAGTTTTCGCAATTACATTTTTCATGTTCATTCATGAATAATCACATCCTTACTTATGAGTTGATAAGCTATTTTTAATAATATAACACTGAATTTCTTTAAAATTAATATACCATTAAAGTATTCAAAAGTGAATATTGGGTTTTAAATTTAAGATTTTAGCAAAATAGGAACAGCAACAATTTTAAAGACTTGATATAATAAAATTACCCTAGGGAAAAGGTTGTGATACAAGTGAATTATAGTAAGGATATTGATAGATGTATTGAATTTATAGAGAACAATATTAAAGAGACTCTTACTGTAAAGGAGATTGCTGATTATGTTGGTTATTCTGTAAACCACTTTTGTAGAGTGTTCGCATTATGTAAAGGGGTATCCATAATGGAATACCTTAGAAAGCGTAAATTATCATTAGCAGCAATGGAATTATTTAAAGGAAAAAAGATTATTGATATTGCTTTTGAATATGGCTTTGAAACACCTAGTGGATTTTCAAAGGCATTCCGGAAAGCTTTTGGATATAGTCCAACGCAATATGTAGCTAGAATGGATGGGTATTTTAATAAGGAAACAACATTTAAAATTGGAGGTTATATTATGAATCCTATTATTGTTAAAAAGCCAGCTTTTAAGGTAGCTGGATATGGAATAAAGACTAATATTGGAGGAACAAGCTATACAAAGGATATTGCATCCTTTTGGAGTAATTATGATGGAGAAAATTTAGAATCAAAGATGTATGAAATCTTAAATCCTCCTAAACATGGAGAAGTTGGGTTATGTGTTCCAACAGATGAAGGAGGAAATGTAAGCTATCTTTTAGGAGTTATTGTGGAGGATTTCTCTAAAGTTACAAGTGATATGATTACAGTAGAAGTGCCAGAAGCTGAGTATGCAGTATTTACTACTCCACCAGTGGATGTCACTGTAGATCCTCAGCAAATTGAATTTTCAGATGTAATTAAAGAAACGTGGAGATATATATTTGAAGAATGGTTTAAAGATAGTGGATATATCTATGACGAAGGTAAATTGGATTTTGAATTTTATGATGAACGCTGCCATTACAGACCAGATACAGTTATGGAAATCTATGTTCCAGTAAAGAAGCTGTTTTAAAATTAGTTAAATATTAAGGTACAGGCTAAACTTTTGTGAAATCATCAAAGAATTTTGAAATAGAGCCTATGCAAAATAATAAATATAAAACTTGATAAATTAGAGAGCATTGTTCTATAAAGAGCATGCTCTTTAATTTTTGTTTACTTGCTAATAATACTTAATGCATTTTTAGTATAGAGTAAAGAAAAAATACTTATAGCAATATCGTAAACTATAATTATAAATATGGTTGACAATGCGAAAATTCTTAATTATAATCAAAACCATAAAATAAATATTTTAAGGAGTAGATTTATGAAAAACACTAATAATACTAGAAACTTAATTTTAGTAGCCATGTTTGCAGCTTTAACAGCTATCGGTGCATTTATTAAAATTCCAATACCCTATGTACCATTTACCCTTCAATACTTATTTTGTGCTTTAGCAGGTGTTATTTTAGGTTCTAAGCTAGGTGCACTATCCCAAATAGTTTATGTTATGGTAGGCCTTGCAGGTGTACCAGTGTTCACTGAAGGTGGAGGCTTGAGCTATATATTTAAACCTACTTTTGGATATCTTATAGGATTTATAGTAGCTGCCTGCGTTATAGGGAAGATAAGAAAAAAAATTAAGGAATTAACTTTTACTAAAGCTATGGGAATGCTTTTAGCTGGATTATTTTTTGTTTATTTATTTGGAGTTATATATCTTTATATCAGCTATAACTTATATTTAGGACAACCTATGTCATTATNNCACTTAGCATTTTTTAATGGCTTTTTAGTATGTATAGTTGGAGATTTAGTTTTAACAGCTTTTGCAGCTTATGTAGCAGTAAAAATAATACCTATATTAAAAAGAAATGGATATATAAATTAAAGGTGGAAGAAGGTTTTAAGTATGATAAATTTTATTAAGGATTTAGAAAGAAGAGTTCTATTAGGAGAAAATATAAACTTTCAAGAAGCTCTAAGTTTAACAAAGCTAGACAGCAATGAGGATATAGAGCAATTATGCATTAGTGCTGACAATATAAGAAAAACTTTTTGTGGAGATAAGGTTGATCTTTGTACTATTATGAATGCAAAGTCAGGAAGATGCTCTGAAGACTGTAAATTCTGTGCTCAATCTGCCCACTACAACACTAATGTGGAAGTTTATGATTTAGTTTCCAAAGAGTCAGCATTAAAGCTAGCAAAAGAAAATGAAGCAGAAGGAGTAAATAGATTTTCTTTAGTTACAAGTGGTAGAGGTATTGTAGGTAGTGATTTTGAAAAGATTTTAGATATATACGAGGAACTAAATAATGAGTTAAGTATGGATTTATGTGCCTCACTAGGAATACTTGGATATGATGATTTTCTTAAATTAAAGGAAAGAGGAATAAAAATGTATCATCACAACCTAGAAACAAGTAAAGAATTTTATAAGGAAATATGTACAACTCATAGTTATGAAGAAAGAATAGATACAATAAAAGCTGCAAAAGAAGCTGGAATGACTGTATGTTCAGGAGGAATCGTTGGACTGGGAGAAAGTTGGGAAGATAGAATTAATCTTGCCTTTCAGTTAGAAGAGTTAAATGTCATGTCTATTCCAGTTAATATACTTAATCCTGTTAAAGGAACTCCTCTTGAGGGCTCTAAAAATTTAACTCAAGAGGATATTCTAAAAACTATTGCTATTTTTAGATTTATAAATCCTAAGGCTTTAATAAGATTGGCAGGTGGTAGAAATCTTATTAAAGATTTAGGAAAAGGTTGCTTTAATGCAGGTGCTAATGCCACAATCACTGGAAATTATTTAACTACTTCTGGAAATAAGATATGTGATGATAAGAGAATGATTGGTGAGCTTAAGCTGGAGGTTAGAAGCAATGACTAAGGGAATATTTATAGTTGGAACAGATACAGATGTAGGAAAAACCATTATAACTGCAGGACTTCTCCATGTTCTCAGAAGTAAAGGTCACAGTGCAACATATTTTAAAGGTGCATTAAGTGGAGCTATAGAAAAAGGAGATAAGCTAATCCCTGGTGATACCGATTTAGTAAGTAGAGTTAGTGGATTAAATGAACCCTATGAAAATATAACTCCATATGTATATAAGACAGCGGTATCTCCACATTTGGCAGCAAAAATAGAAGGTAAGTTTATAGATTTAAATATAATAAGAAAAAAATATGAAGAGTTAAAAGAAAAATATGACTTTATAATTGCTGAAGGTAGTGGAGGAATAGTATGTCCACTAATAGATAATGATGAAGATATATATACTCTAGCTGACCTTATTAAGGAATTAAATATGAGTACATTAGTTGTAGCAAGGGCTGGAGTGGGAACAATAAATCATACTGTACTTACTATAAAATGTATTCAGTATCTAGGAATTAAGGTAAAGGGGATAATCATAAATAATTATGAAGACACTTATATAGCTAAAGATAATATTAATGTTATTGAAAGGCTTACTGGAGTTCCAATAGTAGCCAAATTTAAAGCCATAGAGAACCTAGATGAAAGCAGTATAGAGAAGAATATAGAAAGTATAAGAAGGTATGCTGAAAATGAATTTACTGATAAAAATATCTTAACATGGATGGAAGAATTATAGTAAAGGGTTAGGTGTTTATATGGAAAATTATGTAAAAAGAGATTTAGAATATATATGGCATCCTTGTGCTCAGATGAAGGACTATGAGGAGCTTAATCCCATAGTTATAGAAAGGGGAGAAGGAGTCTGGCTTTATGATATCAATGGAAGTAAATATCTAGACTGTATATCATCTTGGTGGACAAATACCCTAGGACATAGTAATAAAAGAATTAATGAAGCTATTAAAAATCAAATAGATGATATAGAGCATGTTATTTTTGCTAATTTCTCTAATAAACCAGCTATAGATCTAGCAGAAAAACTAGTAGCTATAACACCAAAGGGATTAAATAAAGTATTTTACTCAGATAATGGTTCTTCCGCAGTGGAAATAGCTTTGAAGATGAGCTTTCATTATAATATGCAAAGAAATAAAACTAAAAAGAAGAAATTTGTGGCTTTAAGTGATGCTTATCACGGAGAAACCTTAGGAGCACTATCCGTATGTGATATTGATGCTTTTAATATGATATATAAACCATTGCTTTTAGATACTCTTAGGATTGATGGACCTGATTGTTACAGATGTAAATATGGATGTAATAGAGAGCAATGTAATGCTGAATGCTTTGAAGCTATGGAAAAATGTTTAGATGAAAATCATGAGGAGATAAGTGCTGTAATAGTTGAACCAATGGTTCAAGGGGCAGCAGGTATGAAAATTTACTCACCTATTTATCTTAAAAAGCTATGTAATCTTTGCGATAAGTATGATGTGCATTTAATTGTAGATGAGATTGCCATGGGATTTGGAAGAACTGGAGAAATGTTTGCATGTAGTCATGCAGATATAAGTCCAGATTTTATGTGCCTTTCAAAGGGGATTTCTGCAGGATATATGCCAATGTCTGTAGTTATGACCACTAATGAAATATATAATTATTTTTACGGTGACTACTCTGAAAGAAAATCTTTCTTACACAGCCATACATATGCTGGAAATGCCATGTCATGTGCTATAGCTTTAGAAAATTTAAAGATATTTGAAGAAGATAAGATTATAGAGAATAACAAAGAAAAAGGAAAATTAATAAAAGAACTAACACTGGAAAAGGCAAAGAGTTGTAAGTTTGTAGGAGAAGTAAGAAGTATAGGCATGATTACAGCCATTGAAATAGTAAAGGATAGAGATACAAAGGAGAGATATCCTTGGCAAAGTAGAGTAGGATATGAAATTTATAAAATAGCACTAAGGAAAGGCTTACTGTTAAGAGCTATGGGAGATGTGCTTTATTTCATACCGCCTTATGTTATAAATAAGGATGAAATAGAATTTATGATAAATACTTGCTTTGAATGTATAAAAGAATATTTTAAATATTAATTTTAATATAATAGAAAAATTTCATTAGATATAAAAATAGTTTCCTATATAAATATTTATATAGGAAACTATTTAACTATTTAACTAGTTGTTCTGTTCGTGGAGGTTTCAGGGATATTTATGGTTTTATCCGATGGCTACCAGCTCTAATAATCCCATCTTTTTCAAATCGGGAGTTAAGAGCTGTTACGTCCCTAGATAACGATTTCTGAGCTTCAAAAAAGCTAAGAAATCTGTTTATAAGCATATAAAAAATACAAAGAGTATGGGGGTATTAGGGGCATACTCTTTGTATTTTTTATTGTACTTTACGATGTTTTTATCATTAGTATATTTTAATTATATTTTTATCATTAGTTATATATATAAAAACTAATATTAGTTTTTATTTGATTTGTCATTACCTTTTTTTCCTGGATTTTCAGGTTTATTAGGTGTTTTTTCTTTAGTCTTTTCAGTGTTGTTGTTTTTCTTCTCAGTGGTTTCAGGTTTATTAGTAGATTTCTCCTCAGTTTTTTCAGATTTGTTAGTAACTTTTTCTACTTTATTCTGAGAGTTTTGGTTAGATCTTTCCTGAGTAACTTCAGTATTATTGGTCTTTTCATCTTCTTTAGTTAGGGCTTTGTCAGTTTTTATTTCATCTACTACTTCTGCATTATCTGTAGTTGATTCTTCAGAAGTTTCATTTTGTTCTACTTTAGCTTTTTTATTTTCCTTAATAGCACTCATAATATCTTTAACTGGTTTGTTTAACCACTCTTCAACAACAATGCTCTCTGGATCTGTAGAACTATTTTGTAGTTTTTCAACTAAATTTAATTTACCAGGTGTTACGCCAAGTTCTTTTGCTTTTTGTACTCGTTCAAGTCCAACACTTATTGTTTCAAGTTTAATATCTTCACCTATTTCTTCAATTTCATTTTCCAAACTTTTTTGCAATTTCTCAGCAAGTTCATCTGATTTCTCTAGATCTTCACCAGAAGTTGCAATAATAATTCCACCCTCGATGTCATTATCAATGTTATTATCAAAATAACCATCTTTACTAATTTGATTAACTGTTTCAGCAACTGCATCTTCAATATTTTGATTTTCAAGCTTGTCCAACTCAAGTTCATTAAGAATTTCCTGACCATCATCATTTACTGCGGTTACACTAATTACCTTGTCGAAACGATTTAAAGAATATTCTATAGAAGGATTTACATCTAAACTCACATAAGAGTAAGGTGTTTTATAGGCCCATAGGGTTATGCCTCCTGCAATTGCAATCATAGCTGTTAAAGCAGAACACATTACCAATTTATTTATATTTTTAAACTTGCTACTTTTAATTTCAATCACCTGCCCAATGATATAATTTCTATTTTTAATTTTTGATATGCAGCCATCTTCAGAAAGGACTGCAGCATAGCCAGCCTTGATTTCTACAACAACAGATTTCATTTGTTAATCTCCTCTCTGATGTACCTGAAATAGTAAGCTAGATTTGGATACTCTCCGGATAGTATCTCCACTGCTGCTATTATATATTTTCGGTGACGTTCTAATATTTTTCGGGGTACATTTAAATTTTTTTCAATTATTTTTAATGGCAATTGTTTTGAAGTTTGTAATTCATTAATTAATAGTGGATTACTAAGTAGATATATTACAACTTTTGCACAGGACGATTTTGTCTTTTTAGCTTTAGGTGAGCAGGTAGATAAATCTAAAAAAGAAAAACCGTAATGGGAAAATACTTCATTTGCAGCTTCAATCTCAAATTTTAGTGTATAGTTGTCTTTTTGGCATACCTTTTCTGCTACAGCAAGTCCAAGTGCAATATCTTTATCATCTTCATTTTCATCTAACTGACAATTAAATATGGCAGGATTTACGGATAATTCTAAGTTATATTTTTTTTGAAGTCTAATATAGTCAATAAGACGTCTATGGATTATAAGCCTAGCAAAACTAAGAAAATTTCCCTTGCTTAATTCGTAACCTTGAATTGCTTGTACAAATGCCTGAAGTGAAACAGACCATTCATCATCACTTTTAGTTATGTATTTCCGGGTTATTCTTGATGTGCATTTCAAAATAAACAACTCATTTTGTTCAATGAAACTATTCAATAGATCCTGATCATTAGCAGCATCTATAGCCATATAATCTATTTCTCTCAACATGGCACCTCCTTGTTCTTACTATTTTATCATCTAAAAATTATTAGGTAAACCTTTAGAACTATAAATTGCTAAAGTATAATTTTTGAATTTTAAAATAGATTTTTTAAAAGCTTTAAGATATAATATATTTAGGATAACGAAATATATTAATTTTATAGGTGGAATATTATGAAGCAAATATTTAAGTATTTAAAACCTTATACAGTAAACATGATTATAGGATTTTCCATAAAATTTACTGGAACTATTGTAGAGTTAGCTATTCCTTGGATTTTGTCTTATATGATTGATGAAATTATTCCATTGAAACAAGTATCTTTAATTTTAATTTGGGGCGGAATTATGCTTTTATGTGCAATTTGTGCAGTGACCTTTAATATATTAGCTAATAGAATGGCTTCAAAGGTGGCAAGAGATACCACAGAGAGAGTCAGAAATGATTTATTCTCTAAAATGATTTGTCTTTCTGATAAGCAAGTGGATGCTTTTACACTACCTTCTTTAATTTCTAGGGCCACCACTGATACTTATAATATTCATCAGATGATAGGAATGATGCAAAGACTTGGTATCAGAGCTCCTATAATGCTTATTGGTGGAATAATTATAACCTTGACTTTAGATCCATTACTAACCCTTGTAATGATTTCAGTAATGCCTATTATTTTTCTCACTATTATGTACGTTTCAAAAGTTGGTATTCCCATGTATTCAATTGTTCAGAAAAAAGTAGATGATTTTGTACGTGTGGTTCGTGAAGATGTTACAGGAATTCGTGTAATTAAGGCTTTATCAAAAGAAGACTATGAAAAGAAAAAATTTAATGAACGAAATGAGGCCACAGTAGTTCAAGAAAAGAAGAGTGGTATGGTTATGTCTGTATTAAATCCAGTAATGAACCTTTGCTTAAATGTGGGAACAGTATTTGTTATTTTGGCCGGAGCTTACAGAGTAAATAGTGGAGCTATTAAACCAGGAGTAATAATTGCATTTTTAACCTATGTAACTTTAATATTAAATGCTCTTTTATTTATTTCTAGAGTTTTTACTAATTACTCCAAAGCAAGTGCTTCTGCAAAGCGTATTACCGAAATACTAAATGAAAAAGAAGAGTTAGTAATTAAAGATATACCAAGCATAAAAACTGATTATGCTATTGAATTTAGTAATGTATCTTTTTCTTACAATCATAAAGAAGAAAATGTGAGTAATATAACCTTTGGAGTTAAAAAAGGTAAAACATTAGGTATTATAGGGTCTACAGGCTCAGGAAAATCTACTTTAATTAAATTGTTAATGAGGTTTTATGATGTAGATGAAGGTGCAATTTATATAAATGGGCAAGATGTTAGATCTATTGATATGAAAAAATTAAGAGAAAAATTTGGAATTGTATTTCAAAATGATTTTATAAGTACGGATACAATTTATGAGAACATTAGATTTGGAAGGGCTTTAGATGAGGAGACTATAAGATCAGCAGCAGATTATGCCATGGCAACAGAGTTTATAGAAGACAAGGGAGAAGGTTTTAATACTAAAGTTGCAGTAAGAGGTGCAGATTTAAGTGGTGGACAAAAGCAAAGAATGCTTATAGCTAGAGCTATAGCAGCACACCCAGAAATATTAATTTTAGATGATTCCTCTAGTGCTTTAGATTATAAGACAGATGCTGTACTTAGAAAAAATCTTACAGAACATTTTAAAGATACTACAACTATAATGATTGCTCAAAGAATTAGTTCAATTTTTAATGCAGATCACATATGTGTGTTAGAAGATGGGTATGTTGTTGGTTATGGAACTCATGAGGAGCTTATTGAAAGTTGTGGTATATACAAAGAAATTAATAAGTCTCAGATGGGAGAGTAAGATATGAAAATTAAAGTTAAAAGGAGGACATTAATAATTTATGAAAGATAGAAAAAAGAATACTTTAAAAAGAGTAATGTCCTATTTATTTGAATATAAGATATTAATGATTATAGCAATTTTATTATCCATGGGTTCTAATATTTTTGCACTTATTGGACCAATGTTATCAGGTTATGCCATAGATAATATTAATCTTGGAAGGGGAGCTGTAAATTTTTCTAAGGTATATTACTACTGTGGACTTATGATTATATTTTATATTCTATCTTCCATTTTGGCTTATATTTTATCAATGCTTATGCTAGAAATTAGTAAGAGAATATCCTATAGGTTGAGAAAAGATTTATTTGATAGGTTATTATCCCTTCCAGTAGGATATTTTGATACTCATGCAACAGGGGATATTATAAGTAAAATTTCCTATGATGTGGATACTTTAAATTCTACCCTCACATCTGATTTAGTTAGTATTTGTTCAAGCATAATTACTGTGGTAATATCTTTTGTGTCCATGGTTATGATATCTGAAAGGTTAGTTTTAGTATTTGTATTTACAGTTCCAATGTCCATTATACTTACAAAGAGAATAACAAGAGTAACAAGACCAATGTTTCGTAATCGTTCAAGAAAATTAGGAGAACTTAATGGAATGGTGGAGGAGTTTATATCAGGTCAAAAGACTCTAAAGGCTTATCATCAAGAAGAAAATACAAAGAAAAAATTTGCAGGTAAGAATGAAGAAGCTGTAAATGCTTATTACCGTGCCGATTATTATGGTTCTATGGTTGGACCATCAGTTAACTTTATGAATAATTTATCTTTAACTCTTATCAGTATTTTCGGGGCTATTATGTATCTCTTTGGACAAATGACTTTAGGGAACATATCATCATTTGTACTATATTCTAGAAAATTTTCAGGACCTATTAATGAAGCGGCTAATATTATGGGAGAATTTCAATCTTCCCTTTCTGCTGCTGAAAGAATTTTTCAATTAATGGATGAGCTATCAGAGGTAGCAGATAAAGAAGGCGCTAAGGAACTTGTGGATATGGAAGGAAGTGTGAAGGTAGAGAATATTTCCTTTGGATATAATAAGAATAAGATTATTCTTAAGAATCTTAGCATGAATGCACCTGCTGGAAGTATGATTGCTATAGTAGGACCTACAGGAGCAGGAAAAACTACTTTAATTAATCTTCTTATGCGATTCTACGATGTTAATGAAGGAGATATTAAGGTAGATGAAAATTCAATATCACAGGTTACACGTAAGAGTTTAAGAAAAGCTTATGCTATGGTTCTTCAAGATACCTGGCTATTTGAAGGAAGTATATTTGAAAATATTGCTTATGGTAATGAAAAGGCAACTATCGAAGATGTTGTAGAAGCAGCTAAAGCAGCTAAAATCCATTCATATATAAAAAGGCTTCCTAAGGGATATGATACAGTAATCACTGATGATGGAGCTAATGTATCTAAAGGACAAAAACAACTTCTAACCATAGCAAGGGCTATGCTTTTAGATGCAAAGATGCTTATTTTAGATGAAGCAACTTCTAATGTTGATACTAGAACGGAAGTTCAAATTCAGCAAGCTATGAGAAATTTAATGAAGGATAAAACCTGCTTTGTAATTGCACATAGGCTTTCTACCATAAGGAATGCAGATCATATTTTAGTCGTTAATGATGGAAACATAGTTGAACAAGGAAATCATGTGGAATTATTAAAACAAAAGGGATTTTATAGTCAACTATATAATTCTCAATTTGAATAATTTATTAAAAGGCTATCTTAAAATAATTAACTAATACCATAAAAATAAATTTGCACTTAATAATATAAATGTAAAATTATTTTATGGTATTAGTTTTTTTAGATAGCCAAATTTATATTCAATTTAAGTAACTACTTTAAATTAAAATTCAGCACTGTTACTTTTATTTATTATAAGATGAATTTTATCTATTCTTCTATCATCTAAGGCTAAAAGTTTTAGGGTTATATTATCTATTTGAACTTGATGGTTATTTGTGTCCTTAGGGAAAGTTCCAAAGGTTTCAAGGAATAAACCACCTATAGTATCTGCAACTTCTGAATCTAAAGAGATATTTAAAAAATCATTCAAATCAGATAGGGTAAGTAATCCACTAACTATATAGTTTTCCTCATCTATTTTTTCTATTTCAGGTTGCTCATTATCGAATTCATCACAAATTTCGCCCATTACTTCTTCAATAATGTCTTCTATGGTAACAATACCTGAAAAACCACCATATTCATCTATTAATATAGCCATATGATTCCTATTTGTCTGAAGTTCTCTGAATAAATTATCAATAGAATTTGTCTCAGGAACAAAATAAGGCTTTTTCATTATATCGTTAATAGAAATATTGTCTATACCTTTTTCTACTATGCTTGCAAATATATCTTTCATATAAAGCACACCTACAATATTATCAAAGTCCTTATCATAGACAGGTATTCTTGAAAAACTTTCACTTAGGATATAACTTATGTTGTCTTTAATGGAATCATTTACATCTAATAAGTATGTTTCAGTTCGTGGTGTCATGATTTCTTTAGCCATGGTGTCATCAAACTCAATTATACCATCAATCATCTCACGCTCTATCTTATTAATAGCACCCTGTTCTTGCCCAATTTCAATAAGACTTCTGATTTCTTCTCTTGAAACCTGATCTTCTATACCATCTGTCTTAATTCCAAAGAGTCTCATTATAAGATTAGTAGAACAAGATAAAAACCATACGAAAGGTTTAGTAAATTTAGATATAAGAACTATAGCTTTTATAGAAAACATAGCTACCTTCTCTGAATTTTGAAGAGCTATTCTCTTTGGAACTAGTTCTCCTAGAACTAAAGTTAGATAAGATATAAGTAAGGTTATTGCAATTAGAGCTATTTTATCACTGTATGGTATACCAAATCCGGATAGTGTATCTGAAAAGCCTACAGAAATAGATGTAGCTGCTGAAGCAGATGCAAAGAAACCTGCAAAGGTAATTCCTACTTGGATAGTAGATAAGAAATTATTAGGATCCTTTAAAATTTTTTGAAGAAGTAAGGCCTTCTTATTACCTTCATCTGCTAAAAGATTTAGTTTAGTTTTGTTTAAAGATACAATTGCCATTTCTGCAGATGCAAAGAAAGCATTTATTAAGATTAGTAAAAAGATTAGAATAAAACTGCCACTGGGGCTCCCGTCCATTCTTATATTCCCCCTTATTTTAAAATATAGTGAACTCATTATAGCATATTAGTTTAGTAGGAATCAAACAACAAAGTCAATTGTTCTAGGTTAAATATGGTAAAAAGATTAAGTTTACTTACTCTAAACTATAAATACATGAGATTTACTTAACTAATCTTTATTCTAATAAACTCATTAGTATATAGGTAATATTGGTTCTGTTATAGAATGGTTAAATTTAAGTTAAATGCTTATTATGCTAAATTTTAATTATATTTTTAGTGATATAATTCTCCTATAAAATTTTATCTAAGTATAGATTGTGAGAAATAGTTTTAAATTACATTTAAAACTATTAGATATATAGGAGGAATTTTCAATAAGATAGCTATATAGAAAAGTAAACTATTTATAAAGAGGTATTATAATTTTTAATTTTAGGTGCACAAAATTTAAAAGGTGAAATTAAGGAGGATAAAATGGATATTTTTTTATTTTTTGGTGTAATTATGGGTTTTTTGCAGTGATTGTAGGGATGATTGTAAAAGGGGCAGATGTTTTAGTACTATTGAATCCAGCTGCGGCAATTATAATCCTCATTGGTACTAGTGCAGCAGTAATGAATTCTTTTCCTAAAAATGATTTTCTTGAAGTCCCTAAAATATTTAAAGCACTTTTTAGGGAAGAAAAAAAAGAGCCAGGTTTAATTATTAAACAAATTGTAGAAATAGCACAAATAACTCGAAAAAATGGTCTGCTATCACTTGAAAATACTATACAGGGTATAGAAAATAAATTTATAAAAAAAGGGCTTGAAATGATAGTGGATGGGTCAGAACCAGCATTTGTTAGTGATGTTTTAAATGTTGAAATTGAGAGCATGGAAGAAAGACATCGTGTGGGCGCTTCAATTTTTACAACAGCAGGTGGAGCAGCTCCAACCCTAGGAGTTTTAGGAGCAGTAATAGGATTAATTGGTGCACTTGGAAACTTGAATGATACAGAAAAGCTAGGACATATGATAGCAGCAGCCTTTGTTGCGACACTTTATGGTATTTTCTTTGGATACGTGATTTGCCATCCATTTGCATCTAGAATGAAGAGAAAATTAAATGAAGAGATAAATAATATGTATATTATGCTTGAAGGAATACTGATGATTCAAGAGGGTAAAAAACCTAAAAGCATAGAAGAAAAGTTAGTTAGTATGCTAAAGCCGAGAGATAGAATCAAATATGAAGAGGATAATAATAGTAAATAGGGGGCATAATGATGAGTAGAAAGAAAGAACATCACGAAGAGCATGTTGATGAAACATGGCTTATTCCTTATGCTGATATGCTAACATTATTATTAGCGCTTTTCATTGTTATGTTTGCTATGAGTAAGATTAGATAAAGAAAAGTTAGAAAAAGTTAGCGGAGAATTTAATTCAATTTTTTCAGGGAGTAAAGGAATAATTCAACATGGTACTAGCCAGGGCCAAACTTTAAATGAATCTGGATTAGAAGGTATTTCAAATCCAGAAGCTGAAGAAAGTCAAATGGAACAGGTTAAAGAAATGTTGCAGCAGAAAATAGGGAGTGAAGGGTATTCAGATAATGTTAAAGTTGAACTTAATGAGGGAGGCCTAGAAATATCGATACAAGATGTTATACTTTTTAATTCTGGAGATGCAAAAGTGTTAAATGAATCAACTCCTTTTCTTTTAGAAATTTCTAAAATAGTAGGTGAGCTAGATAATGATATTAAAATAGTTGGACATACAGATAATGTGCCTATAAATAATAAAAACTTTCATTCTAATTGGGAGTTAAGTTCAATGCGTGCTATAAATGTAATGAATTTTATGACTGAATCAGGCGGAGTTAGTGCAGAAAAAATGTCTATTCAAGCTTATGCTAAATATATGCCTAAATTTGATAATTCTACAGAAGAAGGTAGAGCTAAAAATAGAAGAGTGGAAATTTTTGTAGTACGTAAGTATTCACCTTCTGATAAGGAAAAAAAGTAATTAATTGAATTAGATAAATAAACTTTATTTTTAAAAACTAGTTGACTTTTTCAATAATAAGCATATAAAGAAGTATAATATTAATAAATCTATGGATATAGAGTATTTACTTTGATATTCTAGTTTAATTGTACATTATATAAAAAAGTTATTGACATGGACATCTATAGTCATTATAATGGAATGTAATAAAATATTTAATATAATACTTATCACGAGAGGTGGAGGGATAGGCCCTATGAAACCCAGCAACCAATGTGTTCATATACATATATGGTGCTAAATCCTACAGTATGAGCTGAAAGATAAGAAGATGATTGCTACAACCTCTTTCAGTGAAAGAGGTTTTTTGTTTTTCAAATTATTTGTAGAAAATATAATATTTAAAAGTTAATAATGAAACTCTTATCAAGAGAGGTGGAGGGATAGGCCCTATGAAACCTCGGCAACCTTCAGACCCATTTGTCTGAAAAGGTGCCAATTCCTACTCTAATTTTATAAATTTAGAGAAAGATGAGAGGGAACTATAACATGGGTACCCTTGTATGTAAATCCCCTTTCATCTAGATTATTTAAATTTAGATGAAAGGGGATTTTATGTTATCTAATAAAAATATTTTAAGGAGAGATTAAAGTGGTAGAAAGAAAATTAAAATTTGATACGTTACAAGTTCATGGAGGTCAGGAAGTAGATAGTGTAACAGGCTCTAGGGCAGTTCCCATATACCAGACTACATCCTATGTTTTTAATAGCGTTGAGCATGGAGCTAACCTATTTGCTTTAAAGGAAGAAGGAAATATTTACACTAGAATAATGAATCCAACAACGGATGTTTTTGAAAAAAGAGTGGCAGCTTTAGAAGGTGGTGTGGGTGCTCTTGCAGTTGCATCTGGTTCTGCTGCAATCACATATGCCATAATTAATATCGCAGGAGCAGGAGATGAAATCGTTGCAGTTAGCACTTTATATGGAGGCACATACAATCTTTTATCTACAACTCTTACTAAGTTAGGTATTAAAACCGTATTTGTAAACCCAGATGTTATAGAAAATTTTAGAGAGTCTATAAATGACAAAACTAAGGCAATTTATATCGAAACCATAGGAAACCCAGGAATAAATCTTATTGATATTGAAGAGGTGGCTAACATTGCTCATGAGCACAACATACCCCTAATTGTAGATAATACATTTGGGACACCATATCTTATACGTCCAATAGAACATGGAGCTGATATTGTAGTTCATTCTGCAACAAAGTTTATAGGTGGACATGGAACTTCAATAGGTGGAATAATTGTAGATTCCGGAAATTTTCAATGGTTGAATAATTCCAAATTCCCAGAGTTTAACAAACCAGACGCTAGTTATAATGGCATAGTATATGCTAAAGATATAGGAGCAGCAGCTTATATTGTAAAAGCAAGAGTACAACTTTTAAGAGATACAGGAGCATCTTTAAGTCCTTTTAACTCATTTTTATTTTTACAAGGACTAGAAACTCTTTCATTGAGAGTAGAAAGGCATGTGTCAAATGCTAAAAAAATTGCAGAGTTTTTACAACAACATCCATTTGTGTCTTGGGTAAATTATCCTAGCTTAGAAGGGAATAAATATTATGCTCTTTCAGAAAAATATTTTCCAAAGGGTGTTGGTTCCATATTTACATTTGGTATAAAAGGTGGAGTAAAAGAAGGTGCAAGATTTATTGAATCATTGAATATATTTTCACATCTTGCTAATGTTGCAGATGCTAAATCCCTTGTAATACATCCATCAAGTACTACTCATGCCCAACTAAATGAAAAAGAACAATTAAATGCTGGAGTTACACCAGATATGATAAGAGTGTCTATTGGAATAGAAGATGTAGATGACCTTATAGAAGATATAGATCAAGCTCTTAAAAAAGCAGTTTTAAAGGAATGGTGATGGAATGTCCTTAATAGTAGATAAAAATCTTTTATCAGTTAATAAGTTAATTAATCATGGAATCCAAATAGAGGATACTTCGCACAGTTACCATTCAGATGTGATATGTATTTTAGTTGTAAACTTAATGCCTAAAAAATGTGAAACAGAATTTCAGTTTCTAAATATATTTGGCAATATGAATATAAATATAAAGGTGGATTTCTTGTATATGGAATCACATACTCCACGAAATATAGATAAAACCTATTTAGAGAGATATTATAAATCCCTGAGGCAGATAGAAAATAGTAGTTATGAAGGGATTATTATTACTGGAGCTCCCTTAGAATTTTTAGATTTTAATGATATCGAATACTGGGGGGAACTAAAGAGAGTAATTGATTATTCTAACCAAAAAGTAAAGTCAACCTTATATATATGTTGGGCTGCTATAGCAGGATTATATCACAATTATGGGATAAATAAATGTGTAACGACAGAAAAGATATTCGGAGTTTTTTCTCATGTAGTAGTAAATAAAAATTCGCCCCTATTAAAAGAATTTAATGATGGATTTATAGTTCCTCATTCAAGATATGGAAAAGTTAGAAAACAAGATATAGAAAAAATAAAAGAATTAGAAGTCTTATGTGAATCAGAAGAAGCTGGTATTTATATGTTAAGCACTAAAGATAGAAAACAAATTTATATTACAGGACATCCTGAGTATGATCAGTATACTTTAAAAGAGGAATATGAAAGAGATATAAAAAATGGACTAAATATAAACTTACCTAAAAATTATTTTCCTAATGATGATTCAAGTAAAAAAACTAACTTAGATTGGAGTAGTTATTCACAGCGTTTATTTACGAATTGGATAAGGGAATATTTAGTTAAAAGTTAAAACATGTAACTAATTATATTAAATGAGGAGTGAGATTTTTATGAATATAGGATTATTAGGATTTGGAACTGTAGGCACAGGAGTTTATGAAATTATAAATAAAAGAAAAGATTTTTTTAGGTCATTATTAGGTGAAGAGCTGTCCATAAATAAAATTTTTATTAAAGATATAAATAAGGATAGAAGTATAAAGGAATGTAAAAATAAATTAACGGATAATGCTTATTTTATTTTAGATGATACTGATATAGATATAGTTATAGAAGCCATAGGAGGTATAAAAGAAGCCTATGAATATATAAAATATGCTTTAACTACAGGTAAACATGTAATAACTGCCAATAAAGCAGTGGTTGCAAAGCATATGAAGGAGCTTATAGATTTAGCAAATAAAAATAAAAGAGCATTCTTATATGAAGCTAGTGTGGCAGGTGGAGTTCCTATTGTTAAACCTTTAAAGCAACAAGTAACCTTAAATGATATTGAAGAGATAAATAGTATATTAAACGGTACTTCTAATTTCATATTAAGCAAGATGATTAGAGAAAATTTAGACTTTACTGAGGCCTTAGATATTGCCCAAAAGTTAGGCTATGCTGAAGCAGATCCAACAGATGATATTGATGGATATGATGTGAGAAGAAAATTAGCAATTCTATCTACTATAGCCTTTAAAAGAGAAATAAAGGAAGAAGATATTAACTGTAGAGGGATTAGAACTATTAAGTCAGTAGATACAAAGGAAATAAATGAATTAGGATATACTGTAAAACTATTAGCAAAGGCTTCTTTTAAAGACAATAACTATTATTTATCTGTAGAACCTAATATTTTGTCTAAGGATTCATTTTATGCAAAGGTAGAGGATGCTAATAATTTAGTATCTATTATCGGGAATGACATAGGAGAGCTGAAATTTTATGGTGAAGGTGCTGGTAAACTACNNTACAGCAAATGCTGTGGTAAGTGATGTCCTTGATATTATATATAATAATTATCAAAGTTGTGGAATAAATGAGGAAGAATATAAATTATGCAATAATACAGATTTAGTTAAAGAAAGATATTATATAAGATTAAGTCCTAAGTGCGGATTAAATGAGAAGGTATTAAACCTTATTAAAGAAGAAAAAATAGCAGATAAAATAATTAAAACAGGTGACAACATTATATTTACTACTAAAAATATAGAATCTAGAAAGATAAATAAATTTATTAGTAATATTAAAAGTTCAATAAATGATGAATTTTATGCTGCTATTAAATAAGAAAGATTTTAAAATAAATTAATTTAAGTAAAAGAATAGTTAAATATTTTCATTAGAGAAAATGAAGAAATATAAGAATATAAAATAAACTATTTAAATCTTATATAGTTTTGTATTATTCTAAAAGGAGTTATAAAAAATGCATATAAAACAATTATTTAAGGAAAAAGAAGTGGTTTTTTCTTTTGAAATATTTCCACCTAAACCAACATCACCAATAGAGACTATATATGATACTTTAGAGGGGTTGCATGGTTTAAATCCTGACTATATTAGTATTACCTACGGAGCGGGTGGAAGTGTTAATAACAATAGAACATGTCAGTTATCATCTTTAGTTAAAAACAGATATGGTATAGAAGCTTTAGCACATTTAACTTGTATAGGCTCTACTAAAAATGAGGTGT